>JAOBWK010000100.1 GCA_025463305.1 Ilumatobacteraceae bacterium
TCTCCTGCTTGGAGATGAGCGCCTGCTTGAGCTCGGCGGCGAGCGTACGGGTGGTCTCGTCGCGGGCGACGACGGGATCCTCGCTCGAGGCGACGACCGAGCGCAGATCGGGGAGCGCGAGCTCGGCGAGGTCGGCCTTGGCCGCCTCGGCACGGTCGAGCCACTCGGCGACGCGCAGCTTCGGCAGCAACTGCTCGGCCATCTGGATCAGGCCGGCTGCGGGGATCTCTTCCTTGCCCTCGGCCTTGAGGCGCGTGTTCTGCTCCTGCACGGCTTGACGGACGGCGGGGATGCCACCCTGCAGGGCGCGCTCGGCGACGGCGCGCTGCTCCTCGGGCAGATCGGCGAGCACGGCCGTGCGATGGGCGCGACCGGGCTTGAGCCGCTTCGGCTTCGGGCGCTGCGGCAGCTCCGGCGGCGGCGTGAAGTTCGGGCGAGGACGACGGTCGCGACCACCCGCACCAGCACCGGGGCCGGCGGCGGGGCGATCGCCGTCGCGGCGAGGACGACGGTCGGCGCCGGGTGCACCCGCACGCTCGCCATCGGGACGGGGACGACGGTCGCCGTCGGGACGCGGGCGATCGCCATCGGTACGGCGCGGCGGACGGTCGCGACGATCACCACGGTCGCCGCCACGATCGCTGCGGCCACGGCCGGCGAGCTGCTGGGTGACGGCCTCGAACGGCGTGGAGCTCGGCAGGATCTCGAGCAGGCCCGACTTCTCGGCCTTGCCCTTGATCGGCGCCACGTTCAGCACGGTGTTGCCGTCGAGCTCGACCTCCACCTCGGCGCGCAACAGATCGCCCACCTTCGATTCCGAGGGCAGGATCGACGTCGCCAGCACACCCTTCGGCTCGCGTGCCCCGGCGGCGCGCCAGGTCCACGTGCCGTCGGGGCGCGCGCTTGTCAGTTCGATCTCAATCCTGCGGGACATAGCTGATCACGCTATCCGGTGATGCCGTCGTCTCTCCACCCTCGTCGTGCGATCGCTAGGTTGATGTGGTGCCGATCTACGCGCTGGGCGACCAGGTTCCTGTCATCCATCCCGATGCGTTCGTCCATCCCGACGCAGTGGTGATCGGCTCGGTCTGGATCGGCGCGGAGAGCACCATCTGGCCGTGTGCCGTGCTGCGTGGCGACGACGGCGAGATCCACATCGGCGAGCGCACGTCCATCCAGGACGGCAGCGTGATCCACACGACGCCGCCGTACCCGACGATTGTCGGCAACGGTTGCGTGATCGGCCACATCGTCCACCTCGAGGGCTGCACCATCGAGGACAACTCGCTCGTCGGCAACGGGTCCATCGTGATGCACCAGGTCGTCGTGCACACCGGCTCGGTCGTCGCCGCCAACTCCGTGCTCCTGAACGGCACCATCGTGCCAACCGGCGCGCTCGCCGTCGGCGTTCCCGCCGTCGTGAAGGAAGGCAAGGCGAAGGCGGACTACACCTCGTTCGCCGCGCAGACCTACGTCGACAAGGGACGCCGCTTCAAGGCGACGATGCGCCGCATCGACTGATGCAGGCCGTGGTGGTCACGGTCGGACCGGCCGATGTCGAGGTCGCGTCCGACGAGCTGTGGGCGCTCGGCGTCGTCGCCGTCGAGGAGCGCAGCGTTCGCGGCAGCGTCTCCATCGAGCTCTGGACGTCGCTCGGCGACGACCTCGCCGACATCACCGACGCGCTCGCTGCGTTGCGTTGGCCATGGCGGTTCGAGACGGTCGACGAGTCGGTCAGCGAGACCTGGCGCGAGCACGCCGGCGCGGTGTGGGTGGCCGACGATCTCGTCGTGCATCCCGAATGGGTGGCAGCGCCCGAGGGCGACGGCATCGTCACGATCGCGATCGAGCCCGGCGCGACGTTCGGGCTCGGCGACCATCCCACGACAGTGCTGTCGATGCTCGCCCTGCGCGACGAGGTCGATCCCGGCGACGCGGTGCTCGACGTCGGCTGCGGGAGCGGCGTGCTGTCGGTTGCGGCGTGCCGGTTCGGCGCGGCGCACATCGACGCCATCGACATCTCGCCAGCGGCGGTGCCCACCACCCGCCACAACGCACGGATCAACGGCGTCGAGGACCGGATCGACGTCTCGACGACGCCGTTGGCCGACATCGCCGGCACCTACCGGGTCGTCGTCGCCAACATCCTCGCGCCCGCCCTGATCGAGCTCGCCGCCGAGCTCCAGCGCGTGCTCGACCCGCATGGTTCGTTGATCATCAGCGGCATCCTCGCCGAACGGCACGATCACGTGCTGGCTGCGCTGCAGCCGTTGCGAGTCGTCGCCCGACGCGACCGCGACGGCTGGACCGCGATCACGCTCCGGCGCTGAGCAACCGTTCGATCTCCGCCAGGTGCGGCAGCGACGGCACCGCACCCGGTCGAGTCGTGGCGAGTGCCGCCGTCGCCGCGGCGAACCGCAGCGCGTCCACCATCGACGCGCCACGCGAGAGCGAGGCGGCGAACCCACCACAGAACGCATCGCCGGCGGCCGTGGTGTCGATCGCGTCGACGGCGAAGGCATCGACGTGGACCAACGCGCCGTCGGGGGTGTGCAGCGCCGCACCACGGGCGCCGAGTGTCACCACGACCGCAGCGGCGCCGAGGGCGAACAGCGCCTCGACGCCGCCGAGCAGCTCGACCTCGTGCTCGTTCGGGATGACGACATCGCACAGCGCCAGGGTGTCGGCCGACAGGGGAGTGGCGGGCGCGGGGTTGAGGATCGTGGTCGCTCCCGCCGCACGCGCCGCGGCCAGTGCCGCATGCACCGTGGGCACGGGCACCTCGAGCTGAGCGAGCACGACTCGCGCTCGGGAGGACGCCGCAACGACGTCGCCGGGGTCCAGCCGGGCGTTCGCCCCGGGCACCACGATGATCGAGTTCTCCGCTTCGGCGGACACACCGATCAGGGCCCGGCCGGTCGGCACGCCGATCAGGGCGCGAACGGCCGTGGCATCGATCTCGTCGTCGCCCATCACCTGCAGCAGCTGGCGGGCGGCATCGTCGTCGCCGACCGCTGCGGCGAAGGCTGTGCGCGCGCCGGCTCGCGATGCGGCGACCGCCTGGTTGAGGCCCTTGCCCCCGGCGTGCTCTGCGTAGCTCGATCCGAGCACCGTCTCGCCGGGCGCGGGCAGCCGCTCGGTGGTGGCGACGAGATCGAGGTTGGCGCTGCCGACGACGCAGACGTCGATGTCCGGTGTCACGCCGAGCACCGTAGCGCCCGACAGTGCGTCAGCCGACGCCGCGGGCGCGCACGCCGATGGGCGCGATGAGCCGGAAGCCGGCGCTGTGGCGCTCGTCCTCGGACTCCCCACCCCAGAAGCCGTACTCGTGGTTGTCGCGGGCGTAGACCCGACACATCGAGTTGACTTGACAGCTCGCGCACACCGAGCGAGCCATTGCCTCACGCCGATCGCGCGCCTGTGGCCGCTCTGCGGGTGCCGGGAAGAACAGGTTCGTCAACCCCTTGCATGCTGCCTCGTTCATCCACCGATCGTCGGTGGCTTCACGGTGGAACATGATCTCAACTGCAGCCATGGTGCCCCCTCGACCCCAAAGTCCTCGTACCCGCAGACCCCAGCAGGCACGAGATCGATCATAAGGAGAAGCAATCGCGGAGTCAATTGCATGATGCAAGAAATTTAATGTTTCGCATTGAACTTTGGGTGAACGGCGATTCACCCGGTGAACCGAGGGTATGCGGGCGTGTCACACCAGGTCACGATGCATTTCAGCCGTTCAGGCACTGGCGCACACCGGCCGCGAACGCATCGACGTCGTCGGCCGTGGTGTCCCACGCGGTCATCCAGCGGACCTGGTTCGCAGCAGGGTTCCAGTCCCAGAAGAAGCACCACTCCTGCAGCTCGCGGATGGCCTCGGGGGGCAGGTGCGGGAACACCGCGTTCACTGCGGGCGCCGCGTCGTAGACCACACCGGGGATGTCGCGGGTGGCCTCGTACAGGCGTGTGGTCATGGTGTTCGACTGGCTCGCGAGCGTCAGCCACAGCTCGTCGTGGAGCAGTGCGTTCAGCTGGGCAGCGACGTAGCGCATCTTCGACGGCAGCTGGGTGGTCTGCTTGCGCACGAACGGCGCGACCCGCGCGGCACGCTCGGTCAGGCACACGACGGCTTCGCCGTACATCATCCCGTTCTTCGTCGCGCCGAACGACAGCACGTCGACGCCCGCGTCGACGGTCATCGCTCGGAGGGTCGAGGCACCGCCACCCGCGGCGGCGACGGCGTTGGCCAACCGTGCACCGTCGAGGTGGAAGGCCATGCCGAGCCGATGCGCGGCCTCGCCGATCGCGGCGATCTCGTCGATCGTGTACACGGTGCCCAGCTCGGTGCTCTGGGTGATGCTGACCACACCGGGCTGGGCGTGGTGCATGTCGCCGAGCGCGTGGGCCTGGTCCTCGATCTGCGCCGGCACGAGCTTGCCGTCGGGGCAGTCGAGGTCGATCAACTTGGCGCCGAGGATGCGCTCCGGCGCGCCCGTCTCGTCGACGTTGATGTGTGCCCAGTTGGTGCAGATCACGGCCTGGGCCGGACCGAGCAGCGTGGCCAGACCGACGATGTTCGCGCCCGTCCCGTTCCACACGAGGAACGTCTCCGCGCTCGGCCCGAACAGCTCGCGCATGTGCGCATTCGTGGCCGCGGTCCACGGGTCGTCGCCGTAGGCCAACGCGTGGCCGGCGTTGGCCTCGACGAGCGCGTCCATCACGCTCGGGTGCACGCCGGCGGCGTTGTCGCTGGCGAAGGCGCGGGCGGGGGCCGGCAGTGAGATCATCGGGCCAGTATCGCCGCTGACGGTGCTGCCGCCCGCGGCGAGGTCACTCGCCGAAGACGGTGGTGATGACGCGACCAGTGCGCTCGCCGTCGCTCGCGGCGAGGTCGGTGACCACGAACGTGCGCTGCAGCCAACGGTCGGTGCCGTCGAAGCGGGCAGCGAACGGACTGCGGCCGTGGACGACCATGTCGTTGTCGATGACGAGGAGGTCGCCCGGCTCGAGCACCACCGACGAGTGGTGCGCGCTGAGCGTCTCGCCCAGCGTCTGCAGTGCCTCCTCGGCCTCCTCGTCGATGCCGACCATCAGGTCCTGGTCGAACACCATGGTCGGATCGGCGCGATCGCCGGTGAGGATCGCGATGGGCGCGCCGAGCACGTTCTCGCGACCGTGGAGGTAGCTCTCGTCGACGGCGCATCGGAAGCGCGGCTGGAACAGGACCTCGACGATCTCGCTGTCGAGGTAGGGGAGAGCGCCTTGGATGGATGCCACGGTGGTGCGCGCCTGCGCATCGCCGCGCAGGCAGTAGAGCAGCAGGTACCGCGGGCGGTGCGGATGGAACGCGGCCTCGGTGTGGAACATCAGGTCGACGGTGGACGATGTGGAGGTCTGGCTGCTCGCCGCCGACGACACCGGCACGATGTTCTGCACGACATCGCCGCCGTGCTCTGGCTGGTAGCCGACCGGCTCGCCCAGCACTGCGGCGATCGTCAGCAGGCGCAGCTCGGTGGCATCGGACTTGTCGGTGGGCGTGGTCGGCGTGGCCGGGGTGGGCGGGAGGTCCCCGACGGGCAGGCCTTGGAGCAGCATGCAGCCCGCTGGTGGAGGGCTGTCGCGGAAGGCATCGAGGCGGGCCCGCATGCCGGCGGGCAGGCCCAGTGCCAGTTGCGTCGCGCGGGCGACGAGATCGACGTCGGACTCACGGTTGGAAGACATGTTCCAAAGTCTATCTGAGTCGGAATGCACGCGCCATCGCTTTCGAACGTCCGGAGGCGGCTCCGCTACGGTGTTGCGCCATGGAGGTCGCGGCACGCATCACCGAGGTGGGCAGCCAGCTGACCACGGCCGAACGTCGAGTCGCCGAGATCGTCCTGACCCGCCCGGAGTTGGTTGCATTCGGAACGGTCGCGGAGCTCGCCGAGGCCGCCCAGGCCGGTGCGGCAACGGTGGTACGGCTCGCCGCCAAGCTGGACTTCGACGGGTTCACGGCGCTGCAGGCATCGGTCCAGAACGAGCTCTCCAACCAGCTCCGGCCCGCGGCCGTGCGCATCCGCGAGGCGCGCGGCGGGGTGGTGGTGCAGCGGCATCTGCAGCGCGAGCTCGACAACGTGCAGTCGACGCTGCTCGCGATCGACGAGCGAGCCGTCGGCGAGGCGACGCTCCGGCTGTGTGCGCTCGACCACTCGGTGCTCGTGCTCAGCGGCGACGCGTCCACCGGGGTGAGCCTCCAGTTCGTCGGCGACCTGCGCGCCCTGCGCCCGAACGTGGAACTGCTCACCGGCAACGAGGTCGCGGTCAGCCGACGACTCTCGCAGCTCGAGCCCGGCGACGCGGTCATCGCCATCGACCTCCGCCGCTACGACCGCTGGGTGGTCAAGACCGCCAAGGAGGCCAAGCGCAGGGGAGCGTGGCTGCTGGCGCTCACCGACAGCGCATTGTCGCCACTCGCCGGCCTGGCGGACAGCTCGATGGTGCTCAACGCCGGGGGCGTCGGCCCGTTCGACAGCCACGTCGGCACGCTCGCGCTGCTCAACGTCTTGGTCGCCGCGGCCGCTGAAGAGCTGCGCGAGCTCGCGACCGAGCGGCTCGACCACGCCGAGGCAGCGTGGAGCGCGGACGGCCAGCTCGTCGATCGCTGAGCGGAGTCGTGGCGAGTCGCTGACGGGTCCCTGACTCACATCGGCGGTGTCGGTAAGGTTCCGTCATGACGAAAGAGGTGCCTTCACCGATGCCCACGGGGGAGGGTCCGGCGCGGTGCCGCTGGTGCCGCCGCGTCCTCCCGCGCGCCGCACGCACCGGACGCAAGCGCGAGTTCTGTCGTCAGGCCTGCCGTCAGTGGGACTGGGTCGCCCGACAGCGCGCCCGCGAGCTCGAGCTCAGCGAGTCGGATCTCGTCGTCGCGAGGTCCGAGCTCGATGCGCTGCGTGACGATCTCTACGTGTTGGCCTGCGCCGTCGACGACGCCAAGCGCGACCTCGCCGCGCCCGGCAAGCGCACCGACCGAGAGCTGCGCGAGATCCTCGACTGGCTGTTGGACGCCGCCGCCCCGTTGCACGACCGCGAGATCGCCAGCCCGCCCTGACACGCCGGTGTCCGAGGTATCCGCGGAGTTTCGTCATGACGAAAGACGTCGCGATGTGTCGGCGCTGGGGAGTGCCCGCCGTCGATGTCCGACCGCGTGATGTCGCCCCGCGGACGAGATCACGCGGTCAGTCATCGAACCCACGCTGCGACGAACGGTCTGTGCGCGTCATGTCGTCCCGCAGACAACATCACGCGGTCAGTGATCGAACTCACAGCCGTCGACGAACGTCTGCCTGTGCGATGTCGTCCCGCAGACGATTTCACGCGGTCGGAACTGACGGGATCGCCCCGCTCCACGTCACGGGCAACGTCGTCGACAACGCCCATAATCATCGTTATGTCAACTCGCGTCGACGACGGCGGATGTTCCGTCACCGCTCTCTGCTCCCGCTACGGGAGCTGACGGTTCGCGTTGCCGCCGAGGAGACGGTCTCGATCGGCTTGCAGCTCG
Organism: Ilumatobacteraceae bacterium; assembly: GCA_025463305.1. The sequence continues at coordinate 7,538 of JAOBWK010000100.1, forward strand.
GCTTTGCGACGTTGACGAGCGGTGTCGCGCGTGATGCGGGTGTCGTAGCGCGGGTCGCCCTTGACGATCACCTCGGCCTTGCCCTTGGCGGGGTTGCAGCGCACGTGGACCTGGTCCCCCACTCGGGGGGAGATGTGCAGCCACTGCTTCGACTCGCAGCGGAACGGAGTGCCGGAGTCGGGGGTGACGTCGATCACCATGTCGTAGCAGTACATGTTGTGCCCGGCGCCCGAGCCGATCGCGACGTTGGTGTGGATCTCCTCACACATCTGGACCGTCGCAACTCCCGCAACCTTCATCCGTCCGAACATCTCGCCCTCCGACCCATGGTCAGCGCAAGGTACCACCGGGGATCGCGGCGACGGGATCGGGCGCAGTCGCTTGGAATCCCTGGCGCGGTCCGCTTGTCCGGCGGCGCTGCCCTGGGCCAAGGTGATGGCCATGACCGCCGGGACCGACGACCTCGCCGCACGCGACCGGGCCGTGGTGTGGCATCCGTACGCGCCGATGCCGGGGTCGATGCCGATGGTTCCCGTGGTGTCGGCACAGGGCGCGTCGCTGACCCTCGCCGACGGGCGGGTCGTGGTCGACGGGATGTCGTCGTGGTGGGCAGCGGTCCACGGCTACCGGCATCCCGTGCTCGACGCCGCCGTGACCCGACAGCTCGCCGACATGTCGCACGTGATGTTCGGCGGCATCACCCACGGGCCGGCGGTGGAGCTGGCCGAGCTGCTGGTCGAGATCACGCCCGCCGGACTCGACCACGTGTTCTTCAGCGACTCCGGCTCCGTCGCCGTCGAGGTCGCGATCAAGATGGCGATCCAGTACTGGGCCGGCCGTGGTCGTCCGGCGCGCCATCGACTGCTGACCGTCCGTTCGGGCTACCACGGCGACACGTTGGCGGCGATGTCGGTCTGCGATCCGGTGACGGGGATGCACCAGATGTTCTCGGCGGTGCTCCCCCAGCAGCTCTTCGCGCCCCAGCCGTCGCCGGTGTTCGGCGCCGAGTTCGATCGATCGCACACCGCCGCGCTGGAGCAGCTACTCGACGAGCACGATGACGAGATCGCCGCCGTCATCCTCGAGCCAGTCGTCCAGGGCGCGGGCGGGATGCGGTTCTACTCCCCCGCCTACCTCGCCGCGGTCCGCTCCCTGTGCGACGCACACGACGTGCTGCTGATCGCCGACGAGATCGCCACCGGGTTCGGGCGCACCGGCCTGCTGTTCGGCTGCGAGCACGCCGGCATCAGCCCCGACATCATGTGCGTCGGCAAGGCGATGACCGGCGGCTACCTCTCGATGGCAGCCACGCTGTGCACGCCGGAGGTGGCCGAGGCGGCGAGCAGCGCTGAGTCAGGCGCGCTGATGCACGGCCCGACGTACATGGGCAACCCGCTCGCCGCTGCGGTGTCGCTCGCCTCGATCCGCCTGCTGCTCGGACAACCGTGGCAGGCCAACGTGCATCGCATCGAGGCGCGCCTCGTCGCCGGCCTGGAGCCCGCGCGCGGGCTCCCGAACGTCGCCGATGTGCGCGTGCTGGGAGCGATCGGTGTGGTCGAGACCGCCGAGCCGCTGCCGATGGCGGCGATGCAGGCGGTGTGCCTCGAACACGGCGTGTGGCTGCGCCCGTTCGGCCGGCTCGTCTACACGATGCCGCCGTACGTGGCCACCGATCAGGAGGTGGACCGGATCTGCGCCGCCGTCGTCGACACGGTGACGAGAGTGGCTCCCGTCAGTGCGTGATGGGTCTCGTCCGCGACGCGGTCGGTGACGGCCAACTCGGTGTCGAGCCGGGCCAACAGATCCTGATCGTGATCGTCGCCGGGGTTCGGGGTCGTGAGCAGGCGGTCGCCGAGGAAGACACTGCTGGCGCCGGCGTGCAGGCACAGCGCCTGCAGCTCGTCGGACATCTGTGACCGACCGGCGCTGAGGCGGACCACCGACGACGGCATCATCAGCCGCGCCGCTGCGATGGTGCGCACCAGTTCCAGCGGATCGAGCTCGGGCGTGCCGTACAGCGGCGTGCCAGGCACCTGGACGAGGAGGTTGATCGGCACGCTCTCGGGATGCGGATCGAGGTTGGCGAGCTGCACGAGCAGCCCGGCCCGATCGGTGCGCGACTCCCCCATCCCGACGATGCCGCCGGTGCACAGCTTCACCCCGGACGCGCGCACGTTGGCGAGCGTCTCCAGGCGGTCCTCGTAGACACGGGTGGTGATGACCTGGCCGTAGAACTCCGGCGAGGTGTCGAGGTTGTGGTTGTAGAAGTCGAGACCGGCATCGGCCAGCAGCTGCGACTGGTCGGAGGTCAGCATCCCGAGCGTCACGCACGTCTCCATGCCGAGCGCCCGGACCGCGTCGACCGCGTCCGCCACCTGGCCGACCTGCCGGTCGTTGGGCGCACGCCATGCCGCCCCCATGCAGAAGCGGGTCGCTCCACTCGCCTGCGCGTTGCGCGCCGCGGCGACGATGTCGGCCGTGGCCATCAGCCGCTCGGGCTCCACGTTGGTCTCGTACCGCGCCGACTGCGGGCAGTACGCGCAGTCCTCCGGGCAGGCCCCCGTCTTGATCGACAGCAGGATCGCAGCCTCGACCACCTGCGGATCGAACGTCTGGCGGTGCACGGCCTGGGCGTCGAAGAGCAGATCGTGGAAGGGCCGGGCGATGACGGCCTCGGCCTCGGCGACGGTCCAGTCATGTCGGAGTTCCATGTCACCAGCATGGTCGACCGGTCGGGGCCAGCACGAAACATGCCGACCCCGGCTGTGCCGAAGACTTCCTGCGCGAGCGGGCGTCGTGCCATCCTGCACGCCATGAACGCGCACATCGGCGGCTGGTCGGCCTGGGCCGATCGCCAACTCGACGACATCCGCGCGGCCGGGCAGTGGCGGGCGACCCGTCGCTTCGACGCGCTCGGACCGGCGGGCGAGTTGTTCGTCGGCGGCAATGCGCTCCCGGTGATCTCCTTCGCATCGAACGACTACCTCGGCCTCTCGGCCCATCCGGCGGTGATCGCCGCGGCGCACGAGGCCATCGATCGCTGGGGAACCGGATCGACGGCGTCGCGGCTGATCGTCGGCACGCGAGCCTGCCATCACGAGCTCGAGGACGAGATCGCCGACTGGAAGGGCTGTCCGCGAGCGGTCGTCTACCCCACCGGTTACGCCGCCAACCTCGGCGTGCTCAGCGTCGTCGGTGGTCCGGACGTGACCATCCTGAGTGACGAGCTGAACCACGCCTCGTTGATCGACGGGTGCCGGCTGAGCCGGTCGAAGGTGCACGTCTACGCACACGGTGATCTCGATCACGTGGCGTCGCTGCTGGCCGCCTCGGCCGGACCGACCGTCGTCGTGACCGACTCGGTGTTCTCGATGGACGGCGACGTCGCTGCCGTCGACGAGCTCGGTCGGGTCTGCGCCGATCACGGCGCGCTGCTCGTGCTCGACGAGGCGCACTCCGCCCTCGGCCCGCACATCAGCGGCGACATCGCCGGTGCGACGGGTGGGCTCGACCTGATTAGGGTCGGCACGCTGTCCAAGACGCTCGGCGCGTTGGGCGGATGGGTCGCCGGCTCGCAGCCGCTGATCGACCTGCTGATCAACCGGTCCCGCCCCTACATCTTCACGACGGCCCCGAGCCCGGCCGACATCGCCGCCGCGCTCGCCGCGCTGCGCGTCCTGCGCAGCGAGGAGGGCGACCGGCTCCTCGCCCGGCTGCGCACGTCGATCGATCGGCTCGCGCCACTGCATCCGTCGCCGATCATCCCGATCGTGCTCGGCGATGAGGCACGCGCGATGCACGCATCGGCGGCGCTGCTCGAACAGGGGATCCTCGTGCCGGCGATCCGGCCACCGACGGTCCCCGTGGGGAGCTCGCGCCTGCGGATTGCGCTCTCGGCGATCCACACCGACGAGATGCTGGACCGCCTCGTCGATGAGCTCGACGCGTTGGGCCTGCGATGAGCGCGACCGAGCCACGCGACCGGCCGACGATCCTCGTCGGCATCGTCGGCGTGGGCACCGAGATCGGCAAGACGTGGACCACGGCGAAGTTGCTGCGCAGCCTGCGCGAACGTGGGATCAGCGCGGTCGCGCGCAAGCCGGCGCAGTCGTACGCCGACGTCGAGCTCGGCGTGACCGACGCCGAGGTGCTCGCCTGGGCGGGCGACGAGCAGCCGTACGACGTGTGCCCCGAGCACCGGTGGTACCGGGTACCGATGGCGCCGCCGATGGCCGCCGAACTGCTCGGCCTCGGCCGCATCGAGGCGGCCGAGCTGATCGGCGAGCTGCAGTGGCCCGCAGGAACGCACGTCGGCCTGGTCGAGACCGTCGGTGGCGTCCGCTCACCGATGACGCACGATGCGGACTCGGCCGAGTTCGTCGCGCTGCTGCGTCCCGATCGGATCCTGCTCGTCGCCGACGCCGGACTCGGCACCGTCAATGCGATCCGTCTCTCGACCGGGGTGCTCGACGCCGATCGCTGCCTCGTCTACCTCAACCGCTACGACGACTCCGATCTGCATCGTCGCAACCGGGAGTGGCTCACGACGCGCGACGGCTACACGACCGCCATCGACGTCGACTCCATCGGTGACTGGATCCTCGGCGACACTGCACCCACGCCCACATGAACGGGCATACGCTCCCGGCATGGCCGCCGCATCCCCCTCCCCCACACCGAACCCCGATGCGATGAAGTTCACGCTCGACGTGAAGCTGGCGGCCACGATCAACTTCGCCAACGCGGACGCGGCTGCGGCGAACCCGTTCGCAACCGAGGTGTTCGCCCTCGACGGCGTTGCGTCGGTGTTCGGCGTGAACGACTTCGTCACCATCACCCGCGTCGCCGGCGCCGACTGGGACCCGATCGTCGCGGGCGTGGTCGCCGCGGCAGCGGCGCACCTCTGAGCCACGCGGCGAGAGCTGCTACAGCATCGACTGCACGCGCTCGATGGTTTCGGCCTCGGCCGGCGTCTTGTCGGGGCGGTAGCGGCGGACGCGGGCGAAGCGCAGGGCGACGCCGCCCGGGTACCGGGTGGAGCGCTGCACGCCGTCGATCGCGATCTCGACCACCAGCTCAGGACGGATGTGCATGACGTGGCCTTCGCTGCCGATCGCCAGCGTCGGGAACGTGTCGGTCTGCCAGCGGAGCAGGTCGTCGGTCATCCCCTTGAACGTCCTGCCGACCATCACGAACGAGCCGTCGGCACCACGCGCACCGAGGTGCAGGTTGCTCAACCATCCAGTGCGACGCCCGTGGCCCCACTCGGCCGCGAGCACGACGAGGTCGAGCGTGTGGACCGGCTTGACCTTGCGCCACGTCGCACCGCGTCGGCCGGCTTGGTACGTCGACTCGAGCGCCTTCACCATCACGCCCTCGTGGCCCGCTGCGACGGCTGCCTCAGCGAAGCGCTCCCCCGCGTCGGCGTCGTCGGTGTCGAGCGTCGGCAGCTGCAGGTGCGGCGGGACCAGCTCGGCGAGCACGGCCTTGCGCCCCACCAGCGGCAGGTCGATCAGCGACTCACCGTCGGCCTGCAGCGCGTCGAAGAAGAACGGACGCAGGTGCGTCTCGGCGTTCATCGTGTCCTGGAACTTCAGCGGACCGCCGTCCTCGTCGAGGCCGAGCGACTCGCCGTCGAGCACGAACTGGCGCGTCGGTAGGTCGAGCGCGGCGCGCACGATCCCCGGGACGCGGGCGCTGATCTCGTGCAACGTGCGGGTGAAGACGCGCACGTCGTCGCCGTCGCGGTGCACTTGGATCCGCGCACCGTCGAGCTTCCACTCGACGCTCGACGGGCCGGTCTCGGCCAGCGCCTCGGTGACCGATGCGGCCGTGGAGGCGAGCATCGGCTGCACGCCGACGAGCGGGGTGAGACCGATCGACTCGAGGTCGTCGCCGCCGAGGGCTCGACGGGCGGCGAGCCCGAGATCGCCGAGCAGCATCGCTGCGCGGCGCACCGCCGCCAGGCTGCGCCCGCTCGCCTTGGCCACCGCGTCGGTGACGACACCGGCGTTCGCGCCCTGACGCATCTCCCCGGCGAACACACGGTGCATGAAGTGCTGCTCGTCGGCGGTGGCCGCAGCGAACAGTGCGGCCATCAACCCACCGCGCTCGCGCTGGGACCCCTCGCCCTGCACGGCGGCCAGACGGGTCAGTGCATCGTCGACGTCGAGCAGGCCGAGCGACGGCAACGGCGCCGGCGTGGCGCGCACGTCGGCGAGGCCCGAGAGCGTCGACCATCCGACACCCATCCGCCCCTGCCGTGGCGCGCCGAGCAGCAGGCCGATCGCTGTCTCGATCTCGGCGTCGTCGCGCCGGGGACCCGCGAGCCGGCCGAGCAGCTCGGCGAGGATCGCCACCTTCTCCGAGCGCTTCGGCGTCGCGGCGACGGCGCGCGATGCGGATGCCACGTCGTCGAGTTGCATCACCACTCCCCCGCTGCAGGCACCGCGCCATCGTATTGATCGCCGCCGGGACCATCGACGGACTAGACACGTGGCATGCCGGACGATGCCAGCATTGCTCGCTACCTGGACCGACTCGGCGTGGAGCGCCACGCGCCGTCAGCAGTCGGGTTGTTCGCACTCCATCGGGCCCACGTCGAGCGCGTGCCGTACGAGACGATGTGGATCCCCGCCGGGCAACGGTGGGGCGTCGACCAGGAGGCGTCGTTCGACCGCATCGCCAACCATCGGCGAGGCGGCTACTGCTTCCACCTCAACGGTGCGTTCGCGCTGCTCCTGCGCTCGCTCGGCTACGACGTGACGCTCCACCGCGGTGGCGTGCACGGCCCGGACGGGCCGACGGCGGAGGCGATGGACAACCACCTCGTCCTCCTCGTCCGCAACCTCCCGTCGGAGCACAACCCGGACGGCGCGTGGTACGTCGACGCGGGCCTCGGCGATGCGCTGTACCAACCGCTTCCGCTTCGCGCGGGCACGTTCCGGCAGGGCCCGCTCGAGTTCGCGTTCGGGCCTGTCGACGGCGAGCTCGCCGACTGGCGCTTCAGCCACGATCCGATCGGATCGTTCAGCGGGATGGCGTTCCAGAGCGCTCCCGTGACGATCGACAACTTCGCACCGCGCCACACGATCCTGTCGACCTCGCCCGACTCCGGCTTCGTCAAGCTGTGCACCGCCCAGCGGCGCGACGCTGCCGGCGTCGACGTGATGCGTGGCCTGGTGCTCCGCCGGGTCGACGGCACCGAGCATCCCGCGATCACGCTCGACGTCGAGGCCGATTGGTTCGAGGTGCTGCGCGAACGGTTCGACCTGCCGCTCGACGACCTCAGCGACGAGCAGCGCCGGGCACTCTGGGAACGCGTGTCGACGGCGCACCGCGCGTGGCAGGATGCCGTGTCGTCGGAGGAGGGGTCATGAGCTGGCTGCAGATGCGTGGGCAGGAGCAACCACCCGAGCGCGGTCGGCGTCCGGCCCGGCGTCATCGGCCGGACCCGCCCGCGTGCCGTCGCGACCCTCGCGGACCCGAGCAACCGCGATCGTGACCCAGTGCTGGATCGCCCAACCGAGGGCGAGCACCATCACCGCGACGACGCCGTCGAGCCACCAGTGGTTGGCCGTGATGGTAATCGCGAGGATCGTCACCACCGGGTGAAGGATCACCAACCAGCGCCACTTGCTGGTGCTGGTGGCCACCACGGCGACACCCACCAGGACCGACCAGGCGACGTGCAGTGACGGCATCGCGGCCAGCTCGTTGGAGACGCCGCTGCCGCCCTGCCCGTACACCGAGAGGTGGTACTTGATCGCCGCGTCGACGAAGCCGAGATCCGTGAGGAACCGGGGCGGCGCCATCGGGATGAGGGCCTGGATCGTGAGGCAACCGGCAATGGCCAAGGCGAACGTGTTGCGCACGGCGGCGTAGCGATCGCGGTGGCGCCAGAACAGCCAGATCAGGAGTGCTCCGGCCGCCGGCACGTGCACGCCGCCGTAGTACACGTTGAGGAACTGCATGATCGGCTTGTTGTCGATGAACAGCCGCTGGAGCGCGACCTCGCTCGGCAGATGGAGATCACGCTCGAGGTTCCAGAGGTGATGGGCGTTCTCGATCGCGCCCTTGGTCTTGGTGATCGCCAGCTCGCGGATGTACTGCCACAGCCCGTAGAGCAGCATCACCACGGCGAGCTCGCGAGCGGTGACCACGGCGATGTGCACACCCCGCTGCTGGACCCGCCAGCAGGCGATGACCAGCACGATCAGCGCGGCTGCGATCTCGAAGGCGTACTCGTAGGGCAGCCACATGCGGAGGCGATGGTACTGCCCGGCCGTTCCGTCCTGCGCTGCAGCCGGCCGTGTTCCCGACTACAGGTTCGCGGCGACAGGTTTGCGGCTACTCCTGCTTCGCTGCCCGATCGAGCGCCAGCGATGCGGAGTTCATGCAGTAGCGCTGCCCGCTCGGTGCCGGCCCGTCGTTGAACATATGGCCGAGGTGCCCGCCGCATGCGCGGCACACGACCTCGGTGCGGGTCATGAACATGCTCCGGTCGGCGATGAGCGCAACCGCCTCGCTGGCAACCGGATCGGTGAAGCTCGGCCAGCCGGTGCCGGACTCGAACTTGGTGTCGGCGTCGAACAGCGCGGCACCGCAACCGGCGCAGCGGTAGATGCCGTCATCGTGGCAGTCGAAGTACTCGCCGCTGAAGGCCCGCTCCGTGCCCGCCTTGCGCAGGATGGAGTACTGGGCCGGCGTCAGCTCGCGTCGCCACTGCTCGTCGCTCTTGATCACGGTCGGCTCCGGAGTGGTGTCCTGTCGGTTCCGTTTCATGGCCTACCTGTGCCCCCACGCGCTCGAGTCGTTACATCAGAGTTCGACGCCGAGCCCGCCCCGGATGACGGGATCAGGCGTCGCGGCGGTCGAGCATCACCATCGCCACGATGAAGGCGACGACCACCCACGCTAGGAAGACGAGCAGGCCCTGGGTGGGCGTGAGCAGGTCGGGGTCGTAGCGCACCGAGAACATCGCCTGTCCGGCGTTGAACGGTGCGAGGCGACCGATGCGCACGTCCCACGGCTCCGGGAACGCGTTCGCGATCAGCGGCAGGATCAGGACGATGCCGAACAGCGTCGCGATGGCGCCAGGGGTGCGGCGCACGATGGTGCCGATGGACAGCCCGAACAGGGCGACGAGCGTGAGGTACAGGCCTGCGCCGAGGACCGCGCGGAGCACGCTGGGGGCGCTGATGCTGGTGCCCAGCGAGTCGCCGTCGAGCACCGCCTGGCCGATGAAGAACGCCAGGAACACCGACGCCATCGAGACGACGAGGCCGACGGCGCCGAGCACGAGCGTCTTCGAGATCAGGAAGATCCGTCGGTTCGGGACCGCGGCGAGCGACGTGCGGATCATGCCCGTCGTGTACTCCGAGCTCATCACCAGCACGCCGAGCACGCCGATGGCCAGCTGGGCGAGGACGACGCCGTTGAGCGAGCGCGCGGTGGGGTCGAACAGCAGGTTGCGGATCGTGTCGCCGCGCCGCTCGCGGCGGTGCAGGTACGCCCAGCAGAACAGGGTGCCCAGCCCGATCGTGAACGCGGAGGTGAGGACCAGCGACCACACCGTCGAGCGGACGGTGCGGAGCTTGGTCCACTCGGAGACGAGCGCGGCTCGCAGCGCCGACTGCTCCGGCACGGCGGTGGCCGGGCGATCCTCGATGGTGGCGCTCATGCTGCGCTCGCGTTCGCTGCGCCGAGCAGGCCGTGGTACTCGACGCTGTCGCCGGTCATCCCGAAGAACACCTCTTCGAGGGTGGCTCGCTGCTCGGTGAGCCCGTAGATGGCGATGCCGGCACCGAGCGCGAGGTCGCCGATCTGGGTGGGCGTGAGCCCGCGGACGTGCTGATCGTCGCCGGTGGTCGTCGCCGTGTTCGTGCCAGTTGACTTGCCAGTTGACTTGATGGTGGCACCTGCCTTGGTGAGCACGGCAGCGAGATCGTCGGGCCGGGCCGAACGGACCTGCACCCAGTGCTCGCCCTGCGACGTGAACTCCTCCACGGTGGCGTCGGCGATCAACTTGCCGCGGCCGACGACGATGAGCCGGTCCGCGGTCATCGCCATCTCGGTCATCAGGTGGCTGGAGACGAACACGGTGCGCCCCTCCGAGGCCAGCCAGCGCAGCAGGGTGCGGATCCACACGATGCCCTCGGGATCGAGGCCGTTCACCGGCTCGTCGAACATCAGCACGGCGGGATCACCGAGCAGGGCGCCGGCGATGCCGAGGCGCTGTCCCATGCCGAGCGAGAACGTGCCGGCGCGCTTGCGGGCGACGTCGGCGAGGCCCACCTGCTCCAGCACGGTGGTGACGCGCTTGCGGCCGATGCCGTTGCTCTGGGCCAGGCACAGCAGGTGGTCGAAGGCTCGCCTTCCGCCGTGCAGCGCCTTCGCGTCGAGCAGCGCACCGACCTCGTGCAACGGGAACTTGTGCTCGCTGTACGGCTTGCCGTTGACGAGCGCGGTGCCCTTCGTCGGCGCGTCGAGGCCGAGGATCATCCGCATCGTCGTGGTCTTGCCGGCGCCGTTCGGCCCGAGGAAGCCGGTGACGCAGCCCGGGGTGATGTCGAACGAGAGATCGTCGACAGCGAGCGTGTCGCCGTACCGCTTGGTCAGACCGTTCAACTCGATCATCTGGTCAACTCGATCATGTGCAACCTCTTCCGGGAGTTGCCGACAGTGAACACAGCGGACATGTGACCCCGGTAAGAGGTGCGAACGAAGGGGTAACACGCACGAAACCAACACCAGCGGGCGCGGTCTTAGAGTTCGAACGATGGTCACGAGCGAGCTCTCCGACACGTTCTCCAGCCCCGTCGACGCGGTCGGCGGGCCGACCACGATCCTGCGTGGCGGGCGGGTCGTGGATCCGGCGGCCGGGATCGACGCCCTGATGGACGTGGTCGTCAGCGGTGACCGCATCGTCGGGCTCGTCGCGCCGGCCGATCGCGATGCCGCAGTCGAGGCGACGGCCACGGTGATCGACGTCGCCGGCTGCCTCGTCACCCCGGGCCTGATCGACCTGCACGTGCACGTGATGCCGGGCCTCGGCGACTTCTGCGTGGAGGCCGACGAGGTGGGCGTCGGGATGGGTGTGCCCGTGCTCATCGACGGCGGCACGAGCGGGGTCGCCACGTTCGACCTCGCCCGGCGGGCGATCATCGATCATCCGGCGACGAAGAGCAAGATCCTCGCGTTTATCGATCCGAACCAGCTCTACCTGGCGACGAAGGACTTCATCTGCCACAAGCTGGAGATCGCCAACGACGCCCGCAACATCGACGTCGATTCGCTGGCCGAGTCGCTGGAGCGCAACGCCGATGTCGTGATCGGGATGAAGGTGCGGGCCTGCTACACCGACGACCCGACCGTGTCGCCGTTCCTCGAGGTCGCCAAGCGCGCGGCCGGCGAGCTGCCGATCATGGTCCACCTCGGCCGCTTCCCGCACACGCCGTGCATCTCCACGCCGACGTTGCTGCAAGCGCTGCGCGGCGGCGACATCATCACCCACGCGTTCCGGGGCGGCGGCGGCACGCTCGATGCCTCCGGCGCGTTGGTGCCCGAGTTCGTGGACGCGCTCGAGCGCGGGCTGCGCCTCGACATCGGCCACTCCGGCACGGACTTCCGCTTCCGCGAGGCTCGCCGGCTGTTCGCGCACGGCGTGTTCCCGCACACGATCTCCACCGACCTGAACATCTTCAACATCGGCGGACCCGTCTTCTCGCTCGCCGAGACGATGACCAAGATCTGGGCGATGGACGTGGACCTCGTCGACGTGATCGCGATGTGCACCAGCAACGCAGCCGCCAGCATCCGTCGCAGCGGAGAGTTCGGCACGCTCGCCCCCGGTCGCTCGGCCGAGATCAGTGTGCTGCGCATCGATGACGGCCCGGGCACGGTCTCCGACGGCTACGAGACCGTGGCCGTCGAGCGGCGCCTCTCCCCCGTCGGCTGCCTGCGCGCCGGCACCTGGTACGCACCCACGAGCCTCGGCGTCGACGTCGCGGCGTGATGGACCGGCCGTGATGGAGCCGGAGTCCGTCGAGAACGTGTCGGTCGCGATCCGGCGGAACGATCGGGCTGTCGTCGAGATGCTCGAGGCGTTCTGGCACCCGGTCTGCACGCTCGACGAGTTGGAGGTGAGCGACAACGGCGTGCTCGCCGTGCAGCTGCTGGGTCGTGAGATCGCCGTGGCCCGGCTGGCCGATGGCACCGACTCTGACATCGACGACGACGGCACCGTCGTCGCGATGGACGACCGCTGCGTCCACCGCTCGACCCGTCTCTCGGTCGGCTGGGCCGAGGCCGACGGCGTGCGCTGCGCCTACCACGGCTGGAAGTGGGACCGCAGCGGCCGGTGCATCGACATCCCGTCGATGCCCGACGGTCCGATCCCGGGCCGAGCACGGGTGCGCGCCTACCGCACCGATGTCCGCTACGGACTGGTCTGGGTCTGCCTCGACGAGCGCTCCGACGCAGTGGTCCCGGCGTTCGTGGCCGACGGTGATCCGTCGCTGCGGATCGTGTCCGGTGTGCCCTACACCTGGCCGGTGTCGGCGCTGCGCCGGGTCGAGAACTTCGTCGACCTCGCCCACTTCGCCTGGGTGCACGTCGGCACGCTCGGCCAGCGCGACCGACCGGTGCCGCCGATCCCCGAGATCGAGCGGATCGACGGCGAGCTGCGCTTCACCTACGACCCGCCGAAGGACTTCGACGCGAGCGGTGCGGCGATGTACGGCTGGTCGCGCTACCGGATGCCGATCCCGTGCACCGTCAGCATCGAGTTCGAACTGGCCGACGGCGCGCGTCGGGTGCTGTGGATGACGGCGTCGCCGATCGATCTGGAGACCTGTCGCTCGTTCTGGTTCATGGCCCGCAGCGACGACGTCGATGGGCCCGACGGTCCCCACGTCGAGTTCCAGCGGATCGTGCTCGCCCAGGACCATCCCGTGGTCACCAACCAGGTCCCGCGCGCCCTGCCGCTCGATCCGGCGGACGAGCTGTCGGTGCGCACCGACAAGGTGTCCATCGAGTATCGACGTTGGCTGCGCGAGCTCGTCGACGAACACATCGGAGCCCACGCATGAGCACAGCTGTGCCCGGGACCGTCCCACTGACCGTCACCCGCGAGCTCACCAACACCGATCCCGCGCTGCGCAGCGCGTGGCACCCGGTGGCGTTGTGCGACGAGATCACGACGGAGCCGACCCAGGTCTGGCTGCTCGGCGAGCCGTGGGTGGTCGTGCGCGCCACGCCGGGCGCGGCACCGATCGCTCTGGTCGACCGCTGCCCGCACCGCCTTGCGCCCCTCTCGGCCGGACGCGTGCTGGCCGACGGCACCCTGCAGTGCGGCTACCACGGCTGGCGGTTCGGCGCCGACGGCGGATGCACGCTCATCCCGGCGCTCGGGGCCGGTGCGACGTTGCCGCCGCGGGCCCGCGTGCAGGCCGCTGCGGGCGTGGCCGAGGTGGCGGGCATGGTGTGGCTCGCCCCCGAGGAGCCGCGCACGGTGCTGCCCGACGTGAGCCTCGTCGACGACTCGTTCGTACTCGGTCAGCTCTCGCCGGTGTCGACACCGGGATCGGCTGGCGCGATGCTCGACAACTTCCTCGACGTCGCCCACTTCCCGTTCGTGCACGCCGGCACGTTCGCCACCGACGAGTCGGATCAGGTCGACGAGTACGACATCACCCGCACCGACGAGGGCTTCATCGCCGTCACCGAGCACAGCTTCGCCAACCACGAGGATCCCGGCGTGGCAGCCGGTTTCCGCCCACTCGTGCAACGCCGGCGGATGACCTACACGTACACCGGTCCGTTCACCGCGACGCTGCGCCTCGACTACGTCGACGCCGGCGGCACCAACCTGATCGTCTTCGCGATCCAGCCCGAGCGCGACGGCCATTGCCGGGTCTACACGTCGATCTACCGCGACGACATCGCACCGGAGGACATGCCCGGCGCCGTCGCGTTCGAGGAGCGGGTGCTCGCCGAGGACCTCGTCATCCAACACCGGATGCCACCGTCGCTCCCCCTCGACCTCACCGCCGAGGTGCACATCAAGGCCGACAAGGTCACCATCGAGCTCCGCCGAGTCCTCGCCGCCTTCGTCGACTCGGCGCGCTAGGCCGGCTGCGCGAGCCAGGCGTCGATGCCGGCCAACGTGTCGGCCTTGAGGTCGGCGGGGGCGCCGCCGCACTCGATCGAGCAGCGCGCGATGAACGCGAGCTGCTCGTCGGTGAGGCCGAACTCGCGGCGACACAGCTCGTACTCGTCGAGGAGGCCAGGCCCGAACAGCAGCGGATCGTCGGCGTTGATGCTGACCTTGACGCCGGCCTCGAGCAGGCGAGGCAGCGGGTGCTCGGCGAAGCCCGGGAAGACGCTGAGCATGATGTTCGAGGTCGGGCAGACGTCGAGGCACACGCCCTGCTCGACGAGCTGCTCGACCAGGCCGTCGACCTCGAACGAGCGCACGCCGTGCTGGATCCGGTCGGCTCCGAGCAGATCGACGGAGTCCTTCACGAACTGACCGTGCTCGAGCTCGCCGGCGTGCGGCGTGATCAGCAGCCCGCCCGCCTTGGCCACCGCGAAGCACTCGACGAAGTCCTGGGGCGGATGCCCGACCTCGTCGTTGTGCAACCCGAAGCTGACGACGCCACGGTCCTTCAGCGAGATCGCCAGCTCGGCGATGGTCATCGCTTCCTCCGGCGTGTCGAGCACGCGGTCGACCGGCGCCATGAACCGCACGGTGATGCCGTGGGCCGCGGCGGCCTTGTCGAACACGTCGAGCACGATGTCCCACGTCGCTTCCAGGCTGCCCCAGATCGCCGTGTACTGGCCCGCCCACAGGGCGAGCTCGAGGTACACGGCGCCATCGGCGACGCCGTCGGCACAGATCTCGTCGGCGAGCCGCTCCCAGTCGGACCGATCGCGAAGCGTCTCCATCGTGGCCTGGCACGTCGCGCTGAACGCGGTGAAGTTGCCGTAACCGCGGATGACGGGGACCTCCATGTCGTACTTCGCAGCGAGGTCGGCGAGCGTCGACGGGCGCATGCCCAGCTCGAGGTGCAGGTGCAGATGCCCCTTGGGCAGTGCCTTCAGATCACGCATGATGGGTGGGGTCCTTTCGAGACAACAGGGAGTAGCGACGGAGGGCTTGCCCGACGAGCGGAGCGATCCCGAGCAGCACCAAAGGTCGCCCGCGACCGGAGGTGCGTCGCGAGGAAACTAGGAATAGATCCCGGGGGGTGGGTCCCATCCTGTCAGGAGGTGGTGGCCGATCTCCTCGTGCTTCCAGTCGACGGGGTCGTGCAGCGACAGGGTGCGGGCGTTGCGCCAGTACCGGTCGAAGCCGTTGCCGGCGGCCGCTCCGCGCGTGCCGAGCATCGCGTAGATCTCCGACGTCGACCGAACGGCGGCGCGGCTGGCGACGGCCTTCGCGGCGTAGATCGGCAGGGCCAGCGCGGTGCGGTCGATCTCGCCGCGCTCGAACGCATCGAGCAGCGGACCGGTCGCCATGGTCGCGTGATAGGCGGCGACCAGGTCCGATGCGAGCTCGCCGCACAGGCGGCGCACCATCGGGTCGTCGACCGCGGTGGTGGCATCTGGGACGAGCGCCACGGCGGACGGCCACGGTCGCGTCGACGACGAGGCGAACGACATCGCGACGCGCAGCGCGCCGAGACCGATGCCGACGAGCGTCGCGGCGAAGCCGGCCTGGTACCGCACCGCGTTCTGCGGCAGCGGCGCGCGACCCGGCTCGCTCGCCCGACGGTCGGCGTCGTGCTCCACGCCCGCGAACGTGATCGTGCCGCTGTCGGTGGCGCGTTGGCCGAGCGCGTCCCAGTCGCGGCGCACGGTCATGCCAGGCGCATCGCGTGGAACGAGGCCGAGCTGGAAGCCGAGCAGCGGGTTCGTGTCGATGCCGGGCACCGTCGGGTTGAACGCCCACACGGCGATCTCGTCGGCCTCGGCCGCTCCAGTGGTGTAGATCTTCTCGCCGTCGATCGTGAAGCCGCCGGCGCTCGGCAGCACCACCGTCTGCCACGGCGCGTCGACGGTCTTGCCGGCCTCGGCGACCGCGAGGCCGATGATGTGCTGCATCCCGACGACCCGATCGGCGAACGGCTGCCGCATCGCGTCCGGGCAGTACACCGTGATCTCGCGCACCAGCTCGTCGTGCACCTTGAAGATCTGCGCGACGGCGCTGTCGGCCATCGCCAACCGCACCTGCACCTCCAGCGATGCAGCGTGCGATGCTCCGACGCCACCGAGCTCGGCGGGCACACCGAGCGCGAGCGCACCCGTGTCCTTCAGCGCCGCGATCGATCGCGTCGGGTACCTGCCTGCGGCGTCGTGCTCGCGGGCCAGTGGGGCGACCACCGTGTGGATGGCATGATCGACCCGGGTGAGCACGGCGAGCTCCGCGTCGGTGAGCGCCGGCGGCGGGATCGCCGCACCGAGCAGGCGGGCCAGCGTCACGACCCACCGGCCTGGGCAACGCTGGCCGGATCGAACAGCCGGTGCACATCGTGGGCGTGCGTGGGACAGCGGCAGCAGACCTGGCCGGGCAGAGCGGTCAGCACCACATCCACGAACGACTGCGAGGCCACGTCGATCAGACCCTTCTCGGTGAGGCCGAGGTCGGGCACGCCCGCCAGGCCGATGAACGCCATGATCATGAACGGCGCCTGGATCGTGCAGCCCAATGCTGCTGCCGCAGCGTTGACCGCGACGGACTGGTCGCGCACGATCTCCCATGGCTCGTCGCTCATGATCCCGGCGATCGGCAGCGGGCACGTCGCGAGCACCTCGCCGTCGGCGACGGCGACGTAACCGCCACCGATCCCGGCGGCGGCGAGGGCGGCGTGGGCGATGTCGGCGTCGGTGGTGCCGACGATCACCAGGTTCTGGTTCTCGCAGTTGGTCGTGGCCGCGATCGCGCCGCGGCGCATGCCGAAGCCGCGCACGAAGCCCATCCCGATCGCCGTCGTGGCGTGGTGCCGATCGACGATCGCCACCTTCAGCACATCGCGGTCGGTGTCCGGCGCGACGACGCCGTCGGCGACCGCGAGCTCGGCGTGGAAGGCGCGCTTGAAGTAGCCGTCGTACATCTCGACCGCCTGCACCCAGGCCGTGTCGCCCTCGGCGGTGACCGCGAACGACGAGGCGCCGAGGCCCTCGGCGAGGTGCATCGTGCCCCGGCTCCAGTCGGGCATCGTGTCGGTGTTGGCGAACCTCGGCTCGCCGTGCTCGGCCACGACTGCTCCGCCGACCACCACCATCGTCGGGCTGGGATCGGCGAGGTCCTCGACGAGCATCAGGTCGGCGAGCCGGCTCGGCGTGATCGAGCCGAGCAGGTGGTCGAGGCGGAAGTGGGTGGCGGCGTTGAGCGTGGCCATCCGGATCGCCATCACGGGATCGACCCCGGCGCGGATCGCCTGGCGGACGTGGTGGTCGATGTGGCCCTGCTCGGCGAGGTCCTCGACGTGCTTGTCGTCGGCACAGAAGCAGATGTGGTGCATGCCCATCCCGAGCGCGTCGAGGTCGGCGAACACCGCCGGGCAGTTGTCGTTCATGCTCCCGGACATCACCGTGATCGCCATGCCGAGCCGCAACCGCTCGAGCACCTCGTCAGTGTTGAACGCGTTGTGGTCGTCGCCGACACCGCCGGCGATGTAGGCCCACAGTGGCTCCTCCGACAGTCGCGCGGTGTGGCCGGTGATCCGCTTGCCGGCGGCGAGCGCCGTCCATTGCTTGATCGCGGAGTCGAGCGAGAGGTTGAACGGGTTGCCCTCGCCGAGCGTGACGGCATTGGCCCGCCCCATCCGCTCGAGCGTCTCCGCGCTCGTCACCACCGCTCCCCCGAGCTCCTTGTCCGGCAGCCGGGGCACCTCCGGCGAGATCTGCTGGAGGATCCGCAGCGGCGTGCCGGTGGTAGCGACGAGGTCCATGCCCGGTGCGCCGAGCACGTTGGCGATGCAGTTGGGATCCGCGAGCAGCGTGGTGGTGCCCTTCGGGACGATGACCCGGGCGAGCTCGCCGGGCGTGAGCATCGTGTACTCGATGTGGATGTGGGTGTCGATGAACGTCGGGATCACGAACAGACCGGTGGCGTCGATGATCTCCGGTGCGTCGAAGCGGCCGACGGGTGTCACCGCGGCGATGTGCGATCCGGCGATGACGACGTCGCGCAGCAGCACCTCACCCGTGTGCAACGCGACGACCTTGCCGCCGCGCACGATGATGTCGCCCGGCTCGGTTCCGTTGGCCACCAGGCGGAGGTGCTGCAGCTGCTCCGGTAACGGGAGCAGGTCGATCGGCAAGAAGCTCATCGGTGCATCCTCATCCGTACACGCTCATCCGTGCATCCTCATCCTGGGCAGCCTCATGCGATCCGTCCCAACGAGAAGCAGGCATCGAGCGACGTCTTGGCGATCTCGGCCACGGTGTCGTCGTCCCAGCCGAAGGCGGTGATGCAACGCTCGTACTCGCCGACGATGTCGACGCCGAGGAAGCCGGGGTCGTCGGTGTTGATGCTCACCGCGACGCCCGCGCGCAGCAGCGCATCGATCGGGTGCACCTCGAGCGACGGGTAGATGCCGAGCGTGAGGTTCGACGACGGGCAGATGCCGAGCGGGATGCGCCGCTCGGCGAGCTCGGCCACGAGCGCGGGATCGTCGATGGCACGCACGCCGTGGTCGATCCGGTCCGCGCCGAGGAGGTCGATCGCATCGCGCACGCCCTCCGGGCCACTGGACTCACCCGCATGCACGGTGCGATGGAGGCCCGCTGCGCCGGCACGCCGGAACGCCTCGGCGAAGCGGGGTCCCGTGCGCCCGGCCATCGCCTCGTTGCCGTCGATCGACAGCGCCACGACGCGTGGGTGGCGCAGCTCGACGAGCAGGTCGACGAGGTCCTCGGCCTCCGCGGCAGTCTGCAGGCGCAGCACGCTGACGCACAGGCCCACCGGTGTGAGACCGTCGACCTCAGCCGCGGCGAACCCTTCGTCCATCGCATCGATCAGCCCGGCGAGGTCGTCGTGCCAGGTGTGCCAGTGAGTGGGGTTGAAGATCACGTCGGCGCAGACGATGCCGCTCGCGGCAGCCCGCACGGCGTATGCATACGCCGCGCTCGCCACCATGTCGCGCGTGCGGAGCAGCCCGCACGACCACGACAGGAACTGCAAGAAGTCGTCGAAGCTCTCGGTGGCGAAGAGCCGCTCGACCGGACGCGGCAGCGGCTCGCCGAGGCCGTGGGCCAGCAGAGCGAGCTCCGCTGCGCTGAAGCAGCCTTCGAGGTGGACGTGCACCTCGGCTTTCGCGAGGGCAGCGATGTCGACGGTCATCGTCCGGCCAGCGACACCGGCTCAGTCCTCCGTCAACCGTTCAGGGTTGAACCTGGCGAGGATCGGCGTCTCGATGATGCCGACGACGGCGTAGAGGATCAGCGCCACGGATGTCACCACGGCAACGGCCGCCCACACGCCGGTGTAGTCGAACTTCGCGGGCCGTTCGGCGAGGTAGCTGCCGATGCCCTGCTTGGTGAGCAGCCACTCGCCGAGGAGCGCGCCCACCATCGCGCCGGGCACGGCGATGCGCATCGCCGCGAACAGCGGCGGCACCGCGTAGGGCAGACGCACCTTCAGCAGCGCCGTGCGGTTGGACCCGCCGTACGCCTCGATCAGGTCGATCGACTGCTTCGGCGCCGACTCGAGGCCGAGCGAGATGTTGACCAGCGAGGGGAAGAACGTGACCAGTGCGGTGACGACCCGGACCGAGGTGATCGAGTAGCCGGACACCAGACCGATGATCGGGGTGAGCGCGATCAGCGGAACCGAGCGGAGCAGCAACGCGAACGGCATGAACGTGCGCCTGATCGTCGGCGAGAGGATGAACAGGCTCGACACGACGATGCTCGCGATGAGCCCGATCAGGTAGCCGACGAAGACGTTGCCGAGCGTGGTCTTCAGGGCCTTGAACAGGGCGGTCCGGTTGGCGTCGGACTTCGGTGCCGAGAACAGGTATGTCCAGACCTGGCTCGGCGACTTCTTGACCAGCGCGTCGATGTCGACGGTGTGCACGAAGGCGTACCAGAGCACGAACGTCGAGGCGAAGCCGATGCCGAGCAGCATGATGATGCGCCGGACGCGCTTGAGGCCAGGGTGGTTCCAGGCGGACTGCCCGGAGCCACTCGGGCTCGATTCGTTCTGCACGGTGACTGCGAGGGTGCTCATCGCCGGCTCCTTCCTGGCGCCCAGCGGGTGAAGTAGCGGGCGGAGACGGTGGTGATGAAGAACCCGACGCCGGCGAGCGCCGTGGCGAGGAAGCCGATGCCCCACGTGCGGGACACCTTGTTGGCCTGGAGGCTGGCGATCATGAAGATCCCGAGGCCGCGCTCACCACCGAAGAACTCGCCGATGATGGCGCCGAGGATCGCGGCCGGAGCGGCGATCTGCAGCCCGGCGAACGTGCTCGGCAATGCGGAGCGGATGCGCACCTTGACCAGCTGGGTGAACCGGTTGCCGCCGTACGCCTTGACGAGCTCGACGCTGTGGCGATCGGCGGAGCGCAGACCGACGAGCACGCCGATCAACGTCGTGAAGAACACACTCAGGGCGACGAGCGCCACCTTCGGCGCATCACCCTTCAGCGAGGCTTGCAGGATGGGGCCGACGGCGACGATCGGCAGGCAGTACGTGGCCACCGCGATCTGCATCAGTGCCTTCTCGAAGAACGGCACGAGCACGAACAGCATGCCGATGAAGATCGCCAGCGCGTTGCCGATGAGGTAGCCGCGCCACGCCTCGGAGAACGTCGTGCCGATGTTGCGCGGGTAGTAGTGCCAGTCCACCTTCAGCTGGTGGATCACGCTCCACGGCTGGGGGATGCCCTTGTGGAGACCCCAGACGGTGGCGGCGAGGATCCAGAAGCCGAGCACCAGCCCGATGCCGAGCACCGTGCCGGACCACAGCGGCAGGCGGAACCGGCGCTTGGTGCCGTGCTCGGGAACGCCGTCGTCTTCGAGGTAGCCGGACTCCAGGACGAGCTCCGTGTCGGACCTCACGGTTGCGGCCTCACAGATCGTCGCCGCTGGTCGGCACGCCGTCGGAGAAGAGCAGGTCGGAGAGGTGGTCCTCGAGCTCGTGGAACTCGTTGCTGCGGAGCATCTCCGGGGTGCGCGGGCGGGGCAGATCGATCGGCACGATGGCCTTGATCCGGCCCGGCCGGGGGCTCATCACCGCGACGGTGTCGGAGAGGAACACGGCCTCGGCGATGGAGTGGGTGACGAGCAGGGTCGTGGTGACGCGCTCGGTCCAGATCCGCAGCAGCTCCAGGTTGAGCCGGCGGCGCGTCATCTCGTCGAGCGCGCCGAACGGCTCGTCGAGCAGGAGCACCTGCGGCTCCACCACGAGCGCTCGAGCGATCGCGACGCGCTGACGCATGCCACCGGAGAGCTGGGCCGGGCGAGCCTTCTCGAAGCCCTCGAGGCCCACCAGGCTGATCAGGTCGGGGATGGTGTTCGGCCCGACCTTCACGCCGCTCACCTCCAGCGGTAGGCGGATGTTGCTCTCCACCGTGCGCCACGGCAGCAACGCTGCGTCCTGGAACGCGATGCCGAGGTGCCGCTTGTCGCGCAGCGCCTTCGGCTTCTCGCCGTGCACGCGCACGTCGCCCGACGTCGGGGTCTCCAGGTCGGCGATGATCCGCAGCACGGTCGACTTGCCGCAGCCCGAGGGTCCGAGCAGCGACAGGAACGAGCCCTGCGGGGTCCGCAGGTTCAGGTTGTCGAGGGCGACGACCTGCTTGCGTCCGATGGTGAACACCTTGCTCAACGCCGAGATCTGGATCCCCGCGTTGTTGCTGCTCACTGCGGACGGCGAGGCCGGGACGGCCACCTCTCCCGGATGACTTGCGTCAATCACCGTCCCGTCCTCCTCCGTCACACTCATGTCCTGACTCAGGTGGGGATGCCGAGCAGGTCGGGGTTCTCCGCGTACACCGCTTTCAGCAGTGAGAAGTCGAAGAGCGCCTCGGCCGTGATCGTCAGACCTGCCTTGCCGAGCGTCTCGATGTTCTTGGCGATCAGGTCGTCGCTCACGCTGAGGATGCCGCCGGTCTTGGCATCGTCCGTGAACACCAGCCCGAGCTCCGACTTCACCTCGAGGGTCTGCTCGTCGGTGTCGAGGCCGAGGTCCGAGCCGTACTTCGTGGTGGTCAGCTTCGCTGCGTTGGCGGGGTCCTTGTACACGTCGCGCCAGCCCTGGATCTGGGCCTTGAGGAACGCCTTGAGCGCCTCCGGGTTGCTCGTGATGGAGTCCTTCTTGACGACGTAGGTCTCGCTCACCAGCGGGTAGCCGAAGTCGGCGAGCAGGAACGTGACCGTGTCGACCTTCTGCTCCTTGAGCAGGTTGGGCTCGTTGGTGATGAAGCTGAACCAGCAGTCGCACTCGCCGTTCACGAGCGGCTGCGGATCGAACTGGGCGGGGAACTTGATGATCTTCGAGTCGTCGATGCCCGACGCCGCGACGAACGCATCCCACACGACCTGGTTGGCGCTCTGCAGGCCGAACTTCTTGCCGTACATGTCCTCCGGCGTCTTGATCGGGTTGCTGGCGAGCGACATGACCGCGAACGGGTTCTTCTGGTACTCGGCGCCGATGATGATCAGGTCACCACCGGCGTTGATCGCGGCCGCCGTCACGTCGGGGGCCGAGATGCCCACGAGGGCGGTGCCGGACGAGACGTCGACCTCGGCCGCCGTTGCGGTGGGGCCGCCGGCGATCAGGTTGACGGTCGAGAAGCCGGCGGCGGTGTAGTAGCCGTTCGTGTCGGCGAGGTAGGCGCCGGCGAACTCCGAGTTCTTGATCCACGACAGGCGGAACGCCAGAGTGCCGAGATCGCTGGGGGCGATCGCGACGGTGGTGTCCGAGCCGGCCGTGCTGGCTGCCGTCGAGCCGGCGGTGCTGGCAGCCGTCGTCCCGGCCGTGGTGCCCGCGGTGCTCCCGGCGGTTGTCGCAGCAGTGGTGTCGGCGGTGCTCGCCTCCGTGGCCGCAGATGTGCTGGCCGTGGTGGGTGCAGTGGTCGTCGCCGTCTTCTTGTCCGAGCCGCACGCAGCAAGGAACGCGGCGCCGAGCACCGCTCCCCCGCTCAGCTGTGCGCCTCGCTGCAACAGGTCACGTCGGTTCATCGTGGTCATGGGTCCTCCATCCCGAGGGGCGCCGGACTGCGCCCTTCACCTCGGCGAGGACGCTACGGATCGCGCATTTCTTGCGTGTTTCCGGCGATGCGTCGGTTGGTGAACGGTGTGTGCTCCCCGCTCAGCGCGCTGCGTTCTTGACGAACTCGTCGTAGTGCGAGGCGCTCATCCGCTCGCCGCCGTAGAAACCGCCGCGCACGTGGCGGCGGGTGGTCTCGT
This sequence comes from Ilumatobacteraceae bacterium, assembly GCA_025463305.1. The sequence goes on from JAOBWK010000100.1 coordinate 30,959, forward strand.
CTGCCGTGGCCCGCGCCGCGGAGTGCCAGAGGTAGGCGTCGTGGAGGATGATGTCGCCCCGCTCCGCGTACACCCCGATCTCACCAGGCACCTTCTCGAACCGCAGCGGCATCGGGAACGGTGGCGGCTCGGCCGTGTGGCCAGCGGCAGCGGCCGACCCCTCCGGCACGCGTGCGCCGTTCACGTTCTCGTACGGGGCCGGCGTCGCCCACAGGTGGCTGCCGGGCACGACGCGCAGGAACCCGTTGTCGGGCGAGGTGCCGTCGATGTGGAACGTGAAGGCCACCGACGGCCAGACCCGCAGGTTCGGGCCGCTCTGCCAGTCGGAGTGCCAGCCGATGCGGGTGTACGAGCTCTCCCGCCCCGGTCGGGCGTCCTGGTAGACGACGCCGAACCGCTCGTTCTCGTCCGCCCAGCAGTCGTCGCCGAGCAGCCCGCGCATCAGCGCCATCAGCACGGGATGGTCGATGCAGTCCTTGACGACGGGCGACAGCCGCTCGATGTACAGCACGTAGTTGGCGAACTGGCTGGCGCGGCCGGTGTCGGCGTCGTCGACGAGGATGGTGGTGCCGTGCTTCGGGTCGAGCTCGCCGGACACGACGCGCGCCTGGGCGTCGACGCACTGCACCTCCATCGCGGCCATCGTCGGCTCGTCGAAGATGCCGCGCAGGATCGCGAACCCGTTGGCGCGGAAGAAGGCGAGCAGTCCGTCGGGGTCGTCCGGGCCGAAGACGCCCGGTTCGAGGTGGGGCAGGGTCGAGCTGTCGGTCATCGGTGTGCTCCGTTCACGCGGTGGTCGCGAGGGTCGGCGGGTGGGCCACGTCGTGGGTGCTGGCGAGGTCGGCCATCAGCCGGCGCCACGCGACGCTGAGCCGATCAGCCTTGGTGTGCACCTCGCGCGTCAGATCGAGCTCGAGATGCATCGCGGTGTAGCGCTCGAGGATGTTCAGGTCCTCCTGCAGGATCGCGTCCTCGTCGGCGACGCACCTCGCCATCGCCGCCGCGTCGTCGCCGAGGTCGTTGCGGGCCATGACCTTGTAGACGCGGGTGCTGCCGGCGGTCTCCGGCTGGCAGGAGTACATGATGGTGAACAGCCCGTCGGTCATCGGGAACCGGAGCTCGAGCGACGCGTTGCAGGCCGCGTAGCCGACCTTGGTGACCTCGTGCGGCTGCACGAGCGGATGCTCGCCCGTGGCGACGAGGGGGTCGTCGTGATTCTGGTACGGCGCCGTGAACGCCGAGCGAACCAGCCAGTCCTCGCGCACGATCTCGTCGCTGTTCACCTCGAACGCGTCCTCCACACCGAACGACGCAGGGTGGACGAACGGGAAGTGGGCCGCGTCCATGAAGTTGTCGATCAGCTGCACCGCGCTGACGGGTGTGCGCACGGTGGCGCACGTCGCGGTGAGGAACCCAGCCTCGTGCCATCCCGGCAGCGGGGGCAGCGGCGCGTTCGGCGTCTCCGGCGCGATCCAGACCAGGCCGAGGTGCTCGACCACGGCGGCGGCCGGATGCTGACCGTCCGCCGGCGTCGCGGTCAGCTCGCCAGCGTCGCGGCGGAGGTCCCAGCGACGGCCGAGCAGCCAGATCGGCGTGCCATCGGCACCATCCGCACCGCCCGTTGCGTCGACCTCGTCACCGTGGGCCACGGCGAACCACGCCGCGCCCAGCTCGGGCGAGGTGTTGTGCAGCACCGGCATCGTGCGCATCGTCAGCTCGCGTCGCGCAGCGTCATCGACACCTCGTCGATCATCCCGTGCATGCGCTGCTTCTCGTCCTCGCTGGCCCACGTCGCGGTGACACCGTCGTGGGCGATCTGCACCATCGTCTCGACCGAGTAACCGTAGGTGTTGGCGACGTTCGTGTACTCGGCACCGAGCGAGAGCCCCACCAGCGCGGGATCGTCGGTGTTCAAGGTGGCGAGCAGGCCCGCCTCGCGCATCGTCGGGAACGCGTGCTGGCCGAGCGACGGGCACTTGTCGGGGTTGATGATCACGTTCGCCGAGGGGCACACGGTGAGCGGGATCTGCTCGTCGACGAGCCGGGCGAGCAGGTCGCGATCGTCGAGCACGGAGATGCCGTGGTCGATCCGCTCGCAGTCCAGCACGTCGAGCGCGAGGCCGATCGCGCTCGCCGGGGAGTCCTCGCCCTGGTGGGCCGTACGGTGCAGGCCTGCAGCCTTGGCCATCGTGTACGCGCCGGCAAAGGCGCACGGATCGACACCCCGCTCCGTGGAGTCCATGCCGATGCCGATGATCCGTTCGCTGCCGTGCGCCGCCCGCCGGCGCAGCTCGATCAGCATCTCCATCTGCTCGTCCGCCACGGCCCCACCGAAGTCGCGGTCGATGTCGTAGATCATCCGCGTGACCGATCCGGTCTCGCGCTCGCCGGCGGAGAGCCCGTCGTCGATGCCGGCGACGATGTCGGCCAGCGACATGCCGTTGCGCAGGTGACGGGCGGGCGTGAAGAACACCTCGCGGTACACGACACCGTTCGAGGCCGCCTGCAGCACGCTCTCGTACGAGAGCATCGCCCAGTCCTCACGGGTCTGCAGCACCGATTGCACGAACCAGAAGACATCGAGGAACCCGGTCAGGTTCGCGTACCGGTACATCTCCTCGAGCGGCGCCGGCTGGCTGACACCGTTCTTGCGGGCCAACTCGGCGAGCGTGTCGGCCAGCATCGTGCCCTCGAGGTGGACGTGGAGCTCAACCTTGGGCAGACGAGTGAGCGTGTCGCGCAGCGAGGTGGGCACAACCGACACATTGTTCTTCCGATGTTTCGCCGACGTGAACGGACGAGCACGGAATGATGAGCACAGTGTGTCCGACGTCGCAGTCCATCAGCAGCGCTGTTGGACCCGTGTCGGCGAGCGCGACCGGTTACTGGGCGCCGACCTGTTGGGCGTAGTCGACGCCGCAGCTCTGGTCGAGGCCGAGCACCTGCATGAAGCGCCCGAACGCGATGTACTTGCCGATGACCAGCGTCAGCTCGACGATGTCGGCCGGCGAGAAGTGCTCGCCGAGGCGGGCGATGAAGGCGTCGTCGATGTTCGCCGAATCGCGGCTGAAGCGGTCCGCGTACTCGATCGCGACGGCCTCCTTCTCGGTGAACGCCGTGCTGGTCCTGAACGACTCGACCTCGTTCAGCAGCTCCTCGGTGATGCCGGCCGCCTGCGCCGCCGGTGTGCGCCAGGCCAGGCAGACCGTGCAGGCGTTGATCTGGGCGACGCGCATCCGCACCAGCTCGTGCACCCGCGGGTCGATCGGGCTCGCGGCCACCGCCGCGTCCATGCCGCCGACCGCCTTGGCGAGCTCCGGTCGGATCAGCGACAGCGCGTTGACGATCTCGAGGGTGCTGGTGTCGGGGAGCGCGATGCGGGCCATGTGGTGATGCTAGGCCCACCGCGGCAAACCATCGGGACACGGAGACGCACGATCAACGCGTGCCAGACTCATCCGATGGGGACAGGGGTGAGCAGGCGCGACCTACTGCGTTGGTCGGCGCTCGGTGGGGGTGTTGCGCCGATTGCTGCGTTCGTCGCCGCCTGCAGTGCGCAGGGCGCCGATGGCGGCACTGCGACGACCACGCGGTTGACGACCTCGACCATGAGCTCACCGACGACGATCCGGTCCACGGCGACCATCACTCCCCCGTCGACGACCAGCACGTCGCTCGCACCGACACCGACCACGCTCGCGGTCGATCCGTCGCGGCCGTGGTGGATGCAGGGCAACTACGCGCCGGTGGCGGACGAGATCACGTCGACCGCGTTGGTGGTGACGGGGGCGATCCCGCCGGAGCTGACCGGGCTGTACGTGCGCAACGGCTCGAACCCGTCGTCGGGCGCTTCGCCGCACTGGTTCTTCGGCGACGGCATGGTGCACGGCGTGCGCCTGGAGCGCGGCGTGGCGACCCTCTACGGCAACCGCTACGTGAACACGACGATGTACCAGGCCCACGCCGGGTTCGGGCAGGGGCCACCCGGTGGTGCGTCGAACCAGTCGAACGTGTCGTGCATCTGGCACGGCGGCAAGCTGTTGACGAGTGGCGAGGTCGGGTTGCCGTACGAGCTCGACCCGGACGACCTCTCCACCGTCGGACCGTACGACTTCGGCGGCCGGCTGACGACGGCGTTCACCGCCCATCCGAAGATCGATCCGGCGACGGGTCGCCTGCACAGCTTCGGCTACGGGTTCACACCGCCGTACCTCACGTACCACATCACCGAAGCCGACGGCACGCTGGTGCACAGCGAGGTCGTCGACGTGCCACGCAGCACGATGATGCACGACTTCGCGATCACCGCCACCGACGCCGTGTTCTGGGACCTCCCGGTCACGTTCGACCTCGACGCGGCGATCGCGTACATCGCCGATCCGTCGAAGGGCGCGTTCCCGTACCGGTGGTCGCCGGAGGACGGAGCCAGGGTCGGGGTGATGCCGCTCGCGGGCGGCGCCGCCTCCATCCAGTGGTTCGACCTCGAGCCCTGCTACGTGTTCCACGGGGTCAACGCGTTCCGGCGCGGCGACGAGGTGGTGGCCGACGTCTGCCGGCTGTCGTCGATGTTCGCGCCGGGCGACTTCCTCGGCGGCGAGGCATCGCATCGGCGCTGGACGTTCAACACGGCCTCCGGCGCCGTCAGCGACGACGTGCTCGCCGTCGACGACCCCGGCGATCTGCCGAGCCGAGACCCACGCCGGATGGGACGCGAGCACACCTACGGCTACCTCGTCGGCACGCGAGAGAACCCGCACACGGTGGAGTTCGGCGGGTTGATCAAGCACGACTACCGCGACAACAGCCGCCAGTTCTGGGATCCGGGGCCGACCCGCCACGCCGGCGAGTGGCTGTTCGTCCCCGGTGGATCCGACCCCGCCGACGACGCCGGCCACCTGCTCGGCTACGTCCACGACGAGGCGACGGACGTCACCGAACTGGTGATCATCGACGCCACCGCGGTGACCGCCGGACCGGTGGCGACCGTCGCGCTCCCCCGGCGGGTGCCCTACGGGTTCCACGCAGCCTGGATCCCGGCATGACAACTGCCCGTGTCGCGGCTGCCGGCGTGACAGCTGCAAGGCTGGCGGGATGAGCGACCCGTTGTGGTTCACCTCGTCCGACGGACTGCGGATCGCGTACGACGATCACGGCACGGACTCGTCACGGCCGCCGGTGGTGCTGCACCACGGCTTCGCTGCCAACTCGTTCCTCAACTGGGTCGCACCGAAGGTGGTCGACGCGTTGGTCACGTCGGGCCGCCGGGTGGTCACCATCGATGCACGCGGGCACGGTCGCTCCGACCACCCGCACGATCCCGCCTTCTACGGCGAGGCGAAGATGGCCGGCGACGTCTCGACGCTGGTCGACGTGCTGGGGGTCGACGAGTTCGATCTCGTCGGCTACTCGATGGGCGCCATCGTGTCGCTGGTCGTCGGCAGCAGCGATCCACGGGTGCATCGCCTGGTCATCGGCGGTGTCGGCGCCGGCGTCGTCGAGCGGGGTGGTGTCGACACTCGAGCGATCGCCCCCGAGGTGCTGCGGCAGGCGCTCCTTGCCGATGATCCGGCCACCATCACCGACCGGTCGGCGGCAGGTTTTCGGGCCTTCGCCGACGCCACCGGGGCCGACCGGTTCGCGCTCGCCGCGCAGGCTGCGCGCGTGCACACCGGATCGATCCCGCTCGACCGCATCACCGCACCGACCCTCGTGCTCGTCGGGCGCGACGATCCGCTGGCCGTGCGTCCAAAGGTGCTCGCCGATGCCATCGACGGCGCGCGGTTGATCGTCATCGACGGCGATCACCTCGGTGCGGTCGGCCAGCCGGCCTTCGCCCCCGCCATCGTCGACTTCGTGAACGGCTGATGGCGGTGCCTGCTCGCCCCGCGCTGCGTACCGCGCTGGTGCTCGGCGGCAACAGCGACATCGCCTGGGCCACCGTCACCCGTCTCGCCGCCGACGGGCTGCAGCGGGTGGTGCTCGCCGTGCGCGATCCCGCGGCCACCGAGCACCGTCTCGCCGCCGAGCCGTTCCCGGCGACGGTCACCGAGGTGACCATCGAGCCCTGGGATGCACTCGAAGCGACGGGGCACCGAGCCCTCGTCGACAGCGCGGCGGACACGTTGGGTGGGATCGACCTCGTGCTGTGCGCCGTCGGCAGCCTCGGTCACGGCGCTGGCATCACCGCTTCGGCCGAGTCGGCGGCCGCGCTGTTCGCCTCGAACTTCAGCGGCCCGGCGACCGCGCTCACCGAGGTCGCCCAGCACCTCGTGCGTCGCGGGTTCGGCACGATCGTGGTGGTGTCGTCGGTGGCCGGCCTGCGCGCCCGCCGCTCGAACTACCTCTACGGATCGGCGAAGGCCGGGCTCGACGCGTTCACCCAGGGCCTGGCCGACTCGGTGGCGAGCGACGGTGTGCACGTCCACCTCATCCGCCCCGGGTTCGTGACGAGCAAGATGACCACTGGGTTGCGGCCCGCGCCGTTCGCGACGACCACGGCCGCCGTGGCCGATGCGATCGCGGCCGCGGTCGCCGACGACCGGAGCCGCATCGTGCACGTGCCGGGCGTGATCGGCCCGCTGTTCGTCGCGATGCGCGCCCTCCCCCGACCGCTGTGGCGGCGTGTGGCCGGCGATCGCTGACGGACCACCGTCTCACGCATCGAGAAGATGTCGTCAAGATCCCCCTTGAGTCCATGGAGCCGCGTGCCGATGGAGTTGACGTGCATGGAGCCTCGCCGTTGAACCTGCTCGAGATCACCGTCGCCGTGATGCTGGCCTACGGCGCCATCGCCTGGCGGTTGGTCATCGTGCCGGCGCAGCGCCGTCATGCCGACGCCCAGCAGCGCCTGCAGCCCGCCCGCGTGCAGCCGGCGCCGCGAGCCCAGCTCCGGCTCGTCGTCGACAACAGCCGGCGCTGACCCGCCGGCCCGTCAGCCCGTCAGCGCGTCAGTCGGGCGTGCCGCACGCTCCGGCCGCGCTGGCGATCGACGACGTGCGCCGCGCCTCGCGGATCAGGTGCTCGTCGAGCCCATTGGTGCAGTAGCCCACGCTGAGCCCGGTGACCGGATCGCCGAACGCGATCTGACCCTTCGCACCGTTGTGCCCCACCGCGAGCGGCGAGACCGTGCGGCCCATGCCCCGCAGGTGCGAGTTGCCATCGGCGCCGGCCTGCACGAGCCCGAGCGTGCGGTTGGCCGGCAGACCCGTGAGCCGGTCGGGCAGACGGTTGCGGACGTGGCTGGTGGCGTCGTCGAGCACGTCCTGATCCCACATCGCACCCGGGTTGTGCAGGATCGCCTGGTAGTACAGGGCGAGGTCGGCGGCGCGCATCACACCCCCACCGCCCGGGATGCCGACGCGCTGGACTGCGGGATCGTTGAACCCGAGCAGCGCCGCGGTGGTGACCTCGCCGAGGTCGACCGAGCGGACGCCGAGCACGGCCTCGAGCTCGTCCGCGGTGGCGGGCTCGCCGACCGCCACCAGCTCGGCAGCCACGTGCGGGACGTCGCCGAGGACCCGCTCGAGCCCGGCCGGCCCCGTGACGCGCTGCTCGACCACGTCGCGGTAGTCGCTGCCCGTCACCCGCTCGATGACCTCGGCCAGCACCCAGTGCGCGGCGGTCGGGTGGTACTCGAAGGTGGATCCGGGCGCCCAGTTCAGCCGCCACTTCGCGAACGCCCTGGTGCGCCCCGCGCTCGTGTCGCCGTCGATCGGTGACAGCGGTGCGCTCGGGAACCCGGATGTGTGCAGCATCACCTGCTCGAGCGTGATCACCTCCTTGCCGTTGGAGCCGAACTCGGGGATGTACTCGACGACGTGCTTGGACACGTCGATCAGGCCATCGCCGATCAGCGCCCACACCGCGCCGGCGACGAACGCCTTGGTGGCCGAGTAGACGACGTAGCGGGTGTCGTTCGTGGCATCGCCGAACGTCTCGAACGCGACCAGCTCGCCATCGTGGGCCACCGCGACCTGCGCCGACGGGAGCAGGCCGGCGTCGACCTCGCGACGGGCGCGCTGGAGCAAGGTGGCCACTGCAGAACGATCGATCCCCATGCCGATCCCCCTTCCATGAGAGTGCCCCATGTCTAGTCGCCCCGGTCGGCTCGCGTGACGTCGTCGGTGCGCTGCCAGACTCGGGCGGTGATCCTCGATGTGCAGTTCAACTCGGCCACCACGCCCTGGGCGGAGATGCGCGACGCCGTGCTGGCAGCGGAGTCTGCGGGCTACGGGGTGGCCTGGGTGGTCGACCACCTCGCCGGACAGGTGATGGGCGGCGACTCGATGCTCGAGGCGTGCACGCTCACCGGCGCGCTCGCCGCGGTCACCGACACGATCGGTGTCGGCACGCTCGTTGCCAACGTGTGGAACCGCCCGACCGGCGTGCTCGCCGCTGCGGCGGCGACCGCGCAGCAGATCGCCGGTGGTCGCTTCTGGCTGGGCATCGGCGCCGGCGCGTCACCGCAGTCGCCGTACGGCGCCGAGCACGCCGCGCTCGGCATCGAGCTCAGCCCCGACCTCGCGATCCGCCATGCCCGCCTGGTGGAGTTCCTCGACGTCGCCGAGACGATGTGGGTCACCGGCGAGATCGGCGGCGTGGTCGGCTTTCCGCGGCCGCCGCAGCGGATCCCGATCGTGGTCGGCGCGAACAGCGTCGCCCTCGCCCGCCTCGCCGCCACCGTCCACGACGGACGGGTCGACGGCATCAACGTGCGCTCCAACCATCCCCGTCTGGAAGAGATCGTCGACGCGGCACGGACGGCCCGACCGTCCGACCGCGCGCCGCTCGTCGTCACGACGTGGGCGCGCACCAGCCCGGAGATCCGCGATGCCGACTCGGGAGTGCGCCGGCGGTTCGAGCGGATGGGCGTCGACCGGTTGATCGTCGTCCAGTTCGACCGGGTCGACCTGTCGCTGATCGGTTCGGTGGCGTGACGCCCGTCGCGTGACGGGTCAGCGCGCGCCGAGCAGATCGACGACGAACACGAGCGTCTCGTGCGGCTTGATGACGCCACCGGCGCCCTGTGCGCCGTAACCGAGGTGCGGCGGGATGGTGAGCCGGCGGCGACCGCCGAGCTTCATCCCGGCGACGCCCTGGTCCCAGCCGCCGATGACCTGGCCCGCGCCGAGGCGGAACTGGAACGAGTCGTTGCGGTCCCAGCTGGAGTCGAACTGCTTGCCGGTGCTCCACGCCACGCCGACGTAGTGCACGTCGACGGCCATGCCGCGGGCGGCCTCGTGGCCGTCGCCGACGATGAGGTCCTCGATCACCAGATCGGTGGGCGCGTCGCCCTCGGGAATGGTCACCTCTGGCTTGGTCGCATCAGTCATTGCGCCGAGGCTATCGGCGCGACGTACGTTCCCTGGGCCGCCGCCACGGGCTTCGCCGGGTCGTCCGTCCAGGCGATCACGGTGCCGATCAGCGAGCGACGGCCGGCGTGGTGCAGCTCGGCGCGGGCCCGGATGACGGCACCGCGCGCCGGGCGCAGGAAGCGGATCGACATCTCGCTCGTCAGCACCATCGGCACGATGCCCATCACCGTGAAGCACGCGTAGTACAGCGCGGCATCGCACATCGCGAACACCGTCGGGCCGCTGATGATGCCGCCGGGACGGAGGTTGACCGTGCTCGTGTTCTGACGGGCGATGGCCCAGCGGTCGCCGACGGCTTCGCAGCGGTTCGCGCTGCCGCCGACGAACTCGGCATCGAGGAACGCGTTGATCTGCTCGGGGGTGACACCGCTCGCGGGAACGTCGGTCTGGGGCACGTCGCTCACGATGGTCAACGTAGTGTCGGCCCATGGCGCTGCGCACCACCGGTCTGTCCCCCGACGAGGCCATGTCGGCTCTCGAGGCGATGAAGGGCCACGATGTCCGCTGGCGCGAGGGTCGGGCCTTCACGCTGACGTACCACGGAGGCGACGAGGTGGTCGCGCTGGCCGAGCGCGCCTACCGGCTGTTCAGCGGCGAGAACGCGCTGAACGTGGAGGCGTTCCCCAGCCTGCGCACGATCCAGGCCGAGGTGGTCGACGTCGCCCTCGGCTGGCTCGGCGGGCCACCGGGTGCGGCGGGTTTCATGACGTCGGGCGGCACCGAGAGCATCCTGCTGTCGGTGCTCGGCGCCCGCGAGCGCGGCCGCACCGAGCGCGGCGTCACGACGCCCAACATCGTCCTGCCCACCAGTGCGCACGCGGCGTTCGAGAAGGCCTGCCACTACTTCGATGTCGAGAGCCGCCGCATCCCGGTGCTCGCCGACTGGCGGGCCGATCCCGATGCGATGGCCGCCGCGATCGACGACGACACGGTGCTGGTGGTCGCGTCGGCGCCGCAGTACCCGCAGGGCGTCATCGACCCCGTCGCCGCCATCGCCGCGATCGCCGCCGACCGTGGCGTCGGGTGCCACGTCGACGCCTGCATGGGCGGCGTGATCCTCCCCTACCTGGCCCGGCTCGGCCATCCGATCCCACCGTGGAACTTCGCCGTCGACGGCGTCACCAGCATGTCCGTGGACCTGCACAAGTTCGGCTACACGGCCAAGGGTGCGTCGGTCATCGCCTACCGCACCAAGGCGCTGCGCAGCCACCAGACGTACGTCACCGACAACTGGCTCGGCGGCCTGTACGGCTCGTCGGGCATCCTCGGCACCAAGTCCGGCGGCTCGATGGGTGCGGCCTGGGCGGTGATCAACCACCTCGGCGACGAGGGCTACCTGCGCCTCGCCGAGTCCTCGCGCCGCGCCGCCGAGGAGCTGGTGGCCGGCGTCCGCGCCCGCCCGGTGCTGGCGCTGCGTGCCGAACCCGACGCCACGCTGGTCACGTTCGGCGCCGCCGATCCGGTGTCGCTCGACATCTACGCCGTCGCCGATGCGCTGTGGGCGCGTGGCTGGTTCGTCGACAAGCAGGGCCCGCCCGCGTCGCTGCACCTCACCGTCAACGCCATCCACGACGGCAAGATCGACGGGTTCGTCGCCGACCTCGACGCTGCGCTCGCCGCCGTCTCCGGTGCGGCGACCGCCGGCGTCGGCGGGACCTACGGCACCGTCGAGTAGCCCCATCACCAGCCCGGTGAGTATGCCCCAACCGCGATTTGAGTAGTCACTACTCTCGGCCGACGTCGCCGGCGCTGTCACGATCGCAGCATGAAGTCGATCCAGAACCACATCGAGAACTACCGCAACACGGTGCAGGCTGCGTGGCCGCACGAGCAGATCCTGGCCGTCGGCATCTTCAGCCGCTCCGGCGCGATGAAGTCGCTCGCGATCGGCCAGATCTCGCCACTCGCCGGGATGGTGATGCGCAGCTCGTCCAAGAAGCGGGCGAACGGCCTCCCCCAGAACGTCGTGATGGGCATCACCCAGACTCGCCTGCTCACGTTCCAGTACAAGCCGCGTGGCACCTCGATCCGGCTGAAGAAGATGGTGGCCGAGTGGCCGTGGCAGGCCGTGCGGGTCGAGGCCGGCACCGGCAGGCAGGAGCGCCAGCTGTACTTCCACCTCGCCGACGGTTCCACGGTGCAGCTCGAGAACCTGCGCAGCTTCGGCCAGTACTCCCACCTCAACGATCCGTTCTACGCTGCTCTCGGCCTCGCGATCCCCGGCTGATCCGTCGCCTGGCGCACGCCGCCGCGGTAATGTCAGCACGATCGTGCCGGGAATTGGCGAACTGATCTGAACGGAGCGGCCCATGGACCGGGAACCAGCGAGCACCGCGATCACCCAACGCCTCGACGCGTCGCTCGCCGAGCTGCGCACCGGTGGGCTGTTCAAGCGCGAGCGGGTGCTCGCCGGTCCCCAGGGTGCCCACGTGCTCGCCGACGGCAGGGAGCTGATCAACCTCTGCGCCAACAACTACCTCGGCCTCGCCAGCCACCCAGACATCGTCGCGGCCGCGCACGCCGCGGTCGATCGCTACGGGTACGGCATGGCGTCGGTCCGCTTCATCTGCGGCACCCAGACACCCCACCGCGAGCTCGAGGCGCGGTTGAGCGAGTTCCTCGGGATGGAGGACACGATCCTGTTCCCGTCGTGCTTCGACGCCAACGGCGGCTTGTTCGAGACCCTGCTCGACGAGCACGATGCGGTGATCTCCGACTCGCTGAACCACGCGAGCATCATCGACGGCATCCGGCTCTGCAAGGCCACCAGGTACCGCTACGAGAACAGCGACATGGCCGATCTCGAGCGTTGCCTGCAGGAGTCCTCCACCGCACGAACCCGCCTGATCGCCACCGACGGCGTGTTCTCGATGGACGGCACCATCGCCGACCTCGCCACGATCTGCGATCTGGCCGAGCGCTACGACGCGCTGGTGATGGTCGACGACTCGCACGCCACGGGCTTCATGGGTGCCGGCGGGCGCGGCACCCACGAGCACCGCGACGTGATGGGCCGCGTCGACATCCTCACCGGCACGTTGGGCAAGGCGCTCGGCGGTGCGAGCGGTGGATACGTCGCCGCGAGCGCCAGCGTTGTCGCCTGGCTGCGCCAACGCGCCAGGCCGTACCTGTTCTCGAACAGCGTGCCCCCGATCGTCGCCGCGGTCAGCCTGCGCGTGCTCGACCTGATCACTGCCGACCCGTCACTGCGCGACACCGTGCACGCGAACGCCCGTCACTTCCGCAGCGGCATGACCGCCGCCGGGTTCACGATGCCGGCCGGCGAGCACCCGATCATCCCGGTGATGCTCGGCGACGCGGCGCTCGCCACCGAGATGGCCGATCGCCTGCTCGACCACGGGATCTACGTGATCGGCTTCTCCTACCCGGTCGTCCCGATGGGCAAGGCCCGGATCCGCTCCCAGATGTCGGCGGCGCTGACGACCGCCGACCTCGATCAGGCGATCGAGGCGTTCACCGTCGTCGGACACGAGACCGGGGTGCTGGCATGAAGGCGTTGATCAAGGAGCGGGCCGAGCCGGGGATCTGGATGGGCGACCTGCCCGAGCCGACGATCGGCCCGAACGACGTGCTGATCAAGATCCGCAAGACGGCGATCTGCGGCACCGACATGCACATCTTCCACTGGGACGCATGGGCGCAACGATCCATCCACGTGCCGATGGCCGTCGGCCACGAGTACTGCGGCACCGTCGTGGCGATCGGCAGCGAGGTGCGCGGGTTCGAGATCGGCGACCGCGTGTCGGGCGAGGGCCACATCACCTGCGGCCACTGCCGCAACTGCCGCGCCGGGCGCCGCCACCTCTGCCGCAACACCGTCGGGGTCGGCGTGGACCGGCAGGGCTGCTTCGCCGAGTACCTCAGCCTCCCGGCGGTCAACGCGTTCAAGCTGCCGGACTCGATCAGCGACGACGTCGCCTCCATCCTCGATCCGCTCGGCAACGCGGTGCACACCGCGCTCGCCTTCGACATGGTGGGCGAGGACGTGCTGATCACCGGCGCCGGGCCGATCGGCGTGATGGCCGTGGCTGTTGCCCGCTTCGTCGGCGCCCGCCATGTCGTGGCCACCGACGTCAACGACTACCGGCTCGGGCTGGCCGAGGCGATGGGCGCGACCCGGGCGGTCGACGTGAGCAGTCAGAACCTCGATTCGACCATGGCGGACCTCGGCATGCAGGAGGGCTTCGACGTGGGGCTGGAGATGTCGGGCAACCCGTCGGCCCTCGGCGAGATGCTGCGCACCATGCACCACGGCGGCAGCATCGCGATGCTCGGCATCCCGCCGGGCGAGACGGCCATCGACTGGAGTCGCGTCATCTTCAAGGGGCTCACCATCCGCGGCATCTACGGACGCGAGATGTTCGAGACCTGGTACAAGATGGCGAGCCTGCTGCAGAGCGGGCTCGACGTCTCCCCCGTCATCACCCACCACGTCGGGATCAACGACTACCTCGAGGGCTTCGAGACGATGGGCTCCGGCAGGTCGGGCAAGGTGATCCTCGACTGGGAGTCGCTGTGAACCGGTGTGGTACACCCTGCGGATGGCTCCGCTCCGGTTCGGCATCTTCCTCCCGCCCATGCATCGCACGGGCACCAACCCCACGCTCAACCTGCACCGCGACCTGGAGCTGATGGAGCACCTCGACCGCCTCGGCTACCACGAGGCGTGGATCGGCGAGCACCACTCCGCGGGCACCGAGCTGATCGCCAGCCCGGAGGTGTTCATCGCCGCGGCCGCCGAGCGCACCAAGCACATCAAGCTCGGCACCGGCGTGAGCTCGCTGCCGTACCACCATCCGTTCATGCTCGCCGACCGGATCGTGATGCTCGATCACCTCACCAAGGGCCGGATGATGTTCGGTGCGGGACCCGGCCAGCTGACGAGCGACGCGGCGATGTTGGGCATCGACCCGATGGTGCAGCGCCCGCGTCTCGAGCAGGCCTTCGACGTGATGATGCGCCTGTTCCGCGGCGAGACCGTCACCGAGCACACCGACTGGTTCGTGTGCAACGAGGCCGTGCTGCAGATGAAGCCGTACAGCGACTTCGACATCATCGTCGCCTCGTCGGTGTCGCCTGCCGGGTCGAAGCTGGCCGGCCGCTACGGCACCGGGTTGCTGTCGATCGCCGCCACCGAGCCGGCCGCGTTCCAGGTGATGGACTACAACTACACCGTCTGGCAGGAAGAGGCCGAGCGCCACGGCCACCAGGCGCCCCGCGAGAAGTGGCGGGTGATGGGGCCGATGCACATCGCCGAGACGGTGGAGCAGGCCAAGGCGAACTGCCGCTACGGCCTGCAGTTCGTGTTCGACTACATCGCCTCGGTGGTGCCGACCGGCGACCCCAACGGCCCCCAGCCACCGACGGACTACGACGAGTTCGTCGACTACCTCAACGAGAGCGGCCGGGCCGTCATCGGCACGCCGGAGATGGCCATCGAGCAACTCGAGCGGTTGCAGGACAAGACCGGCGGCTTCGGCTGCTACCTGTTCCTCGGCGCCGACCTCGCCGACTTCGGCGCGACGAAGGACAGCTACGCACTGTTCGCCGACCAGGTGATGCCGCACTTCACCGGTCAGGCTGCCCCGGTGCAGGCGAGCTACGACCGGATGCACGCCGGCGGCACGCGTTGGGTCGACTCGACCCTCAGCGCACAGCTCACCGCGATCGCGGACTACGAGGCCGAGCGCGCCCGTCGCTGAAGTCCGAGCATGATGTTCGGACGCTGAGTTTCGGCAATCGTCCGGCAGGCGGGAAACGCCGCTGCGGCCCGTCATCGCTGGATACAGTCGGCGTTGCCGCAACACCGACGCGGGAGAGATCCGTTCGACAACGATGTCGAACGGACGCCGAAGGAGCAACCACCCCGGAACCTCTCAGGCATCCAGGACCGCGTCGGCAGGCAACGCTGGAAAGCAGGTGCGTGCACCTCACCGACGGGGAAAGCCGGATCATGTCGGTCCGGTGAAGCTCTCAGGTTCCGTGACAGCGGGGGTGCCACCCCCGACGCGCCCCGGAGCCGAACATGACCCCCAGCAGCAACAGCAGCAGCACCAACCGCAGCACCCTGACCGAGCTGATCGAGCGCGACGAGTTCGTCCGCCGCCACGTCGGGCCGGACGACGCCGATCGGCAGCGGATGCTCGACGTGCTCGGGTTGGGCTCGGTCGACGAGCTGCTCGACGCCACCGTCCCGGCGTCGATCCGGATGTCCGAGCGGCTCGGCCTCGACGAGTCCGTCACGGTCACAGAGGCGCTCGCCGAGCTGCGCGGCATCGCCGAGCAGAACGTGATCGCCACGAGCCTGATCGGGATGGGCTACCACGGCACCATCACCCCGCCGGTCGTGCTGCGCAACGTGCTCGAGAACCCGGCCTGGTACACCGCGTACACGCCGTACCAGCCCGAGATCAGCCAGGGCCGGCTGGAGGCGCTGCTCAACTTCCAGACGATGGTGGCCGACCTCACCGGGTTCGCGCTGGCCAACGCCTCGCTGCTCGACGAAGCCACGGCGGCCGCAGAGGCGATGACGATGATCCGCCGGTTGAGCAAGCACGCCGGCACGTCGTTCTTCGTCCACGCCGACACCCATCCGCAGACCATCGCCGTGCTCACCACCCGGGCCCGCCCGATCGGCATCGAGATCGTCGTCGGCGACACGGCAGCGTTCGACGCGACGTCGTGCTTCGGTGCGCTCGTGTCGTGGCCGGGCTCGAGCGGCGAACTGCACGACCACACCACCATCACCGAAGCCGCCCATGCGGCCGGCGGGCTGGTGGCCGCGACCACCGACCTCCTGGCGTGCGTGCTCGTCACCCCGCCGGGGCGCGCCGGCATCGACATCGCCGTCGGGCTGGCCCAGCGGTTCGGCGTGCCGATGGGCTTCGGTGGCCCGCACGCCGCGTTCATCGCCACGCAGGAGTCCCACGCCCGCGCCCTGCCGGGTCGGCTCGTCGGTGTCAGCACCGACACGGTCGGGCGGCCGGCGCTGCGGCTCGCGCTGCAGACGCGCGAGCAGCACATCCGCCGTGAGAAGGCGACGTCGAACATCTGCACCGCGCAGGTCCTGCTCGCCAACATCGCCGGTCTCTACGCCGCCTGGCACGGGCCGGACGGCCTCCAGCGCATCGCCGAGCGCGTGCACCGGCTGACGTCGATCGCGGTCGCCGGGCTGCGCAGCGGCGGTGTCGACGTGCGCAACACCACCTGGTTCGACACCGTGCAGTGCACCGTCGACGACGCCTCGGCGGTGGTCGCCCGGGCCCGTGCCGAGGGCGTCGGGCTTCGTTCGGTCGACGCCACGACGATCGGCTTCAGCCTCGACGAGACCTCCACCGTCGCCACCGTGGAGCTGCTCTGGAAGATCATGGACTGCGCGGTGGCGATCGATGCGTTCACGGCCGACGCCGACGAGTCGCTCGTCGAGGGCATCCCGGCCAGCGTCCGACGTGACGGGGAGATCCTCCCCCAGCAGGTGTTCCGCCGCTACCACTCCGAGCACGAGATGCTCCGCTACCTGCGCCGGCTCGCCGACAAGGACCTCGCCCTGGACCGGACGATGATCCCGCTCGGGTCGTGCACGATGAAGCTCAACGCCACCGCGGAGATGATCCCCATCACCTGGCCGGAGTTCGCGAACATCCACCCCGCCGCCGATGCGTCGGAGACCATCGGTTACCGCACGATGATCAGCCAGCTCGAGGACATGCTCGTCGCCATCACCGGCTACGACACGGTCAGCCTCCAGCCCAACGCCGGCAGCCAGGGCGAGTTCGCCGGCCTGCTCGCGATCCGCCGCTTCCACGACTCGCGTGGCGACACCCAACGCACCGTGTGCCTGATCCCGTCGAGCGCGCACGGCACGAACGCCGCCAGCGCGGTGATGGCCGGGATGAGCGTCGTCGTCGTCGCGTGCGACGATCTCGGCAACGTCGACATGGCCGATCTGCGTCGCCGCGCCGAGGCCGCCGGCGACCGGCTCGCGGCCGTGATGGTGACGTACCCGTCGACCCACGGCGTGTTCGAGGAGAGCATCCGCGAGCTGTGCGCCGTCGTCCACGAGCTCGGCGGCCAGGTCTACGTCGACGGCGCCAACCTCAACGCGTTGGTCGGCCTCGCCCAGCCCGGCCGCTTCGGCGCCGACGTCAGCCACCTGAACCTGCACAAGACGTTCTGCATCCCCCACGGCGGCGGCGGGCCCGGCGTCGGGCCGGTCGCGGTCCGTGCCCACCTCGCCCCGTTCCTTCCCGGCGATCCGCTCACCGACGTCGACAGCGGCGCGGTCGCCGCGGCGCCGTTCGGTTCGGCCAGCATCCTGCCGATCTCGTGGATGTACATCCGCCTGATGGGCGCCGAGGGCCTCCGCCACGCCACGGCGGCGGCCATCCTCAGCGCCAACTACATCTCCCGTCGGCTCGAGCACGCGTTCCCGACGCTGTACCGGGGCGATCATGGCTTCGTCGGCCACGAGTGCATCCTCGACCTCCGCGGCATCACCAAGGAGACCGGCGTGACGGTGGACGATGTCGCCAAGCGGCTGATGGATCACGGCTTTCATGCCCCGACGATGAGCTTCCCGGTGACGGGCACCTTGATGGTGGAGCCCACCGAGAGCGAGACGCTGCACGAGATCGACCGGTTCTGCGATGCGATGCTCTCGATCCGGGCCGAGATCGACCGCGTGGCCAGCGGTGAGTGGGCGATCGCCGACAGCCCGCTGCGCAACGCGCCGCACACCGCCGAGGACCTCCTCGGCGACTGGGACCGCCCGTACAGCCGCGAGGTCGGTGCCTATCCCCTGCCGGGCGTGCGTGCCTCGAAGTACTTCCCTCCCGTGTCGCGCATCGACGCGGCCTACGGCGACCGCAACCTGATCTGCTCGTGCGAGCCGCTGGAGGCCTACGCCGACGCCGTGTCGTGATCGAGCCTGGTCTACCGTGACGCGATGAGCGATGCGAACCCTTCGGGCAACGGCCTGCCCGGCCTCGGCGATCTGCTGGCGATGTTCGGCGGCTCGAACCCGCTCGCATCCATCGGCAAGACCATCGAGCAGTTCAAGCGCGGCGTGAACGACTTCCTCGTCGCCGTTGAGAACTTCAACGCGACGATGCAGACGATGAACAACGTCGCCAACCGCGTCAGCGCACTGCTCGACGAGGTCGAGGAACCGGCCCGGGTGCTGCTGCCGCAGTTGACCCGCAGCATCAAGACCGCCGACGCGATGATCAACCAGATCAGCGGGCCGATCGAGCGCGTGGCTCCCGGCATCTCCCGCCTGGCCGACACACTCGGCTCCACCGCGTTCACGACGATGCCCGCCGAGCTCGGCAACTTCGTCGACACCCTCGGCGACGTCGCCCGCCGCCTGCAGCCGCTCGCCCAGATGGCCGAGAACGCCGGCAGCCTGTTCGGACTGCGGAACCCGTTCGCGAGCGCCACGAAGCCGCCGGCTCCACCCGCCCCGGTCGTCGCTCCGGCACCCCTGGCGAAGACCCCGACCGCCAAGAGACCAGCCGCGAAGAAGGCCGCGCCGGCGAAGAAGCAGGCGCCGGCGAAGAAGAGCCGGTAGCTACTTCTGCTTGGCCACGAACGGGGTGGCGACGACGGTGCCGGCGAGCAGCGCGCCACGCACGTCGATCGACACAGCGGTGCCGATCTCGGTCTTCGGCGGCAGGAAGGCGAGGCCGATCCCGTGTTCGAGCACGGGCGAGAAGTTGCCACTGGTCAGCGTGCCGACCACCTCACCGTCGATGAGCACCGCACAGCCCTCGCGCGGCGGGCGTCGTCCGTCGGTGGCGATGCCGGCGAGCAGCCGGTCCACACCGCGAGCCTGCTCGACCTCGAGTGCGGCCCGTCCGCGGAAGTCGCCCTTGGTCCACGCCACGACCCAGCCGAGGTGGGCCTGGAGCGGCGTGATGCCGGGCCCGAGCTCGTGGCCGTGCAGCGGGAGCGCGGCCTCGAGCCGCAGCGTGTCGCGCGCACCGAGGCCGGCGGGCGTGATGCCCGCGCCGAGGATGGCCTGCCACAGCGCCGGCGCGGTGTCGACCGGGACAGCGATCTCGACGCCGTCCTCGCCCGTGTAGCCGGTGCCGGCGACGACGCAGGGCCCGCCCTGCCAGTCGAGCCGGGCGACGCGGAACCGTCCGAGCGCCGCCGCCTCGGGGAACACCGTGGCGAGGCGTTGGCGGGCCTGCGGGCCCTGCACAGCGAGGATGGCCCGGCCGTGAGTGGTCTCCTGCCCACCGATCGCGTGCAGCACGCGGTCGGTGTTGGAGGCGTTCGGCATGACGTCGAACGTCTCCTCGTCGAGCCACCAGACGATGATGTCGTCGAGGACCGAGCCGTCGTCCTCGTCGAGGAGGTGGGTGTACTGCGCCCGCCCCGGAGCGACCTTGTGGAGATCGTTGGTGAAGGCCCACTGCAGCCGCTCCAGCGCGTCGGGACCGGTGACCTGCACAGTGCCGAGATGGGAGACGTCGAACACGACGGCGCCGTTGCGGCAGGCCAGGTGCTCGTCGATGGTGCCGGTCGGGTACGACAGCGGCATGTCCCAGCCACCGAACGGCACCATCTTGGCGCCGAGTGCCCGGTGCTCCGCGTCGAGTGGCGAGACGAAGCTGATGTCCTCCACGCTCAGACCGCGGCGGAGACGGTTGCCGGCGGCTGCACCAGCGCGGCCGACAGCGTGTCGAGCTGCAGATCGACCTCGGCCTTCACTGCGGCGACGGCGAGCACGTTGAGCACGCCCTGGCCCTTCTTGACCACGTCGATCCACTGATCGCCCTCGCACAGCACGACCGAGCTCCCGCTGATGACGATGTGCGCCGAGGCGATGTCGGTCTCCATGTGCTCGCGCAGGTAGCTGAACACCTCGCGGACGGCCTCGAGCTTGATGCCGGCGTCGAGCAGGTTCTTGATGACCCGCAGCTCGAGCAGGTCGCGGTAGGAGTACTCCCGGCGGCTGCCGCTGCCGGCGGCATCGCCGAGCGAGGGTCGGACCAGGCCGGTGCGCGTCCAGTAGTCGAGCTGGCGGTAGGTGATCCCGACGATGCTCGCCGTCTTCGTCCCGCTGAAACCTGCATCACTCATTGACTGCCTCCGTACCCACCGATGACACCGGCGTAGTTACGCCCGTGTGAGGGATGCCACCGTACGCGACGCAGCGCGCGCCGTCAACGGTCAGCTGGAGAAATCGTCGGGGTTGATGCTGTCGATGAAGTCGCGGAACTCGTCGAGGATCGCGTCTTCCTCGGCATCGTCGTCGAGCACGGCCGCCGTGGCAGCGTCCTGGCCCACCGCGTCGAGCAGGGTGTCGGTGGCGAAGATGTCGGCACCGACGCGCACCGCCAGGGCGAGCGCATCCGACGGACGGCTGGACACCGTTCGCACGCCCGTCGGTGTGCTGAGCGACAGCTCGGCGTAGTACGTGTGCTCGCGGATCTCGGTGATCAGCACCCGCTGCAGGGTGACACCGAGCGCAGCCAGCACGTCGATGAACAGATCGTGCGTCAGCGGCCGGGGCGACACGACGCCTTCGAGCGCGAAGTGGATGGCCGTGGCCTCGGCGGTGCCGATCATGATCGGCAGCACACGCTGGCGACCGGACTGCTCGCGCAGGACGAGCACCGGCGTGTTGTCGGGCACTTCGACCCGAACACCCACCAGCTCCATCGCGACGTCCACGTGGTGATGGTACCCAACGCGCCGCGACGAGTGTGAGCCGCACTCGCGTTTTTCTCGGCGCTCCGGTCGCCGCGACGGCAACCGGCTGAACTGCTGGTTCAGGCGCCGTCGAAGTGGTGGCGCAGGGCCGAATCGACGAGTGCCGCGCGCAGCGCGCCGCCGAGGTCGGCGAGCTCGGTGAGGGTGTCGAGCGCCGCCTGTCGCGACTGGGGGTTGCGCTGGCGCAGCAGCGGCATGATCCGCTGCTCGAACAGCGCCGCTTCGCGGTCGGCGGCCTGGCGCCAGGTGCGCAGGTGCCGGGCGTCGATGCCGTTGGCGAGGAACTTCGCGGCCACCACAGCGACGGCGACCGCGTCGGGCGAGAAGGTGACGTCGCGGCCCGAACCGCGCCCGGTGACGAGGCCGAAGGATTCGAGCTCGGCCAGCTGCTCGAGCGTGATGCCGGCCGCAGCGCACACCTCGTCGCGGTCGAAGGGCATGCCGTCGGTGCCGCCCACCGCGGTGCGCGGCGTGGGCTTCGGGGCCACCGTGAGGGTCGGGGTCGGGGTCGGGGCCGGCGACGGCTCGGCGACGACCGGAGTCGGGACGGGCTCGGCGGCTGCAGGCGTCGGGGCGGCCGGCTC
>JAOBWK010000107.1 GCA_025463305.1 Ilumatobacteraceae bacterium
GCCTCGATCGGCGACATCTTCGTCGCCACCGTCAAGGACGCCATCCCCGGCGCCGGCGTCAAGAAGGGCGACGTCGTCAAGTGCGTCGTCGTGCGCACGAAGAAGGAGAAGCGTCGTCCTGACGGCAGCTACATCCGCTTCGACGAGAACGCCGCCGTCATCATCAAAGACGACCTGACCCCGCGCGGTACGCGCATCTTCGGGCCGGTCGGCCGTGAGCTCCGCGAGAAGAAGTTCATGCGCATCGTCTCACTCGCCCCGGAGGTGTTGTGATGAAAATCAAGAAGGGTGATCACGTCATCGTGATCTCCGGCAAGGACAAGGGCAAAGAGGGCGAAGTCGTCCGTGCGCTGCCGGCCGACGACAAGGTCGTCGTCAACAGCGTCAACACGGCGAAGAAGCACCAGAAGCCCCAGCGCCAGAACCAGCAGGCCGGCATCATCGATGTCGACATGCCGATCCACGTCAGCAACGTGATGCTCGTCCACAAGGGCAAGCCCACCCGCGTCGGCTACAAGATCCAGGACGACGGCACCAAGGTGCGCGTCGCCAAGACCACCGGCGAGGTGATCGCATGAGCACCACCACCACCGAGACCTACGTCCCGCGCCTCAAGGTGCGCTACAACGCCGAGGTCAAGGCTGCCCTCATGGAGCAGCTCGGCATCAAGAACGTCATGCAGGTCCCGACCTTCGAGAAGATCGTGATCAACATGGGCGTCGGCCGGGCCACCCAGCAGCCGTCGCTGCTCGAGGGCGCGGTCGCCGACCTCACCAAGATCGCCGGTCAGAAGCCCATCGTCACCAAGTCGACCAAGTCGATCGCCGCCTTCAAGCTGCGTGAGAACCAGGCCATCGGCTGCAAGGTGACCCTGCGCGGTGACCGGATGTGGGAGTTCCTCGATCGCCTGATCGCCGTCGCCATCCCCCGCATCCGCGACTTCCGCGGCCTGCCGGCCCACTCGTGGGACAAGCGCGGCAACTACACGTTCGGTCTCGCTGACCAGATCGTGTTCCCCGAGATCGACTACGACAAGATCGACGCGCCGCACGGCATGGACATCACCATCGTGACGACTGCGACGGACGACGCCGGCGGCAAGGCTCTGCTCGACGCCTACGGCTTCCCGTTCAAGAAAGGCGCCGACGCCGGCGCACCACCCAAGAAGGCCAAGAGCCGCGGCCCGGTCCGCGGTGGCAAGGGAGCCCGTCCGGCTTCCAAGGCGAAGAAGTAGTACGGGAAGGCAACGAACATGGCCAAGAAGTCTCAGATCAACAAGGCGGCTGCCAAGCCCAAGTACAAAGTGCGCGGCTACACACGCTGCCGCCGCTGTGGGCGCGCCCGTTCCGTGTACCGCAAGTTCGGCCTGTGCCGCATTTGCCTGCGTCAGATGATCCACGCCGGTGAAGTGCCGGGCGTGACGAAGGCGAGTTGGTGAACCGCCATGATGACTGATCCCATCGCCGACATGCTCACCCGCATCCGCAACGCCAACACGGCGATGCACGATGAGGTGCCGATGCCGTCCTCCAGGCAGAAGGTGGCACTCGCCAAGATCCTCCAGTCCGAGGGTTACATCACGAGCTTCACCGTCGCCCCGTCCACCAAGGGTCCGGGTGAGGTGCTCACCGTCCAGATGAAGTACTCGCACGAGCGGGCACGCACCATCAGCGGCATCAAGCGCGTCTCCACCCCCGGCCTGCGCGTCTACCGCAAGGCGACCGAGGTCCCCCGCGTCCTCGGTGGTCTCGGTGTCGCCGTCCTGTCCACCAGCTCCGGATTGCTCTCCGACCGTGAAGCGCGCAAGCGCAACATGGGCGGCGAGGTCCTGTGCTACGTCTGGTGATTCGGAGCAACCCATGAGCCGCATCGGCAAAGCACCCATCGCCGTTCCCAACGATGTCGACGTCATCGTCGCTCCGGGAGCGAACCCACTGGTCACCGTGAAGGGCCCCAAGGGCACGCTGTCCTTCGCCGTCCCGGGCACCATCACCGTCAGCAAGGAAGACGGCACGTTGCTCGTCTCCCGTCCTGACGACGAGCGTGAGAGCCGTTCGTTGCACGGCCTCACCCGGACCCTCGTGAACAACATGGTCGTCGGTGTCACCACCGGCTTCACCAAGGAGCTCGAGATCATCGGCGTCGGCTACCGCGCCGAGGCGCAGGCCCCGAACCGGTTGCGTCTCGCACTCGGCTTCAGCCACCCGGTCATCGTCGAGGCGCCCGAGGGTGTCACGTTCTCGGTCCCGGCGCCCACGCGAGTGATCGTCCAGGGCATCGACAAGGAAGTCGTCGGCCAGGTGGCCGCCAACATCCGCAGCATCCGCAAGCCGGAGCCGTACAAGGGCAAGGGCGTGCGCTACCTCGGTGAGAAGGTCCTGCGCAAGGCCGGCAAGACCGGCAAGAAGTAAGCCAGGGAAGAGAAGAGCGAACCATGAGTGATAACGCCAAAGTCCGTCGCGAATCCCGCATCCGTCGTCACGGACGCGTTCGCAAGAAGATCAGCGGCACCGCGGCGCGTCCTCGCCTCGCTGTGTTCCGCTCCAACAAGCACCTCGTCCTGCAGGTGATCGACGACGAGGCCGGTCGCACCATTGCGGCCGCCTCGACGAACGAGCCCAGCGAGCGCGCCACCGGCAGCGGTGGGAGCGTGGTCGCGGCCGCCCGGATGGGGCAGCTCGTCGCCGAGCGCGCCAAGGCGGCGGGGATCGAGAAGGTCGTGTTCGATCGTGGCGGCTTCGCCTACCACGGTCGTGTTGCTGCGGCAGCTGATGCCGCTCGTGAAGCAGGTCTGGAGTTCTGATGGCTGGTTTTTCCTACACCAACAACAACCCGAACGCCGCACCACCCGAGCCGGGTGGACTGCGCGAGTCGCGAGTGATCGCGATCAACCGCGTCGCCAAGGTGGTCAAGGGTGGCCGTCGCTTCTCCTTCACCGCGCTCGTCGTGGTCGGTGACGGCAACGGCCGCGTCGGCCTCGGTTACGGCAAGGCCAAGGAAGTGCCGCTGGCGATCCAGAAGGGCACCGAAGAGGCCAAGAAGAGCCTGTTCGACGTCGCTCTGGCCGGCAGCACCATCACCCACCCCGTGCTCGGCATCACCGGTGCCGGCCGCGTGCTGATGAAGCCCGCAGCCCCGGGTACCGGCGTCATCGCCGGTGGCGCCGCTCGCGTCATCCTCGAAGAGGCCGGCGTGCACGACATCCTGTGCAAGTCGCTCGGGTCGGCGAACGCGATCAACGTCGCTCGCGCCACCATCCAGGGCCTGCAGTCGCTGCAGCGTCCCGACGAGGTGGCCAAGCGCCGTGGCCTCAACGCCGAGGAGTTCGTGCCCAAGGGCATGCTCAAGGCCTACAACGACCGCAAGGCATCGTCCGCAGCAGGGGAGACCCACTGATGGCCACGTACAACAAGCACCTCGGCGCCGACGCCGTCGACCACACCACCGGGCCACACCTGGTCGTGAAGCTGGTCAAGTCCGGCATCAGCGCCAAGCCGAAGAGCCGTGGCACGCTGCGTGCGCTCGGTCTCAAGAAGATCGGCGACACCAACACCCTGCCCGACCGTCCCGAGATCCGCGGGATGATCGCCCGGGTGCCCCACCTCCTCTCCGTTGACGAAAGGACGGGCAGCTGATGCGCGTCGACGAACTCGCCCCATCACCGGGGTCCAACAAGGCCAAGATGCGCGTCGGTCGCGGCATCGGTGGCAAGGGCGGCAAGACGGCCGGTCGCGGCACCAAGGGCCAGCAGTCACGTGGCCGTGGCAAGGTCGCCCGCGGCTTCGAGGGTGGCCAGATGCCCCTCAAGCAGCGCGTCCCCAAGTTGAAGGGCTTCAACAACCCGTTCCGCGTCGAGTACACCGCGGTCAACCTGCACCAGCTCGCCAAGCTCGACGTCACCGAGGCCACGCCCGAGGTGTTCATCCGCGCCGGCATGCTCCGCAAGGGCGACTTCGTGAAGATCCTCGGCTACGGCGAGCTCACCACCAAGGTCGACGTCACCGCCCACGCGGTTTCCAAGACCGCTGAAGCCGCCATCACAGCGGCAGGCGGTAGCGTCACGCTCGTTCCGATGCCGTTCAAGGTGCGTCCTGCCGCCAACGGCAACCAGTTCACCAACCGCTAGTTCATCTCAGACCGTGAGACCACCGGGTCGCCCTTCGGGGTGGCCCGGTGTCTCGCTGTCCGAGGCTGATCATCCGTCTGTAGTCCCTTCCGGTTTGAGGAGTTGCCAGTGCTGGCAAACATCAAGAACGTGTTCAAGGTCGCCGACCTGCGGAACAAGATCCTGTTCACGATCGCGATGGTCGGTCTGTACCGCCTCGGTGTTGCCATCCAGGTTCCCGGCGTCGACCAGCTCGCCGTCAAGCAGCTCCGTGCCTCGGCCCAGGGCGGCGGTGCGCTCGGCTTCTTGAACCTGTTCTCCGGCGGCGCCTTCAGCAGCTTCTCGATCTTCGCGCTCGGGATCATGCCGTACATCACCGCCAGCATCATCATGCAGGTCCTCGGCGTGGTCATCCCCAAGCTCGAGCAGCTCCAGCAAGAGGGTGCCGTCGGGCAGCGCAAGATCACCCAGTACACCCGGTACCTCGGCATCGGCATCGCCACCCTGCAGGCCGCGGGCCTGACGTTCATCTTCGGCCAGGGCCGCGGCAGCGCCTTCTTCGGTGCCGCCCGCAACGCGCCCGACGTGAAGCTGCTCCCGCAGTTCATGCCCCGCGCCCTGCTGGTGATCGTCACCCTCGTCGCCGGCACCGCGCTCATCATGTGGATGGGCGAGCTGATCAGCCAGCGCGGCATCGGCAACGGCATGTCGATGATCATCTTCGCCTCCGTCGTGTCCAGCCTTCCGGTGAACTTCTTGCGCATCTGGGAGGAGGAGAGCAAGGTGCTCTTCGTCCTGCTGATCCTGCTCGTGGCCGGCATCGTCTTCGCGGTGGTGCGGGTCGAGCTGGCCACCCGACGCATCCCCGTGTCGTTCGCCAAGCGCCAGGTCGGCCGGCGGATGTACGGCGGCCAGAACACGTACATCCCGCTGAAGGTCAACCAGAGCGGCGTCGTGCCGATCATCTTCGCCAGCTCGGTGCTGCTGCTGCCGGTGCTGCTCACCAACGTGCTCGGCTCGGCCGACGGCTGGCGTGGCTGGATCACCGACAAGGTGAACCGGTACATCGTCAACAGCCAGAACGCCGCCTACGCGATCATCCTGGCGTTGCTCATCGTCGCCTTCGCCTACTTCTACAACTCGATCGCGTTCGATCCGATCCGCCAGGCCGATCAGATCCGCAAGCAGGGCGGCTTCATCCCCGGCATCCGCCCCGGCGCCCAGACCGAGCGCTACCTCGCCAAGGTCGTCAACCGCATCACCCTGCCCGGCGCGCTGTTCGTCGCGGTGATCGCGCTGCTGCCGTACATCCTGCTGTGGATCTTCGGTGTGCAGAACTTCCCGTTCGCGGGAACCACGGTGCTCATTGCGGTCGGCGTTGCCCTCGAACTGATGCGTCAGATCGACAGCCAGCTCACGCTCCGCAACTACGAGGGATTCCTGAAGTAGTCCGTGCGATGATCCCGGGCGCGCGGCTCATCATCCTCGGCAGGCAGGGCGCCGGGAAAGGCACCCAGTGTGTGCGCTTGTCGCGCCACTACGTGGTGCCACACATCTCGACCGGCGACATGCTGCGTGCCGCGGTCCGCGAGAAGACACCACTCGGCCTGGCCGCCAAGGCCGTCATGGACGCCGGCGGTCTGGTCGGCGACGACATCATGGTCGGCATCGTCGAGGAGCGCCTCGACCGCGACGATGCGCGCACCCGCGGCTACATCCTCGACGGGTTCCCGCGCACGGTGCCGCAGGCCATCGCCCTCGACACCATCACGGTCAGCCGCCCGTTGACCGCGGTCATCGATCTCGACGTGCCCCGCGAGCTCGTGCTCCAGCGGCTCTCGGCGCGCCGGGTCTGCCGCGACTGCGGCACGAACTACATGGCCAAGGGCAGCGAGCGCCAGCCCTGGATCTGCGACGTGTGCGGCGGTGACGTCATGCACCGCGACGACGACACGCCCGACGCCATCAACCGCCGGCTGGACCTCTACGAGGAGCAGACGGAGCCACTGGTGGAGTTCTACGGCCAAACCGGCCGGCTCACCGTGGTGGACGGCGTGTCCACGCCCGACGAGGTGTTCATGCGGGTCACCGACGCGGTCAACAAGGCCCGCGGACGCTGATGCGCCTCCGCTCGAGCGCCACCATCGCCCGGCGCACCGACGAGCAGCTCCGCCACATGCGTGCGGCCGGTCGGGTCGTCGCCGAGATGCACGACGCCATCCGAGCCGTCGCCCGCGCGGGCGTCACGACGCTCGCCCTCGACACCGTGGCGCGAGACGTGCTCCAGCGTCGCAACGCCACGTCGAACTTCCTCGGCTACCACGGCTACCCGGCAGTCATCTGCGCGTCGGTGAACGACGAGCTGGTGCACGGCATCCCCGGCGAGCGCGTGCTCGTGGACGGCGACCTGCTGTCCATCGACTGCGGCGCCATCATCGAGGGCTGGCACGGCGACGCTGCGTTCTCGATGGAGATCGGCACCACCACGCCCACCACTCAGCGCCTGATCGCCGCCGCCGAAGCAGCGCTCGCCGCGGCCATCGCGGCGATGGTGCCCGGTGGCCACCTCGGCGACATCGGCGCCGCCGTCGACGGTGTCGTCTCCGCGGCCGGATACGGCAGCCCGCACGACTACTGCGGCCACGGCATCGGCCGGGCCATGCACGAGGACCCCGATGTCGAGAACCGCGGCAAGCGCGGGAGAGGGCCGCTGCTCGAGCCGGGCGTCGTGCTCGCCATCGAGCCGATGCTCATCGGCGGCGGCCGCGACGACGTCCTCGAGCTCGACGACGACTGGACCGTGGTCACCGCCGACGGCAGCCTCGCGGCCCACGTCGAGCACACCGTCCTCGTCACCAAGACCGGCCCCGAGATCCTCACCCGCCTGTAGACCCTCCCAGCGAGCGAAGCGAGCGAGAAGAACACGACGCAACACGCGGACGACGGGGCGGGCGCCGGGGTTCGACCGAGCACGCGCCCCGGGAGGACGAGAGAGGCCGGCGCCGGGGTTCGACCGACGAGCGATGAGCCCGAGTTCCGCGAAGCCCCCGCGAGGGCGTGCGAGGAGGCGAACGCCGGGGTCGGCCGACCGCTCAGCCCGAGACGGCGAGCTCCACGGCCGAGGCCGGCCGACCGGTCAGGTCACAGGCGTCTTGTACTTGGCGATCGCTTCGCGAGTCGCCTGCTGCATCGCGCCGAAGAAGCGCTCGCCGTTGTTGCCGACCCACTCGATGCTGGCGTGGCGGGCGATGTTCATCGTGCGACAGGCGGGGATGACGTACTCGGCGAAGAGCTCGTACGAGCGTTGGGTCGCGGCCCAGTCGGCGCAGTTGTGGGCGAGGAACAAGAAGGTGCCGAACCCGCCGGTCTTCTCGCTGAGCCGGCGGATGGTGGCGATGGCGTCGTCGGGGGTGCCGACGGTGGCGATCCCGAAGGTCGGGTAGCCGTTGGTGGTCCACCACTGCACGGCGTCGCGGGCGGTGTTCGTCCAGGGCAGCTTGCGCTTTCCCATCCCCTCGAAGTAGCCGCACAGGGCGAGCACGCCGTGCTCCATCTCCCGCTCCGCCTGCTCGCGCGTCTCGGCCAGGTGCATGGACGCGACGACTCGCCAGTTCGAGCGATCGACGGTGTTGCCGTGCTCGTCGCACGAGCGCTGGTGGGCTGCCCAGTTGCTGTCGAGTGCGTCGAACCCGCTCGGGTCGGTGGCCGACAGCGACAGCATCGACAGCCCGAGCCGTCCGGCCAGGATCGCGCCGGTCGGCGACGAAGTCGAGGCGACGGCCATCTCGATGCCGCCGGGGGAGGTGGACCGCAGCTGCAACCGTGCCTCGTCGAGGGTGAACCAGTCGGTGACCCGGGACACCACCTCCCCGCGCAGCAGCGGCTTGATCACCTCGGCTGCCTCGATCATCATGTCGCGCTGGCGACGGGGATCGATGCCCATCATGAACGCGTCCGAGGGCAGTTGGCCCGGCCCGATGCCGAGCATCGTGCGGCCCATCGTCATCTGGTCGAGCTGCATGATCCGGTCGGCGAGGATGT
Organism: Ilumatobacteraceae bacterium; assembly: GCA_025463305.1. The sequence goes on from JAOBWK010000107.1 coordinate 8,147, forward strand.
ACGGATGGTGGTACGAGAGCGAGTTCACCCCCGTGCCGAGGCGGATCCGCCTGGTGCGTTCGGCAGCGGCGGCGATCATCAGCTCGGGTGAGGCCACGATCTCGTAGGCCCCGCTGTGGTGCTCGCCCACCCACGCCTCGTCGTAGCCGAGCTCGTCGAGCAGCTCGATCAGGTCCAGGTCGCGACGCAGCTGCCGGGCCGGGTTGCCGGCCGGATCGTGGTAGGGCGCGATGAATGCCCCGAACCGCTGGGGACCGGGCACCGGGCTGCTCGTGGCGGGGTCGCTCGACGTGTCGCTCATGAGGGTGACCGTAGTGAACGTCACCGCAAAGATCCCCGTCCGAGGTGGCCCGCTTTGCTACGGTTCGGCCAGGACAAAGTCGGCGCGAAGTGTCGGTGGGGGCTTTGCGTTCCGTTTCGCGGGCGATAGCATTGCTCCTCGGCCCATTCGGCCTGCGCGCACGCGTGGACCAGCAGGCCACCATGCCCGCCGCTCTGAGGAGATTGTTCTGCCCAAGCCCAAAGAAGACGCCATCGTGCTCGAAGGCACCATTGTCGAATCGCTGCCGAACGCCATGTTCCGCGTCGAGCTCGAAAATAGCCACAAGGTGCTGGCGCACATCTCCGGGAAGATGCGGATGCACTACATCCGCATCCTGCCCGGCGACAAGGTGCAGGTTGAACTCACTCCCTACGACCTCACCCGAGGCCGGATCACCTACCGCTACAAGTGACGTAGCGCTGCTTCTCAATCGAAGCCCAAGAGTCAAGAAAGCCAAGGTCCCATGAAGGTCCGTCCCAGTGTCAAGAAGATCTGCGAGAAGTGCAAAGTCATCCGCCGGCACGGCCGTGTCATGGTGATCTGCGAGAACCCCCGTCACAAGCAGCGCCAGGGCTGAAGAAGAGGAAATAGAACAACATGGCTCGAATTTCCGGTGTCGACATCCCCCGCGAGAAGCGGCTGGAGATCTCACTCACCTACATCTACGGCATCGGCAAGCCGACCGCCCAGAAGATCTGCGCTGATGCAGGCCTCGACCCGAACACCCGGGTCCGCAGCCTGACCGAGGACGAGATCAACCGCCTCCGCACCGAGGTCGAGAAGTTGACCGTCGAAGGTGACCTGCGCCGCGAAGTGCAGCAGGACATCAAGCGCAAGATCGAGATCGGCTGCCTCCAGGGCATCCGGCACCGCAAGGGCCTCCCGGTCCGCGGTCAGCGCACCCACACCAACGCTCGTACCCGCAAGGGCCCGAAGAAGACCGTTGCCAACAAGAAGAAGGCCGTGAGGAAGTAGCGATGGCAAAGCCAAAGCCAGGTGGACGTCGTCCCCGCAAGCGCGA
>JAOBWK010000033.1 GCA_025463305.1 Ilumatobacteraceae bacterium
CGCGGGCAGCCACGAGATCCTCGGGTTCCTGCCGGGCATGGAGGACCTGACCGGCACCCGCGAGATCTGGGAGGACGTCATCGGCGAATTCCCGAAGATGTGGCTCCAGGACACGTACGAGGGCTACCAGGGCAAGTTCTGGTCGCTGCCGCCGCGCAAGATCCTGCCGAAGCCGTACGGGGGTGCGCATCCGGCGATGTGGTACGCGGCCGGCAACGCGTCGAGCTACACGATGGCGGCGCGGAAAGGCCTGGGCGTGCTCGGGTTCTCGATCGGCGACCTCGGTGCCGCGGAGGCAGCGGCCAAGGAGTACAAGGCTGCCATCGCCGAGGCCGAACCGATCGGTGCGTTCGTCAACGACAACCTGATGTGCGTCGTCGCCGCCTACGTCGGTGAGGACCGTGACGTGCTGTATCAACAGGCTGTCGACGCACGGCCGAACTACCTCGTCAGCAACGTGTTCCGGTACCACGACACGTTCGCTCATCCCGAGGGCGTTCCGACGTGGCCGGACCTCATCCCCGACGCGACCATCGACGACGTCAAGTACATGGCAGATTCCGGCCAGCTGATCATCGGCGACCCCGACGACGCGCTCGCGCAATGCCAGCGTTGGGCTTCGACCGGCGTCGATCAGCTGACGTTCGGCATCGGTCCGGCGACCCGCGAGCAGACGCTCGAGACGATCCGCCTGCTCGGCGAGCACGTCATCCCCAAGGTCGACACCGAGCCGGTCCACCGCACCACGACGATGCGCCAGGCCGCGATCGCGCGGGCTTCCCGATGAGCTTCTCGTTCGGTCCGGAGTTCGAGGAGCTCGCCGCGCAGGTCACCAACTGGGGCCGGTGGGGAGCCGACGACGAGATCGGCACGATCAACCTGATCACCTCCGAAGCGGTGCGTCGCGGTGTCGCCGCGGTGCGCACCGGGCGCAACTTCTCGCTGGCGCTGCCGCTGTCGGAGGCCGAGGGCATCCAGGCGGGGTTCATCCCCGGCCGGGTCAACCCGCTTCGCGCAATGACCCAGCTGAACGTGCCGATGACGGGCGACCCCACGGGTCCCTGCGTCAACGACGACGTCGTCACGATGGGTCTGCAGTGCGCGACCCACTGGGACGGCCTCGGCCACGTCAGCTACCAGGGCTTGCTCTACAACGGCTACCCCGCCGCCGGGATCACGTGCTTCGGGGCCTCGCAGTGCGGCATCCAGCAGGTGGGCTCGATCGTGACCCGCGGCGTGCTGCTCGATGTGGCAGCGGCCAAAGGCGTCGACCGGCTCGACGGCGGCTATGCGATCACGGGCGAGGACCTCGACGCGGCCGCCGAGCTGGGCAAGGTCTCGGTGCAGCCCGGCGACGTCGTGCTCCTGCGCACCGGCCACATCCGGCTCCTCCCCGACAAGTTCGCCTACGGCGTGCCGTCGCCGGGTCCCTCGATCCACAGCGTCCGTTGGTTCCGCGATCACGATGTCGCCGCAGTCGCCACCGACAACCTCACGTTCGAGGTCTGGCCGTGCCTGCCCGACGGTGCACTGCTGCCCGTGCACATCCTCCACCTCACCTACATGGGGATGATGCAGGGCCAGAACTGGAACCTCGAGGCGTTGTCGGCGGATTGTGCGGCCGACGGCATCTACGAGTTCCTGCTCTCCGCCTCGCCGCAGCCGTTCACGGCTGCCGTCGGCTCACCGGTGAACCCGATCGCGACGAAGTAGCGCCGCCCGAACGCGCAGCGAGCGCGCGGGTGGCGGACGTCATCGTGTCGAACAGCTCGAGCATGTCCGGCGCGCGTTCGGCGATGGCGGCGCGTTGGCGGGCGATCGTGGCCTCGTCGCCGCGCGCCACCGGCCCGGTCAGCGCTGCCGGCCCGCCGAGGTCGGCCCAGGTCTCCACCGCAGCGCGCACGAGGGGGACGAGCAGCGCTCGTTCGATGCCCGTCGTCGCAAGGAGTGCCTCGGCGGCGTCTTCGAGGGGGACCAGGAAGTTCGAGGCGATCGACGCGGCGGCGTGGTAAGCGGCGCGGTCGTCGTCGCCGATCTCCACCGCGTGGAGACCGAGGAGGTCCGCCAGCCGATGGGCGATCGCCAGGGTGTCGGGAGTGCTGCCCGCGACCGCGGCGCCGGCGCCGGCGAACGTCGCGCCGGCGTGGGTCACCGTCATCAGCGGATGCACAGCGAAGCACGGTCGATCGCCGAGCACCGTCAGACCGAGCGAGCCGGCGCAATGGCCGATCACCGGGCCGTCGAGCACGCAGGCGGCCGCTGCCGCGATCTGCCCATCCGGTACGGCGAGGATGACCGTGTCGAAGCAAGCACCGTCGAAGCCCCGGCCGAACGGTCCCTCGACGTCGGCGTGCGATCTGAGGGCCGACATCAGGGCGTTGCCCATCCGCCCGTTCCCGACGACGGCGATCCGTCCGAGCGAAGCGTCGGCGTCGCCCTCGATCACGAGATGTCCGTCGGCTGGGGGCGGCTCACGTCGTCCTCGGTCAGCAGCCGCGCGGCGCGGTCGTAGGTGAGGTAGTTCCAGGTCCAGTTGACGAGCACGTTGGCGCGGTTGCGGAACCCCATCAGGTAGACGATGTGCAGACCCAGCCAGGCCAGCCAGCCGAGCGTGCCGGACAGGCGCATCCCGTTGGCGAGCTCGGCCACCGCGTCGTGCCGTCCGATGGTGGCCATCGAGCCCTTGTCGGTGTACCGGAAGGCCTGCGTGGGCTGCCCCGCGAGCTGCCGGGCGATCTGACGCGCGACGTGGTGGCCGCCCTGGATCGCGGGCTGGGCGACCTGGGGCAGGGGATCGGCGGCGTCGGTGGCGATGTCGCCGATCGCGAAGACCTCCGGGTGTTCCGGCACGGCGAGGTCGGGCCCGACGACGATGCGACCGCCACGACCGAGTGGCACGCCGAGCATCGACGCGAGCGGGTTGGCGCGCACGCCGGCCGCCCAGACGACGGTGGCAGCATCGATCCGGCGACCGTCGGCGAGCACCACCGACGAGGCGTCGATGCGGTCGACGCCGATGCCGGTGACGACCTCGACGCCACGCCGGGTGAGCGTGCGCCGCGCCCGCTCGCCGCTCGCGGTGCTGAACGTGCCGAGCAGCCGATCGGCCGCCTCGACGAGCACGACCCGCGCCCGGCGCACGTCGAGCTGGGGGAAGTCCTTTGCCAGCACGTGGTCGAACAGCTCCATCATCCCGCCGGCCATCTCGACGCCCGTCGGCCCGCCGCCGCACACCACGACGCTGAGCGCCGCCGGGTCCATCGCGGCCGGGTCCGCGGATGCCGCCTCGAACTTGCCGAGCACGTGGTTGCGCAGCGCGACCGCGTCCTCCACCGACTTCAGCGTGAACGCGTGCTCGTCCACCCCCGGCACGTCGTAGGAGTTGCTCACCGCGCCGGCAGCGACCACGAGCGTGTCGTAACCCAACGGCTGTCCGGCGCTCAGCTGCAGCACGCGAGCATCGAGGTCGATCCCGGTGACCCGGGCCATCCGGAACGTGACGTTGCGCTGCCGGCGGAAGATGCCGCGCACGGCGTAGGCGATGTCGTCGCCGCCCAACCCCGCCGTGGCCACCTGGTACAGCAGCGGCTGGAAGGTGTGGAAGTTGTTCGCGTCGATCACGACGACGTCGACCGCGGTGTGGCGCAGGCTCCGGGCGACGGCGAGGCCGCCGAACCCGGCGCCGATCACGACGACGCGATGCCGGTGGCTCATGGCTCAAGGCTATGTGTTCCGGGCGCCCTAGCCTGTCGGGCATGTCCGATCACGAAACCGTGGAACCTGCCGGCGAACGGGCCGACGAGGCCGCTGCCGAGCGAGCGATCCGCCGCTACCTCCAGTGGCTCGCCGACCCCGCCAGCATCGTCGACAGCGCGGCGATCGACGCTGCCGAGGCACGCGCCCGCGAGACCACCGACGTGATCGAGAAGTTGAAGGCGCTGAGCCGGGTCGAGAACCTCCGCGCCGGCGACAGCGCGTCCGTGCGCCGTGCGTTCCTCGATCACGCCAAGTCGTGGGGTGAGGCGAACGAGATCAGCGCGGCCTCGTGGATCCGTCTCGGCGTGCCGCCCGAGGTGCTGCGCGAGGCGGGCATCACCGGCAACCGCGCGGCGGTCCGGCCATCGACGTACGGCTCATCCGGCGGCTCGGGCGGCTCGTCTTCCGGTCGCCCGACGGCGTCCCGTTCCGGCGGCACGCCACGGCCGAAGGCGGCCAGCGTCCCGACGGGCGAGATCGTCGCCCACGTCGCCACGCTCACCGAGCCGTTCGTGCTGACCGATCTGAGCGAGTCCGTCGGTGGCAGCCCGATGACGGTGCGCAAGGCCGTCGATCAGCTCGTCGCCGACGGCAAGGTCCGTCGACTCGGCCCCGATCCGCGCCACAACGGCCGCGGCCGGGCCCCGATCCGGTACGAGACCGTCGCGTCCTGAGGGCTCAGCGTTCGATCAGCGCGACGATCGAGTCGCGCATCGCCCGGTCGAAGCGGTCGAGCGCGTCATCGTCGAGCAGATCGAGCGACAGGTACGGGTTGTGGTCCTCGAGCTCCATCAGGATGAGCTCGCCGTTCGCCATCCTGCAGGCGTCGACACGTTGGATGCCGTGGTCGATCCGGTTCCACTCGATGAACCACCGCGCGAACTCGAGATCGGCCGCCGACGGATCGAACAGCTCGAGCTCCCACCGCCGCGCCGGATCGGGCGCGACGAGCGCGTAGTGGAACTCGTGATCGACGAACACGAACGACACCTCGTTGACGAACGGGATCACGGGCTGGAGCAGCACGGAACCGTCGAACGTGATCCCTGTCAGCTCGCCGGCACCGACCACGGACATGCCGATGGAATCCGATCCGAGCATCAGCTTCACCATGTATGCCGCGAGTGGGGGCAGCCGTCCGATGTCGGCGAGCCGATCGATGGTGAGGATCACCGCGGCGCCTTCGCGGCTGAGGTCGACGAGGTACTGCTTGCCGAGCATGTCCGCCCGCCCGGTCAGCTCGTTGAAGACCACGACGCCCCGCTCGGTCGCCGCGGCGCGGAACGCGTCGTACGCGGCCTGATGGCGGATCGCCGGCCCGCTGTTGCGGACGACGACGGCATCGAAGGAGTCCATCAACGCCTCCGCCGCCGGCTGCGCGCACAGCGCGATGTCGAAGTGCTCCGCCAGCCGGGCCGTCAGCCCGAGGTCCTCGTCGCGGTACACCCGCCCCCGTGCCGCGTACGCGAGATCGGTGACGTAGAGCAGGCGGTACCGGGCTGACATCCCGCCCTGTCTAGCGGCCTCAGCGCCTCGCGATGGCGTCGCCGGTGTCGAGGTCGAAGAGGTGCATGCGGGTGGTGTCGACGGTGAGGCGCGTCCGGTCGCCGACCTGGACCTCCTGGCGGGTGTCGAGCGAGGCGATGAACGTCGAGGTCGGTGCGGTGCTGACGATCACACCGTCGTCGTTCTGGGTGACGGCCGGCGCCTCGAGCATGGAGTGCACGAGGAGCTCGTTGCCGAGCATCTCCACCAGTTCGACGGTGACGTCGAGCCAGGCCGCACCGTCATGGCCGACGGCACCGGGGCGCAGCCCTACCCCGACTCGCCGGCCCACCGTGCCGGCGAGGCCGGGGTAGGCGACGAGCGCGGCCGGTTCCAGCAGCAGGGACTGGTCGCCGACGGCGATCGACAGCTGGTCGCCGACCGCGGTGACCTGGCCGAGCACCACGTTCATCGACGGCGAGCCGATGAACTGGGCGACGAACATGTTCGCCGGCGTCTCGTACAGCTCGCGCGGCGACGCGCACTGCATCAGCTCGCCCCGGCGCAGCACGGCCACGCGGTCGCCCATCGTCATCGCTTCGACCTGATCGTGGGTGACGTAGACCGTGGTGATGCCGAGCCGGTTCTGGAGCCGCTGGATCTCGGCACGGGTCTGCACGCGCAGCTGTGCGTCGAGGTTCGACAGCGGCTCGTCCATCAGGAACAGCCGCGGCTCGCGCACGATGGCGCGGCCCATCGCGACACGCTGGCGCTGGCCGCCGGACAGCTGCCCAGGCTTGCGATCGAGCACAGCCGTGAGCTCGAGCATCTGCGCGACCTCGTTGACCTTGCGCGCGATCTCCTGCTTCGGCACCTTCTTCAGCGTCATTGCAAATGCAATGTTCTGGCCCACGGTCATGTTCGGGTACAGCGCGTAGCTCTGGAACACCATCGCGATGTCGCGCTGCTGGGGACCCTGTTCGTTGACGCGCACGCCGTCGATCAGCATCTCGCCGTCGGTGATCTCCTCGAGTCCGGCGATCATCCGCAGCACGGTGGACTTGCCGCATCCGGACGGGCCGACGAGCACCAGGAACTCGCCGTCGGCGACCTCCAGGTCGAGCTCGCGGACGGCCTCGTAGCCGTTGTCGTAACGCTTGTTCAGCTTGTCGAGGGTGAGCGTCGCCATACCGGGCCTTTGCTGTGCTGTCGGGGGAGAGGGGTGTGCGTTGACGGATCGATCGGTGTCTGCAACTCTTGTCCGTCGCCGGGCCAGCCGCCCGCATCTGGACAGCCAAGACTGGGGACGGCAGCAGGATGGCCGATGAATCCGACATCGTGATCGCCGAAGACGGCCGGCGGTTGCGACCGGTGAAGTCGGTCAGCCATGCGATCGATCTGCTCGATGTGCTCGCTGCCGACGGCGAGCCGATGGGCGTGACCGAGCTGGCGATCGCCAGCAAGATGTCGAAGACCGCGGCCTACAACCTGGTGACCACGCTCGAGCTGCGCGGCCTGGTCCGCCGCGATGCGCAGAACCGCTACAGCCTCGGCTGGCGGCTGCTGGAGCTCGGCGAGGTGGTGCGCCTGTCGTCCACGCTCGGTGCCGTCGCGACGTCGCGCGTCGCCGCGCTGGCCGAGTCCGCCGGCGAAACAGCGCTGCTCGCCGTGCTCGACAACAACACGGTCTTCTGCGTCGAGCTCGCCGAGAGCCGCCGCTCGGCTGCGATGTCGTTCACGCCCGGACACCGGCAGCGGATCGAGCAGCAGGCGGCCGGCTGCGTGCTGATGGCCTACAGCGCCGCCGGCCGCCGTCGCCGCTACCTCGACGACACGAGCCGCAGCGACGCGCTGGCCGCCACGCTCGACCGGATCAAAGCCGACGGCTACGCGGTGGTCACCGACGGCCCCGAACCGGGCGTCGTCAGCGTGGCCGTGCCGGTGTTCGACTACACGCGCGAGGCCGTGGCCGGCCTGTCGCTGATGGGCCCGGCGACGCGCTTCACGGCCGATCGGGTCCGCGAGCTGGTCCGGCTGCTGACCCAGGAGTCGGCCGTGATCAGCCGTTCGTTGGGCTCGACGGCCGTGCACCAGACCGCCGTCGGCGAAGCCTGAGCCGACCGCGGCGGGCGGTCCCGGCGGTTCGGGATGGCCCGAAGGGGATTGATTGACGCGCCATCTGTCGATCGCTAGAGTCTGCACCAGAGAACGCTGTTCTGCAATAGGGAACAGCCGTGGGCAAGGGGAGACACCGCATGAGGCACACTCGACCATTCCGACCCGTGGGTTCCAGGCATCGCCGCACGGGCACCCGATTGGCCATCGCGCTCGCCATCGCCACCGTCGGCGTGGCGGCGTGCTCGTCGGACTCGAAGTCGGCCACCAGTTCGTCGGCCAGCACCACGGCGGCGACCCCGACGACGAGCGCGGCCTCGGCCACGACGACGGCCGGTTCGACCGCCGAGACGACTGCGGGCAGCACCGTCGACACCACCACTGGCGACACCACCGCCGGCACGGCGACGGCCGGTTCCGACGCCGGCACCACCGACACCGCGACGGCCGACACCACCGACTACTCGGGCGTCACGGTCTCGCACTGGCAGCACCACAGCGACGCCCGCGAGGCCATCGTCAAGACGCTCATCTCGTCGTACCAGGACGGCGGCGGCTCGAAGATCGACTTCCAGGACATCCCCTACAGCGACTACTTCACCAAGCTCGGCACCGCGCTCGAGGCCGGCAACGGCCCCTGCGTGTTCCAGCTCCCGGCGAACATCATCAACGAGTTCCAGGCCCGCGGCCAGCTCGCCCCGGTGCCCGACTCGGTCATGACCACGGCACAGATGGAGGACACGTTCACCGCGCCGTCCATCAACCTGCTGAAGATCGACGGCAAGTACTACGGCATGCCGACCGACGTTCAGACGATGCTGCTGTTCTACAACGACGACCTGTTCAAGGCCGCCGGCCTCGACCCCACCAAGGACTTCACGACCTGGGACGAGTTCGAGCAGGCCGCGATCAAGCTGACCAAGGCCAGCGGCGGCACGATGTCACAGGCCGGAGTCGACATCACCAGCTCGCCCTACGAGTGGTACTACAGCGCGCTGGCGCTGGCCTTCAAGGGCGGCTTCGTCGACGACTCCACCCAGCAGGTGCTCTACGGCTCCGACCCCGGCTACCAGGTGTGGCAGCGCCTCACCGACCTCGTCACCAAGGACAAGGTCGATGATCCCGAGTTCCTCGCCGACCAGAGCAAGTTCGGTGCTGGCTTCGCCGGCATGACGCTCAAGGAGTACACCTTCAACGGCGTGTACAAGCTCTCCAACCCCGACCTCCACTTCAGCGTGCACCTGCCGCCGCCGGTCGCCGACACGCAGTACGGCGATGCGGGCAGCACCTCGTGGTCGTACGTCGTCAACTCGGCCTGCAAGGACCAGGGCGCCGCATGGGCGTGGGTGTCGTACCTCACCTCGGCGGCTTCCGAGAAGGTCTGGATCAAGGACGGCGGCGAGCTCCCGGCTCGCAAGGCGCTGCTCAACGACTCGACGCTCGCCGCTGATCCGTCGGTGAAGGTCGGATTCGACTCGCTGGCCAAGGCCGTGCCCTACGATTCCGATGGATGGGACGACACGTTCGCCGTCGAGCAGCAGATCTGGGACTCGATCACCCTCGACGGGGCCGACGTGAAGACGGCCGTCGACAAGGGCGCCAAGGACGAGCAGGCCCTCTACACCACCAAGGGCATCGGGAAGTGACCACCACGAGCCCGTCCGACCGCACCGGTCGGACGGGCCCGGCAGTGCGTCGGGGCAAGAGGATGGGCATCAAGGGTCGCCAGACCATGTGGGCCTACATCTTCTTGTCGCCGGCGATCGCGCTGTTCTTGTTGACGGTCATCTACCCGATGCTCCGCTCGATCCAGTTCAGCTTCTTCCACTGGCCGCTCGGCAACGCGCCGAAGAAGTTCATCGGCCTCGCCAACTACCGCAAGCTCATCGGCGACGACGACAACTTCCACCAAGCGGTCAAGAACACGCTCGAGTTCACAGTCATGACGGTGGTCCCGACGATCTTCATCGCCCTCGCGATCGCGTTGTTGTTGAACAGCAAGCGGCTCCGTGCCAAGGGGCTGTTCCGCACCCTGTACTTCGTGCCCGTCGTGACCTCGCTCGTGGCGGTCAGCTACGTGTGGCGGTGGCTGCTCGAGCCGTCGTTCGGCATCGTCAACCACGCGCTCGGCTGGATCGGCATCAAAGGGCCAGGTTGGCTGGCGAGCCCGGACTGGGCGCTCGCCGGCGTCGCCGGGATGACGATCTGGCGCGACATCGGCTACTACATGGTCATCTTCCTGGCCGGTCTGCAGACCATCCCGAAGGAGATCAACGAGGCCGCCGCGATCGACGGTGCGTCGGCGTGGCAGGGCTTCCGCCGGATCACGCTGCCGTTGCTCAACCCGAGCATCGTGCTGGCCGGCATCATCGGCGTCATCTACGGCCTGCAGCTGTTCACTCAGGTCTACGTGATGACCGGCACGCCGTCGAAGTTGCCGGGCGGACCGTCCGGATCGACGGAATCGGCGGTGCTGTTCATCGTGCAGCAGGCCTTCCGGCCGCTCGAGATGGGCTACGCCTCGGCCGCCGCCATCCTCCTCTTCATCCTGATCATGATCGTCACGCTCGTGCAGCTGAAGGTCGTCCAGCGCCGGTTCGAGTACTGACGTGCAGATCAACCTGATGAAGTCGCGGCCGCCGCTGCTGCGCTACCTCGTGCTCTCGTTCGGCGCGTTCTTGATGCTCGTTCCGCTGATCTGGATGGTGCTCGCCTCGTTCAAGACGCTGCCGGAGATCCTGCACATCCCGCCGACGATCCTCCCCAAGCACCTCGGGCTGGACAACTACAAGACGGTGTTCAACGACACCGGCTTCATCCGCTACTTCGTCAACAGCGTCATCGTGTCCACCATCACGGTGGCGAGCGTGCTGATCACCAGCTCGATGGCGGGCTACGCGTTCGCGAAGTTCGACTTCGCCGGCAAGAACGTGCTGTTCGTGCTCGTGCTGGCGACGCTGATGATCCCGTTCCAGGTGCGGATCATTCCGCTGTACGTCCTCGCCAGCGACCTCCACCTGCTCGACTCCTACCTCGGACTGGTGCTTCCCGGGTTGGTCGATGCGTTCGGCATCTTCCTGATGCGCCAGTACATGCAGTCGATCCCGTCGGACCTCATCGCCGCCGCCCGCGTCGACGGCGCGTCGGAGATGAAGATCTTCTTCAAGATCATCCTTCCCCTCTCCAAGCCGGCGCTGTCCGCGCTCGCGATCTTCACCCTTGTCAGCAGCTGGGAGTCGTTTCTCTGGCCGCTGCTCGTGGCATCGTCGCCCGCCCACTACACCCTCCCGCTCGGCCTCGCCCAGTTCGCCGGCCGCTTCATCAGCCGGGTCGACCTGCAGATGGCCGCCTCCACCTTGACCGTGTTGCCCTTGTTGTTCGTGTTCCTCGTGATGCAGAAGCGCTTCATCGAGGGCATGGCGACTTCCGGCATGAAGTGAGACAGGACTCATGAACCCTCCCCAACCCGACCGCCAACGCCTCGCCGGGATCGGCCTGGACATCGGTGGCACCAAGCTCGCCGGCGTGGTCATCGACCCGTCCGGTGCGATCGTGGCGCGCACCCGGCGCGACACGCCGCGCGGCGACGGCGACGCGGTGATCGCGGCGTGCATCGAATCGGCCGCTGAGCTGCTCGCCGTCGCCCGCTCCGGCGGGCTCGCTGTCGGGCCCATCGCGATCGCGATGCCCGGCACCATCGACACCGCTGGTGGCACCGTCGAGGACTCGCCTGTGCTGTCGATGCACGACGTGCCGATGGTGGAGATCGCCCAGCGCGCGCTCGGCCATCCGTTGACGGTGCTGCACGACGTGAAGGCCGCAGCGTTCGGCGAGCTCGTCGCCGGCGCAGGCATCGGCCAGGCCGACGTCGCCTACCTCAACCTCGGCACCGGCGTCTCGATGGCGTTCGCGTTCGGCTGGAAGGTGCACCAGGGCAGCACGGGCACGGCGGGCGAGATCGGCCACGTCAACGCCGTGCCGAACGGACCGCTGTGCAACTGCGGCCGTCGCGGCTGTCTGGAGATGGTGGCATCGGGTCCGGCGATCGCCCGTGCCGCCGGGCAGACCGATGGCAAGCTGGAGACCGTCGCCGAGGCCGCGCGCCAGGGCGACCAGCGAGCCCTCGCCGCGCTCGGTGAAGCGGCCGAGCACCTCGGCCGGATCCTCGCCGACTTCCTGATGGTGATGGACGTCGGCATGCTGATGGTCGGCGGGGGTGTCTCCGGTGTCGGCGCCCCTCTGCTCGATCCGCTGCAGGCCTCGCTCGACAAGCACCTCAACGACGTCGTCGAGTCCGTCAGCGTGGTCTCCGCTGCGCTCGGCGGCGACTCCGGCGTGATCGGCGCGGCGCACTGGTCGCGACTCGTCCACAACGGGCAGGCGTTCCATGCCTGGTGAGGTCGGGCCTGGTGATCGTGAGCTGACGGTCGGCATCATCGGCGCCGGCTACATCGCCAACGCGCACGCGGCCGGTTACGGCGCGGCGTCGGGTGTGCGCATCGCCGCGGTCGCCGATCCCGTGCCGGCCAAGGCCGAGCGGCTCGCCGGGCGTGTCGGCGCGACGGCGATGACCGATGCTCGCCGGTTGATCGAGTCCGGTGTCGACATCGTCAGCATCTGCACGCCGTCGCCCACTCACGCCGACCTCGCCGTTGCCGCACTCGAAGCTGGGCTCGACGTGCTGTGCGAGAAGCCGATCGCGCGAACGCTCGACGACGCCCGGCGCATCGTCGCCGCCGGCGACGCGGCCACGGGCCGGTTGATGATCGGTCACGTCTCCCGCTTCGAGCCCGATCACGCGCGCAGCAAGCAGATCGTCGACGCCGGTCGCATCGGCGAGCTGCGGATGATGTCGCAGTCGATCCTGTCGACGCTGCCGACGTGGAGCCAGGGCGGCTGGCTGTCCGATCTCGACCAGTCCGGCGGTCCGCTGGTCGACCTCGCGATCCACAGCTTCGACTACCTCGCGTGGATCAACGGCAGTCCTGCGGTGCGTGTTCACGCGCTGACGGCCGACACCGATGCCGGCCCGGAGACGTACGCGCTGGCGACGGTGCGGTACGCCAACGGCGCGATCGGTCTCGTCGAGACCAGCTGGGCCCACCCCGGCTCGCACGGCTTCAAGCTCTCGACCGAGCTGATGGGCAGCGCCGGTCGGGTCCACTGGGACTACGACCACCTCATCGGCGGGCAGATCCACACCGCGGAGGGCACCACCAAGCTCGATCCGCTCGGCAGCCGTGGGTTCCAGGGCGAGATCGCCGCGTTCGTCGCGGCCATTCGTGCCGGCGAGCCGGCGCCGATCTCGGCGGCGGAGGGCTTCGAGTCGTTCCGCACCGCGCTCGGCGCACTCGAGTCCGCACGTACCGGCACCACCATCGACCTCACCACTTGGGGCCTGTCATGACGGATCCAGGCATGGCGGATCCAGGCATGACGGATCCCGTCGCGGATGTGATCGGCGTCGCGCTTGTCGGCTGCGCGCACATCCCCCATGCCAAGTCGTACGCGCGCTCGCTCGTCGGCTCGCCGACGGCACATCTCGTCGGGGTCTACGACGCCGATCCCGAGCTCGGTCGCTCGGTGGCCGAGCAGTTCGGCGTGGAGTTCGTCGCCGACGCCGCCGCGCTGATCGGTCGCGACGACGTGCAGGCCGTCGTCGTGTGCAGCGCGACGGTGGAGCACCGCGCGCTCGTGGAGCTCGCCGCCTCGCTCGGCCGCCACGTGCTGTGCGAGAAGCCGATCGCGACCACGGTCGAGGACGCGCAGGCGATGATCGACGCCTGCGCCGCTGCGGATGTGCAGTTGCACACAGCGTTCGTCACCCGCTTCTACCCGCTCGTGCAGCAGATCAAGGCGGCCATCGAGTCGGGCAGCCTGGGCGAGATCGTCGCGCTGGTCGGCGGCAACCGTGGCACGCCACCGTTGCCGCCGCGCTACCCGGCGTGGATCACCACGACGTCCGAGTCCGGCGGTGGCGCGCTGATCGACCACTCGGTGCACGTCACCGACATCATGCGCCACGTGAGCGGGCGTGAGGTCGCCAGCGTGAATGCCGAGGTCGATTCGCTGTTCCACGCGAGTGGCGTGGACGACATGGCGCTGGTGTCGCTCCGGTTCGACAGCGGTGCGATCGGCAGCGTCGACCCCAGCTGGTCGGTGCCGGCGGGCAACCCCTGGGACTACGACTTCTACCTCCGCGTGCTCGGCACGAAGGGCGCAGCGAGCATCGACGATCTCGCCGAGTCGGTCAACATGGTCAGCAGCGGCTCGGGCACCGGCAACCGCCTCGTCCCGTTCGGCATCGACATCGATGCCGACATGGTCGAGGCGTTCATCGAGTCGGTCCGCACCAACACGTTGGTGGTTCCGTGCGCCGACGGCGTGGACGGCTTGCGCGCGCTCGAGATCGCGCTCGCCGCGTACTCGGCCGCCGACGCCGGCGCGTGGGTGACGCTGCCGGTCGACGCGGGCTGATGGCGCGCACGGCGATCTGGGCCGGCGGCATCGCCCGACCGACGGGCATCTCCGGTCCCGCGACGATCGTCGTCGACGACGGTCGGATCGAGTCGATCGCCGACGGACACCTCGTGCTCGAGGGCATCCACATCATCGAGGCCGACGACGAGATCGTCTCGGCGGGCCTGATCGACATCCACACCCATGGCGGCGCAGGCGTGCAGGCGATCGACGGGGACCTCGGCGGCCTTCAGCGGCTGAGCGCGTTCTACGCCCGGCACGGCGTGACCGGGTTCCTCGGCACGATCGGCGGATCGCGCGAAAGCATCGTGCGCGGCCTCCACGGGCTGACCGCGCTGATCGCCGGGCCGCCGACCGGGGCGCGCTGCCTCGGCGTGCACATGGAGGGTCCGTTCATCAGCCCGTGCTGTCCGGGCGCGTTCCGGATGGACAGCATCGTTGCTCCCGACGTCGATCTGCTCGAGCGCTACCTCGCGCTCGGCGCCGGTGCGGTGTCGCTCATCACGCTGGCGCCGGAGATCGAGGGCACGCTCGACCTCGTCCGCGCTGCGTCAGCGCACGGCGTGGTCTGTTCGGCCGGCCACTCCGACGCGACCGAGGCGCAGATGCTCGCCGCGCTCGGCGCGGGCGTCACCTCGATGACGCACATGTTCAACGCGATGCGACCGCTGCACCACCGCGAGCCGGGCATCGTCGGTGTCGGCCTCACCGAACCGGCGGTCACGGTCGAGGTCATCGCCGACGGCGTCCACCTGCATCCCCGCTTGTTGCGCCTGCTGGCGATGACCAAGGGCTTCGACGGCGTTGCGCTGATCACCGACTCGATCGCCGCCGCTGGGCTCGACGACGGCACCTACCACTTCGAGGAGCAGGAGATCGTCGTCGCCAACGGTGAGGCGCGGCTTGTGGACGGCACCCTCGCCGGCAGCACGCTGACGATGGAGTGCGCCGTCCGGAACTTCGCGGCGCACGGTGGCATCGCCTGGCACGAGAGCCTGGCGAGCGCTACGGAGGTGCCCGCACGGCTGCTGGGGCTGCAGCAGACGACGGGCCGCGTCGAGCCTGGCCTCGACGCGGACCTCGTCGGCTTCGACGCTGCTCACGAGGTTCGCTGGACGATGGTCGGTGGCGACATCGTGTTCCGTCGATGAACCGGGCATGGCGATGATCCGGGGCATGAACGGCGAGTGGATGGCTGCGGAGATGGCCGAGCAGCCGCGCGTGCTCGCCGGGCTGGCGGCACGGCGCAACGAGATCCGCGCCGCCGTCCGCGCCCTGATCCCGGAGACACCGCACGGGGTCGTGTTCGCGGCGCGGGGTTCGTCCGCGAACGCCGCAATGCACGGTCGGCTCGTCGCGGAGCTGGCGACGCGTCGCCCGGCCACGATCGCGGCGCTGTCCGTGCCGGCCGCGTACGGCATCGACGTCGACTACGCCGGTTGGCTCGGCGTCTCCGTCAGCCAGTCGGGTCGCACCCCGGAGATCGTCGCCGCGCTCGACGGCCATCGTCGCTCGGGCGCGGCCACCATCGCTGTCACCAACGACACGACGAGCCCACTCGCCGTCGCCGCCGACCTGTGCGTCGCGCTGCAGGCTGGCATCGAGCGCGCCGTACCCGCCACCAAGACGTACACCGCGCAGGTCGCCGTGCTCGCGATCATCGGTGATGCCTTCCGCCGACGCTCGGCCGATGACGCCGCGTGGGGACGCCTCGCCGACGGTGTGCAGGCCTGCCTCGACGACGAGTCACCGGTGCTGGGCGTTGCCGACGCGCTCGCCTCGGTCGACGCCTTGGTCACCTCCGGCCGCGGCTTCGGGCACCCTGCGGCGCGCGAGGGTGCGTTGAAGATCAAGGAGCTGACGTCCATCGCGGCCGAGGGCTACTCGCACCTCGACCTGCTGCACGGTCCCATCGCGGTCGTCGGTCCGGACGTGCCCGCGCTCGTGGTCGCGCTCCGCGGCCCGACCGAACCCGACACCCGCCGGCTCGTCGCCGAGCTCTCAGCCCGCGGCGCACCCGTGTGGACGATCGGCGACATCGATGGTGCCGACATCCCCATCGGCGTCGCCGGCGCGGGCGACCTGCCGGAGTCGCTGAACGGCATCCTCGTCGCCGTCCGGATGCAGCAGATCGCGCGACTGGTGTCCCTTGCCCGCGGCATCGACCCCGATCACCCCAACGCTCTCGCCAAGGTGACGCTCACGTAACCGCCGTCGCTGCTCGTCGGGGCCGCGCAGACCGCGCACGCGTGCGCGGTCTGCGCGACCGCGGTCGCGCCACACGCGCACGCGTGCGCGGAATGCGCGGGGCCACTCGGACGAGGCCGGTGCCGTGGCGCTCGCTGGTCGCTCGCTCACTGCGCGAAGGTACGGGACACGCGTGAAAGGGGATCGCCATGTCCAGTGCCGTGCCATCACGGGAGCTCGAGGGTCGTCGCATCCTGGTCGTCGGCGCGTCGTCGGGCATCGGGCGCCACCTCGGGTTGCTCGCCGCCAGCCACGGGGCCACCGTCGCCTTCGCCGCACGACGGGCGAGCCTGGTGCAGGAGGCCGCCGCCGAAGCCGGCCAGCACAGCATCGGGCTCGTGCTCGACGTGCGCGATCCGGCGTCGTGCGAGCAGGCCGTCGCCGAGGTGGTCGAGGCGTTCGGCGGCCTCGACGACGTCGTCTACTCGACCGCCGTCGACCGCCTGGTGCGCCTGGCCGACGCCGACGCCGACGACTGGCGCGACACGTACGAGACCAACGTCATCGGCGCCGCGCTCGTCTGCCGGGCCGCGCTCCCTCACCTCAAGGAATCACGCGGCCGGGCCGTGTTCATCTCGGCCTCGTCGGTCGGCCGGCCACTGCCGGGCATGGCGGTGTACGCATCGAGCAAGGCCGCGCTGGAGGAGATGGTGCGCGGTTGGCGTGCCGAGCACCCGGATCTTGCATTTGCAACGGTCAAGGTCGGCTCTGCGCTGGGCACCGGCGTGACCGACTCGTGGGACCGCGAGCTGCTGATCGAGCTGTCGTCGACGTGGCAGTCACTCGGCTACGTGCACGACAACGGACCCGGTGCACCGATGACAGCTGAGCAGGCCGCCGAGGTGGTGCTGCTGACGCTCACCGCGCCCGTGTGGCTGCGCGAACTGACCGTGGTGTCGGATCCGGGGCGCTTCGTCGGCTGACCGCCGGCTTGCGTGACCGGGCTGGCTTCGGTGGCGCGGAGAAGATCAGCTGCACGGCGTTGTTCAGCCGCGCCTCGACCACGTCGGGACCGATCGCACCTCGGGCCCAGCTGCGCATCACCGCGCCGAGCACGGCCATCAGCACGTTGACGATGGCCGCGGCCTCGGCCGGATCCAGGTCGCCCAGTGGTTGGACGAACGTCTCGTTGGTGCGCGACGCGAACTCGTCGTACAGCAGCCTGGCGTACTTGTCGGGCGTGGTCTCGAGGGTGACGATGAGCCGGAAGAACTGGGGCAGCCGCTCGAACGCGACCACCACGCGGTGGACGAGATCGGCGAGCTGGGCGGGGATGTCGTCGCCGATGAGCGGATCGCGCTGGACGCGGGTGTGCAGCGATGCGCTCCACTCGACGAGCACCGCGGCGAACAGGTGCTCCTTCGACTGGAAGTAGCGGTACACCGTGCCGACGGCGACATCGGCGCGCTCGGCGACGTCGCGCATCTGGATCTCTTCGTACTCGCGGCGCTCGAGCATGCGCATCGCCTGGTGCACGATGCGGTCGCGGCGCAGGCGCTGGCTCGGGATGAGCGTGGCCGGATCGGGTGGGCCGTCGCTGACGGTTGCCGGTCGCGTGCTCACTGGACTCAGACTCTAGTTCGGCGTCCGGCGAAGCGTTCGTTACCCTGGCGAGCGATGGACTTCGACGACACCCCCGAAGAAGCCGCGTTCCGCCGCGAGGCCAACGACTGGCTCTCTGCCCACGCCAAGCCCAAGCGCGACGAAGCCGAGCTGAGTGGCATGTCGGCCATCACACCGGAGGCCGAGCGCGAGCACGTCCGCGAGTCGAAGGCGTGGCAGCACGTGCTCTACGACAACGGTTGGGCGGGCATCACCTGGCCGAAGGAGTTCGGCGGCCGTGGCGGCACCTCGATGCAGTCGATGATCTTCGCCCAGGAGCAGGCCAAGTTCGACGTGCCGTCCAGCGTGTTCTCCCAGGCCATCGGCATGGCCGGGCCGACGCTGATCCAGCACGGCACGACGGCCCAGCAGGAGCGCTTCCTGCCGGCGATGCTGTGTGGCGACGAGGTGTGGTGCCAGCTGTTCTCCGAGCCCGGCGCGGGCTCCGACCTCGCCGCGCTCAGCACGCGTGCCGAGCTCGACGGCGACGAGTTCGTCGTCAACGGGCAGAAGGTGTGGACATCGAGCGCGCACTTCAGCGACTGGGGCATCCTCCTCGCGCGCACCGACTTCGACGTGCCCAAGCACCAGGGCATCACGTACTTCCTCGTCGACATGCGTTCGCCCGGCATCGACGTCCGCCCGCTCCGCCAGATCACCGGCTCGGCGCACTTCAACGAGGTGTTCCTCACCGACGTGCGGATCCCGGCGGCGAACGTCGTCGGCGAGGTCAACCGCGGCTGGGGCGTCACGATGACCACCCTCGTCAGCGAGCGCACGATGATCGGCTCCGGCACGTCCAACCCGGTGCACGACCTGCTCCGCCTGGCCGACCGCTTCGGCGGCCGCGACGACGCGAACACCCGCCAGCAGCTGGCCGCCACGTACACCCGGATGCGGCTGCTGCAGTTCACCGGATGGCGGGTGCAGACCGCGATCAGCCGTGGCGAGGCCGCCGGCCCGGAGAGCTCGGTGCTCAAGCTCGCCCACACCCAGCAGATCACGGCGATCGCCGACCTCAGCATGGACATCGCCGGGGCGAGCGGGATGTTGTCGGACCCCGATGACATGGAGGTCTACAGCTGGGTGCAGGGCTTCCTCAGCCAGTGGGCCAGCAAGATCGGCGGCGGCACCGACGAGGTGCAACGCAACATCGTCTCCGAGCGGGTGCTCGGCCTGCCGGGCGACGTGCGGGTCGACAAGAACCTGCCGTTCCGCAGCCTGCCCCGCTGAGCGAGAGGACCAACATGAGCGACGCTGTTCGCGAGCCGGTGGCGCTCGCCTCCGACCACTTCATCCAGGGGCTCGACTTCGGGTTCGGGGAGGATCGCGACGGCGAGACGATGACGCTCACCGTCGGCGTCGCGCCGGGCATGTGCGACATGGGCATCGCCGCGACGTTGGTCGACGTCGCCGGCGGCCAGGTCATCATGCACGCCCGCTTCCCGTCGATCATCGCGACGACCCACCTCGAGCTGCACGGCATCGACCGGCTCACCGGCGGTGGCGAGCTCCGCGCGGTTTCGCGCATCATCGCGATGTCGAAGCGCCGGTCCATCGCCGAGGTGATGCTCCACCTCGACGGTGCCGAAGCCATCGCCCACGTCGGCTTCGCCGTGCGCCATCAGGAGAACATGCCGGCGATGGCGCGCGACTGGGGCCGGCCGCGCCGTGGGTTGGTGCTCACCGAGCCGCTCCGCGACCGCCTCGGGATGGTCACGCGACCGGACGGCGCGAGCGTGGTGCTGCACCCGGGCGTCGTCAACCTCGTCGGTGGGCTGCAGGGCGGCGCGACGGTGGCGTTGATGGAAGCGGCGGCGCTGGCGGGCGCCTCTGCTGGCGCTCGCCTCGCCGACGCCAGCGTGAACTACCTCGGCCAGGTGCGTGGGGAGTCCGTCGACGCGGTGGTGGTGCACCGGTTCGGGCCGGTGATCACCGTGGACGCGATCGCCCGGCCGGGCGACACACCGAACACGCGGGCGGTCTTCCGCACCGCGTGACGCGCGCAACATCTGCCGGAAATAGATTCTCGTTCCAGTTTTGGTTACGCTCGCGCGCACCGACCCACGCCCGAGGAGTTCCCGCCAATGAGCAACCCGACTGCCGTCCCTGATCGCTACACGATCATCTCGTCCGACACGCACGCTGGCGGCAGCCACGCGATGTACCGCGAGTTCCTCGACCCGGCCTGGCGCGACGAGTTCGACGCCTGGCGCGGCGGCTACAAGAACCCGTTCTCCGACCTCGGCGACCAGCGCCGGTTCCGCAACTGGGACGACGACATGCGCAACTCGCAGCAGGACGCCGACGGTGTCGTCGGCGAGGTCATCTTCCCGAACACCGTCCCGCCGTTCTTCCCCAGCTTCGTGCTGTTCGCCGCGCCGCCGAAGCCGGCCGACTACGAGAAGCGCCGCGCCGGCATCCACGCCCACAACCGCTGGCTCGAGGACTTCTGCAACCGCTTCCCCAACCGTCGCGCCGGCATCGGCCAGATCTTCATCCACGACATCGACGACGCGATCGAGGACGTCATCTGGATCAAGGAGCACAACCTCCGCGGCGGCATCCTGTTGCCGACGATCCCGCCCGACGTCGACTGGATCAAGCCGCTCAACCACCCCGACTACGACCGGCTGTGGAAGGTCTGCGAGGACCTCGAGGTGCCGATCAACTGCCACGGCGGCACCGGCGGCCCGGCCTACGCGCCGCTGCCGTCGTCCGCGCTGATCATGCTCGCCGAGGTGGCCCACCACTCCCGCCGCCCGCTGCTGTTCCTGCTCCTGTCGGGCGTGTTCGAGCGCTTCCCGAAGCTGAAGTTCATCATGACCGAGCAGGGTTGCGCCTGGCTGCCGCCGCTGCTCGACCAGCTCGACGGCGTGCTCAAGGCCGTGCGTGACAAGGGTGCCATCGGTGAGCTCCGCTTCAAGCCCGAGCACATCCTTCCCCGCTCGGCCACCGAGTACGTGCAGCAGAACGTGTGGATGGGCGTCAGCTTCCCGTCGCGCAACGACGTGATGGCCACCCGCGAAGTGCTCGGCGTCGAGAAGTTCATGTGGGGCAGTGACTTCCCGCACGACGAGGGCACCTCGCCGTTCACCCGCGAGCACCTGCGCCAGCTGTTCTTCGACTGGTCCGAGGAGGACATCCGCAAGGTCCTCGCCGAGAACGCCGCGGGCGTCTACGGCTTCGACCTCGCCGCCCTCGCCCCCGAGGCCGCGAAGTTCGGCCCCGAGGTCGACCTCATCAAGCAGCCCCTGCTCGAGCTGCCCGCCGAGCCCAACGAGGCCCTCCTGCGCAACGCGGTCCCGGCAGCGTAGATCCCGGAGATCGTTCCACTGGAGGCTTTGCGCGACGCTCGCCCGGCGTGCAAAGCCTCCAGTGGCGCGTTCCGGCGGGAGTGGAGGTTCTGTGGTGCGCCCGGGAGGTGCGCAAAGCCTCCATCCCGCTCCGAATTGACTCGCTCACGTCGGCGCCGCCAGGATGAAACGCGTTCTAGATCTGGGGGGTTCAAACCTGTGACAGTGACCACTGAAGCCACGATCCGATTTCCGTACCGACGTTCGCTCGGTCCGGTGATGGGAGCGTTCATGACGGCGCTCGCCGATCAGAAGCTGATCGGCATCCGCAGCGGCGACCGGGTGATCGTGCCCCCACACGAGTGGGATCCCGACACCGGCGAGGAGCTCGCCCTCGACTTCGTCGACGTCGGCCCGGCCGGCACGGTGACGACGTGGTGCTGGGTCGCCAAGCCGACCGCGCAGCATCCGCTCGCCACGCCGTTCGCCTGGGCGCTCATCCAGCTCGACGGTGCCGACACGGCGATCATGCACGCGGTCGACGCGGGCAGCGAGAGCGCGATGAGCACCGGCATGCGGGTGGCCCCGCGCTGGAAGAGCGTCCGGACCGGTCACATCACCGATCTCGACGCGTTCATCCCCGGCGAGACGCCCGAGACGAACGACGGGCCGCCGCTCGACGAGCCGGTCACGATGATGGACTACAACGCCACCATCACCTACACGACGCCCGTGCCGACGAACCTCGTCCGCTACGAGCAGGCCACCGGCGAGGGCCGCCTGCTCGGCCTGAAGTGCCCCGGCTGCGGCCGGCTGTACACGCAGGGCAAGGGCTTCTGCCCGATCGATTCGGTCGAGCTCACCGCCGAGCACGAGGTCACGCTGCCCGAGACCGGCGTCATCACGAACTACACGATCATCACGCCGACGCCGTACCCGGGCCAGACCGAGACCGAGCCCTTCGCCCGTGTCCACGTGCTGCTCGACGGTGCCGAGATCGTGCTGGGCTACCAGAACCTGGTCGACACGCCGAACGAGAACGTGCACGTGGGTGTGCGCGTGGCCGCCATGTGGGCATCGCCCGCCGAGCGCGACGAGAACGACCCGATGAGCAACTTCGTCGGATGGATCCCCACTGGTGAGCCGGACGACACCACGCCCGGCCTCGTGAACAGGTTGAACTGAGATGGCTGACCCACACGACAACGACATCGCGATCATCGGCTGGAGCATCTCGCCGATGGTGCGCAACATCGAGTACACCGAGGCACGCATGCTCCTCGACGTCGTCACCGGCGCGGTGAACGACGCGGGCATCACGCGCGACGACGTCGACTTCACGTGCGCCGGCAGTTGCGACTACGTGGCCGGGCAGGCGTTCTCGTTCGTGCAGAACATCGACGCCGTCGGCGCCTGGCCGCCCAAGCGCGACTCGCACGTCGAGATGGACGGCGCCTGGGCGCTGTACGAGGCGTGGCTGCGTCTGCAGATCGGCGACATCGATGTCGCCGTCGCGATGGGATCGGGCCGTTCCAGCACCAGCGATCCCGAGCTCCTCTACTCGATGGAGATGGACCCGTACTACCTCGCCCCGCTCGGCGCGGACGCGATCAGCTTCGCGGCCATGCAGGCGCGGTCGCTGATCGAGGCCGGCAAGGTCACCGAACGGCAGATGGCCGAGATCGCGGTGCGCACCCGCCGGGACGGCAAGGACTCGCCGTACTCGCAGGTCACGGGTGACTTCGACGCCGATGAGCTGCTCAAGGCACCGTACGTCCGCAACCCGCTGCGCCGTCACGACCTGCCACCGATCACGGATGGCTCCGTCGCGATGGTGATCGCCACCGCAGCCAAGGCCCGCGAGCTGTGCGAGAACCCGATCTGGATCACGGGCTTCGCGCACTACACCGAGTCCCACTACGTCGGCATGCGCGACCTGCGCACGTCGAACTCCACCACGCTCGCCGCGAACGCGGCAGGCATCGAAGATGCGCCGATCGAGGTTGCCGAGCTGCAGACCGCGTTCACCCACGAGGAGCCGTTGCTCGTCGAGGCCCTCGGCCTCGGTGCCGACGTGCCGATCAACCCATCGGGCGGCCCGCTGGCCGCCAACCCGGTGATGGCCACCGGACTCGTGCGCATCGCCGAGGCCGCCGACCAGATCCGCAGCAAGGGCAAGCACCGCACGCTCGGCCACTCGACCTCCGGGCCGTGCCTCCAACAGAACCTGGTCTGCATCCTCGAGGGAGAGAAGTCATGAGCCATCAGCCATGCGCGATCGTCGGCGTCGGCCAGACGCAGCACAAGACCCGTCGTTGGGACGTGTCGCTCGGCGGCCTCGTCCGTGAGGCCGCCCAGCGCGCCCTCGACGACGCGGAGATGACGTGGAAGGACATCGACGCCGTCGTCGTCGGCAAGGCACCTGACCTGTTCGAAGGCGTGATGAAGCCGGAGCTGTACCTCAGCGACGCACTCGGCGCGACGGGCAAGCCGATGTTCCGCGTG
>JAOBWK010000049.1 GCA_025463305.1 Ilumatobacteraceae bacterium
TGACGACCGCGTTGCTGCCGACGAACACCTCGTCGCCGAGCACGACACCCTCGTCGATGCGCACGTTGTTGCGGATGCTGGTGGTGCGACCGATGATCGCACCGCGCATCCGGCTGCGGCTGCCGACGTAGACGTTGTCGTGCAGGACGCAGCGCTCGATCTGCGCCTCGGCCTGCACGCGTACGTTGCTGCCGAGCACGGTGTAGTCACCGATCTTGCACCCGGCCTCGATCTTGCAGCCCGGTCCGATCACCGCCGGGGCGAGCACGTGGGCCTCCGGGGAGACCTCGGCACCTTCGCCGATGAACACGCCGTCGTTGATCCGGAAGCCGGGGAGGTCGACGGCGACCTTCTGGTCCAGCGCGTCGAACTGGGCGCTCAGGTACGCCTCCAACGTGCCGACGTCGTCCCAGTAGCCCTTCATCACCGCGCCGTACAGCGGCCTGCCGGCCGCGAGCAGCGCAGGGAAGACCTCGCTCGAGAAGTCGACGCTGCGACCCTCGGGGATGAACTCGAAGATCGCCGGGTCGAGCACGTAGATGCCCGTGTTGATGGTGTCGCTGAACACCTGCCCCCACGTCGGCTTCTCGAGGAAGCGATCGATGGAGCCGTCCTCGCGGGTGATGACGATGCCGAAGTCGAGCGGGTTCTCCACCGGCGTGAGGCCGATCGTGGCGACGGCCTTGTGCTCGTCGTGGAAGCGCATGATGGCGCCGAGGTCGATGTCGGTCATCACGTCGCCGGAGATCACCAGGAACCGCTCGTCGAGCAGGTGCCGGGCGTTGCCGACGCTGCCGGCGGTGCCGAGCGGCGTGGCTTCGTGGGCGTAGTGGATCTTCACGCCGAACTCGGTGCCGTCGCCGAAGTAGGTCTTGATCGCGTTGGCGAGGAACGCCACGGTGACGACGATCTCGTCGAACCCGTGGGTGCGCAGCAGGTTGATGACGTGCTCCATCATCGGCACGTTGGCGATCGGCAGCATCGGCTTCGGTGCGTTCGACGTGAGCGGGCGCAGACGAGTGCCCTCGCCGCCCGCCATGATGACTGCCTTCATATCCCGACCCCTTTGGCTGCGCGTTCGACGCGACCCTCGCGCAGGTTCTTGCGGAGTATCGGCACGTAGGCGATCGCGGTGTAGTAGCTGATGATGATGCCCGGCACGGCGAGGAGCCAGGCGGCGACCTCGAAGACGACGTGGATGCCCAGGTCCGAGGAGCCGATGAGCAGTCCAGGGAGCGCGAACATCAGCAAGAACGTGGCCAGCTTCCCCAGGTACGTGACGTCGAAGCGCTTCATCCCGGCGATGGTGGCGATCAGGACCGTGCCGCCGAACAGCGCCTCACGGATCAGCACGAGCGCGTAGAACCAACCCGGTCCGGCGTGGTTGACGATCATCCCGATCAGGGCGACGATGAACATCAACCGGTCGGCCGTCGGGTCGAGGACCTTGCCGAGCTCGCTCACCTGGTTGAAGTGGCGGGCGATGTATCCGTCGATCCAGTCGGTGGCCCCGAGACCGCCGAGCAGCCATGCCGCACCGGCCCGGTTGTCGCGGCCGAACAGCAGGTAGAGGAAGAGTGGGATGCAGCAGAGCCGGATCAGCGACATCACGTTCGGGATGGTGAGGATCCGGTTGGTGTCGGCTGGTGTCGGGTCTGTCGCGGGTTCGGGTGGCCCCTCTGGCATCACGGCGGTCAGCGTACAACCGCGTAAGGTCTGACCATGGGAACAGGGCGGGGAACAGCCGGGACAGCGGACCGATGACCACCATCTTCACGCGCATCATCCGTGGCGAGATCCCGGGCACGTTCGTGCACCGCGACGAGCAGTGCGTCGTGTTCATGTCGATCAACCCGATGGCCACCGGCCACGCGCTGGTCGTGCCGATCGAGGAGGTCGACCGTTGGACCGACTGCTCGGCCGAGCTGGCCGCCCACCTGTTCGCCGTCGGCCACCGCGTCGCCCGCGCCCAGCAGACGGCGTTCGGTTGCGACCGGGTCGGGCTGATCATCGCCGGCTACGAGGTGCCCCACGCCCACATCCACCTCATCCCCACCGAGCACATGGGCCAGCTGTCGTTCGCGAACGCGGCCAGCTCGGTCGATCCCGCCGATCTCGCGGCCGCGGCGGCGGCCATCGCTGCCGCGCTCGAACCCGCCTGAGCGGTGACATCGTCCGCTGTCCGCGTCCGCTTCCGCTGCCCGGTGTGCGCGGAGCCGCTGGATGACGACGATCAGGCTGGGGCGGCCGGACTGGCCTGCAGCAACGGCCATCGCTACGACCGGGCCCGCGAGGGCTACGTCAACCTGGTGCCCGGCGGGCGACTGAGGGGCCGACCCGCAGGCGACGACGAGGCGATGGTGCGCGCCAGGCGCGCCGTGTTCGACGCCGGGCTCTACGACCCGATCATCGACGCGGTGGCCGACGCCATCGCCGACACGGTCAGTGCACGGGGCGCGCAGGCGATCCTCGACTGCGGTTGCGGCGAGGGCACCTACCTCGCCCGTGCCGTCGATCGCGCCGGCGCCGCCGGGTCGAGCGTGGAGGGCTGGGGCATCGACATCTCCAAGCCGGCCGTCCGGGCGGCCTCGCGACGGTTCCGCGCCCATCACCACGCCGTGGCGTCGTCGTACGCGCTGCCCTTCGCCGATGGCCTGTTCGGCGTCGCGCTCAGCGTGTTCTCGCCCCGGCCACACGACGAGATGATGCGTGTCCTCGCCCCCAACGGCGCGGCGATCGTGGTGGAGCCCGGCCCCGATCACCTCCACGAGCTGAAGGCGCTGCTCTACGACGATGCCCGTCGGCATCGCGAACCGGCGACGCCCGAGGGCCGGGAGTGGTCCGCGGTGCCGACGTCGATCGACGTCGTGCGCTTCGTGGTGGAGCTGTCCGATCCGGTGTCGCGGACAGCGCTCTTGGAGATGACCCCGTTCTGGTGGAGCGCCGACGCCACCCGTCGAGGCATCGTGGCCGAGCGGCTCGGGGCCGTCACCGCCGACATGCGCCTGAGCGTGTTCCCCCGGCCGGCCTGACGCGTCACGCCGGCCAACCCCCGACGGGTCCGTTTGTAGGCTCGGACGATGGCCATCGCAACGTTCTCGCTCGTCGCCTTCGACTGCCCGGATCCGCATGCGCTCGCCCGCTTCTACGGCGCCATCACCGGTTGGCCGATCGAGCGCGACGACGGCGACTGGGTGCGCCTGCGGAGCGACGGCGGTGCCACCATCGCGTTCCAGCTCGCCCCCGACCACGTGCCGCCGGTGTGGCCGAGCCGCGAGCATCCCCAGCAGGCGCACATCGACTTCGATGTCGATGACCTCGAGCGCGGCGAGCGCGACGTGCTGGCGCTCGGCGCCACCAAGGCCGAGGTGCAGCCCGGCGAGGGCTTCACGGTGTTCATCGATCCCGCCGGCCACCCGTTCTGCCTCGTGCTCCGCGACTGACGCGCCGCTCACCGACGCTCCCCCGTCGGCCCGGCGGCGAGCAGTAACGTCGCCGGCGATGCTGTTCCGCCTCGGCAACGTCACGCTGGCCCTGGTGGTGATCGTCATCGTCGGAGGTGTCACCGCGCTCGGCGTCGTGGCCGGCCGACGGTTGCAGGCCCACCACGACGACATCAAGGAGCCGATCGGCGCGGTGCAGGCGGCACTGCTGGGCTTCGTCGGTCTGCTGCTCGCGTTCGGCCTGACGATGGCCGTCGGCCGCTACGAGAACCGGCGGGCGAGCGTGGTGACCGAGGCGAACGCGATCGGCACGGCGTACCTGCGCGCCCAGACCATCGCCGAGCCGCAGCGCACTCAGTCGATCGACATCCTCCGCACGTACGCGGCGGAGCGCCTCCACCTCGCCCGGCTGGTGTCGAACAGCCGGGCGTTCACGGATTCCGTCTCGGCCAGCGGCGACATGCAACGTCGGCTGTGGAAGCTGGCCGGCGAGTCACTCGCCGCGGCCCCGCAGGACAGCGCGCCGCGGCTCTACGTCGACAGCCTGAACACGATGTTCGACGACAGTGCGAGCCGCGAAGCCGCGTTCGTCGACCGGATCCCGGACGCGGTCGTCTACCTGCAGATCGGCGGTGCTGCGGTGTCGCTGGGCGTGCTCGGTCTCTACCTCGCGACACTCGGGCGGCGGGTGCTCACCGCCGGGCTCGCCGCGCTGCTGGTGTCGATGATCCTGCTCGTCGCACTGGACCTCGACCGACCCCAACGTGGCTTCATCACCGTGCCGTCACGCGCACTGCAGTCGCTCGTCACCTCGATGCAGCTGGATCCCGCAGCCTCCGCCCCCGGGCCGTGACGCGCATCGTCGGCGTCACCGCTACCGTGACGACGCGGACGAGGGTGGCACGCCGGCACTGGACACGACCGAGGAGGCCGGATGAGCGAACAGATCGTCCACGACGACGACCAGCTGCGTTACGAGCTGCTCGTCGACGGCACGCTCGGTGCGTACGCCGAGTACGAGTTCGACGGCGAGGACATCGTCTTCACCCACACGGTGACCACGCCGCGGATGCGCGGCCGCGGGCTCGCCGGCAAGGTCGTGCGGCGCGCCCTCGACGACGCTCGTGCCGATGGGCGTCACGTCGTGCCCCGCTGCTGGTACGTGGCCCAGTACATCGAGCAGCACGCCCAGTACGCCGACCTGCTGGCGCCCGGCTCATGAGCGCGGCAGCGGCCACGGATACCCTCGGCGGATGAACGAAGCCTGGATCATCGACGCCGTGCGCTCGCCGCGCGGCAAGGGCAAGGACACCGGATCGCTCCACGCCATCCATCCCCAACGGATCCTGGCGCAGGTGCTCGAGGCGTTGCGCGAGCGCAACGGGTTCGACACGGCCGACGTCGACGACGTGGTGATGGGCTGCGCTTCGTCCACCGGTGACCACGCGATGGACATCGCCCGGATGGCAGCGCTCGACGCGGGCTGGTCGATCGAGGCGCCGGGCGTGACGTTGAACCGCTTCTGCGGCTCGGGTCAGCAGGCCGTCAACTTCGCCGCGATGGGCGTGCTCGCGGGGTTCCAGGACCTCGTCGTGGGCGGCGGTGTGGAATCGATGTCGCGACGGGCGCCGATGCACGTCGACGGCTTCTCCGCGAACAACCACCACCTGCGCGACGAGTACAACATGGTGTCGCAGGGCATCTCCGCCGACCTGATCGCGACGGTCGAGGGGTTCACCCGCGAGGAGTGCGACGAGCTCGCGGTCGAGAGCCAGCGGCGGGCGCAGATCGCCATCGCCGAGGGTCGCTTCGAGCGCTCGCTCGTGCCGATCCACCACGAGGATGGCACGCTCGCCCTCGATCACGACGAGTTCCCTCGCCCGGGCACCACGCTCGCCGACCTGGCCACGCTCGCGCCGAGCTTCGCCACGATGGGCGCCACCGTGAACGACGGCATCGACGCCGCCCACGCCGGCATCACCATCGACCAGACGGCGCTGCTCACCTATCCGCACCTCGACGGGATCCGCCATGTGCACCACGCCGGCAACTCCTCGGGTGTCGTCGACGGTGCGTCGGCCGTGCTCGTGGCCTCCCCCGAGTTCGCGACCGCGCACGGGATGAAGCCGCGAGCGAAGATCACCATGACGGCGGTGGCGGGCACCGAGCCGGTCATCATGCTCACGGCCCCCGGACCGGCGGCCAAACGATGCCTCGACAAGGCCGGGATGACGTTCGACGACATCGACCTCTTCGAGGTCAACGAGGCGTTTGCCTCCGTCGTGCTGCGATTCTTCCGCGACACCGGCGTCGATCCCGCGAACGTGAACGTGAACGGGGGCGCGATGGCGCTCGGCCATCCGATCGGCGCCACCGGCGGCATCCTGATCGGCACGCTGCTCGACGAGCTCGAGCGGCGCGACCTCAGCACCGGACTGGTCACGATGTGCACCGGCGGGGGTATGGGGACCGCGACCATCATCGAGAGGATCTGACATGAGCGACGACGCGACTCCGGCACCGACCACCGTCACGGATGCGGTGGCGTACCTGCGCGCCGAGGGCTACACCGACGATGTCGAGCTGGACGGCCGGGCGATCAACTGCGCACGCACGAACATGTCGTACGCGCTCGACAACGTGATCGTCGATCACACCTTCCGCTTCGAAGGCGACAGCGATCCCGGCGACGAGGCCATCGTGCTCGGGCTCCGCTACCCCGACACCGACGTGCGCGCCACGCTCGTCTCGGCGTTCGGCCAGGACGCGGATCCGGCCACCACCGAGTTCCTGTCGCGGCTGCGCAGATCGTGAGCGTGCTCTCGCGCACGCCCGTGCCGACCAGGGTCCTGCTCGGCATCCTCGGCGCGGCCGGCGTGGCCCACTTCGTCGCGCCGAAGACGTTCGACGACATCGTGCCGGAGGTGCTGCCGGGCAGCGCCCGGCTGTGGACGTACATCAGCGGTGTCGCCGAGCTCGGTGTCGCAGTCGGCGTGGCGATCCCGCGCACCCGCCGCCTCGGCGCGCTCGCCGCAGCCGCGCTGTTCGTCGCCGTGTTCCCGGCGAACATCAAGATGGCGATCGACTGGTCGGACCGCTCGCTGGGCGAGCGGATCGCCGCCTACGGACGTCTGCCGCTGCAGATCCCGCTGGTCTGGTTGGCCGTGACGGTGATGCGCCGGTCGGCGCACCCGGCCGCCACGTCCTGACGGTCGATCACGGGGTGTTGAGCTCGCGAGTGTCGTGACGGCGGACCGGCGTGATCGGCACGAAGCGCAACGGAGCGCTCGGGCTGAACGTGCCCTGCAGGTCGACCACGAGGTGCGTCGCAGCTGACAGGTAGACGCAGAACGATCCGTCGGGATCCAGCGGTACGACGGCGACGTTGGCCGCCACGGCGCCGACCGTCATGTTGCTGTTCGACTTGGTCTGTGGCCCGGCGGTGAGCGACGAGCACGCGTCGGCCGTCGCGTAGCCGGCCTGCTTGGCGCCCACGAGGGTCAGGTTGACGAGCACGGCGGACGCCCCGGCCGGGCCATGGACCTTGACGATCGACCCTGCAGGGCTGACCGGGCAGGAGACCGTCGGATCGGAGGAGCAGGCCCGGGTGTCGACCAGGCGCTGCGACGGCTGGGTGGCGAAGCCCCATCCCCCGCCGGCGGCCGGCGCGAAGTAGCCCTGCACGTCGATGACCTTCTGCGTCGTGGCACTCGTGTAGGTGCACAGCTGCGAGCCGGTCGTCGCGCCGAGCGCCGTGGCCAGCGACGACGACAGCGCCTCGGACGGCACGACGGCGAGGTTGGCCACCGTCGCGCCGCTGCTGAAGTTCGTGTTCGACCGGGTCTGCGGGCCGACGACGAGCGACGAGCACGCGTCGGCCGTCACGTAGCCGCTGCCGTTCGATCCGGTGACGGTGAGGTTGGCGAGCGTCGCGACCGCGTTCGGCGGCACCGCCGCGGTGCCCACCATGATCGCGGTGTTCGCGGCCACCGGTCCCGGCTTGCCGCACGTGCCACCCGAGGTGCAGAACGTCTGGGTACGAGTGTCGATGATCCGCTGCGGCGGCACCGTGGTGAGCAGGTTGCCACCGCCGCTGGCCGCGGCCGCCGGGGCGAAGAAGCCCTGCACATCCACGATGGTCTGCATCGCCTGCGATTCGTAGAGGCAGAAGTTCCCGCTGGCGTCGATCGGTACCACCGACAGGTTCGCTGTGGTGGTGCCGGGTGCTGCGTTGCCGTTCGACGACGTGCGGTCGCCGTTCGCGGTCAACGACGACGCTGTCACGGCGGTGCACGGCTCGGCGGTGACGTAACCGGCGGCGACCGCACCGGTGAGCGTGATGTTGACGACGGCTGCGGTCGCGCCGGCCGGGGCGCCGGTGGCGATCACGATCCGGGTGTCGGCGGCCGGCACCTCGCCCTTGGCGAGGCAGTGGTTGGTGACCGTGCCGGCGGCGTCGGCGATGTTCAGGCAGGTCTTGGTCGGTGGCAGCGCAGGCGTGGGCACCGTGGTGGGAGTGGTCGGCGTCTGGATGATCCCCGCCGGTGCCGACCCGCTCGCATTGAACGCGGCGATGGCCTTGGCCTGCGCCGGCGTGCCACGGAACTCGAAGTGCATGACGTCGCGCAGCACGCTGGTCTTGCTCTGGCTCGGCGTCTTGCAGCCGCCGTTCCAGCCGTAGCCGCCCCAGTAGAGGCCCCACCGTTCGGCGGCCCGAACGACCCACATCGGGATGTCGGTCTTCAACGGCGTGGCGCAGGCGGTGGCACCGTTCACGCCGCGGTAGGTCACCTCCGGGTTGGCCGCGGTGTTCAGGTCGAGGGCCAGACCGTAGGCGTGGTTCGACATCTCGTCCCGGGTCTGGCCGTCGCAGTCCTTGCGGCTGTTCGAGGTGCAGCGGAACGCATAGGTGCCGACGTCGGTGATCGCGTAGCCCCCGGCGACGATGTCGCGGACGAACCCCTCGAACAGTGGCTCGGCGTCGGGCAGGGAGCGGATCTGCTTGGCGAAGACCTTGCCGATCGGCTTCGGGTTCGACACCAGCTGCGCCTCCCAGGCGGCGAGCGCCGGGGATCCGTTGTAGGCCCAGCCGATCCACGTCCAGCCCGAGGGCGGAAAAGTGCCGCCACCCGTTTCGAGGATGCCGAGCGCACCGGCGGTGGCCTGGTCGACGATGCCCGTCTCGGGGAGGTCCTGATCGACCTGGAAGCGGCGCACGATGGTGTCCGTCACCGGTCCGAAGACGCCGTCGGGGGTCACGTTGTAGCCGGCCGTGACGAGCGCGTTCTGCAGTGTGGTGACCCGCGACCCGCTCGCGCCCTGGGCGAGATCGGTCCACGCGACGGCGGTGCCGTCGGTCGGTGTGGGGTACGGCGGCGTCGGCCAGCCCCGCGTCTCCGGCCGCCCGTCGGGACCGTCGAGCAGGCAGGCCGCGACGTTGCCGGCCGTCATCGCTGCGGCACTGCAGAAGGCCGGCATCGAGGGTTGGGTCCACGGCGTGCTGTCGACCGTGCCGTCGTTGGCCGGCTGGACCGGCGCGGCGTCGGCGACGGTGACGATCGAAGCGACCATGCCGGTGATCCCGAGGATGCCCGCGACGACGAGGCCCGAGCTCCGCAGTCCCTTCACGGGGAGAGGTATCGGCCGCGTCGCGGAGGCCCTTGAGCCTTCGCGCCATCGCCGCAGGTCGCACGTGGTGAGCGCGGCCGGCTCGGCGCTGTCAGTCGGTGTAGCGCCGGATGGTGGCGCGCTTGCCCTTCAACGTCGTCGCCTTGAGCGCCTCGATCACCGAATCGGCCGCCCACTCCGGCACGCCGACCACCGAGAAGTGCTCGGCGAGCTTGATCGGCCCGATCTCGCGTCCGCTGAGGTTGGTCTCGTTGGCGATGGCGCCGACGAGGTCGCCCGGCCGCACGCCGTCCTTGCGGCCGACGCCGACGTAGATGCGTGCGGTCTCGCCGTTCTCGCGCTGGCGGTCGCCCGGCTCGACGCGCCCCGGCTTGCCACCGCGATCCGGCCGCTCGCTGCGATCAGGGCGATCCGTGCGCGCCCGATCGGGGCGCTGCGATGCGTCGGGGATCTCCTTCTCGTCCACCACCGCGCCGCTCGCCTCGTGGGCGAGCTTCACCGCTGCGAGCGCGATCTGGCGGAGGTCGAACTGCTGGGCGAGCGTGTCGACCACGTCGTCGTAGTTCTGCAGGTCGTCGGCCTCGAGCGCGGTGCGCAGCGTGCCCAGCGTCAGCTCGATCTGGCGGGCGCGGAGATCGGCCACCGACGGCACCCGTTCGACCGCGATCTTCTGCTTGGTCAGCCGTTCGATGTTGGCGAGCAAGCGCTGCTCGCGGGGCTCGGCGAGCGTGATCGCCACACCCTCTCTGCCGGCACGACCGACACGACCGATGCGGTGCACGTACGACTCGGGGGCCGACGGCACGTCGTAGTTGACGACGTGGGTGAGCTGATCGATGTCGAGCCCCCGGGCGGCGACATCGGTGGCCACGAGCAGTTCGGTGGTGCCGGCGCGGAGCCGGTTCATCACCCGGTCGCGCGACTCCTGGCTGAGCCCGCCGTGCAGCGCCTCGGCGCGGTAGCCGCGGCCGTTGAGCGTCTCGGTCAGCTGATCGACCTCGGTGCGCGTGCGGCAGAACACGATGGCGGCGGTGGGTGCTTCGACGTCGAGGATGCGACCGAGCGCAGCGGCCTTGTGGTTGCGCTGGACGATGTAGACGCTCTGGCGCACCAGCGCCTTGCCCGGCTTGGTGTCGCCGAGGCCGATCTGGATCTTCACCGGATCGGTGAGGTGCCGCTTGGCGATCGCATTGATGCGCGGCGGCAGCGTGGCCGAGAACAGCACCGTCTGGCGCGTCTTCGGCGTCGCGTCGAGGATGGCTTCGATGTCCTCGGCGAACCCCATGTCGAGCATCTCGTCGGCCTCGTCGAGCACCACGATCTGCACGTCGTCGAGCGGCAGGGTGTTGCGGGCGATGTGATCGAGTGCACGGCCAGGCGTGGCCACCACGACATGCACACCGGCCGACAGCGCTTGCAGCTGGCGGAAGATCGGCTGGCCTCCGTAGATCGGCACCACCTTCGCACCGAGGTCGCGGCCGTACTTGTACAGCGCCTCGGACACCTGTACCGCCAGCTCCCGCGTCGGCACGAGCACCAGTGCGATCGGCGTGACCGGCGCGCCGCGCGGCGGCAGACGCTCGAGGATCGGCAGCGCGAACGCCGCGGTCTTGCCCGTGCCGGTGGCGGCCTGGCCGATGAGGTCGCGTCCGCTGATGAGCAGCGGGATGGTCTCGCGCTGGATCGGCGTGGGCTCCTCGTAGCCGAGACCGGCGAGCGCGCTCAGCAGCTCGGGGCGCAACCCGAGTTCGGAGAAGCCGGAGTCGTTGTCGCTGATGTCCACGTGAGCACGCTATTGCACGACGTGCTCGTTTGCGCGTGACGGTTGCCGCGGGTGCACCGCCTGTGGTCGACGAGACGGCCCGGCAGCGTCAGTGATGGGCGTGGGTGCGGTGCTCGTCGAGCCGCTCGGCCGGCGACTGGCCCGAATCGGTGGGGCCGTGGGTCCAGTCGGGCTGCTTGTCGGCGAAGGTGTCGTCGAGCGTGCTGGTCTCGTCGTCGATGCGCATCAGCTCGGCCACCGCGTACGGCGCCACCGGCCGTGCGTTGACCTCGGCCTGCGCGGCCACCTGGTGCGGGAAGGCGTCGAGGATGCTGCTGATCACCACCTGCTGCTGCGTGGCCAGGCTGCATCGCGCACCGTTCACCACGGTGTCGAGCCGGCGGCGGATCGTCGCCAGCTTGCTCGGATCGGCGCGGCCCTCGGCCATCGACTCGAGCAGGCGCGAGATCTGCACGCCGTCCTGCTTGCAGGGCGTGCACTGCCCGCACGACTCGACGGCGAGGAACCGCGAGGCGCCGGCCGCGAGCGCCACGGGATGGGTGGAGTCGTCGACGACGATGAAGCTCGCCGAACCGAGACCGGTGCCACGGCCGCGCATCGCTTCGTAGGTGAGCGGGAGGTCGAGGTCGTCGGGCGTCAGGATCGCGTTCGACACGCCCATCAGCACGCACTGCAGGGTGCGATCGGGAGCGACGCCACCGGTGACCTCGTCGATCACGGTGCGCAGCACCGTTCCCATCGGCACCTCCACCGCGCGCGGATGCTGCACGGCGCCGGTGATGGTGCACACGATCGTGCCGGGCGATTCGTCGGTGCCGACGGAGCGGAACCACTCGGCGCCCTGGGCGATGATGGCCGGGATGTTGGCGAGGGTCTCGACGTTGTCGACGAGCACCGGCGGGGCGAGGTTCTCGGCGCCGGCGACGGCCATGTCGACGTCGGCGGACAGCCCGCTCCCCGACTCGACGTCGCCGTCGATCACCACCTCGACCAGGCCGCGTCGCCATGGCGGCGCGATGCGCGGGAACGGATCGCGCCCGTCGAGCACCTCGAGCAGCGCTGTCTCCTCGCCGTACAGGTACTCGCTCGGGCCCTCGAACACACGGACCCCGATCTCGTCGTCCGCATCGCCGTCGTCGGCATCGGCATCGGCGTCGCGCAGCCAACCGGCGGCACGGATCTCCTCGATGGCCGCATGGAGACGAGCGACGACATCGCCGAAGCGCTGCTTGGTGGCGACGGTGATGTCGCGCGCGCCCACGACGTGGGCCGCGATCAGCGCGCCCTCCAGCACGGCGTACGGGTTGGCGAGCAGGATCGAGCGGTCCTTGAAGGTGCCGGGCTCGCCCTCGGCGGCGTTGACCACCACCGATGTGGCCAGCTCGGACGACTCGTAGGAGACGACCGTGCGCCACTTCGTGCCGGTGGGGAACCCGGCGCCGCCGCGACCGCGCAGGCCGGATGCCTCCAGCTCCTCGATGACCACCTCGCGCTCGACGAGCCGGGCGTCGCGCAGACCGTCACCACCGCCGGCGGCGACGTACTCGTCCAGCGTCTCGTAGGGATCGGTGGGCAGGACCCGGCTGGCTGAGAACGATGTGAGTGACATCGCGACCTCTGTTCTGGTGTGGTGTTGGGTGCTGGTGGGGGAAATCCAGGGCCGGCGCCACCGCTGGTGGCTCCGGCGCAAGTCATACCCCAATGAACCCCGTCTCGAACGTCACCCCGCCATGGCGCGTGCCTCGGCCACCATCGCCACCAGGGCCTGGCGGACCTGGAGGGCATCGGTGCACGGCTCGGGGAACCCCAGGCGCACGGCATGGCGGCCGTTGGGCGTGACCGCGATCATCTCGAACCCGTATCGGTCGACGGCCGACATCGTGGCCGACGTGGTGTCGGGATGCCCGGCGAGGTGCCGGCAGAACAGCACCTGCGAGTCGGCGTGATCGGCGTTCATGTGCTCGATGATGCCGGCCGCGGCATCGACCAGTGGATCGGCCTCGCTGGTCGCGTAGGCCGCGCTGTCGACCCAGCTCATCCGCCCGTAGCCGCCGACGTAGCGGATGCTCTCGACGGTGAGCCGGTAGAAGACGAAGTCGCCGAAGTCGATGTAGTAGGCGGCGCTCGGGTTGGCGGCGAGGTAGGCGTCGCGAACCTCAGCCCGACCGGCGTCGTCGACGGCGGTGAGCGTGCCCATCAGCGTCGCCCGCCCGCTGGCGAGCGGATCGGCGCCGGCGGGCACGTCCTCGGTGACGAGCAGGCTGGCGCGCGGATCGCGGATCGCGTTCTGGGTGTGCTCGGCCATCAGGCTGACGAAGAACAGGGGGTTGCCCTGCGGGTCGAGCGCGTACGTGGCCACAGAGCCGTACGGGTAGCCGGCCGGATCGGCGGCGAGCGTGGACAGCGCGCCGCGGCTGGCGCCGGCGACGAGGGTGCGGCAGCGTTCGGCGTGCGTCGGCTCCGGGGGCGGCGCCGAGAACGACGGCGAGGAGCCGCTGTCGTCGCCGGTGGGAACCTGGTGCATCATCGGTCGTTCGGCCATGACCGCCACGCTAGGCCGTCACGCCCGCGTCCCCGCCCAGGACGCGAGGACCATGGATTTGCGCCGGCAGCCGCCGTCGACAAACCTGCACGGATGTCGTCGAGCCCGGGACACCGTCGATCGGGTGACGGGTTCATGCGCTGCGGCGACGGCCACGTGCGGTGGGGTGTCTTCGGCGCCGCTGGTGTGCTGTTCGTGCTGCGCGAGGGCGATGTCGCCCACGTCATGCTGCAGAAGCGCTCCGCGATGGCACACGAAGGCGGCACCTGGTCGTGTGCCGGCGGCGCGCTCGACGAGGGCGAGACGCCGTACGACGGCGCGCTGCGCGAGGCGTCCGAGGAGGTGGGCACCGCTCCCGGTGACCACGATCTGCTCGGCGAGTACGTGTTCGCGCCGGCCCACGACTGGACCTACACCACCGTCGTCATCGAGGTGCGCGACCGCTTCGGCGAGTCGATGAACTTCGAGACCGACGCAGTCGACTGGGTGCCGGTCGACGAGGTCGAGCAGCGACCGCTCCACGCCGGGTTCTCCGCGGCCTGGCCGCACCTCCGCGCCATCATCGTCGGTGCAGCGGGCGGCTGAGCCTCAGCCCTGCCAGATCCGCGCGGTGTGGTCCGCCGAGGCGGTGACGATGCGGGTGCCGGTCGGATCGAACCGCGCGCTGAACAGCGCGTCGCTGTGCCCGGCGAAGGTCGCGACGAGGGTGCCGTCCGCGGCGTCCCACTCGCTGGTTCCGAAGTCGATGGCGAGAACCCAGGTGGGCAACGTGTCTCCCGAGCGGTGGCGAGCCACCGACCCCATCGAACGGTGCCGACACGGGGTCGATGGAACCGGGCCCCTCACCGGGCAGTACGTTGCAGGTGACGGCGCTCGAGTTTCGGCGCCGGCGAACTGCTCGCCCCGACATCGGAGGACCCGACATGCCCGCTCCAGGAATGCACTCAGGTCGGGCCACCGACGACGCGCTCAACCTGGCGATGTCCGAGCACGCCGTGCCGCTCTTCGAAGCGGTGAAGGCCTTCATCGCCAACGAGGTCGACCCGATCACCGAGGAGTACTACCGCCTCGGCGAGGGCCGGGCCGAGCACTGGGGCTTCGGCGACGGCCAGCTGGAGCTGCTCGACTCGGTCAAGGCCAAGGCCAAGGCGAACGGGTTGTGGAACTTCTTCCTGCCGAACGCCGAGACCGGCGAGGGCCTGTCCAACCTCGACTACGCGTACATCGCGGTCGAGCTCGGGAAGAGCCCACTCGCCTCCGAGTGCCTGAACTGCAGCGCGCCGGACACCGGCAACATGGAAGTGCTGGAGCGGGTCGGCACGCCGGAGCAGAAGCAGCGGTGGCTCGAGCCGCTCCTCAACGGCGAGATCCGCTCGGCGTTCGCGATGACCGAGCCCGACGTGGCGTCCTCGGATGCCAAGAACATCCACACCCGCGCCGATCTCGACGGCGAGGAGTGGGTCATCAACGGCGAGAAGTACTACATCTCCGGCGCCGGCGACCCGCGCTGCAAGATCATGATCGTCATGGTCCAGACCAGTCAGGACGGCCCGGCGCACAAGCGCCAGTCGCAGATCCTGGTGCCGATGGACACCCCCGGTGTCGAGATCCTCGGAGCGATGGGTGTGTTCGGTGAGGACGACGCGCCGCACGGGCACATGCACCTGCGCTTCACCGATGTGCGCGTGCCCAAGGACAACATCCTGTGGGGCGTCGGCCGCGGCTTCGAGATCTCCCAGGTGCGCCTCGGGCCGGGGCGCATCCACCACTGCATGCGCTCCATCGGTGCAGCCGAGCGCGCCCTCGAGCTGATGGTGCGTCGTGGCCTCAACCGTGAGGCGTTCGGCAAGCCGCTCGCTCGCCTCGGCAAGAACACCGAGGTGATCGCCAAGGCCCGCATCGAGATCGAGTCGATGCGGCTGATGGTGCTCCGCGCCGCCAAGGCGATGGACGTGATGGGCAACGCCGAGGCCCGCGTCTGGGTGAGCGCCGTGAAGGCGATGGTGCCGGTGCGCGTCTGCGCGATCATCGACGAGGCCATCCAGATCCACGGCGCCACCGGCGTGTCGCAGTGGACGCCGCTCGCCCGGATGTACGCCAGCCAGCGCACGCTGCGCCTCGCCGACGGCCCCGACGAGGTGCACTGGCACGTCGTCGGCCGCGCCGAGCTGACCCGCTACGAAGACGACCACGCCCCCGCCGTCGGACCGACGACGCGTGACGCGGGCATGTTCTCCGGCCCCTCCTGAGCACCGCTGCGCCGATCCGTCTGCGCTGATCCGGCCTCACCTCTCCGATCCGGGCGACCCATGGGTGATCCACAACACGAGCTCTGCCTCGCTGTCGAGTCGCTGACCGGGCGCGCGGTCGAGCGCGCCAGCGTGGTGCGCGGCGGCGACTTCGCGGCCGCGTACCGGATCGACCTCGACGACGGCACCACGCTGTTCGCGAAGACCCACCCCGATCCCCCGCCCGGGTTCTTCACCACCGAAGCCAGCGGTCTGGCCTGGCTGCGCAGCGCCGGCGCGGTCGCCGTCCCCGAGGTGCTCGTCGCCTCCGACGGGTCGGCCGATGGTCCGGCGATGCTCGTGATGGAGTGGATCGACGAGCTCCATCGCCGGCCGGCGTCGGACGCCGAGCTCGGCCGGTCGTTGGCCGCGATGCACGACGCCGGCGCTCCGTGCTTCGGCCGCGCCGATCGCCGCACCACCGGCAGCCGGGCCCTGCCGAACGAGCCGTCGACGACGTGGTCCACGTTCTACGCCTCGAACCGGCTGCTCCCCCTCGCCCGGCTGGCCACCGATGCCCGAGCACTCGCGGCGACGACCATCGTGCGCCTCGAGCGGCTGGCCCACTCGCTCGACGCGTTCGACGACGGGCAACCGCCGGCGCGCCTGCAC
The DNA here is from genome assembly GCA_025463305.1 of Ilumatobacteraceae bacterium. Next base: position 16,297 of record JAOBWK010000049.1, read on the forward strand.
GGCGACCTCTGGGCCGGCAACCGCATCGTCGACGGGACTGGACGGAGCTGGCTGGTCGACCCCGCCGCGCACGGCGGGCACCGCGAGTTCGACCTGGCGATGATGCGCCTGTTCGGCGGCTTCGCCCCGGACTGCTTCGCGGCCTACCAGGAGGTGCATCGGCTGCTGCCGGGTTGGCAGGACCGCGTGCAGCTCCACCAGATCGCGCCGCTCGTCGTGCACGCGATCAAGTTCGGGCGCAGCTACGTCGACGCCGCCACCGCAGCGATCATGCGCTACTGATCACCGCGGAGCAGTCAGGCGTTCGCGGTCGACCGCGCGGCGGGCGTGAACGCCACGGGCATCGACTGGAGCCCGGCGATGAAGCTGGAGTGCAGCCGCTCGCTCGGGCCGGTGGGATGCACGTCGGGCAGGCGCGTCATGATCTCGCGCAGCATCGCGATCGACTCGACCCGAGCCACGTGCATGCCGAGGCACAGGTGCGGGCCGCCGGCACCGAAGGCAACGTGCGGGTTCGGGCTACGGCCGATGTCGAACCGGTCCGGCTCGTCGAACACGTCTTCGTCGCGGTTGGCCGAGCCGTAGAACATCACGACCCGGTCGCCGGCGGCGATCTCCTGACCACGGATGACGGTGTTTTCGAGCACGGTGCGCTGGAAGTGCGCCACGGGAGTCGTGTAGCGGAGCATCTCCTCGATCGCACTCGCGGCCAGACCCTGCGGGCCGGGGCTGGTGAGGTCGGCGGCCAGGCGCTCGCGCTGGTCGGGGTGCTCGAACAGCAGCTGGATGCCGTTCGCGAGCAGGTTACGCGTCGTGTCGCCGCCGGCGTTGACGAGCAGCAGGAAGAACCACTGGAACTCGGAGTCCGTCAGCCGGTCGCCGTCGATCTCCGCGTTGACGAGCAACGTCGCGATGTCGTCGCCGGGCTCCACGCGCTTGCGTTCGGCCACCGACTGCGCGTAGCCGAGCATCTCGCCGATGGCCGACATCTGCTTCTGCTGGAACTCCGGCGAGTCGTCGTGGGTGTGCATGATCTCGGTCAGGTGGTACAGCAGCTCACCGTCGCTGCGCGGCATGCCCATCAGTTCGGCGATCAGGCCCGACGGCAGGCGCCCGGCGATGTCGCTGACGAGGTCGCACGAACCGGCCTCGATCACGTCGTCGACGATCTCGCGGGCGAGCTCGGTGACCCGCGGCCCGAGCAACGGCGCGTTCTTGGGGGTGAACCCGCGGCTCACGAGCAGCTTGAACCGATCGTGCTGCGGCGGGTCCATGTTGAGCATCATCAGTCGCTGCACGGCGAGACCGGCCTCGTCCGAGCCGCTGCCCACCAACACGCCCTTGGCCGCCGAGCTGAACACCTTCGGCTGACGGCTGACGTTGCGGATGTCGTCGTACTTGGTCAGCGCCCAGAACGCGCTGTTCCCGTTCGCGTCGTCGGCACCGAGGTGCTCGGTGTGCAGGTGCACCGGGTCGTTGGCCCGCAGCCAGGCGTAGGCGTCCCACGGATGGCCGGTGCGGAAGGTCTCCGCCGAGATCAGGTCGACGCCGGGCCCGGAGTGCCGTGACGACGCCATCTCAACGCACCGCCGTGGTGCCACCGTCGACCACGAGGTGGGTGCCCGTGATGAACGACGCGTCGTCCGACATCAGGAACCGCACCGCACTGCCGATCTCGTCGGGCCGGCCGAGGCGACCGAGCAGTGACGTGGTCTCCATGTGTTCCTTCAACGGCTCGTAGGCGAGCGACGGGGCGAGCATCGGCGTGAGCACGTAGCCGGGGCAGACGGCGTTGACGCGCACGGGTGTGAGGCTTGCCGCGAGCGAGCGGACGAGTCCGATCATGCCGGCCTTCGACGCGCAGTACGCGGGGATCGCGAAGTGACCGACGAGGCCTTCGATCGACGAGATGCCGACGACGGCCGACCCCGGCGTGGCGCGCAGATCGTCGGCGATGGCCTGGGTGAGCATCATGAAGGCACGCAGGTTGACGTCGAGCACGAAGTCCCAGCGCTCGTCGGTCATCGTCCCGACGGTCTCGGTGCTGACCACACCGGCCGCGTGGACGAGGCCGCTGATGACCCCGACCTCGCGCGTCGCGGCGACCGCCGTGGCGATTGCTGCGGCATCGGTGACGTCGATGGCCACACCCGTCGCATCGACGCCGTGCTCGGTCGCGATCGCGGCCGCCTGTTCGACGGCCTTCGCGCCGTCGCGGTCCCACAGCGACACGGATCGGCCGGTGGCTGCCAACGCCTGCGCCGACGCCAGGCCGATGCCCGATGCTCCCCCGGTGACGACCACCGGTCCCCGACCTGTGCTGGTGTTGTCGTCCTGATTCGTCATCTCATGGCCTCCCCAAGGCAAAGCGTCCGCCCGGGCCGGGTTGGCCGCAGGCGAGATCAGCGAGCATCCGCCCGACGAGCGGCGCGAACTTGAAACCGGTGCCACCGAAGCCGCAACCGACCACGATGTCGCCGCACCGATCGACGATGTAGTCGTCGTCGATGGTCTCCCCGAACAGGCACGACAGCTCGTCGACGTGGTGCGGATCCACGCCCGGCACGTGCGCACCGACCCAGCGTTCGATCTCGGCGCGGGTCGCGGGATCCGGCACGAACGTGCGTTGATCCGGGTGCGGCACCGGCTCGGAGTGCTGGAAGTGGCCGACGCGCACCCGCCCGTCGGGGGTCGACATGCCGTACACCTCCGGCGCCACGAACGTCGGCCACGTCGCGTCCGGATCGTGCGGCTGGAAGAACGCGACCTGCCCGGTGGACGTGTCGACCGTCGGCAGTCCCGGCACCTGACCGTCGAGCACGTACGGCGTCCAGCCGGCGGTGGCGACGACGACGCATCCGGCGGTCAACGTCTCCGACTCGGTCCGCACCTCGACGCCTTCGGCGAGCTGACGGACGGCCAGCGCGGGCGTCTCGTAGCGCACGTCGGCACCGAGCTCGGCGGCTCGCCGGACCATCGCGTCGATCGTTGCCTGTGCGTTCGTGCGGCCGCCCTCGGGATGGAACAGCACCGGACGATCCGCGCTCATCCCCGGCCAGCGCTCGGCGAGTGCCTCGGGCGCGAGCCAGTGCGTGCGGACCCCGGCAGCGGCCGCAGCATCGAAGCGCAGCTGCAACTGATCGGTCGTGTCGTAGTCGATGTGGCCGGTGGTGAGGAACAGTGACGACTCCGTGTCGGCCTCGAGCTCGCGCCACAGCGGCAGCGCCGCCACGGCGTGGCGGCACCAGAACGGATCGGCGTTGGTGAGCCGGAAGATGCGCTCGGTGCCGTGCGAGGAGCCGTTGCGATGACCCTGCGCGTACCGTTCGAGCAGCACCACGGAGCGGCCGCGCCGGGCCAGCCACCATGCGGTGGACGACCCCATCACCCCACCACCGATGATGATCACGTCGACCGGCGCCACGGCCCGTGTCTAGCAGGCCGCACGGCCGTGTCCGAGACCCGGCGGCCGCGCGCCATGATCTCCGTACAGTAGTGTACGGAGGTGCCGACCACCGTCGCTCCCCCACACATGCGCGTGACCCGAGCCGATTGGACCGACGCGGCGCGAGCCGTGCTCGCGACCTCGGGCGTCGATCAGGTCCGAGTGCTCGCCCTCGCCGATCAGCTCGGGGTCGCCCGCTCCAGCTTCTACTGGTACTTCGACTCTCGCGAGGCGCTGCTGGCCGAGCTGCTCGAGGCATGGGCGGCCCAGAACACGGCATCCATCGTCGCCCGCGCAAAGCGCGAGGCGCCTTCGATCGCGGCCGCCGTGCTCGGCGTGTTCGAGTGCTGGGCCGACCCGGCCCTGTTCGATCCACGGCTCGATGCAGCCGTGCGCGACTGGGCGCGCCGCGACGCCACGGTCGCTCGCAAGGTGACGGTGGCTGACGACGCCCGCCTCGTCGCGTTGTCGCGGATGTTCGACCGGCACGGCTTCGGCCGCGACGCGGCCGTGCGCGCTCGGGTGCTCTACTACACCCAGATCGGCTACTACGCGCTCGGCGTGGAGGAGACCACCGAAGATCGGTTCGGCCAGGCCAGGGCCTATGTGCGCGCGCTCACCGGCAGCGACGCGACGACGCGCGAGCTCTCCGCCTTCGCCCGTTTCCTGCGCACCACCGGCGCCACCATCCCGCATCCGGGCGAGCGCTCGTGATCGCCGACGACCTGCTGCGATCGGTGTTCGACGGCGAGCGTGGCCTCCCCGGCGAGGCGTTCGTCGACGAGCGCTGGTTCAGCCGTGAGGCGAACGATCTGTTCCGAGGCGGCTGGACGTGCATCGCGTTCGATCACGACGTGGCGGCAGTCGGCGACGTGCACCCGGTGACGATCGCGGGCGTGCCGCTCGTCGTCGTGTGCGACGGCGACGCCGTCCGCGTGTTCCACAACGTCTGCAGCCACCGCGGCGCGATGCTCGTCGACGAGCCGCAGTGCGGATTGCGCCGGCTCACCTGTCCGTACCACCGCTGGATCTACGGGCTCGACGGCGCGCTGCAGCACACCCATCACGCGGGCGGGTTCCGCATCCACGTCACCCCGGAGGCCGATCCCGCGCAGCTCGGGCTGGTCGAGGTCCGTTCGGCCGTGTGGCACCGGTTCGTCTTCGTCGACCTGTCCGGCACGGCCGAGCCGTTCGACACGTTCATCGAGCCGACTGCCGACCGCCTGGCCCCCGTCGACTTCGATCTGCTCCGCCACGACTGTGAGTTCGACGGCACGTTCCAGCTGGCGTCCAACTGGAAGACGATCGTCGAGAACTTCGTCGAGAGCTACCACGTGCCCCAGGTGCATCCTGCGCTGCAGACGTTCAACCCGATGGCCGACCACTACCAGATCCTCGGCGGGCGCGCGTACGCCGGTCAGGGCGGGCTCGCCTACGGATCGGCGGCGAACGCGCAGCCGATGCCCGGCGACGAGCTGCCGGTGATGGACACCCTCGTCCGCCAGACGTTCAGCTACGAGAGCCTGTGGGTGTTCCCGAACCTCATCCTCGTCCCGGTCGCGAACACGACCTTCGCGATCCTCGTCCTCCCCGACGCCGCCGGCGCGACCACCGAGCGGATCGCGTTCTGGTTCAACGGCGATGAGTCACTGTCGCCGGTGCACGCGGTCGGGCGTGCCGACGTGGTCGCCAGCATCCTCCAGGTCAACCGCGAAGACATCGCGATCGTCGAGTCGTGCCAGCGCGGCCGCCGCTCCCCTGCGTTCGTGGGCGGGGTCTTCATGACCGGCCAGGAGGCCACCAGCATGCTCGTCCAGCGGATCATCGCCGGGCGGATCCTCGAGGCGGCGGGCATCGCGGTCGACATGGCCGGCCTGCCCGTCGTCGACATCCATCACGACCGTTCGGACCGATGACGACACCGGTGACATCGGCCGACGCCGTCGTGATCGGTGCCGGCGTGATCGGCGCGGCGATCGCGCTCGAGCTGCAGCGGGCCGGGCGATCCGTTCTCGTGCTCGACAAAGCCGGAGCGGTCGGCGCAGGTTCGACCAGCTCCAGCGCCGCCGTCGTCCGCTTCACGTACTCGACGTTCGAGGGCGTCGCTGCCTCGTGGGAGGCGATGCACCTCTGGCGCGACTGGGCGAACCACATCGGCGACATCGAGGCGCCGCTGGCGCGGTACCACCGGGTGGGGATGCTGATGCTGCTGCCGCCGGAGTTCCCGAGCGCCACCATCGTCGATGCGTACGACCGGCTGGGCATCCCCAACGAGATCCTGTCGTCGGTCGAGATCGCAGAGCGATTCCCGGCGATCGACACCGGCCGCTTCCACCCGCCACGGTCACCGGACGATCCACGGTTCTTCGACGACGCATCGGGGTCCGTCGTCGGATGGTGGACGCCCGACGCCGGGTTCGTCGACGATCCGCAGCTCGCCACGGACAACCTGATGCGCGCCGCGGTCGCGGCCGGCGCACGGCTGCGTCTGCGCGCCGAGGTCGTGGGCGTCGACGTCGCCGGGGAGCGGTTGGTCGGCGTCCGCCTGGCCGACGGCTCCACGATCGCGAGCCGGATCGTCGTCAACGCCGCCGGCCCGTGGAGCGGTCACCTCAACCGCATCGCCGGCGTCGATCGCGATTTCGCGATGGCGACGCGCACGCTGCGTCAGGAGGTCCACGTCGTGCCGACCCCGGCCGGGTTCGGCGTCGACGGTGGCGGCACGGCGGTCGGTGACTTCGACCTCGGCACGTACTTCCGCCCGCATCCGGGCGGCACGATCCTGGTCGGCGGCATCGAGGCGGAGTGCGATCCGCTCGTCTGGGACGAGGATCCGGACACCGCCGACCCGTCACCCTCGGCAGCGCTGTGGGAGGCGCAGGTGCACCGGCTCGCCCGGCGCCTCCCGGACCTCACCGTCCCGCACCGCCCGATCGGCGTCGCCAGCCACTACGACGTCAGCCCCGACTGGGTGCCGACGTACGACCGCACCGGCCTCGACGGCTTCTACGTCGCGGTCGGCACCTCCGGCAACCAGTTCAAGAACGCGCCGGTCGTCGGGCAGATGATGGCCGACCTGATCGAGGCCTGCGAGGGCGGCCACGACCACGATCGATCACCGGTGCAGTTCCGCTGCCGTCGCACCGGGACGGTCATCGACCTCGGCCACTACGCCCGCAACCGGCTGCCCGCCGCCACGTCGGGCACCGTGTCGGGCTGATCTCGCTCAGTCGTTGGGCTGCGCGTCTCGCGCCTGGTCGAGGTCGTACTGCTTGACCAGCCGCTTCGGCGCGAGGCATCGCCACGCGTCGATCAGCAGCTCCTCGAGCTCGTCGGCATCGATCCGTGAGAGGTGCACGAGCACTGCCGGATACCCGTTGTAGTGCGCCTCCGTGTGGAACGTGGCCGGCGCGGCGGCGATGAGCATCTCCTTCTCGGCGACGCTGGACGTCCGGATCGCCAGCACCGACGTATTGGGCACGCGTGCCTTCTTCGGGTCGAACCGCTCCTTCCAGACCCAGCACAGCGACTTTGTCTTGCCCGAAGCGACAGCCACCGCGAGCGAGTAGCCGTCTTCGCCCTCGCTCACGTCCGGGAGTGCCCGGCCGATCCTGCGGATGTCGTTCAGGTCTGCCATGCCACTCTCCCTGTCGGTCCTCGGGAACTGTGTCATACCCCTTTCGTAGGGTTGGGGTGTGGAGGTGTTGACGGAGGTCCTTCGGCCGAGGCCGTTCGAGGAGCTGTCGTCGGCGCGCCGTGATGCGTTGGTGCTGCAAGCGGCGCGGGATCTGTGGCGGTCGACCTCGCACTTGTACGAGCTGATCGGTGTGGTGGATCGGTCGATGTCGTATCGGGATGACGCGCATGTCAGCCCGAAGTCGTGGTTGCAGGCCGTGTTGAACTGTGACGACACGACGGCGTCCCGTCTGGTCGCAGCGACCCGCCTGGTCCACGATCTGCCCGAACTGGCTGACGCGTTCGGTCGCGGCGAGGTCGGCGCCGATCAGCTCGCGGAGGTCGTGAAGTTGCGTCGCAACCCGCGCTGTCGCCCGGTGCTGGCCGGCTACGACGCCTTGTTGGCGAACCTGGCGGCGACGTTGGACTTCGATCAGTTCCAGACGGCATGCGCTCGGTTCGTTGCCTGGGCGGACCCCGATGGCACGCATCGTTCGCACGAGCAAGCCCATGAGCGTCGCGGGGTGTCCGGGTCGATCGTCGGCACCGACTTCCAGTTCCGCGCCCACGGCGGCAACGTCGATGGCGCGGCGATCATCGAGATCCTCGATCACGTCGCCGAGATGGAGTTCGAAGCGGACTGGGCGGCATTGGTTGCCGAGCACGGTGAGGGTGCGCCGGCCGTGATGTTGGCCCGCACGCCGCAGCAACGTCGTTTCGACGCGTTCAACCGGATCTTCCACGCGGGCGCCGAAGCCCTCCACGCGGTCCCGCAACGGGTGCCGCACGTCGATTTCGTGATCGATCTGGCCACCTTCGAAGCCGCGATGCGGCGGATCGCGAACCTCCCCGATCTCGACGACGACATCGCGTTGGAAACCATCCTGGCCCGCCGTTGTGAGACCGGCACCGGGATCCCGGTCGATCCGATGGAGATCGTCGCCGCGGCCATCAACGGGACCGTGCGTCGTGTCGTGCTGGACTCTGCCGGGATCCTGGTCGATGCCGGCAGGACGCGGCGTCTGTTCAGCCCGCGGGTTGCGAGCATCATCCGCGCCCTGAACGCACGGTGCACGTGGCCCGGATGTGATCGCCCGGCCCACCGCTGCGAGATCGATCACGCCGACCCCTGGACCGGGACCGGCGGCGAGACCGACGCCGCCAACGCACGACTGCTCTGCGATCACCACAACCGATACAAGCAACACGGCTTCCACACCTGGCGCGACCCCAACGGCCACTGGCACACCATCCGCCCCGACGGCACCGAGATCACCCCACGCGCCAGAGGCTCCACCACCTGCGCTCAACCGCCACCCTGAGCACGCGGGGCTGGGTGGCACGTCCGTTCGGTCTCCCCGATCATGTCCGACGATCGTCTATCGTCGGCGATGCATCGTGGAACGGGGACGACACATGGCACATCGCTGGACACTCAAGCTGTTGATCGTGATGGGCGCGCTCGCGCCTGCAGTCACGATCCTGCCCAACTCGGCCATCGCCGGATCGGTCGAGGCCGGGCCGACCACCGGGCTCGGCGCGATCCAGCACATCGTGGTGATCTACGAGGAGAACCACAGCTTCGACAACCTCTTCGGCACGTGGCCGGGCGTCAACGGGCTGGCCCAGGCCGACGCCGCGCACACCGTGCAGGTCGGCGTGAACGGCGCCCCGCTCGCCTGCTTGCCTCAGGTCAACCCCAACCTCACCACGCCACCGCTCGCAGCCAAGTGCACCGACACCTCGACCTCGCCGGCCACCACGAGCGCGTTCGTCAACGCGCCGTTCACGATCGACGACTACATCGCCGCCACCGACAAGACCTGTCCGAACGGCGTCATCAAGGACAGCCCGGGGGCGGTCACCGGCGGGTGCACCTCCGACCTCGTGCACCGCTTCTACAACGAGCAGTACCAGATCAACGGTGGCAAGCAGAACCGCTACGTCACCGGCAGCGACTCCGAGGGCCTGACGATGGGCCACTACGACACCAAGAGCCTGCCGCTGTACAAGTACCTCACCGGTGCGGGCGCGCCGAAGTTCGTGATCGCCGACAACTACTTCCAGGCCGCGTTCGGTGGGTCGTTCCTCAACCACCAGTGGATGATCGCCGCGCAGACCCCGGTCTTCGCCGGCGCCGATCACTCCGGCGGCGCGTCCGATCTGCACAGCGTCCTCGGAGCAGACGGCAGCCCGGCCGCGACGCCGCTGCACCCGGCGAGCGGCGTCAAGGACGGCGCGCTCACCGTCGACACGAACCCCGACGGCTCCTGCACGTCGGCCGCAACGACGGCGTGCGGCGACTACGCGATCAACACGATCGAGCCCGCCTACCAACCGACCGCGGGCGGCACGACCCTCCCACCGCTCACCTCGAGCAACATCGGCGACGAGCTGTCCGCGGCCAACGTCGACTGGGCTTGGTACGCCGGCGGCTGGAGCAACGCCGACGGCGACATCGGTGCACCCGGTTGGACCAACGGCAACGGCCCGACCTGCTCGGACCCCAAGACACATGCCGGGGCGACCTTCCCGCTCTGCGCCGAGGCCAGCTTCCCGTACCACCACCAGCCGTTCGACTACTTCGCCAACTACGCGCCGGGCACCCCGGCCCGCGCCGCTCACCTGCGTGACGAGGAGGAGTTCCTCACCGCTGCGAAGAACGGCACGCTGAAGCCGGTCAGCTTCGTCAAGCCGAGCGGCGACGAGGACGAGCACCCCGGCTCCACCAGCACCCCGCTGAGCCAGGCCCACCTGATCGACACGATCAAGGCGATCGAGAACGGCCCCGAGGGCAACAGCACCGCGATCATCGTCACGTACGACGAGTTCGGCGGGCAGTGGGACCACGTGTCGCCCCCGACGGGCGCCGGCGTCTCCGACAAGTGGGGGCCGGGCACCCGCGTGCCGGCGCTGATCATCTCGCCACTGCTCGCCAACGGCGGCGTCGACCACACCCAGTACGACACCACCTCGATCCTGTCGACCATCGAGGCCCGCTACGGCCTCCCCCACCTCAGCAGCCGCGACGCGGCGGTGAACAACTTCGCCGGCGACTTCGCGGCGATCCCGACCGGCGCGTCGCAGTACGTGCCGCTCACCCCGACGCGCATCTTCGACTCCCGGCCCGCCAGCCTCATCGGGTACACCGGCGCCAAGCCCGCCGCCAACGCCGACGTCCATGTCCCCGTCACGGGCGTCGGCGGCGTGCCTGTCGGCGCGACCGCGGCGGTGATCAACGTGACCGCCACCGAGGCCGAGGCGCCCGGGTTCGTGCAGGCGTTCCCCACCGGCATCGGGACGGCCGGCTCGTCGTCCACGCTCAACGTCGAACGCGCCGGGCAGACCATCGCCAACTCGGCCATCGTCCCGATCGGGACCGACGGCTCCATCACCGTGCACACCCAACCGTCCGCGCACATCATCGTCGACGTGGCCGGGTTCTACATCCCCGCGGTCGGCGCCGTCGCACCCGGACGGCTCACGCCGCTCGCGCCGACGCGCATCCTCGACACGCGCAGCCAGTCGGCCGTGAACTACACCGGCGCGAAGCCGGGAGCGGCGTCGACCACCCGCGTGGTCGTCGCCGGCAAGGGTGGCGTGCCGACCACCGGCGTCGAGGCAGCCGTGCTCAACCTCACCGCCACCGGTGCGTCCGGCGCCGGGTTCGTCCAGATCGCGCCGGCAGGGCAGCTGACGCCGGGCGCCTCGTCGAACCTCAACCTCGAACGGGTCGGCGAGACCATCGCCAACCAGGTCGTCGTGCCGGTCGGCGCCGGCGGCTCGGTCGACATCTACTCACAGTCCGGCACGGACCTCGTGGTCGACGTCGCCGGCTACCTCACGGACGCCACCGCGACCCGGTCCACCTCGGGCCTGTTCGTGCCCGTCACGCCGAACCGACTGCTCGACACCCGTGCCGCCACCGCCGTCGGCTACTCCGGTGCCACACCCGCGACCGGCGCCACCATCACCGTGCCAGTGGCCGGCCGGTTCGGCCTGCCGTCGACGGGTGTCGCTGCCATCGCCGCCAACGTCACGATCACCGAGTCCGCTGGACCCGGCTTCGTCCAGGTGGCTCCCGCCGGCGGGCTGCATCCCGGCGACTCGTCGGCCGTCAACGCCGACACAGCCGGCCAGACCATCGCCAACGCCGCCATCATCCCCGTCGCCGCCAACGGCTTCGACATCTACACCCAGACCGGCGGCCACCTGCTCACCGACGTGGCCGGCTGGTACTCCACCTGATCACCGAGCATCGCGCCAGGCATCGCCCCAGGTCAGGAGCTGTACCCCGGGTCACTGGGCCAATTCGGCTGGAAGAGGTGCCACTGCTCGGGCGCTCGGCGGATCAGGTACTCGAGCTCGCCGGCAAGGATCTGGGTCAGCCGAGCGACGTCCTCGCGCAGGCCACCCCGGCGCTCGGCGGGGAGTGCTGGTCGCACCACGGCGTGGTGGCCGTTGTAGCGATCGGTGAAGTAGACGCCCACCGGGAACACGGCGGCACCCGTGCGGAGGCCGAGGGTGGCGGGGCCGGCCGGCAACGTGGTCTGCTCGCCGAAGAACTGCACGGGGATGCCGTTGTGGTCGAGGTCGCGGTCGCACAGCAGGCACACGACCTGGTTCTCGCGGAGGGCCTTGAGCACGGTGTTGGCCACGGTGGGGCCGAGCGGGACGACGGTCATTCCGAGCTTCTGGCGGAGCTCGGCGAACCACTCGAACAGCTCGGGTGGCTCGATCGGCTCGACGACGACGGTCATCTTGTAGCCACGCTCGATCAGCCACCGTCCGGCCCACTCCCAGCCACCGAGGTGCGGCAGGGCGAGGATGACGCCCTTGCCGAGCTCGAGCGCGGCCGGGATCTTGTCGTAGCCCTCGACGGTGAAGCCGGCGTTGACCGCGCGCGACGACAGGTTGGGCAGGCGGAAGCTCTCGACGTAGTAGCGCGCGTAGGAGTCGAACGCGCGCTGCACGGCCTGGCGCAGGGCGAGCCCGCGCAACGACGGATCGACCCGCTGGAGGTGCCGCTCGACCATCTCGCGCTTGTCGCGCATGCCGGCCGAGAACGTCAGGCCCATCATCTGCGCGGCGGCGCCCGCGAACGGGCCCGGCAGGGCGCGTGCCGCGAGCGACCCGAGCTTGTAGCCGTTCACGGTGGCGGCGTCGGTGATGAGCTCGCGCGTGCTGCGCGCCAGGGGCACCGGATCGTCCGGCCCACCCAGGTTCTCGGCGACGGCCACGGTCAGGGTGCCGGGGGACGCCGGCGCGGCACCCGGGTCGGGCGGCGGTCGGCGTAGGCCGCATGCCGGCTCTGCCGACGGATGCGGCGCACTTCCATCTTCGCGGCCGTGCGCGGGGTGACCGCCGCCTGCTTCCAGACCTTGAAGAACCGCTGCACGGCCGTGACCACGCACAGTGCCAGCATCACCCAGAGGATCGGCAGCAGGATGACGTGGACCAGCAAACCGAGCTCGAGCAGGATGATGCGCTCGGCGCGCTCCATCAGCCCGCCCTTGGCCTCGAGCCCCAGCGACTCCGCCTTGGCCCGCTCGTAGGAGATGATCAGCGAGATCCCGAGGATCCCGAACGGCACCATGCCCAGGCGGGGGTCCTCGCCGTTCATGTAGTAGTACGCCACGCCGGCGAAGATCACGCCGTCGGTGAGCCGGTCGATGACCGAGTCGAAGAACGCACCACGCTGGCTGGCCTGGCCCGAGGCCTTCGCCAGCGCACCGTCGAGCAGGTCGGGGATGGCGGCGAGGATGACCAGCCCGAAGCCCAGGTACAGCGATCCGTTGCCGATCGCGAACGCGGCACCGACCGCGACGACGACGCCGGCGATGGTGAGGTGGTCGGGCGACATCCCCGTCTTGCGCAGCAGACGGCCGATGGGTCGCACGGCCTTGTCGATTGGCGCGCGGAATGTGCCGTCGAACATTGCACCGCAGGCTACCTGCAGGGCTGCGGGGACGCCGCGGCTTCTCACCGGGCTCTCATGTTGGGTGTGATCGCTGCCGCTCGCAGGCGCACACCGGATGTGTGATGGGGCGGCTGTCGTGGAACACTCCGCACATGAAGACCTCACCACCTGCCGATCTCGCCGTGGCGTTCCGTTCCCTCCAGCGCCGGCTCGACGACGTCTCGGCCGATGCGCCGGCGGCCGATGTCAGCCGTGCCCAGGAGGCCATCGACCACGCGATCGCGTCGGCGGCCGGCCGGTTGGGGTCGGCGAAGACGGCGGGCGACGTGGCCGCGGCGATCTCGGCCCGACCGGCCGATCAGTGGACCGATGCCGATCTGGCCGCGATCCAGCGCGACGCCGACGGTGCCGCGAGGGCGATTCGCACCATCGCCGACCTGGTCGACCAGCGCTGAGTCGCGCCGCGATCCGGATGACCCGAGTGGGTCAGACGAGGCCGGCGGCCAGCGCCAGGCTCACCGCGTGGGTGCGCCGACGGACGTCGAGCTTGTCGTAGATGTTGTTGAGGTGGCTCTTGACGGTCTCGGTGCCGATCAGCAGCCGCTGGCTGATCTCGCTGTTGGTGCGCCCCGCGGCGAGCTCGACGAGCACTTCGCGCTCGCGCACGGTGAGATCGAAGTGCTGCCGGGTCGAGGTGGGCAGCTTGGCGCTGAACATCGCGTCGAGCAGGTCCGGCGCGACGTGGCGACGGCCCTCGAGCGCGGCGGCGATCGCCGGCTCGAAGTCGGCGTCACCGGCATCGCGGGACACGACGGCATTCGCACCCTCGGCGCACAGGTCCATGACCGCACCGGGCGAGACGCTGGAGGCGAGGACGATGATCCCGACGCCGAGCTGGGCCAACCGGCGGACGGCGGCACCCTGGTTCATGTCGGTGATCTGCCCGACGACCACGAGATCGATGCGTTGCTCGGTGCTCAGGACACCCGTGACGGACGGCATCGACTGCACGGTGGCGATGCCCGAGCGACGAAGCGCGGTCTCCACACCGAGACGAACGAGTGCCCAGTTGTCGATCACAGCGGCTTGTTTCACGGGGGATTCTTCGGCAGCTCGGCACTCCCCCTGAAGCCATTTCTTGCGGATGTCTTGACGGGAACTGAAGAACTTCTTGACACATGATCGGCGTTGCCGGTCGGGCAGTTCCACCGACCGCGCACCGGCCGGCCCCGGTGTTCAGCGGCGCGGCGGCACGCTGCCGATCAAGCCCTCGCGGCGGGCGATCGAGATGGCCTCCAGCTTGGAGTGGGCACGGAGGCGACGGATCGCGCTCTGCACGTGGTTGCGCACGGTGTTGACGCTGAGATCGAGCTCCTGTGCCACCGCGGCCGTGGACGCACCCTCGGCCAGCCGGCCCAGGACGTCGAGCTCGCGGGCAGTGAGGTGGTACCGGCGGTTCGATGCCGAGCTGAGGCGATCGACCAGGGTGTTGACCAACTGGCCCGCCAGTGCCCGTCCACCGCCACGCACGGTGCGCACGGCCTCGGCCAGCTCGCTCAGCTGCTGAGCCTTGAGCAGGTACCCACTCGCACCCGCCTCGAGCGCGGCGAGCACGGCCGTGTACTCCGCATCGGCGCCGAGGACGATGATCTGCACGGAGGACGAACGGGCCAGCATCGCCGCCACGGCCGCCGGGGTGTCGAGATCGCCGAGCGACGCGTCGAGCACCACCACCTCGGCGGCGGCCTCGGCGAGCAGGTCGATCGCCTGGGACAGCGTCGCCGCGACCGCGACGACGTCGATGTCGGCGTTGACACCCAGCGCCGCGCCGAGGCCCTCTCCAACCATGGGGTGCCCGTCGACGATCATGACCCGGATCGTCCCGGTCGTCGTCGCCGGGTTGGTCGGCCAGCCGGCCGATGTTCGAGTCTGTTCGACCAGCGCCATGTTCGTCCCACTCCAGTCCAGAGGTGCGGCGACGACGGTACATGACGCATCTGCATCAGTCAGGGATGGTGCAGTCGCGAGCGCGAGCAGTGGATTCGCATCACGCGTGGCAGGACGTTCGCGTCACCACGGTCGGGTGAGGAGACCCGGACGCGTTCCCCCGCCACAGGTGAGCGCCAGCCCCTTGAACGTCCCGATGACCATTCCATGCGTGACTTCATGGGCCGGGACAGCGGTTCAGATCGCCCTTCGGCGATCCAATACAAGGACAACGATCCACATTTCGAGGCGACGACCGCCGCTGGCACGGCGGCGACCACCGCGGCGACGATCCGGCGGCGCGAGACCCTGATGGCCGCCATTCGCCTCTCCCGGGCCGTCGGCGCAGCCGAGCTGGATCAGCCCGGTGCCGTCGTCGACCTGGTCCGCGTCGTGGCCGTCGGCAACGAGCTGTACGACATCGAGACCTCCCTGCACCCGGGCGTCTTCGCCGCTGGTGTGCACGAGGCCACCGCCCGAGTCCGCGTCGGCACCACCGACATCACCGGCACGTTCCGGATCGCTGTCGGCCCGCTCGATGACACCGATGGCGATGTCGCCTCGGCGCCCGCCGAGTGGCACGCCGCTGACCGCACCACCGGCCATCCTGTGCCGATCAACCCGGCGATCGCCGCTCAGCTGCCCGAGTCGGTGACGGTGCCGGCACTGACCCCGGCCACCTTGTCGGGTGCCGTGCGCCGCGTCCACCTGGCCGCCGAGCGTGCCCGCCGCGAGCTGATCGACACCAACCGGGGGCTCATCCTGTCGGTCGTCAATCGGTACCGCGCCGTGGTGCGCGCCGAGTCGTCCACGCTCGACATGAGCGACCTGATCATCGTCGGTGAGCACCAGCTGCTCAGCGTCGTCGATCGCCACTTCAGCGATCCGGCCTCGATGCCGGTGCGCGATGTCGCCTGGTCGAAGCTCGTCCAGCGCGCCGTCGGCAACGCCGTGCGCAGCGAGATCGCCCGGGCCACCGGCGTGTCGGTCGAGTTCCGCCAGCTGCTCACCTGGTTCCAGGCGCATCCCGAGGATCGCACCGAGACCTCGGCCGTGGTCGCCCAGCGGATGGCGTTCGCCGCCGGCGTGACCCGGCTGATGGCGGCTCGCGAGATCCACGACCGCTTCGCCGGCGTCGCCGCGCTCGAGCTGATGCTCGTCGCCGATGAAGCCCGCTACGTCGCCCCGGGCAAGCAGGCCGCCGAGACGGCTCGCCAGCTCAAGGCCGAGGGCTACTTCGTCATCTCGTCGCGGTCCTCGCTGGCCGAGATCGAGCGGGCCCAGCAGTTCAGCTCCGGCTCGAACGTGCGCCTCGACGCCGATCCCGACGGCCACGATCGTCAGACCCATCTGGCTGTCAGCGACGGCGGCTACGACACCACGGATGCCACCGACATGGTGCGGCGCATCATCGAGGACTCGGGCATGACCAAGGTCGAGGCGCTGGTCTGGTTGCACCGCACCGGTGCACTCGATCCGGGTGGCTTCGGCACGGAGCTGCCCGAGATCGCCGAAGACCTCGGCCTCAACGGACGCAGCGAGGCACGCGCGGCGCTGCGCCGGGCGCGCCGCAAGCTCGACGCGTGGTCCGCCACCGGCGCCACGTTGGCCCTGGTCAGCTGAGCGATCCGGCCTCGAACGACGTGTCGAAAACATTTCTCGTCGGCTCCCTAGAACACCCACGGGCCGCGCCGACACCTACTTCGCCGGGCAAGGACGTCCGGATGAACACCACACGGAGGTAATTCGAAATGCGTATCAATGCAAACATCGCCGCTCTCAATGCGAGCCGCAACCTGTCCATGTCGCAAGACGCTCTGGGCTCCAGCCTGGAGAAGCTCTCCTCGGGTTACCGGTTCAACCGGGCCGCCGACGACGCTGCTGGACTCGCCATCTCGGAGGGCCTCCGTTCGGAGATCCGTGGTTCGAGCCAGGCGCAGCGGAACGCCCAGGACGGCATCAGCTTCCTGCAGACCGCTGAAGGTGGTTTGAACGAGGTCTCGAGCATGCTCCAGCGCATGCGTGAGCTCGCCGTTCAGGCAGCCAACGGCACCTCGGGCGGCACGGCGGAGCAGG
>JAOBWK010000054.1 GCA_025463305.1 Ilumatobacteraceae bacterium
GACAGGTCGATGCCCTTGCGCGCGCTCAGCGCCTGGCGCAGGAACTGGATGACCGAAACACCAGGGATCTCCTGCGGGTACTGGAAGCCGAGGAACATGCCGGCCTTGGCGCGCACGTCGGTGGGCCACGTGGTGACGTCGTCGCCGCGGAACACGATGCGGCCGCTCGTCACCTCGTACTCCGGCGAGCCGAGCAACGTGCTGGCGAGCGTGCTCTTCCCGCTGCCGTTCGGGCCCATGATGGCGTGCACCTCGCCGTCGTTCACCGCCAGGCTCAGACCACGCAGGATCTGCGTGTCGGCCTCGACGGGCTTGGCATGGAGATCTTCGATGCGAAACAGCTCGCTCACGCCCAGCAGCCTAACGCGGCGCCGATAATTATCCCTATGCCCGTAGGAGTAATTCAGTCTGGCCGCTGGACCGCCCGCCACAGGGTCGGGTAGTCGGCGTACTCGAACGATTCGTCGACGTACCCGGCCGCCCGCAAAGCCTCGTGAAAGCGGGGCAGGTTGCGGAACGGGACGCCGGAGTCCACGTGGTGGGCGAGGTGCCAGCCGATGTTGTACGGCACCAGGGAGAAGCGGGCGACGGGGTGCTGGCGGACCGAGTGCGTGGTGATCCGCCGGTCCTTCGAGGCCGTCATCCCGCCGTGCTCGGCGATCGAGCGGAGGCGGTTGATGACCCGCCAGACGGTGAGGTGCGGCAGCAGCCAGAACACCGGGTACAGCCACCACACGCCGCCGACGATGCAGGCCGCGAGCATGACCGCCTGCACGATCCAGATCTTGTACTGCACGTGTCGGGCGGAGAGGTCGGGGTTGCGCAACCCGCGCAGCTGCTGGCGGAGCAGCTTGTACCCCGTGCGCCCGGTGGCGTCCCGCCAGAGCTTGCGGCGCAGCGATGCCGTCGGCACCGGGTAGTTGGCGTAGAGCGGGATGTCCGGCTCCTCGGGGCCGAACTCCTCACGGTGGTGCGCCATGTGGACCCGCCGGTAGCCCTCGGTGGTGGTGAACGACGGGTAGCCGAGCAGCCATCGGCCGACCCAGTCGTTCCACGACTTCTTCTTCAGCAAGAGGCGGTGCGCGGCCTCGTGCATCAGCGAGGCGAACTGCGCGTGGGTGCGACCCATCAGCAGGAACACGAGCGGCCAGACAAGGAGCCGCCACCACCCGGGTGCGATGACTGCCGCGCCGAGGAGCACCGCCGTCTGGACGTAGAGGAACAGCACGCTCAGCGCGTTGCGGGCCGAGGGGATGCGGCGCAGGTCCTCACGGAAGTCCGGCTGCGGGCGACCGTCGGCGCGGATCCGGTCGTCGCCGGCGATGTGGGGCAGCGCGTCAGCGGACGGGCTCATCCCGCCGAGCGTCACGCCGGGACGCGTCATCACCATCCGCGGTCCACCCACTCCTGGAGGTGCGGCCGCTCGTTGCCGATGGTGGTGTCGACGCCGTGGCCGGGCATCACGACCGTGCTCGCCGGCAGGGTGAACAACCGGTTGTCGATGGAACGGATGATGGTGTCGAAGTCGGCGTCGGCCGGCTTGGTGTTGCCCGGCCCGCCCGGGAACAGCGTGTCTCCGCTGAAGAGCACCGGCGCACCCTCGATCAGGAACGAGATCGAGCCCGGCGTGTGCCCCGGGTTGTGGATGGCGTGCAGCCGCAGCTTGCCGACCTCGATGATCTCGGCGTCGTCGAGGAAGACGTCGTAGCCGACCTTCTTCAGCATCGGCGCGTCGGCCGACGAGATCGCCACTTCGTAGCCGGCCTCGCGCATCGCCGGCACGGCCATGATGTGGTCGTGGTGGCCGTGGGTCTCCAACACGCGCTTCACGTTCAAACGGGTGCACAGCTCGAGCAGCTTCTCGTGCTCGTTGGCCGCGTCGATCAGCACCGACTCGCCGGTCTCACGGCACCGCAGGACGAACACGTTGTTCGAATACGGGCCGACGACGACCTTGTGCACCTCGAGACGGCTGTCGGCCCAGTGCAACGTTGTCATGCACCAAGTCTGTCACCGATTTCGGCAGTCGCGGCGAGGTCGGCTCAGGTCGACACGACGTCGAACTCCATCGACAGGGCGACGAGGATCTGAGCCGGATCGAACGTGACGAACCGGATCGGTCGGGGCAACCGGTCGGCGGCGGCGAGGTGCAACGCGTCGCTGAGACGCAGTGGTTGGTCGCGCATCAGGCGTGCAGCACGGTCGAGGCAGGCCTGATCGGTCGGCACGATCGCGAGGCGATCCCAGGTGAGCCGGACCTGATCCTCGAGATCGAGGCGTAGTACGGGTTCCTCGGTCACGCGGTCGATCAAGGCCAATGCTTCCACCAGCGTCAGCGCGCTCGTGCACCAGTCGGGGTCGGTCGCCAAGGCGTCGCGGACGTGGGCGCGTTCGGCGACATCGATGTGGAGCGCGACGAGCGCGCTCGCATCGAGGTAGAGGGTCATCAGCGGACCCTCATCCTCGAACTTCCCGCAGGAGTCGATCGAGACGGATCGTGCCCCAGACGGTGATGGTCGCGTCGTTCGGGGATCCACCCCGGCGCGGCGCGATCAGGAGGCCCTGGGCGACGAGCTCGTCGAGGCTGCGCTCGGCAGCGGCACTGGTCAGTGGACCGAGCTGAGCCACCGGTCGTCCGCCGACGGTGACCACCGTGCGCTGGCCCGACTCGGCGCGTCGGACGACGGCCGCCGCCGATGCGCGCAGCTCGCGGATGCCGATGCGTTCCATCGCCAGAGCGTACACACGTGTACACCACTCGACTTGCGGGCGGCCGTGGTGCAGCGGAGAATCGCCCCATGAACTTTGCCTTCACCGAAGAACAAGAAGAGCTGCGCAAGACCGTTCGGGCGTTCCTCGACAGCAAGTCGGCCGAGGCCGCCGTGCGCGAGCAGATGGAGACCGAGACCGGTTTCGATCCCGCCGTCTGGAGCCAGATGGGCGAGCAGCTCGGCCTGCAGGGCCTCGTCGTTCCCGAGGAGTTCGGTGGCAGCGGCTACAGCTACGTCGAGCTCGGCATCGTGCTCGAGGAGATGGGCCGCGCCCTGCTGTGCGCCCCGTTCTTCAGCACCGTGGTGCTTGCCGCGAACACCCTGATCCACAGCGGTGACGACGCGGCGAAGAAGGCCCACCTCCCGGGCATCGCCAGCGGCGAGACCATCGCCACCCTCGCGTTCACCGAGCCGAGCGGCAAGTGGGACGAGGCCGGCATCACTCTGCCCGCCACCAAGAGCGGCGACGGCTACACGCTCACCGGCACGAAGATGTTCGTGATCGACGGCAACACGGCGAACCTGATCATCGTCGCCGCCCGCACGGAAGGCGGCGTGAGCCTGTTCGCCGTCGACGGCGCCGACTCCACGATCACCCGCACCAACCTGTCGACGATGGACCAGACCCGCAAGCAGAGCAAGCTCGAGTTCAACGCCACGCCGGCGACGCTGATCGGCGCCGAGGGCAAGGGTTGGGACGTCCTGTCGACGGTGCTCGACCTCGCTGCCGTCGGCCTCGCCGCCGAGCAGGTCGGTGGCGCCCAGAAGGTGCTCGACATGGCGGTCGAGTACGCCAAGGTCCGCGTCCAGTTCGGCCGTCCGATCGGTTCGTTCCAGGCGATCAAGCACAAGTGCGCCGACATGCTGCTCGAGGTCGAGTCCGCCAAGTCCGCTGCGTACTACGGCATGTGGTGCGCCTCGGAGATGAACGACGAGCTGCCGTCGGTGGCCTCGCTCGCCAAGGCGTACTGCTCGGAGGCGTACTTCCACGCCACAGCCGAGAACATTCAGATCCATGGCGGCATCGGCTTCACGTGGGAGCACCCGGCGCACCTGTACTTCAAGCGTGCGAAGAGCAGCGAGCTGCTGTTCGGCGATCCGACGTACCACCGCGAGCTGCTCGCCCAGCGCATCGGCATCTGATCCGCCGGCGGTGCCCGGCACCGTTGCCCACATCCTGAGACTCACTCGATCAGCGTGATCGTCGTACACTCCACGGGGTGCCGACGATCACGCTGATCTTCATCATCGTGGCGGCGCTGTTCACGTTCGCGCTCGCTGCCGCGGTCGTCGGTCGCGAGGCGCACCGGCTCGATGCGTTGTCGCCCCGTGTCGTGTACGTCGAGGAGCAGGCCCTGTCGTTCGTGGCCGAGCTGCTGCCCGAGGACACCCAGGGCCGGCTGACCCTCGATGACCTCCGCCAGCTGCTCACGTTCCACCTCCGTTGGTTGAACCAGAAGGGCCTGCAGCCCGATGGGGTGATCGACCGACGTCAGGACATCGACGAAGAGGTCGTCGTCGAGGGCGACAGCGTCACTGCCTTCCTGCTGGGTGAAGCAGAGCGCAACGGCGTCGAGATCCTCGACGACATCGACGTCGTCCGCGTTGTCGATGCCCATCAGGAGTACTTCGACGCGATCGGTGCGGTCGGCCCGCTGGCGATGGAGATCGGCGAGTAGGAGATCGGCGGGGAGCGCCCTGCTGCGGCTAGCTTGGCGGCCATGGAGCGCCCTTCACGGTTCGAGCACACCCGCTACCTCGGCGACAAGCGCACGCAGCTCGTCTACGACGTCGACACGTGGACCGACAAGGCCGTGATCGACGAGATCGTCGCTGCCGAAGTCGGACTCTGCTTCGGTCCCGACACCGAGATCGAGGCCCGCAACCGCGGTTACACCCTGGCCAAGCCGGGGTCACACCGCATCCAGCGCAAGCCCCGCGCTTGATCGCAGTCCGGGGACGTCGATGAACGGCAGTTTCCTGTCCGGTGGGCAAGAGGTGGCGCGTTACCTCGCGCGCCCTGCAGGTCGAACGGATGCGCTGCCCGGCCTGATCCTCTGTCACGGCTTCCCGGTCGGACCGATCGATGCCCGTCACTCCGGTGGCACGTTCCCGGAACTGATCGACCGTGCGGCCAACGAGCTCGGCTGGGCGGCGATGACGTTCACGTTCCGCGGGTGCGGCACGAGCGCCGGCGACTTCTCGCTGCAGTCGTGGGTCGACGATCTCCGCTCGGCGATCGACCACCTGATCCTCGAGGCCGAGCCGCTCGGCATCTGGCTCGTCGGCACCAACACCGGCGGGTCGATCGCGGTCTGCGTCGCCGCCGACGACCCGCGCGTGCGGGGAGCGGCGCTGCTCGCCCCGCGCGCCGACTTCGACGACTGGGCCGCCCAGCCTCGGCGATTCCTCGATCACGCCCGCGACATCGGGGCCATCCGCACGCCCGGCTATCCGAAGAACTTCGACGAGTGGAGCCGCGAGCTGCGCCGCTTCCGCCCGGTCGATGCGGCCCGTCGGTTCGCCCCGCGTCCGTTGCTGGTGATGCACGGCGATGACGACGAGAGCGTGCCGGTGTCCGATGCGCGGATGCTCGCCGAGGCGCACGGCCGGGCCGAGCTGCGCCTCCTCGAAGGCGCCGGCCACCGCCTCCGCCACGATCCGCGCGCGGTCGCGATCCTCCTCGGCTGGCTCGACCGCCAGCGCATCACGGAAGTCATCTGACGGAAAGACCCGGTCAGGGGTGCTGCTCCAGGCCGAGGGATGCAGCCAGTCGCGAGCGCTGCACCTTGCCCGTCGGCCCGACTGGGATCGAATCGACCACGACGTTCCGGCGAGGCATCTTGAACGACGCCAAGGAGCCCGCGGCGAAGGCACGGATCTCGGCGGCACTCGGTTCATCGTGGCCCGGACGGAGGACCATGGCGACCGCGACCTGCTCGCCGCGCAGCGCATCCGGTAGAGCGAACGCGACCACGTCCAGCACCGCCGGGTGGCGAGCCACCGCCTCCTCGACCTCGAACGGAGACACCTTCTCGCCCGAAACGTTGATCATCTCCTTGAGGCGGCCGTGCAACGTGAGTCGACCCTGGGCATCGAGCGCACCCAGGTCTCCCGTGCGCAACCAGCCGTCGTGGTGCGAATCACGGTTGACCTGTGGCGGCGAGACATATCGATCGATGACCCCTGGGCCGCGGACCACCACCTCACCGAGCTCGCCCGGAGCTGCCGACATGGCGCTGTCGACGAGGACGGCGACCTCTGCCCCGGCAGAGGTCCCGACGGTGCCGTGGTGTCCGGTCGAGTCGCTCAGCGAGGTGCTGGTCATCTGGTGCGACGCCTCGGTCATTCCATAGGAGTTGATCACGGGACACTCGAAGCGATCCTCGAGTTGCCGCTGCACGTCGGTCGGCAACGGTGCCGAGCCCGAGCGAATCAGCCGTAAGGGGACCGTTCGCTCGTGCCGGTCTCGCGAGATGATGGTCCTGTAGACACTCGGCACGGCCGATGTCCAGGTCAACGACGGATCGGCAAGTTGCCTGTTGATGGCGAACGGATCGAAGCGGGGCAACAGGCGCACTTCGGATCCGCCGACCACGCTGGCGAGCAGCACACCGACGATGCCGTGGATGTGGAACAGCGGCATCACGTTCAGGCACCGGTCTTCCGGACCGAGGAGGAGGGTCGTGGCGACCGCCGTTGCGGAGTGGAGGACGTTCGCCTCGGTGAGCCCGACCAGCTTCGCTTTCGCCGTCGTCCCTGACGTCCGGAGGAGCAGAGCGTGCCCTGCGGCGTGCGCCCCTTCGCGCCTCGATCCACGTTCGGCCACGGACCACTCGCCGGCGTCGGTCACCCCGATGATCGTCATCCCGACAAGCCGCGCCGATCGCCATGCCGACGGCGCGACGCCGACCCTTCCGACGAGCGCGTCGGCGTCCAGATCGGCGAAGATTTCGAGGACCTCGCTCTCGGTGAGGCGCGGATCGAGCGGAGCGCACGACACCCGACACATCAGGGACAACAGGATCGATGCCATCTGCCGGTCGTTCGACATCACGACACAGACGCGCGCCGACCGTTCGAGTGCCAGCGATCCGAGGAGTGCGTCCACCTGGTCGATCGTGGCGAGCAGCTCGGCGACCGTCGACCGCCCTCGTTCGTCGCTGAGCACACAGCTCGACGCTTCACGTCGTGCGATGGCCGCGGCGATGCCCGATTCGGCCGACGTCATCGGCGTCTGCCCCGGGCCCTCCATCTCGCCACCTCTCGGAGCACGGTGTGGTGGTCGATCGCCGGCGGGCCACCGACATGGGCACCGGTCGGCACGCTTCCGATGACGGTCGAGCCGAGGTCGACATGGGCACGATCGCCCACCGCAATGCCGTGGGCGACCACGGTGCCGGGCCCGAGCCACACTTCGGTGCCGATTCGAACATTGCCGTTGACGACCGCTCCGTGGCCGATTGTCGACCGTGGACCGATCGAGGCGTTGTGCGACACGAACGAGTTGTTGCCGATCCGGCAGCCGTCATCGATGCAGGTGTCCTGGCGGAACAGCCCCCGCGCGACTGTTGCGTTCGAGAACACCACGACGTCTCGACCGATCCGGACGCCGCCGACGTGGGTGAACTCCACGATGCGATCATCGACGAGCTCGGTCTGGAACCCCGCGCTTCCGATGACGGCCCCTGGCAGGATCTGACTCCCACGGTCGATGTCGATCCTGCCGGTCAGCACACATCCGGCGCCGATGATCACGTCCGGTCCGATGCGCACGTTCTGCTCGTCGATGACCGCACTGGCGTGCACGCGCGCCGAACGATCGACAGTCGATCTGCGGTCGATTCCGTAGAAATCGGTCAGCTCCTGGAGGGCCTCGTGGATGCTCCACAAGGTCGCAGCAGGAGCATCGGACATGATGACGCCGATGTGCTCCGGAACCATGGGTGCGAGATCGGTCGGAACGACGAGTGCGCTCACGCCTGCGCTCATCGCGCGATCGAGCCAGAGGGGCGATGCAGCGTACGAGAGCATCCCTGGCCTCGGATCGGAGACAAAACCGAGGTCTGTGACGAGTGCATCGCGGTCGACGTTCACACCGCAGGTCAGGCCGATGTCCGCGAGGGAGGCGATCGTGCGCTGGTCAGCCACGACGACGTTCGAGTCGGCGACGATCGGGTGTGGCAGGCCGGAGAACCAGCGGATCCCCTCTTGGACCATGGTGATCCGGAGCACCAGACGTTCGGGCACGTCGGGGGCGACGACGGCCATCGGCTGCCGCTGAACCGCGCCGCTGCGAACTGGCGCCCGGAGTGGGGTACGCACCCCGTCGAACAGCACATCCGTCCCGTCGTGCAGCAGCCAGTGGTAGGACAGATGGATCGGCGTCGGGCCCGTGCTGGACAGCTGCTCACGAGATGAGTTGGCGATCTCGACATCGACCGAGAACTGCGCGCCCGGGGCGACGCGCCGTGGTGGATCGAGCGCGGTCACCGAGATCGCTGCTCCGGCTGCCGGCGGGAGCGGAGGCATTGCCCAGTCGCCACCCCCGGACCTGAGGCGCTCCTCGAGCGAGCTCGCGAACGTCGCCAACGACTCGAACGATCCTCGCCACGACGGCCCTGCCGACTCGCTCGACGCCGCTGAACCCACGGCGACTGCGTACACGGCCTCGTAGGCGTCGAGGGCGGCCTCGAGGCTGCACCGCTCGCGGACCCGCTCCGTCACCAACTCGCTGTCGGTTGCATCGATGCGCTCGAGGTCGGCAATGACCTGGGCCGACGAGTGCGGGCGCTGGAGACATCGATCACCTGCGTTCCAGTCGATCACCCAATCCACATCTGACGATGTCACCAGGCCGCCGTATCCGGCACGGTCGATCAGGACCACGGCGCATCCGGCTGTCATTGCCTCGATCGCACAGCGAGCCTTCGCGAAGACCACCGAGTAGTCGGCCAGGCGGAGCTCAGGAGCAGCCAGCGTTCGGCCCACTCCGCTCCCGAACTCGTCGAGCGGTAGGTTCCGCTCGGTGCAGGCGGCGCGGATGTGCTCGATGAATCCGCCATCCTCGGCGTTGTTCCCGAACACCGCCGCCCGCTCGATCGGGGTCACGGGTTGCGAGCGGCGAACGACTGCAGCAAGATCGACGGCGTTCGGGATGAGGTGGATCTGGTCTGACGGCGCAGCTTCGACCACGAGTCGCTCGCGGCAGTTGAGATCCACCGCGACATGTGCTGCAACAGCGCCGAGACCGGACGACATGTCGAAACGACCTCGAGCATCGTGACAGACGAAGATCATTGGCGTGTCGGGGAACCGGAACGACGCCTCGAGTGCCGGGACGTTGTGATGCGCGTGGATCACATCCGGACGAAACGGAACGTCGTCCACGTGGGTCACCACGAGGCCTCCGCGCCGTGCGATCTCCTCACCGAGGATCCCGTTGTTCGGGCTGTAGACGCAGACAGCGTGGCCGCGCCGTCGAAGGCCCAGCTCGAGATCTCGCACGACGATCTCCGTGCCGGTCCTGTGGTCGAGCTGCACGTTGGTGATGAGGATCTTCATCGGACAGCTGCCGGACCCGGACTTGCTTCCTCGGCGGGTGGCGCCGTAGCCGTCAACAAGTGTTGGATGTGATCGGCGATCTCGTGGCTCGGGAGGAGCGTGCGACGCTCGGCCTCGCGCTCCGGCGAGACACGGTCGACGAGCCCCATGAACTGCCTCCACTGTGCGACAAGGGGATCCCCTGGATCCGCCAAGAGGTCCGCGTGTTCGATGCTTCCGTCGTCTGTGGTGATCGTGATCGATCGCTCTCGGGTCGCCGAGATCCGACTTGCATGGAGCGATGCTGTTGCGCCGCTCGCGAACGCCACCTCGCAGCGCACGCTCTCGTGTCGCGCCTGCAGCGGACTCCAGTCCGAGCCCTGGGCCCGCACCTCCGTCACGACGTCGGCGGGGAGGAGTCGGATCAAGAGATCGATGTCGTGGAGCAGAACATCGTGGACCACGCCAGAGACCATTTCGTGGGGGGACCGGCCGATCCGAACCATCTCGATGTGGCGGGAGCGATGAAGGTCTGCATGCCGGGCCAATCGGGCGAACGACGCGTTGAACCGTTCCACGAACCCACACATCAGCACCACATCCTTCGCATCGGCGTCGCGCACGAGATCGCGTGCCTGCTCGATGTCGAGCGTCAACGGCTTCTCCACCAACAGCGGGGTTCCTCCACCGATGAGGGCGTTGGCAAGATCGAAGTGCGAGGGCGTGGAACTCGACACGACGACAGCGTCCATGTCGGACGCGGCGTGGAGATCGGTGGACCACTCGGTGCCCCAGCGTTGGGCGACGCGACGTGCGCGGTCGGCGTCCGTGTCGACGACGAGCGCCAGGCCCGAGCGGACGGACCCGGCGATGACCCGCGCATGGTTTTCGCCCATGCGGCCGGCGCCGACGAGTGCGACCCGTGCGCATGTCACGTGCTGACATCTCGAATTACTCGCACGATCCGCTCGATGTCGTGTCCGGAGAGGTGTTGATGCACCGGGATCGACAGGACCTGGGTCGTCACGGCGCGCGCGGAGGGGCACTCGTCCCCGGCCCGCGGCGTGGCCGCGTTGACATGCGGAAGGTCCGACACCAGTGACCGATAGTAGACACCGGACGCGATGTCTGCGACCGTCAACGCTGCCTGCAGAGCATCCCTGCTCACTCTCGCATCGTCGAGCACACGCAATGTGTAGTGGTGGTGCACCGCGCGATCGCCGTCTCGTCCGCTCGGAGCGATGACGCCGTCCAGATCGGTGAGGCCGTCGCTGAGAAGCGCAGCGTTCTCGGTCCGTCGACGTGTTGTCTCCTCGATGTCGTCGAGTTGCGGCAGTCCGACGGCGGCCTGCAGATCGGTCAGGCGGAGGTTCAGCCCGAATCCGACAGACTCCCGTTGCGCGTTCAGTCCCTGGTTTCGGAATTCGCGTAGCGACTGCGCGATGGAATCGTCGTCGGTGGTCACCACGCCGCCTTCGCCCGTGGTCACGTTCTTCGTGGCGTACAGCGAGAACGATCCGAGGCCGAAGCTGCCGACCGCCCGACCGCAGTGAGCGGCCCCCAACGCCTGCGCCGCATCTTCGATGATTGCGAGTCCGTGGCGGTCCGCGATTGCGCACAGCGATGTCATGTCTGCGGGGTGACCGAACACGTGAACTGGGAGCAGCGCTCGAGTGCGAGCGTTGACCAGCGCCTCGACACTGTCCGGCAGGATGTCGAACGTGCCCGACGAGATGTCGGCGAACCGCGGCGTGGCACCAACGGCGAGGACGGCGTTCACGGTGGCGACAAAGGTGAAGGGCGACGTGATGACCTCATCGCCGCGCCCCACACCCAGCGCACGAAGGCACGCGATCAAGGATGCTGTTCCGTTGTTCACCGCGATTGCATGGCGCGTGCCGGCGATGGCGGACACGCGGGCCTCGAGCGCCTCCACCATGGGCCCCTGCGAGATCTGACCGCTCTGCAGGACTGACACCGCCAGGCGTTGTGCTCGTTCGTCGAAGCGCACGGGTGAGAGCTCGATGCGCCCAGCGCTCATTCCAGCTTCTCTCGAGAGCGATACGTTTCGGCGCTGAAGTTCGGCGACATGCCCGTTGCGTACGCGAACATTGCGGATTCGTCGAACGACGGCTCCGGTAGCGGCAACGAGCGCCGGGCGCGAAGCACACTCGGCAGGCCGATCACGGCGCGGGCCATCGAGCGGAGACGCTCGATCCGGAACGGGCCCTTGATCACGCCCTTGGTGTGGACGACGAGCCGCGAGGCCCACGCACGGGTCGCCGGTCGCCACGAGAAGTTCTTGGCCACGCACAGGAGCAGGTTGCGTTGCACGAGCTCGTAGCGGGTGGCCTCGCCGAGGAGCCGGGTCGAGAGCGCGTGCTGATGGAACACGACGGCGTCGGTCGCCGCGACCGTGACGAGGCCGGCACGTCGAGCGCGCAGGCCCCAATCGATGTCCTCGTAGTAGAGCCGGTAGCGCTCGTCGATCGGGCCCACGGCTGAGTCGAACCCGTCGGCGCGGAACAGTGCGGCGCCGAAGCAGGGCCCGAACACCACATCGCCGTCACTGACCTGTGCACGCCACGGCTGGCCGATGTAGGCGTTGAACGCCTCGCCGTTCGGTCGGATGACGACACCGATCGAGTCGATCAGCTCGGGTTCGTTGGCGAGCATCACACGCGGCGCGACAGCGACGGCATCGGGATGCGCAGCGAGCATCCGTGCACACACCCGCGGGGCGTCAGCGGCGACCGTCGCGTCGTCGTTGAGGAGCAGGATCAGATCGCCGCCACGCACCCGTCGCAGCCCCTGGTTGACACCGGCGGCGAACCCGCGGTTGTCAGGGCTGCGCACGAGCGTGACTCGCTCGACTGTGGCCCAGGGTTCGCACGCAGCGCCGCCATCCGGCGATGCGTTGTCGACGAGCACCACGTGGAGGTCGACATCCGTCGCATCGAGCAGCGACTGCACGCAGGCCCGCACCGTCTCGGCCGGCGAACCGTGGACCACCACGACGGCGGTGATCCGGGGGAGCCTCACGCCCTGATGCCGTCGGGATGCGTGGAGTGCCAGCGCCACGCCGTGTCGATGATGGTGTCAAGGCCGTGCTTGGGCGTCCAGTTCAACGTGCTGTTCACCAACGTCGGGTCGGCGTAGACCTCGATCGGGTCGCCGAGCCGTCGCTCGACCAGCTCAACGGGAACCGTCGTGCCGCTCGCCCGCTCGGTGGCGCGAACGACGTCGAGCACGCTGCTGCCGATGCCGGTGCCGACGTTGAGCCCGACGGTGGCGCCGCCGGCGGCGAGGTAGTCGATCGCCTTCACGTGGGCGTCGGCGAGGTCCTCGACGTGGATGTAGTCGCGGATGCAGGTGCCGTCGGGCGTCGGGTAGTCGGACCCGAACACCTGGACCGGCGGACGAAGTCCCATCGCAGCCTTCATCACGACCGGGACCAGGTTCGCGCTCTGCGACCAGTCCTCGCCGATCACGTTGTCGAGGCTCGCCCCGGCGGCGTTGAAGTAGCGCAGGCTCACGGTGCGCAGTCCCGACGTGATGTCGTAGAAGCGGAGGATCTGCTCCATCATCGCCTTGGTCGCGGCGTAGACGCTCTCCGGGTTGATGGTGGCGGACTCGGTGACGGGCACCTGGTCCGGCGTGCCGTAGACCGAGCACGACGACGAGAACACGAGGTTGCGAACACCGGCGGCCAGCAGCGCGTCGACGAGGTGGACGGTGCCGTCGACGTTGTTGTGCCAGTACTTCGACGGATGTGCCATCGACTCGCCGACGTTCTTGTGTGCGGCGAAGTGGATCACCGAGGTCACCCCGTGCTCGGCGCAGAGCTTGCCGACGAGCGCCTCGTCGGCGACATCGCCGACGACGAGTGGAGCGTCGAGCACGGACGATGCGACGCCCATGTCGAGGTTGTCGAGCACGACGACGTCGCGGCCGAGGCTGCGCAGCAGCCGTACGGTGTGTGAGCCGATGTAGCCGGCGCCGCCGGTGACGAGAACGGTCATGACGGGCTCCTGTCGCTCACAGCTTCAGCTCGATGCGGAAGGCGTCGATCATCTTGGCGAGGCCGTCGCGGAGGGGGATGACGGGCTCCCAGCCGTACGCGTTCGAGATCAGCGTGATGTCGGGGCAGCGTTGCATCGGGTCGCCTTCACGCTCTGCCGGCAGCGGCGCGGTGATGATCTCACTCGTCGATCCGGTGATCTCGACCACGAGCTCGGCGAGCTCGCGCATCGTGAACTCGGCCGGGTTGCCGACGTTGATCGGACCGATCAGATCACCGTCGAGCACCGCGAGGAAGCCGCGGACCTCGTCGTCGACGTAGCAGAAGCTGCGAGTCTGGGTGCCATCGCCATACAGGGTGATCGGGTCGCCGGCGAGGGCCTGGCAGATGAAGTTGCCGACGACGCGGCCGTCGTCGGGACGCATCCGCGGACCGTAGGTGTTGAAGATCCGCACGATCCGGATGTCGGCATCGAGCACGCGGTGGTAGGCCATCGCGAGTGCCTCCGAGAAGCGCTTTGCCTCGTCGTAGCAGCTGCGCGGACTGATCGAGCTGACGTTGCCCCAGTACGACTCGGGTTGCGGATGCACGAGCGGATCGCCGTAGACCTCGCTCGTGGAGGCGAGGAAGAACCGGGCCTGCTTGATGACCGCGAGGTCGAGCAGGTTGCGGGTGCCGGTGCTGCCGACCGCCAAGATCTCGAGCGGGATCGTCGCGAAGTCGTTCGGTGACGCCGGGCTGGCGAGGTCCATCACCACGTCGAGCTGACCGTCGATGACGAGCGGGTCGGTGACGTCCTGCTCGAGGAACAGGAACCGGTCGTGATCGTCGAGGTGGGCGATGTTCTCCGGGCGGCCGGAGATGAAGTTGTCGACGACGATCACCTCGTCACCCCGGTCCAGCAACGCCTCCGCAAGATGAGAACCGATGAAGCCGGCACCGCCGGCGATGAGGACGCGCACCTGCGCTACCGCCCGACGCCCTGGTATGTGAACCCCATCCGGATGGCTGCGGCGCGGTCGAGGAGGTTGCGGGTGTCGACGATGTTCGCGTTCGCCAGCCGCTCCTTGACGGTCTCGAGGTCGAGCCAGCGGAACGCGTCCCATTCGGTGAGCACGATCAAGGCGTCGGCGTCCTGGCAGATCTCGTAGGGGTCCTTGCCGACCTCGATCGTCTTGTGCTCGGTGATCTGCGGGTCGTAGGCCTTGACGGTGGCGCCCTGAGCCATCAACTCGGTGATGATCGCGATCGCCGGTGACTCGCGCAGGTCGTCGGTGTTGGCCTTGAACGTCAGCCCCCACGCCGCGACCGTCTTGCCCGCCAGGTCCCCGCCGACCGCGTTCTTGACCTTGACGACCATCCGCTCGAGCTGCTCGTCGTTGACGACGACGACACCCTTCAACAGGTTGAAGTCATAACCGGCGTCCTCGGCGATCTTGACCATCGCCCTCGTGTCCTTCGGGAAGCACGACCCACCCCAACCCGGTCCGGGCCGGAGGAACTCGTGACCGATCCGCTTGTCGTAACCGATGCCGAGCACGACATCGTTGACGTCGGCGCCGACGGCCTCGCAGACCGCCGCGACCGCGTTGATGAACGAGATCTTCGTCGCCAGAAAAGCGTTCGCCGCGTACTTGATCGTCTCCGCGGACGCCGGGTCGGTGATGATCACATGACCCGACGTCGCGTCGTACAACTCAGCGACACGCGTCGACGCACTGGGGTTGTCGCTGCCGATCACGACACGATCCGGCTTCAACCAGTCGGTGACGGCCTGGCCCTCACGCAAGAACTCCGGGTTCGACACCACCGAAACATCGTGGCGACCCAGCACCCGCTCCACGACCTTGGTCGAGCCGACGGGCACCGTGGACTTGTTGACCACCACCGAGTTCGCAGGGAGCACCGATGCGATCTCCGCAGCAGCTTGCTGCAGGTACGTCAGGTCCGCGGCGCCGTCTTCACCCTGCGGGGTCTGCACGCACAGGTATGCGAACTCGCAATCCTTGGCCGCCTCGGCCGCACCGACGACGAACTGCAGCCGCCCGCTGGCGATCTCGGCTTCGACGATCTCCTGCAGGCCCGGCTCGAAGATCGGCAGGATCCCGTTCTTCAGCCGCTCGATCCGACCGGGATCGATGTCAGCACACACCACATCATGACCAATGTGGGCAAAACATGCACCCGTGGTCAACCCCACGTACCCGGTGCCGATGATTGCGATTCGAGAACCCATGTGATCCTTTTCCGTCCAGTGGTGCGCCATTCTAGGGCCACGCCTTCGCCCTCCGCCGGAGACTCGATCGGCGCTTCAGATGGTACGGCGGGCACAGTTCCATGCCTGTCGCTCCTCCGCGGACTTGATGAACTCCTGCACCGCCGGCGGGATTCCGTCACCCGGTAGCTGGAGGAGCGACAGGGGTGCTCGACACCGTCGGCACGGTGGTCGGTGCGGCCGTCGCCGCCACCGTCGATGGCGGGACGGTCGTGGTCGGCAGGGTGGTGACCGCTGCGGTCGTCGCGGGCTGCAGGGTCGTGGAAGGTGCGACGGTGGTCGCGGTCGTCGTCGCGGTCGGCGTCTCGTCGGGATTGGCCGGCTCGTCGCCGCGGAGGTCGTTGAAGATCAGCGCGGCCAGTCCGCCGACGACGACGAACAGGACCGCGATGAGCACGAGCGCGACCCGGGGGAAGCGCTTGCCCGGTTCCGGAGGGCGTGTGTCGCGGGTGATGACCGGGACCTGCGCGGTGATCGGCGCCGGCCGCTTCGGCCCCCTCGGCGTTCCGCACACGCGACAGAAGTTCTGGTCCGTGAACGCGACCGTGCCGCACTTCGCGCACGTCCACGTGTTGGCCGCTCTGCTCACGTCCGCTGTCCTGCCCGTCTCGCTCGTGGGGTTGCGCGCCGCACCAGCGGCCCGCCGATCAGGGAACACGGATTCGGCGGTGGACTGACAATACAATCCAACGAAATGAGTGACGCTGCGACCCCAACCACCGGTTCCGTCGGGTCCGTCCCATGCTCCGTCATCGTGCGCGACAGCGCGCTGGTGGCGATGGACCGGCACATGTCCGACGACACTGCCATCGAATACGGGGGCGTGCTCGTCGGCACCGCCGATCCGCTGATCGGCCTCGTCATCGTGACCGGCCACGAACCGCTGCCGGACTCCGAGACCACCGACACGGTCACGTTCACCCGCGAGACGTGGGACGAGATGACTCGACTGGTGATGACCCGTCATCCCGGTCAGCGCATCGTCGGCTGGTACCACAGCCATCCCCGCTTCGGGATCTTCCTGTCGGCGCACGACCTGTCGATCCAGACCACGTTCTTCTCGCAGCCGTGGCAGGTGGCCTACGTCTTCGATCCCGTGCAGCACGAGCGCGGGCTGTTCGGCTGGGCGAACTACGACATCGTCCGCATCCCCGAGTGGGAGATCGCGACAACGGTGGCCGGCATCGCCACGAACCTTCCGGCGCACGTGCCGGCCCACGGCGAGTACATCACGGCGCGCCTCGCCGAGGAGGCCGCTGCGCCGACCGTCGACGAAGCGCCCGTGATCCACGAGGTTCCCGTCGCAGCGTCGGCTGCCGCCGCTGCGCCGTTGCCGACCTCGTTCGAGGCCCCACCTCCATCCGCTCCTGCGCCGGATGGTGGTGGCGTCGGTTGGCGGCGGGTGCTGATCGCGCTGTTGCTCGTGGCCGTCGTCGCCGGAGCGGCCATCGCCTACCTCGTCAACCGCAGCGACGACTCCTCGACTGCAGCCACCACGACGACGGCGACCACTGTGGCCGCGACGACGTCGACGACCGCCACCACGACGCCCGTTGCCTCGACGGAGGTGGCCACCACCGTCGTCGACACGAGCGTCGTCGCATCCACCGACGTCTCGACGCCGCCGACAGACGCCGCCACGACCACGTCGGTCGAGCCGGCCACCACCGTGCCCGTCGGAACACCCACTGCCGTGACCGCGCCGGCAGCGCGAGCCGGCTCCACGGCATGCGTGCCAGGCGCCGACGGCAAGTACACGCCGACGGCCGACTGCTTCGTGCCGCTGAACAACGGCAACGTGCTCGAGTTCAAGACCGGCGGCGCACTCCTCTGCGCCGATCCAGCGGCCACCCAGATCGGCACGGTGACGAACTTCTCCGTGGGCGTCGACGGCGATCCGCTGGCGCTGTTCGGCGACGGCACCCTGGTGCCGAAGTGCGGCGACCTCAGCTACGCGAAGAACATCCTCGCCGGGGGAGCGTCGACCCTGGACGGTCTGTGTGGCGGCTCGAACACGTCGATCGGCGACGGCTCGCTCCGCTGCTTCGCGCAGAACGGCGAGACGGGAGCGATGGCGGCACTTGTCGGCGCATCCGGCAACAGCGGCGCGATCGACGCGTCGTGCTATTCGACCGGCGGTACCCCGACCGCGGTGCCCCTGACGTGGACCAAGACCGGCGTCGACACCACGTGGCGGATCACCTCCCTCGTCTTCGACGCGACGACCAAGCAGTTCACCGCCTCGGCCACCCGCAACGGCGTGCCCACGGCGGCCAAGTTCGACTGCGCCTGACGCCCGGACCATCGGGTCGGCACACTGCTGTCAGAATGGGGCGATGACGGAGGGTACGTGCGCCAGGTGCTCGGCGACGTTGCACGCCGACGACCGCTACTGCGGCCATTGCGGAGCGCCTGCGAACGCCGTCGCGTCGGCCTTCGCCCCAGGTGAGCCGTCCCTGCGACCCAGGACGACGCTGAGCCCGATCGCGGTGGCACAGATGCCCACCGAACCACCGCCGGTCGGCGCCCTCTCGCTGCAGGACGAGCCGCCACCACGCGGTCGCCTGCTGACCGGAATCGTCGTTGTCGTTGCCGCTGCCGTGATCGCTGCGCTTGGGTTGACGCTGATCTCGACCCGCAGTGACCTGACGAGCGAACGGGCGAAGGTCGCCCAGCTCGACGTGTCGACGGACACCACGGCGGGGCCATCGCCGGGCGCCGACGAACTGGCGGCCGTGCAGGCCCAGCTGAACTCGATCACCTCCACGCTCACCCAGGCCCAGACCGACCTGGCCACCGAACGTGCGGCCCATGCCGCCGACCTGGCGACGGCTGCATCAGCGGCGGCGGCTGCGGCTGCCACCGCGACGTCCGACGCCACGGCCGCGTCCGACGCCGCGGCTGCTGCAGCGACCGCGGCGGCGTCCGCATCTGCTGCGCAGGCCCAGCAGATCGCTCAGCTGCAGGCGCTGTTCCCGGTGACCTCGGCCGCGCTCGCTGCCGCGGATCCGACGGGTGCCTACGCAGTGACGCTCACTCCGACGAAGTGCACGCTCGCCGATTGCACGCCGATCGCCTCGATGTCCTTGACGTTCGCGTCCGCGACCTCGATCACCGGTGATCGCACGACCGGCACCGCGACGGTCGCCAACGGAACCACCACGCTCACCGGCACCGTGCCTGCGGCTCTCGAGCCGTCGTGCGCCGGGGTGCCCGCGCCGGCCACGTACTCGCTGGTGCTCGCGGTCACGGCGGCGGGTGTCGGCCCCGCTGGTCTGCAGGCGACTGCGGAGTCCGGGACGTATACGGAGACGGTCTCGTCGGGAGCGTGTGCGAGCCAGTCTCGGGCGTACACGATCGCCCTCACCCGCCAGTGATCCGACGCGAGCGATCGCGTGGTCCGCGGTGGCGGCGGCTGGACGAAACTGGCCCTCGATAGCGTGTCGCCACCATGAAGCGTCGCGACCAGCATGCATCGTTCGAGGACGCGGACGCTGTGCTCGGGCGGACGCTCGAGCAACTGGATGCAAACGCTCCCCGCTACAACGAATGGGTCCGGCGTCTGGTGGCGCCTGCTGCACGTGGGCGAGTGATCGAGGTCGGTGCCGGCATGGGCACCTTCACCCTGAGCCTTCTGCGAACGGCGGATCATGTTGTGGCAGTCGAGCCCTCCGCCCGTGCCGGCGTCGTGCTCACCGCCGCGACGCGTAGCGAGCCGCGCGTCACGGCAGTGACGGGTTACATCGCGGACGCGGCGACACTCGGTCCGTTCGACGGTGCGGTCCTGTCGAACGTGCTGGAACACATCGAGAACGACGTCGAGGTCCTGTCGGAGCTTGCCCAGCTCGTGTCTCCCGGAGGGTTGATCGCCGTCTTCAGCCCGGCATTCCCGTTGCTGATGAGTGAGTTCGATCGATCGATCGGTCACGTCCGCCGGTATCGAAAGCGAGATCTGTGCCGGCGGTTCGAGTACGCGGGCATCGAGGTGGTCACGGCCAGATACGTGAACCTGCCTGGGTTCTTCGCCTGGATCGTGGCGACCCGGTTGCTCAACCTTCGTCCGACCCAGGCGATGCTGGTGCGCGCGTACGACCTGGTCGTCGTTTCCTCGACACGGTGGATCGAGACCCGGCTCGCGCCGCCTTTCGGGCAGTCGGTCCTCGTCATCGGCCGAGTGCGCGACCGAGGCTCGGATCAGAAGAACGCGCGGAAATAGTGGACGAGGAACGAGTCCGATCCGAACGCAAACCGCACGTAGTCATGCGCAGAGGCGCCGTAGTAGCCGAGCTCGCCCGTCCAATAGCCACGCATCAGGCCGAGGCAGGTCAGCACGCAAGCGCTGCTGAGCGCGTACGCGATCGCGCGGCGGCTGGGCGCAAAGTGCTGGATCGCTGCCGCCACGCCCAACGCGTAGATCGGTGAGGCTTCGACGAAGCCCCTGTGCCCAAACCCGCCGGCGAGATCCCAGGGGTTCCACGACCCATAGATGAAGTCGAGCGTCGCCGTCACGCCGACAGCGAGAGCGAGAAGGACCTTCCGTCGAGCGAAAGCGGTGAGGACCAACGCAGCTGCGATCATCGGACTCCACGGGATGGCGCCCTTGCGGATCGAAAAGAGGACGTCGAGCTGCTTGCCCTGCGACCAGATCATGTCCTCGCCGGTGTAGGACGAGAGTCGCCAGGTGCCGAAGATGTACCGGTTGTAGGCGAGGTTCTGAACGATCGCGAGCAGTGCTCCGACCGCGGCTGCGATGATCACGACCCGGTTGTCGCGAGCGAACTCCCGTGGCGTCTGACGCTTGTGGGTGCGCGCAATGACCACGACGGCGCCGGCGACAGCGAGCGGCACGATGAGCATCAGGCGGATGTCGACGATGAAGCCGACGATGATGCCCACCGCGACGGACGCACGCGTGGACATCGACGGACGTTCGGAGGTGGCATGTCGGACGAGCAGCCAGATTAAGAGCCCGACCAAGGCTGCCGTGTAGATGTGCGTGAAAGAGCTGTCGTAGGTCGCGAAGTGGAACTGGTTCGTGCCGAACATGACTGCTGCGGCAGCGAAGTTCGCGCGCCACCGCCGGATCCCGAGCAGGCCGGCAGTGGCGATGACTGTCGCCATGGCTGTGGCACCGGCGAGGAGGGAGAGCAGCTGGTCGACTCGGTCCTCTGCGGCAGAGCGGAGTTGGCCGTGATTGATGGCGGTGAACGGCGCCATGATCGGGAACCGCAGGATCGCAAGGCCGGGCGGGTACTTGTTGGCACACCGTCCGTCCGCTGTCTGCGGTTCCAGCGCGGCGACCGTGGTCAGCTCCGTGTACGGGCAGAACGAGATGTTGCCGTCCAGGATGGCCCTGGTCCACGCCTGGTACCCGAGCCCATCGGAGCGGATCGCGGGGGAGTTCGAGTACGGCGGATCGAACGTCACGACGATCCCGATCAGGACGAAGAGCGCGACCGACCACCACTTCACCACGAAGAGGGCGAGATCGCGTGTACGGCGGCCGTCGGCGGAGTCCGGCACTGACTCTGATGGCAGATCAGCCTCTGAGAGTCCGTCCGCTGCCGGCTGCGCCACGGCTTGTGCAGTCATCGCATGTCGATCTTTCGTCCAGGTGCTCGTAGCGGGAGGTCAGCCGAGATGGTAGGCGAGTCGCCGATACAGCGACCTGTTCTCGGCCCGCCGTCGGGTTGTGGCACGCTCTCCGTGGCAGAGGACGGCCCCATGAACCAAGGATGCAAACGATGACGGAAGCGGAACTGATCGACGCCGAGGAGCTCGCACGGGAGTATTCGGTGACGCAGCTGGCCGACACAGCGGAGCAGTACTTCGCGGCCATCGACGATTGGTCGTACCATTTGGCGAAGCCACTTGGCAACGTTCTCGAGGCGCCGACGATCCTCGCCCACTTCGCGGCGATGCTGTCGGCGCTTCGGCTCGAGGACGGGATGTCGGTGCTCGACTTCGGCGCGGGATCTTGCTGGACGTCACGGATGCTGGTTCAACTCGGTTGCAACGTCGTTGCGTGCGACGTGTCACCGACGGCGCTGGCGATGGGAGCCCGGCTGTTCGAGGTGCAGCCCCCACTCGGCAGCGGGACCATTCAGTTCCTCAGGTTCGACGGTGAGACGATCGACCTGCCGGACGCCTCCGTCGATCGAGTGTCGTGCATGGATGCGTTCCACCACGTGCCGAACTGGAGCACCGTGCTGGCGGAGTTCCATCGAATCCTTCGCCCCGGTGGTCGCGCGGTGCTGGCCGAGGGAGGCCCGGATCACTCTCGAACCCCGCAATCGCAGATGGAGATGCGCAACTTCACGGTGCTCGAACGCGACGTGGTGGTGGAGGAACTCGCCCAGCTCGCCACGTCAGCGGGGTTCGGTGAGACAACGGTCGGGATCTACGCTGGGCTCCCGTTCTTGGTGCCTGCGGAGCGGTTTGCCACCGAGCTCCAGTCCGGAGAGGTGGCCCGTGCAGCTGTCGAGACCTTCCTCGACAACCATCGGCTGATTGCCTTGACGAAACCAGGCACCGCCCCGTTCACGAGCCGCCGTGTGGATGGCCTGCGTGCCGACATCGCCGTCGAGGACCTCGGCGGTCACCGCTTCCGTGCTCGGGTCCGCAACACGGGTGATTCGACATGGCTCGGCCGCAACGTGGCTGTCGGCACCGTCAACCTCGGCGTGGTCCTCCTCGCGCCCGGGGGTGCAGTGCTCGACCTCGACTACTTGCGGGTGGGACTGTCCGATTCGCCAGCGGCGCTGTTGGAACCAGGCGAGCAGGTGACCATCGAGTTCGAGGTCGAACCGCCCGAAATGTCGTCATACAGCCTGCGCTTTGATCTGGTGAGCGAGGGCGTCGGCTGGTTGTCCACGCTGACAGGCGTGCCGCCCTCGCTCCTGGGTCCGTTCGGGCCGTAGTCGTTCGCGCTCGGTCTGCGGGTCAGGGCTGCGCGAACGCGTTCTGAGCCGTTCGGATGTCCGGCGGGGCTGATGGATAACATCCCCGGAATGTCTGAGAGATCAGTGACGACGAGAAACGCTGTGCTGTCGGTCGTCATGCCTGCGTACAACGAGGAAGAGACCATCGCCGAGATCGCAGGCGTCGTGCTGCAGTCGCCATTCACAGGCGAGCTTCTCATCATCGACGATGCCTCGTCCGACCGAACTGCCGAGATCGTCGAGCGCCTGGCTGCCGCAGACTCTCGGGTGCGGCTCCTGAGCCAGGGCGTGAACCAGGGCAAGGGGGCTGCCATCCGGCGCGGCTTCAAGGAGGCGACCTGCCCCTTCGTGATTGTCCAGGATGCGGATCTCGAGTACGACCCCGCGGACTACGCGCAGATCATGGGTCCGCTCCTCGACGGACGAGCCGACGTGGTGTTCGGATCCCGGTTCTTGACGAGCCAGGCCCATCGGGTCCTGTACTACTGGCACTCCGTCGGCAACCGCTTCTTGACGAGCCTGTCGAACATGTTCACGAACCTGAACCTGACGGACATGGAGACGTGCTACAAGGCGTTCCGTCGCGAAGTGCTCGACTCGTTCGACCTCGAAGAGGACCGATTCGGAATCGAACCCGAGATCACCGCCAAGGTCGCCCGCGGCAACTGGCGGATCTACGAGGTCGGCATCTCGTATTCGGCGCGCACCTACGCGGAAGGCAAGAAGATCGGCTGGCGGGACGGCGTGCGAGCGATCTTCTGCATCCTCGTCTACTCGCCGCTGAGTCGCCGGCTGCCGATCCGCCGTCTTGAGCCAACAGTGCGGTGGCTGACCAAGTCACGCGCCTGAAGCCGTGACCCTCGACGAGGTGGAGATGGACGCCGAGTATCGCAAGCCGATCGAAGCGCTCGACGACGCCGCCGGTGAAGGGCCGGCGCAGCGCCCGGTCGGGCGCGACGTCGTCCGGGCGCTGCTGTTGTGGATCCCCGGCGGCGTCATCTTCTTCCGGTCGGCCTTCGAGAGCGGGTTCGACAAGATAATGGGCAACTCGGGCGATGCACGCCTGCAGGTGTACGGACACGAGCACTGGCTCCAGGTGCTGCGTGGCCAGGTCTCGTGGACCAGCCCACAATTCTTCTTCCCGACCAAGGGCGTCCTCGGCTACTCGGACACGTTCATCTTGAACGAGGTCTTCTTCATGCCGCTCCGAGCCTTCGGCATGGACGAGTTCCTCGCCTTCCAGTGGACGCTCGTCCTGATGAGCATCGTCGGCTTCGTCGGGATGGCTCTCTTTCTGCGCCGGACGTTCCGTCTGACGATCTCGGTCTGCGCGGCGCTGGCGACGATCTTCGTCTTCGCCAACAACATGGCGGTCAAGTCCGGCCACCTGCAGCTGTACTCGCTGTACTGGTTGCCGGTCCTGATGCTGCTGGTGCGCGCTGCATTGCGATCGCCCGATCGCTGGCGCGCCGCGCTCTGGGGTGCCGGAGCGGGGGGGTTCCTCGGATTGCTCTTCTTCTCGACGTACTACATCGCCTGGTTCGCAGTGTTCTCGACCTGCGTGTTCGCTGCCACGATGGTCCTCATCCGACTGGCGACCCGGCGAGGTCGATCCGTCTGGGTGTTCACCCGCCGACACGTGCTGACCGCCGCTGCGTTCGCGATCGCCTTCGCCCTGGCCATGATCCCGTTCGTCATCACCTATCTCCCGGTGCTGCGGTCGAGTGGCGGCCGCACGTACGACGACGCAATGCTCTTCGCCGCGCGACCGAAGGACATGCTCAACCTCAGCGGAACGAACTACGTATGGGGATCCGTGATGCGCGGCCTGCTGACCCCGGCCCGCCTCATCAACAGCGAGGTCGCACTGGCCCCGACGCCGCTTCTCCTTCTGGCTGTCGCCGCTGCCGCCGTGATCGCACTGTGGCTGCGTCGTGGCGCGCGATCCACGTTGCTGCAGGAGGCGTGCCTGTCGTGCGCGGTGACAGTGACGGCCCTCCTCTTCCTGCCGGTGCGATTCGGATGGGGCAGTCTGTGGCGACTGGCGTGGACCGTGGTTCCCGGCGCGAACGCCATCCGCGCGATCGATCGGCTCGTCCTGCTGTGCGGCCTTTTCGCCGTGGTCGCCATTGGGATCGCGCTGCGCCTCCTCGGTGATCGCCTGCGACCGCGCCCGCGTTGGGTCGCTGTCGGAACGTTCGTGCTCCTCGCGCTCGTGATCCTCGAGCAGCTGAACCTCGGGGAGACCTCGAGCATCGACCGGTCGGACGAGATCGAAGCGCTCACCGTGGCCCCAGCACCGCCTGGCGGATGTCGGTCCTTCTACGTCTACGACTCGGTCCCGAACTCCGTTCCCGGCTACGCAGCCAACGTCGATGCAATGTTGATCTCTCAGCACTTCCGACTGCCCACGATCAATGGGTACTCCGGGCAGTTCCCCGAAGGCTTCCCGCTCCTCGACACCAATGCCTCGACGTATCTGCAGTCCGTGCACGCGTGGGCCGCTGCTCGACACCTGTCGCCGACCCTGTGCTCGTACGACCGGACGGGCCATGTCTGGGCCGGTCCGGGAGCATGAGCGGCTCGTCGGAGCCCTGCTAGGTTCGACCCGATGTCGATCCAGAGCCGCCTGCGGACCGTTGCCCAAGTGGCTCGTGACGGGCTGCCCGCCAACCCCGAGGTTGCCGCGGACCCGGCGCGACTGCTCCCCCTCGAACTGACCGATCGGGGATCGCGACGCACCGTTCCGCTGCCCGCGGGCTGGACGCGTGACCGGGTGCTGGCGCTTCTCGGCACGATCTCGATCGACCACTCCATGCCCGGCGAGCTCGAGGCCTACCTCAGCGAGGACTTCGAGCGCTTCCTGATCACGTGGGACCTCGTGCGCGCCGAGACGGGTCGCGTGCTGGAGATCGGCGCGAACCCGTACTTCACCACCGTGCTGCTGCGTGAGTTCACCACGCTCGAACCGGTGTTGACCAACAGCTTCGATCCCTCCCAGATCGGAGTGCTGCACCAGACCATCGCCTACGAGAGCATCGACGGAACCAAGGCTGAGCATGTCCTCGACTACCACTCGCTGAACGTGGAGACCACCGCGTTCCCGTTCGACTCCGATTCCTTCGACGTGGTCCTGTTCTGCGAGGTGATCGAGCACCTGTTGATGGATCCCGTCGCGGCGTTGCGTGAGATCCAGAGGGTGCTGAAGCCGGGCGGCTGCCTGGTGGTGAGCACGCCCAACGTCGCCCGGCTGGAGAACATCGCGCGCGTCGCGTCAGGCGCGAACATCTACGATCCGTACTCCGGCTACGGGCCGTACGGACGCCACAACCGCGAGTACACCCGCCACGAGCTCGTCAAGCTGATCGAGTTCGTGGGGTTCGATATCGACATCCACTTCACCGCTGACGTGCACGAGCACAACACAGCGGCGTTCGTCGACGCCCGCCTACTGCTTCCACTGATCGAGCACCGGCTGGCGGATCTCGGTCAGTACCTCTTCGTGCGCGCCCGGAACTCGGGTGAGCCGACAACGGGCCTGCCGTCGGAGATATTCCGGTCGTTGCCGACGGACTCGCTGCGGACCTGGGACACTCGCGGCGGGTGATGCTGTCTCTGCGCGAGCAGTGAGGCCTCCGCGTTCACTTGGAGGTGCCGTGCACGCAATCCGTTATGGACAAGAACGCGACGCTCGCCGGATGCCTCATGCCGATATAGCCCGCTGCCACGATCGCGGCGAACGCGCCGAGCGTCGCCAGCGCCCAACCAGGGTGCCTGAGCAACCTCGACACGGCGAACGGCGATGCCCACACCGATGAGAGGCCCGCGATCGCGACGATGATGAGCGGCAGCGCGAACCGGGTCTCCGTCGCCGATGTCATCAGGGTGACGACGAAGCCGAGCCACGCAGCCGCCATGATCGAGTTCGAGGCTCGTCGCTCCGGATGCGATCTCACACCGCACCACAGGAGCGCTGCTGAGCCGACCACCGCCACACCCGTGATCATCAACGCCATCAATCCGTCAGCCGAGGGGGAGGACGAGAGGTAGGG
This sequence comes from Ilumatobacteraceae bacterium, assembly GCA_025463305.1. The sequence continues at coordinate 26,604 of JAOBWK010000054.1, forward strand.
GGCGCTGACGGGCCACCTCAGCGCCGCGCCGACCTTCTCGAGCACGAACGGCAGCGACTGCATCGGATGCGTCAGGTAGCTCCCGGCGAGTCCGAAGACCGTCGTTGGAGGGTGGCTCGCAACGGCGGCTGCCATCTGTGGGCTGCAGTGATAGAGCTGCGGCGCGGCGAGGCCGCTGGTCACGGTGTCGTATCGCACGATGTAGGCAGCAAGTGATGCCTGCGTCGACGTGATCGAGGCGACGTCCCTCGGCCACGGTCGCCATCCGTAGCCGTTCACGAGGTTGTAGACCGATTGTGGAAGCTGCATGAGGAGGGCGGGGGCCAGGAAGCGAGCTGCGCTCCGCCACTGCAGCCGAAGGAGCGCGAGCGAGATCAGTGCCACGGGGATCATGAAGGCTGGGCGGATGTTGATCGCGATTCCTGCGACGACGCCGGCGACGATGACCTGGGGAGTCTCGCGCAGGAGGCACACCAGCACGAGGATGACGAGCGAGGTCGCCCACTGATCGCTTAGCGGATACGGCGCGAACCGCGCCATCACCAGCCACGTCAGCACACAGCTCGTCCAGATCGTCGATGCGGTGACGTCGCCCCAGATCCTCACGATCTGGGGCAGCAGCACGGCGCCGACGAGCGCGACGAGGATCGCGTTCTCGAAAAGGACCGCGAGACCGGCGACAGAGTGGCCGACCACCTTGTCGACCACCGCCGCTGGCAGGTACATCACGTTGCTATACACACCCCGAAGGCGCTTCACGGCACCGACTGGGCCCAGGCCCCCGATGACGCTCTGGGCGGAGTTCCAATAGGCGAGTGCGTCGTACACAAAACGGTCCGCCGGCCGTTGAAACAGCGTGGCGATCAACAACGAGGCAAAAGCTCCCCGTTTTGCCGATGTGGACACGACTCCTTCTGCCACTGAGGCGTTGATTTGATCAACATTCGTCGTTCTCACGATGCGTGCCATCCGTTCCAATCGTGCGCCGTGCGGGTCAGGGGTTGGGCAACTTCATCGAACCAGAAGTGGCTTGGTCGGACCTGGTAGAACAGGGTTTCGCCAAACTAGGTGCTGATGTCGGCCACGGTGTGGATGCCGTCCCTGCGCATGCCCTCGGCGAACTCGCGGAACGCACCATCGTGCCCAGCGAGTGAGCTCACGGGTAGGGTCGCCGCGATCGAAGCCGAATCATTCCGTCCCTGGATGCGCTGCGGTCATGCGCTCGACAACTCGTGTGACGTGGGCCGCGCGTGAGCGAGCCTGCTGCCCGAAACGTCCCTGCGCTCACGGGCATGCGCCTCTTCGCGGCGCTCGCCGTCTACGCCAGCCACATCGGAGCGTGGAAAGACGCACCGTCGTTCGTGACCCGGTTCTTCGTGTCGGGGTACGTCGGCGTGACCGTCTTCTTCGTGCTGTCCGGCTTCGTTCTGTCGCACCGATACTTTGACGAGCTTCGCCACGTCGACATCCGCCGCCTCTGGTCCTACGTGAACGCACGAGTGGCCCGCATCTATCCCGTGTACCTGATCGTGCTCGCCTTCGTCTTGCTGAAGTTCAGATCGCTCGGAGTTCCGTTGGACGGGGCGGCGTGGCACGTGTTCGGCCTCCAGGCGTGGGAGTCGAATCTGACCAGCGCGTTTGGGTTCAACGGTCCGGCATGGTCGATCTCCGTCGAGTTCTTCCTCTACGCCTGCTTCCCGTTGCTCGTGCTCGGCTTGGGAAGGCTCGGCCGGCGTCTGCTGCCCATCGTCGCCCTTGTCGCGGTGGTCGTGACGTACGCGTTGGCGGCCCACTACTTCCATCACGACTCGCCGGTCAATGGCGAAGTGCCGTCACATCACTGGCTGTATCGCTTCCCGGTGACGCGTCTGGCCGATTTCACCGTCGGCGTCGTCACAGCGCAGCTGTGTCGCGGTCGCACGTGGCGGATCGGCGGGTACGCGGCTTCGGTCGGCGCGTTCGCCATCGTGTGGCTGATGTGCTGGCAGCGGATCTACATCACGTCATGGAGCTGGGACGCGGCGTACATCGTGCCCGCAGCGGTGCTCATCTCAGGTCTCGCGCTGTCCGACGGGCGGGACCCGCTGAGCTGGTTCCTCGGTCGATCCACCATCGTCAAGCTGGGCGAGGCATCGTTCGTCTTCTACCTCGTGCACTACCAGATGGTGCAGTACCTGGGAGCTGGGGCGTGGTCGAAGGGGTTGACCATCACGACCGGCGCGCTCGAGGTGATGTTCGTCGGCATCACGCTGTGCCTGGCGTTGGGACTGCACCTCCTCGTCGAGCTGCCGGCACAGAAGCGGCTGCGTACGTTGGCCCGACCACGCCCGAAGACAGACCCCCTCACATCAGCCGCCTGAACGGAAGACGATCGGCGAGGAGGACCTCGTCCCTCACTGTCCGTCGCCGAACAACTGTATGAACTCGTCGTACGTGCGCACGTAGTCGTCCGGCTCATATGGCAAAGAGGCGAGCACGACGAGTGCGGCATCGCTGGAAAAGCGGAATTGTGACCCCCAGACCTCCGGCGGCATGTACAGGCTGACGGCGGGGCTGTCGAGCGTGACCTGGCCGCGCTCGACCCCGTCGTCCCACAGCACGTCGACCGAGCCCGAAACGCACGTCAGCAGTTGCTCGCATCGGCGATGCGCGTGCTCACCGCGCACCTCCTTCGACGGCACCGCAAAGACGGTGAAGACGCGAGCGGGCACGAACGGCATCTCATCGCCTTGCATCGCCACGAGTGAGCCGCGCAGGTCGGCGTGCGTGGTTCGTCGGAGCACCCGGACGCCCTTGCGGCCGAGGGGACCGATGGAGGCCCCCCCAGCGGAGCCGCTCGGCGCCGACGACGCGGCGTCGGCCGCGAGCTCCGACGGTGAGTAGCCTACGATGCGCGCGGGGTTGCCGATGACGATGGCGTTGGCGGGAACGTCGCTCGTCACCACCGCTCCGGCACCCACCATCGCGTTCTGCCCGACGCGAATGCCTGGCAGGATCGTGGCGTTCGCTCCGATGCTCGCCTTACGCTCCACGACCGTCTGCAGCGCTGCGGTCTGGTAGACCCGACTCCGGGGGAACGGATCGTTGGTGAAGGTCGCGTTGGGCCCGACGAAGACGTCGTCGTGCAGTCGGACGCCGTCCCACAGTTGCACGCCGCTCTTGATCGTCACCCGGTCGCCGACGACCACGTCGTTCTCGATGAAGACGTGATCGCAGATGTTGCAGTCCTCCCCGATCTGCGCATCCGGAAGGACATGGGCGAACGCCCAGATCCGAGTGTCATTGCCGATGTTGGTGGACTCCACCCGCGACAACTCGTGCTCGAAATAGCTCACGCTCACTCCCTCCGCTCGATCGACTCGATCCGTTCCACCACGCTCAACGGGCGGCGCTTGGTGTTCTCGTACGCACGCCATACGTACGACCCGACGATGCCGAGCGCCGACAAGATCAACATCGTCGAGATCGAGAGGGCGAGGATCAGCGGCGTGTACCCGGCGACGTGGATCGCGCCCCGCCAGCGGGCGACAGCCACGGCGACGGCGACCACCAACGACGCCACGAGCCCCAGCGATCCGATCATGCGCAGGAGGCGCAGCGGGAGATCGGTGAACGAATAGATGCTGTCCATCATGTACCGGAACTTCTTGGCGAACGTCCAGGAGCTCGACCCGTCGTCAGCTCGGGCGCGTCGGTCGTACGGAACGGCACGGGTGCGGTACCCGAGCCAGAACAAAAGCCCGACCAAGGACGAGTTGGCCTCGCGGAACTCGAGCAGCTGGTCGCGAACGGCGCTCGTGCAGGCGAACACATCGACGCCGCCTTCCGGCATGCTCGGTAGCACGAAGCGGCGATACAGCCTCCAAAATGCGTTCGCAGCCACCCGGTCGCGTCGCCTATCGCCGGTCCGGGAGGTCCGTTCGCCGATCGCGACCTGCACGTCGGACGTCTGCAGGATCTCCAAGAACTGATCCATCAGCTCCGGTGGCTCCTGGAGGTCGGCGGCCATCACGCCGATGTACTCGCCCGTCGCGAAGCCCATGCCCGTGCGGATCGCAGCGAACGATCCGAAGTTGCGGGAGTGGTCGACGATTACAGCGCCGAACGTCGCGGTCTTCAACGCCGTCGACAGCATGCTGCGACTGCGGTCTGGTGAGGCGTCGATGACGAAGACACCCTGCAGCCCTCCGCCGATCCGATCGTTGAGCCGATCGAGCTCGGCCACGAGCAGCTGCATCGACGACTCGTTGCCGTACACGGGAACGACGACGCTCAGGACCGGCAGGGTCGTCATGGGAAGACTCGGGCGAGGACGTCGGCGACTCGACCGATCTCGGCATCGGTCATCTCGGGGAAGCACGGCAGCGACAGGACTCGGCCGGCGAGAGCCTCGGTGTTCGGCAGCGCCGGACATCCGGCATCGCGCATCACGGGCTGCAGGTGGTCCGGTACCGGGAAGTGGATGTCGGTGGCAACGCGGGCATCGGACAGCTCGTTCAGGATGCGGGCCCGATCGTCGACCTGCGCCACGCAGAGGTGGCCGACCCATCGCTCGCGGTCCTGGGCGATGCAGACGAGGTCGAGCGACGGAGCAGCGGCGACGTACGTGTCGACGATCGAGCGGCGGGCCTCGTTGCGCGCCTCGAGGTCCAGCAGCGCCTCATCGAGAACGATGGCCTGGATCTCGTCGAGCCGGCTGTTGCGCCCACCATCGCGTTCGACGAGGTACTTGGCGCCCCATCCGTACTGCCGCAGGGCGCGCGCTCGATCGGCGATCTCCGCGGATGTGGTGAACAGTGCTCCAGCGTCACCGAGCGCACCGAGGTTCTTGGTCGGGTAAAAGCTGAACGCCGCCACATCGCCGAAGCCTCCTGACATGACCCCACCGGACCGGGCTCCGTGGGATTGGGAGCAGTCTTCGACGAGCGGTACGCCGAGCGACCTGCAGCGAGCGGCTATTTCGTGGACGTCGTCGGCGAGGCGACCATACAGGTGGGTGAGCACCACTGCGTCGACGGGGTGAGCTACCAGTGCCACCTCGATGCTCGGCGCGTCAGGTGTGACTGTGCCGTCCGCGATGTCGACGTACAGAGGCGTGGCACCGATGCCCCGGATCGCCGTGGATGCGTAGAAGCCGGCATTGGCCGCTGTGACCACCGTCGACCCACTGGTGACGCCGACGGATCGCAGCGCCAGCTCGAGCGCGTCCGTGCCGTTGGCGACGCCGACCGTGTGCCCGTCGTGATCCGCGGCGATGTAGGCCGCGAAGTCGCGCTCGAAGCCGCTCACGGCTGTGCCGAGGATGACCCGGCCCGTGCGCACGGTCTCCTCCCAGCGCGGAGCGCACCGCTCCCACAGCAAGGCCGCGTAGCGGGTGAGGTCGTTGAACGGGACGGCGATCTCGGTCACGAGGAACCGATCGCGATGAATCGGGCCTCGATGCCCTCGCTGCCGTCGTCACAGGACTCGGCGGCAACGCAGTGCAGGAGTGCCCGAGCGCGGTGCGTTGGCAACGGAAGGTACGACGATGGCCAACGAGGGCTGGGGCTCTTGCGGATCTCGATCACCGCTGCACCGGCCACCGGCATCGACCCGACGTCGGTCGACACGACACCATCGTTCAGAACGCATTCACGCGGGACCGGACTCGTGGCCGGCAGCTCGTCGATCGGACCATGACAGACAAGCACCTGTGTGATCCGAGGCTCCGCGAACGCGACCGCCACGGGGAAGATCTCCGGGAGGAAGTCGTACGCATCGTTGCCGTTGACGCCGCCGACGAGGCGCTCGGGATCGATCACGATGATGGTCCTCGCTGCCGGCGCGTCGAGGCTGGCCTCGACCACCGATCCCAGGAGGTGCTCCTGATAGGTCGAACGATCGTGCCATTCGTCCCGCTGCCCGCTGGCGGCCGCCCCCGTCGAGGCAACCAGGGCCGCGACGGCGAGAGGTCCTGCGACACGACTGTGCCGGGCAAGCAGCTCGACGGCGGCCATGAGCGCGAGTGACAGCGGCAGCGAGGCGATCGAGAACACGCGGAGCGAATCGGTGAGGAAGCTGCGGTTCGGCGCATAGATCAGGGTGACGAGCGGGGCGGACACGAGGGCGCCCGCCGCGAGCGCGAGGAGCCGACGATCGGTCGGATGGGCCGAGCAGGAGAGGATCGGTTCCGGTCGCACCGAGGCGGGAGGCTCGTCGAGTTGGGTTACGTCGGCACCATCCGTCTGTTGCTCCACCGCACCAGTGCTCAGCAGCTCAGCGATCGCCAGCTGAGCGGTGGTCAGCTCAGCGGCCGGCTGCGCGTCGATCCGGAGCGCGACGAGCGTCGCAGCGATCGCGACCACGACAAGGGCGGTGACTCCCACGGACCAGGACATGCCCATCGGACCGTGCACGAACCCGTCGAAACCACCGCGATAGATCAGCTTCAAGAACGCGATGAGCTCGTCCCTGGGATGTCGTGTCGACGTGTCCAGGACGTTCTCCTCGTACGTGGTCTGTCCGGAGCGCAACAGGAGGATGATCCGCAAACCGTTGACGAACGGAACGGCGAACCAGACCGCTGCGCGCTGGAAGAACTGCTTCGGTGACAACTTCGCGTTGACGAACAACAGGGATGGGATGAGTGCAACGGCGATGTAGCTGACTTCGTACAGGAGCAGGCTGATGCCGAGCCCGACACCGATGGCCACAGCACGTGCCACCGACGGTGCTCTCGAATACGCGATCAGCTGTGCCACAGCGAACACGAGGGCAGCGACAGCAAATTCGGCATGGATCATCCGGAACGTAAAGAGCCCGGTCCACGCCGGGAACAGCGCGAAGACGATCGCCCCACCGATCGCCACCGACCGGCGGATGCCGAGGTTCACCAACAGCGACAACATCGCGAGGCCCTTCAGCCCGAGCGCACACGCGTTCAGGAGATGGTACCAGACATACGAATTCGGGTCGAGCAGGAAGGCGATCGAGTGCGGAACCACCGTGAACGGACGGATCGACTGAGCGGCCAGGCCGGGCGGCGCGGAGGGGGTCCAGAAGACGGTGCCGCGCACCGAAAACAACTCGTTGATGCCCCATTCCTCGACGAGGCCCACGTCATGGGTGCCGTACAACAGTTGGAAGCCCATCGGTACGAGGAAGACGACAGCCCCTGAGAAGATCCGGGTGAGGCGCTCTACGCGGCCACCAGCAGGCGGCCGGAACTGCGATCTTTCCCCCGGCACGGGCTGAGACGCTAACAGACGAAGCCAGAGTTCCGAATGCTCTCCAAGCTGCAGGCTCCCCCTACAATCGCCGCCAGTGGAGCCCATTCAGATCGCCAAACCAAAGCTGCTCGGCAATGAGCTCGCGTACGTCACGGACTGCATCGAGTCGGGTTGGATCTCGTCGGCGGGTGAGTACGTCAACCGCTTCGAGCGTGCGTTCGCCGAGCGTCTGCAGGTCCATCACGCAGCAACGTGCAGCAATGGAACTGTCGCCCTGCACCTCGCACTGCTGGCTTTGAACATAGGGCCGGGCGACGAGGTGATTGTGCCCACGCTTACCTACATCGCCTCGGCGAACGCTGTGGTCTACTGCGGCGCGACCCCAATCTTCGTCGACGTCGAACCGGACACGATGAACCTCTCGCCCGCAGAGGTGGAACGCGCCATCACGTCGAAGACCAAGGCGGTCATCGCCGTGCACCTGTACGGCCACCCTGCGGACATGGATGCGCTGCGGACGATCTGCGACCCGCGTGGCATCCGCATCGTCGAGGACGCAGCCGAGGCGCACGGCGCGATGATCGACGACCGGGTCGTGGGATCGTTCGGGGACTTGGCGACCTTCAGCTTCTTCGGGAACAAGATCATGACGACGGGTGAGGGCGGGATGGTCACCACCAACTCACCGGAGCTCGATGGGTACGTTCGCCTCTTCAAGGGCCAGGGTCAGGACCCCGAGCGTCGCTACTGGTTTCCTGTCGTCGGGTACAACTACCGGATGACGAACGTTGCTGCGGCGATCGGCCTCGCGCAGCTGGAGTCATTGGAGTTCCACCTCGCCGATCGTCGACGGGTGGGGGATGCGTACGACTCGCTCCTCGGAGGGTGCGAGTCGCTCCAGCTCCCCGCAGCGCGGCCCGGCTACACCAATGTCCGGTGGCTCTACACCGTCGTGCTCCCCGACGACTGCAAGCGATCGCGGGACGAGATCATGGCCGAACTCGCGGCCGAAGGCATCGAGACCCGCCCCGTCTTCTATCCGATGCATCATCTGCCTCCCTACCTCGACAGCTCGACTCCGCGACCGGTTGCCGAGCGGCTGGCCGCCCAGGGTCTGAGCCTTCCCACGCACGGCTACCTGACCGAGGCCGACACCCAGCGCGTCGCCGAACGACTGCTCGGTCTCCTGGCATGATCGCCGCAAAGGCGTGAAGGTCCTGATCGCCTCGACGATCGTGCCCGGGATCCAGGGCGGCGGCACGATCATCATCGACTCGCTGGAACGAGCGCTCAAGGCTCGCGACCACGAGGTGGACGTGCTCCGGTTCCCGTTCTACTCGAGCGAGCCGGAGATGCTCGAGCAGATGCTCGCGTTGCGACTACATCATGTCGCCGACTCCGGTGATCGGCTCATCTGCGTGCGGACCCCGTCGTATTTGCTTCGGCATCCGGCCAAGGTGCTGTGGTTCATCCACCACCATCGAGAGGCCTACGACCTCTGGAACACGAAGTACAGCAACATGCGCGATGACACCACCGGCCGTGCGCTCCGGGACCTCATCCGCAACGCCGACGAGGTCGCGTTCTCCGAGGCGCGATCGATCTTCACCAACTCCGCAGTCGTGCGGGATCGTCTGCGGCACTTCAACGACCGAGACGCGGAAGTCCTCTATCCGCCGCTCGATCACCCCGAGGACTTCAGTTGTGACGGGTACGGAGACTCCATCGTGTACGTCTCGCGCTTGGCCTCGCACAAGCGGCAAGGCTTGGCCGTCGAGGCCATGCGCTACACCAAATCAGGTGTTCGCCTGATCATCGCTGGCTCGCCGGACTCTCCGACAGAGGCTCATCATCTCCGCGACCTGGTCCGCAACAACGGGCTCGACGATCGCGTGACGCTGAAGATCGGATGGCTTGCCGAGGAGGACAAGGCCCGGTTGTTCGCGACCTGCCTCGCCGCGGTGTACTGCCCGTTCGACGAGGACAGCTACGGGTACCCGAGCCTCGAAGCGCATCAGTCGTCGAAGGCCGTGGTGTCGTGCACCGATGCGGGTGGCGTGAGCGAGCTGGTGACGAACGGTGTGAACGGCTTCCTCGTCGAGCCGACCCCGCAGGCGATGGCGGCCCGGTTCGACGAGCTGTACGAGGATCGGGGCCTGGCCGAGCGGATGGGCGTCGCCGGAAAGGCCAGGATGACAGAGCTCGGGATCTCGTGGGACCACGTGATCGATCGGATGTTGCAATGAAGCGGATCGCCATCGTCACCACGATCGACCGCCGGAGTGCGATCGCGCGGGCCACCCTCCAGATGGCGCTTGCGCTGTCGGAGTTGGCCGACGTGACCATCTTCGCCGAGCCCACGTCCCAGCCGCTGGCCTGCCCGTTGCCGTTGCGGACGATCCACGACCATCTGATCCGGGACCACGATCACGTCATCACGGTGCTCGGAGACTCACGCTTCCACGTGCAGACGTTCTGGGCGGCGCGTCGTTTGCCGAGCATCGTCATCCTTCACGATGTGTTGCTGGCCCATCTCGTCGCCGCTTCGTTGTCGTTCGACGACCTGCGTGATGAGCTCGTGCGGTTCTACGGGCACGACGTCGCGGCCATCGTGATGCATGGCGCGGCGACGCCGCGGCCGTTCTGGGACGGGCCCGACTCGCTCGATGCCCCGTTGTTCGAACCGGCACTCGAATCGGCGATGGGTGTCGTCGTGCACTCGACGTTCGCCGGTGAGCGGGTGAGCAGCTCGATCTTCGCGCCGGTGAGGGTCATCCCACTCGCGTACGAGTCACCGTGGGAAGCGGCACCGACGTGGTCCGGGTTGCGCAACGAATCGGTGCTCTTCACGTTGGGCAACGCGAACGTCAACAAATGCCACGAGCTCGTGATCGAGGCGCTCGCCGAGCTCGGCGATCCGACCGTTCGATATGTCATCGCCGGCAGCGTCACCAGCCAGCGATCCGCTCATCTGACCGGCCTCGCTGCCGCGCTCGGCGTCGGTGACCAGGTCGACGTGCTCGGCACCGTCAGCGCCGACACCGCCGCGCAGACGCTCGACAGGGCGACACTGTGCATGAACCTGCGCGACCCGGCGCTCGAGGGTGGCTCGGCGTCGCTCGTGGAGCAGATGGCCGCCGGCAAGTGTGTGATGGTGTTCGATCACGGCTGCTACTCGGACGCGCCGGACGATGCGGTCGTGAAGATCTCCGTGCAGTCGACACCACAGTCGTTGGCCCAGACGATCCGGGAGCTCCTGGCAGACGAGAACCGTCGGGAAGGCGTCGGCGGACGGGCCCGGCATCACGCGTCGACCAACCACACCTTCGAGGCATACGCGAGGAACCTGCTCGACTTCTTGACCGAGGTCGAGGCCACCGCTCCCGTCAACCGAGTCGTCCGTCGCGTCGCCGCGACGAGCCGCTCGTGGAACATGTCGCCGGGCTCACCGCTCGCTCGCCGATGGGCACGAACCATCGCAACCCTCTTCGACCCACCTGATGTCGGCATCGGCGGATCGTCGTCGACCAACTGAGCTGATTCGAGCAGGCGAGCCGACCGAGCCCTCGGTCGGCTGACGGTGACTCAGCCGAGCAGCCGCCTGAGCGTCACGTCCCACGAGATCCCGAGCTCGAGCATCCGGTCGTGCGCTCCGCGCCCGAGCTCGGACGCGAGCTTGCTGGATCGGTGGAGGGAATCGAACGCTGCGCCGAGCTCTCGGGGATCCGGTGGGCAGACGATGCCGCTCGTGCCATCGAGGACCAGGTTGAGGATCCCACCGGAGTCGCTGGTGGTCACGAGGGCCTTGGAGGCCTGCGCACCTTCCAATGCCACGAGCCCGTACTCCTCGTCGATCGGGCTGTACACGCACGCGAGTGAGCGATTGACCAGCTCGACCTTGTGATGCTCTTCGATGAAGCGGGGAATGATGATGATCTGGTCGGGTCGGCCGCTCGCTTCGCGAGCCTCCGCGAGCGCAGCGAGATCGGACGCTGTCTCGGGAGCACCGGCGACGATGAGCTTGACGTCGGTCTTCGTGTGCGCCATCGCCTGGACCGCGAGCAACTGCCGCTTGAACGAGTTGATCCGGCCTCCAGCGAACACGTAGTCGCCGAGGTCGACCGGCATGAACGCCTCGGGGTTCGCCAGCGGCGGGTACAGCACCTCGGCGTCGAGTCCGTTGAAGCGGCGCAAGCGGTCCGCTGGCACGGAGGAGATCGTGAACAGCTTCCTCGCGCTGGACAACGCCTGATCATCAGCCGTCCGGACGAGATCGCGTAGGGCGATCGCCGCGTCGTCGTGATCGGCGGCTTCGTCCCAGAGCTCGTAGTACTGCCGGAACTGGTGCAGGAGCCAGACGACCTTGTTGTCGTGCGGTACCAGGTATGCGGGAAACTTGAGGGGGATGACGAGGTCGACCTCGGCGATGCGGGTGAGCGCAGCAGCGAGCATCGCATCGGCGATGTGCTCTGGCGGGTCCCACGAGAAGGGCAGCCGCACGAGGATCGCCACATGGCCAACGGACTGGAGCCGCTCGACCAAGGCGTCGGCGAGGACCTCCGCTCCACCGCGGAGGAAGGGAACCGTGTTGTTGATGACCGCGATCTTCATCTGGTGGCGTTGCCGTCGAGTCGTAGAGCGGTCAGCGTCACGAAGTCCTGCAGGACTGCGGCGATCGCATCCACCCGCGCTGACAGGACGTCGATTGACGAACGCAGTCCGACGCCGACCCCGAGCATCGTGTCCGTCGTCACCATGTTGACGATCTCGATCGCGGTGCTCGAGACGGCCAGGGACACCTCGGCGATGGAGGGCTGCTCGTCGGCACTGAGGTGCTGACGAGCCTCGTCCGACCCTATGAGCACGCGCAGTGCCGGGATCAGCCCACCGTCGTTGCGCAGACCGACGAAGTGCTCCAGACCGAGCACGTTGGGGTCCCGCGCGAACAACAGTCGGTATGCAGCGATGCACTCGCCGATCACCTGCTGCGCAACCGGATGGCCGTCGGCGATCATCCTGGCCGTGAGGTGACGGAAGACGTCTGTCTGGGCCCCGAGGATCTGGCTGTGACGCACCGTCCACTCCACGCTGGCGTGAAGCTCGGCGACGAAATCCGCGACGTCGGCAACGCTGTCGAGCGAGGGCGGCTCGAACGTCGGGTCGGGCGTCCGATACATCTCGCGACGGAACACGCTCGTCGCGACGGCGTCGCTGCTCAGAGATCGCTCCGAGTGACGTGCCCCAGCGGTGGCGAGGTAGTGCTCGAGTCGCTTCACATCCGTGGACACGGCCGACATCCTACGCGGCGAGGTCGATCGTCCGACCAGCCGAGTGACGTCACGCGCTGTCGCGGCCGCCTGCCACCTTGGCCTCGAGCCACGTGATCCGGTCGCTCTGGGCCGCAGCGACCCGCTTCCAGTACGTCAGCTCATCGGCGAGAGCGTCGAGGAACCGCTGCGTTTCCAGATGGGTCGAGCGCTCGAACCCGTCCATGATGTTGGCCGGTGTCGATAGGCGCTCGACGAGCTCCGGCTCGTCGCGAACGTAGAAGCGATTGAGCCCGTCGAACAACGTGAAGACGTAACCGGCCTCGAGCAGGAAGTGCTCCCACTGGGCGTGGGTGGAGCCGTCCACGTGGGGTGCCAGCGCCTCAACCACGATGACCCGTGGGCGATGGCGTGAGGGATCCCAAGACGCGAGCACCGCACGCTCGGCACCCTCGACGTCCACCTTCAAGAAGTCGATCGTCTGACCCGCGGGCAAGTACGTGTCCAACAGCGTGTCGAGCCGGATCGACCTGACCGTCTTCGACGAGAAGATCTGGCCATCCACGACATGAGATGCCGCGATGTCCGCATCGAGCGTGCTGTGGCCCGGAACGTCGGGCGGTGAGATCCAGATCGACTGATCACCATCGTCCTCGCAGATCGCGGCACAGATGTTGATGTCGCGTGGGCGTTCGGCATCGAAGCGATCGATGAACGTCGCGACGGGATCGACGTTGATGCCACGCCAGCCCCGCTCGTAGAACAGCTTCGTGACCGACTCCACGTCGGGATCGTACGCGCCGATGTCGACGTAGAAGCCGACGTCGCCGGGGAGTCCACGAGCTAGGACGATGTCCTCACTGTTCTGGGAGAACGAGGTGACGCGGCCACGTGCCGGAACAGTCGGCTCAGTGACGGTCTCGTCGTTCACGTCTGGTCCTTCTCCTGGCATCACTCGTGCGGGGTCGATCCGTGGGGAGCACCCGGTCGATTCGGACGTCTGCGGCGTCAGTGTAGAGACGCGACCTCGTCGTCGGTCTCAGATAGCTGAGTCCGGAATTGGGCTCCATCACTTGGCAGGGGTGCGGACGACCGCGGCAGGGACCCCGACGGCGACCACACCGGCCGGTAGGTCGCCGATGACCGTTCCTCCGGCGCCGACCGTGGTCCTTTCGCCGATCGTGATGCCGGGCACCACCGACACGCCGACGCCGAGGAAGCACCCTCGCCCGAGGTGGATGCTCCCGGCCAGGTGCGAGCCCGGTCCGACGTGGCTCCCATCGCCGATCACGCAATCGTGATCGACCGATGACGACGTGTTGAGGATCACGGCGTTGCCGATCGCGGATCGTGCGTTGACCACGACTCCGGCCATGACGACGGTCCCGGCACCGATCCGCACCGTTCGATCGACCACAGCGCTCGCGTGCGCGGCGGACGCTCCGACGAACCCCTGGCCCACGAGCTGGTCGAAGAGCGTGAGACGACGGCTGTTGTCGCCGATCGCGACGAAGACCTCGGCGCTGTGCGCAGCGAGCAACGGGGATAGCTCTCCGTCGGTGCCGAGGTGGTCGATGTTGAGCTGGCTCTGCTGTGGTGCGACGTAGCCGAGCACGATTCGTCCCGCCGACCGGAACACATCCAGGCACACAGCGGCATGGCCGCCGCCGCCGACGAAGATCACCCCCGGGAGCGCGGCCATCCGGAGAGGATACGTCGCCCCTGGGTGACCGCGAAGACCCCGGTGCCGTCGATTGTCCCTGTTAGCGTCAGCAGGGCGCTCTTGGAGGGGTTTCTTGGACCAGATCGACATCGACAACTTGATACAGGGCTTGAAGCAGCGGGTGCAGCAGCGTCGCGAGTCAGGTGACTATCCGGCTGGACTCGAGGAACAGCTCGAGGCCGAGTTCAAGATCATCATGGCTGCCGTGCACCGTGACGAGATCGATACGACCGAGCTGGGCCGGCGGGTCAAGGCCGTCGAGGCCGCGCTCGGATCAATCCGCGCCTCCGGAGAGACGGGCTCGCGTGTGCCGGGTGGCTCGACCTTGCACCGCGTGACATCGCGTCTCGTCGGTCGGCACACCAACGCCGTCGCCGTCACCGTCCGCCATCTCGGCGTCACGGTGGCGGAGGCGCTGCACGAGGTGCACCACATGATCGACGTCCAACGTGAAGCGGACGAGCGTCAGTTGTCGGAAGTTCTCGGCTCCTTGATGGACCGCCTCGCCGTCGTGGACCATCTCTCCGCGTCCGTCGTCCAGTTGGAGGCGCGCGTCCGCGAACTGGAAGCGGCGGCAACGCCCGATCAGTGACCGCCAGGGCGATTCATCAGGTCCTGGTCGGCGCAGCGATCGGCGACGCGATCACGTCGATGGCGATGACCCTGCGGGCGGGGTTGCGCGAGGTCGGCCCCAGTGAGATCTACGCACTGCATCTCGCGGACGACGTCATCGACGAGGTGCTGCACGTTTCGAAGCTCGGTCGGCCGCGGCGCGGAGACGTGATCGTGTACCACGCGAGCATCGGCGAGCCGGCTGTGACGCGTTGGCTCCTCAGCCGCACCGAGCCCGTCGTGATCATCTATCACAACATCACACCGTCGCAGTACTTCCTGGAGCACGAGCCGCATTTCGCTGCAAACCTGCAGTGGGGACGTCACGAACTGACGTTGTTACGTGATCGCTGTGTCCTCGCGCTGGCTGACTCCGAGTTCAACGCCGCCGACCTCGGTGAGATCGGATATCGCGACGTGCGTGTCGTTCCAGCCGGGTTGAAGCCGTCTCGGCTGGCGTCTGTCGGCTACGACGGTCGCCTCGCCAAGCGATTGCTGCAGGCGTTCCCGAACGGATACGTCCTCACGGTGTCGCAGGTCCTTCCACACAAGCGCTTCGAGAGCTTGATCGAGGCGATGCACCTCGTCCAGTGGGTACACGAGCGTCCGCTCGGACTCGTGATCGTCGGCGCGCCTCGCATGCAGAAGTACCAGCAGGCGCTGGAGGCGCATGCCCGGAACCTTCGGGTGCGTCAAATGCTCTTCGCGGGGAAGGCGACCGAGCAGGAACTGGCGACGTACTACCGGCTGGCTGCAATGTTCGTCACGACGAGCGCCCACGAGGGGTTGGCGCTGCCGCCTCTCGAGGCGATGGCGTTCGGGGTGCCCGTCGTCGCCCGGGCCGCCGGCGCGTTGCAGACCACGGTCGGTGGGGCCGGCATCGTCCTCCCGCCTGACGCCGGGCCGATGCTGCTCGCAGAGACCATCGCAGAGATCGATGCCAACCCCGACCTCGCCTTGGTCCTCCGCGAGTGGGGTGCGGCACGCGTCCGAGACATCGAGAACGATGATCCTTCCTCCGTGTTCATGCACCTCCTCGAAGGAGTTCGGTGACATGAAGATCCTGTACGTCGTGCAGCGGTATGGCGAGAGCATCGTCGGTGGCTCCGAGGCAGCGACCCGTGCCTTCGCCGAGCAGTTGGCGCAGCGCGGCCACCACGTCGAGGTTCTGACCAGCTGTGCCCAGAGCTACAGCGACTGGGCCAACGTCTTCCCGCCCGGCGCGAGCGAACTCAACGGGGTCGTGGTCCATCGGCTCGAGGTCGACAATCCTCGCTCGCCCGAGAAGTTCGGACCGCTGCACCAATGGATGATCGAGGGCCCGAAGCCGTCTCCGTTGTTCGTCCAGGAGCGGTGGGCGAAGCACATGGGGCCCGACATCGGAGCCCTCCCAGGATGGCTGATCGATCACGCCACAGACTTCGATCTCGTCGTGTTCATGACGTACCTGTACGCGACCACTACGCGAGGCCTGCCCGCTGTCGCTGGTCGCGTCCCAACTATTCTGCAGCCAACGGCCCACGACGAGCCGCCGCTGTGGGTCAGGCTGTATGACTCGTTGTTCCGGCTGCCCGACGCGTTCTTGTTCTTCACACCGGAGGAGCGCAACGTCGTGGCGCGACGCTTCACCCTCGATCCCGTCGGCCGCGTCGCAGGAATCGGCGTCGGCCTTGAGCAGGCTGACGACGTCGGCGGCTTCCGGGCCTTTCACGGGCTCGGTGGCGATCCGTACGTGTTGTACGTGGGACGGATCGACGCCATCAAGGGATCGCTCGAGGCGTTCCACTTCTTCGAGACTTACAAGCGACGGAACCCGAGCGTATTGCGCTTCGTGTTCGTCGGGGAGAAGGTCAGCGAGCTGCCGGATCACCCCGACGTGTTGTTCACCGGCTTCTTGGACGAGGCAGAGAAGCGCAATGCGCTCGCGGGAGCGCTGGCGCTCATCCAACCGTCGCGGTTCGAGAGCTTCTCCATCGTGCTGTGCGAGTCATGGGTTCAGCACCGTCCGGCGTTGGTGCACGCGGACAGCGAAGTGCTCGCCGGGCAGGCCCGTCGATCCGGTGGCGCAATTCCGTACCGCGGTTTCGCCGAGTTCGAGGCGGCACTCGATCTGTTGCTGGGCGACCCCGCCCTCGCGGACGCGATGGGTGAGAGCGGTTACGGATACGTCGAGCACCAGTATCGGTGGGACCGTGTCATCGACACGTTCGAGGCCGGAGCGGACGACGCCGTGCGCGAGTTCCACGCTCGTCGCGGTGGCCGCAGCCGCCGTTCAGTGCAGTGACCACGTCGGGCGGAGCGTGACGAGCCCAGCGGTCTCGTAGGGCTTGCCGGACATCACATCGAACCGCATCGCGACGTGCAGGATGTCGTACTCGTGTTGCCTGTTGAAGTCCGTGACCGAGGTGTGCAGGTCGTACGTGCCGGGGAGGAGCGACACTGCGTCGAGGTCGATATCGAAGTAGCCGGGACCGGAGATCGTCTCTGGGATGAGACCGATGTCGCGCGTGCTCGGAGCCGTGACAATCGCCCCGCCGAGGCTTTCGATCTCGAAACCGATGACCGGTCGAGAGACGGTTGCCGACGTGACGTAGTGCAGACGGATCTTGACAGCATCGTTCGTACGGAACCGCTTCACGGGCGTTGACGAATCGCCGACGAACAACTCCACGCGTTCGACTTGGAGCTCGCCAGAACCGCGGCGAAGGCTGCCGTCCTCGCTGCGCGAACGATCGCCGAGCATCTTCTCCGTGTAGGCCTCTACGAGCTCGGCGGGATCGCCCTCGCCGGTCACGACTCCGTGCGTCAACCAGATCGCGCGGTCGCACATGTCGCGCACGCTCGCCATTGCGTGCGTCACGAGGACGATGGTCCGGCCCTCGTTGCGGAAGTCGACGAACTTCTCCATGCACTTCTGTTGGAATGTGACGTCGCCGACGGCCAGGATCTCGTCGATGATTAACAGCTGAGGATCGACGTTGATGGCCACGGCGAACGCGAGACGGACGTACATCCCGCTCGAGTAGGTCTTCACGGGTGAGTCGATGAAGTTCTCGAGGCCGGAGAAGTCGACGATCTCGTCGAACCGAGCAGCGATCTCCCGGCGGCCCATGCCGAGGATGGCGGCGTTCAGGAACACGTTGTCGCGTCCGGACAGCTCCGGATGGAAACCTGCACCGAGTTCGAGCAGCGCTGACATCCGCTTGGTCACGTGGACCGAACCCGCATTGGGCTGCAAGATGCCGGCCATGCACTTGAGCAGCGTCGACTTGCCCGATCCGTTGTGGCCAATGACGCCGAACACCTCGCCCTCCTTGACGTCGAATGACACGTCCTTGAGCGCGGTGAACTCTTCGTACTTGGTCTTCGCTCTGCCGGCGATCAACGCCTTCAGCGAGTTGGTCTTCTCGGAATGGAGCTTGAACGTCTTCGTGAGGTTGTGGACACTGAGCGCGAGATTGTCCATGGCTACATCTCCTCTGCGAACTTCGGAGAGAGTCGGTTGAAGACCGCCAAACCGATGAAGAACGTGCCGACGCTGAGCACCACGAGCTCCATCAGCCGTATACCGCTCGGCATGCGGAGGTCGTAGACGATGTTGTGGATCGCGGTGATGAAGCTGCCGGTCGGGCCGTACTCCGCCACGACCTTCAGTGGCACCAGCTGCAGCGTTCTGACGTCGTAGATGACCGGGGTCGCGTAGAAGATGATCTGCGAGAGGATGCCCCAGAGGTAGTTGACGTCGTGGTAAAACACGTTCGCCGCAGCCAGCGCGAGCGCCACGCCAGCGCTGAAGAATGCGAGCAGTACCAAGACCAGGATCAGCGGGACGAACTGCGGGAGCACGTTGTTGCCGAGCAGCAGCATCGCCGCGGTCAGGATCGTGAGCTCGATCATCAACGTCACGAACTGCGCCACCACGACCGAGAAGACCAGGTGTTCGTGTGGGAACTGCACCTTCTTGATGAGGCTCGCGCCGCCCTGGACCGCCGCGATCGAAGTGCCCACGGTGATCGAGAAGAAGTTGAACGGCAGCACTCCGGACAGGAAGTACATCGGGAAGTTCTTGAGCCCGCTCGGGTCGCCGATCGGCGGCGTCGACTTGAACACGTAGATGAAGATCACGGTAAAGATCAACATCTGCGAGATCGGGTTGAACAGGCTCCAGGCCCATCCGAGGACGGACTTCTTGTAGCGGGTGCGTAGCTCCTTCAGCGACAGGAGGTACAGCAGGTTGCGATGCGCCATCGCTGATCGGAGAGACATGCGGGCCACAGTGTATGCAGGCCCGTCGCGGAGCGAGCCGCCAGCCTTCGAGTGACGCTTGCCGCTCTCGCGGTCACCGGTCGCTAGCCTCGCTCGGATGCCGAGGGCTCTCATCACTGGTATCACTGGACAAGACGGACGTTTCCTCTCCGAGTTGCTGCACTCGAAGGGGTATGAGGTGTTCGGCCTGATGAAGGGTCAGAACAACCCGAAGTTGGCGATGATCGATCGGGAGCACTCGTACGTGAACCTGGTCAGCGGTGACCTGACGGATCTGACGTCGTTGGTGAAGGCGGTGGAGCAGGTGCAGCCGGATGAGGTGTACAACTTGGGGGCGATCTCGTTCGTGGCGATGTCGTTCAACCAGGCGGAGTTGACGGCGAACGTGACCGGGCAGGGTGTGTTGCGGATGTTGGAGGCGATCCGGAT
>JAOBWK010000059.1 GCA_025463305.1 Ilumatobacteraceae bacterium
CTCAGAGACCGATGAGGATGAAGACCACGAAGCCGATGAGGGCCAGGGCTTCGGTGAAGGCGATGCCGAGGAACATGGTGGTGCGCACCATGCCGGCTGCCTCGGGCTGACGAGCCATGGCTTCGACGGACTTGCCGACGAGGTAACCGATGCCGATGCCAGGTCCGATCGCGGCGAGGCCGTAGGCGAAACCGGCGCTCGATGCGGCGGCTTGGGCCTTCAGGTCCGACGGGGTGCTCGTCGTCGCGCCAGCGGCTTTGACGAGGTGGCTCAGTGCTTCCATGTTGGGTGTTTCTCCTGTGTTGGGCTCTCTGGTGGGAGATCTTGGGTGTTGCGAACGTGGCGTCGTGCGACGGTGGTGGTGCGGGCCCGGCGTGGCGAACCTGCGGTGGAGCGGATGATCAGTGGGCTTGCGCCATGTCCGCTTCGTCGCCGTGGCCCTCGATCGAGGTGCCGATGTACACGGCGGTGAGGATGGCGAAGATGTAGGCCTGGAGGAAGCCGACCAGGACCTCGAAGCCCGTGAGGAACACGAGCATGAAGAAGGGCAGGATGCCACCGATGTTGAGCAGCGGCTGGTGGGTCTTGGCCTGGAACATCGCCTCGCTGAGGAGGGCGAACGTCACGAGCAGGATGTGGCCGGCGAGCATGTTGGCGAACAGTCGCACGGTGAGCGACAGCGGGCGAACGATGATGGTCGAGAAGAACTCGATCAGGCCGACCAGGGGCTTGAGGGCCACCGGCACGCCGGGAGGCCACAGCAGGTGGCCGAAGTAGCCGAGCTTCTGGTGCTTGAGGCCGGTGCCGATGAAGACGATCCAGACGAGCAGCGACAAGAACAGCGGGATGGCGATGCGGGCCGTGGCGGGCATCTGGAACAGCGGGATGATGCCGGGCACGTTGCAGAGGTAGATGAACACGAACAGGCTGAGCAGGAACGGCGTCCACTTCAGCCCCTTCTTGCCCATGGTCTGCATGACCACGCTCTCCTCGATGAACTCGACCATGATCTCGGCGAGGTTGCGGATGCCCTTCGGGGCGACCGAGCTGTCCTTGCTGCCGGCGAGCAGGAAGATGCCCGAACCGATCACCGTGGCGAGCACGGCGATGAGGGCGATCTTGTTGAAGGACGGGAAGATGTCCTGCCAACGAAGGATTTCGTTGATCTTGGGGAAGTCGAGACCGAGCACAGTTGTTCCGTTTCGTATCAGTCGAGTGGGTTCAGTTCGAGCGGGTTGGCTTGAGGCCGGGGAAGGCCAGCGAGGCCGCGACGTACTTCAGCTCCCAGACGAGGAGGCCGAGGTGCGTCACGATGACGGTCAGTCCGAGCGCTGGACGGGACATCCAACTCGCGTCCTTGACCAGGACGAAGGCGAGCAACACCAATCCGAGCCGGATCAGGTACCCGAAGAGGATGGCACCCATCATCAGTCCGAGCGAAATCCGAGCGGTGAAGGCGATGAGCCCGGCCGCGATCGCGAAGTTGACGAGCACCAGCGCGACGCCATAGGCGGACGACCACACGCCGTGCATCCCCCAGGCCACACCGCAGATCGCGATGAGCACGGGTGCGACGATGAGGCCGCGGCGGATCATGTCGCGCGAGATCTCGACCTCGGGTGCGGCACCCTCGAGCCGAGTCGTCATCGGCGTCCCCGCCTGGTCTGCGCCCGTCATCACGACAGCGAGGCCTTGCCCTTGCGGGAGTTGCGGATGCGCTCGGCCTCGTGCTCCTTCATCCGCGCGTCGTAGCTGTACCACATGCTCGCGAACTGCCCGATGAGGGCGATCACGACGAGCGCGATCATGAACAGCGGCTTGGTGCCGAAGATGCGATCCAGGAGGTAGCCGAGCCCGAGGAACATCAGCACGAGGATGGCGAACTCCATGCCGCGGCCGAGGCCGTCGTCCGAGCTGCTGCGCTGCTTGCGGGGAAGGAGGTCCATGGATCTACGTGACGTCTCGCGGTTCGGCGACGCCGGTGTCGCCAAAGCTTGTGAACGCGAGAACAATCTAGCGGCGCCCCCGGTGGAACACCAATTCCTACGCGCTGTCCCGCGAATCTAGCCCGTCGTCCAGGGGTGGCTCGACGTCTGGCACCGGCGCCGGGTCGTGTGGCGGATCCGGTGCCAGGTCGTCGGGTGCGTCCATCGTGACCTCGCCCGTGGTCCGGGACACGTGCATCGTCGAGTGCCGAGCGCGGCTGCGCCGAGCCTCGGGATGCAGCACCGTGAACAGGCCGAGGCCGACGGCGAGGATGCCGATGACCGCGAGGGACGCACCGCTGTTGGTGTACACGGGATAGAGGACGAACGCCGACAGGAGCGCGGTCCACAGCCACAGGATCAGCACGCTGCGGCGCTGGCCGTGGCCGAGGTTCATCAGCCGGTGGTGCAGGTGGCCCTTGTCGGCGGTGGCCATGCCTTGGCGGCGCGAGGCGCGGCGCACGATCGCGAACAGCGTGTCGAAGATCGGGACGCCGAGGATCAGCAGCGGGATGAACAGCGGGGCGAAGAAGAAGTAGGACTGCCCGAAGAACTTCTGGTTCGGGCTGGAGCGGCCGCCCACCACCGAGGTCGCGGTGGCCATCAGCAGCCCGAGCAGCAGCGCCCCACCGTCGCCCATGAAGATCTTCGCCGGGTTGAAGTTGTGCGGCAGGAAGCCGAGGCAGATGCCGACGGCGATGATGCACAGCAGCGGACCGATGTTCGGCTCGGCGAGGAAGCTCGCCCCTTCCAACTCGCGGCTGTACAGGAAGAAGGCGCTCGCTGCGATCGCGACCACGCCGGCGGCCAGCCCGTCGAGGCCGTCGATCAGGTTGATCGCCTGGCTCATCCCGAGCAGCCAGACGATGGTGATCAGGGGCACCCAGTCGGTGGCCAGCAGGAAGACGTCGACCAGCGGCAGGCGGAAGTAGTACATCGTGACGCCCTGCCAGACGAGCACCAGTCCGGCCACGACCGTGCCGGCCACCTTTGCCGGCGCGGAGATGTCGCGCACGTCGTCGAGGAGGCCGACGAGGAAGATGACGGCCGCGGCCACCACCACGCCGGCCATCTCCGACGTGCCGTAGAGCGAGTCGAAGCTGGAGAAGAAGCGGCTCGCCAGGATCGCGACGAGGAAGCCGCCGAACATCGCGATGCCGCCGACGTCGGGCGTCGTGACGGTGTGGACGCGCCGCGCGTCGGGCTCGACGACCCAACCCACGCGCGTCGCGAGGGCCTTGACCGGATAGGTGAGGACGAACGTCGCCAGCGCTGCGAACGCACCGATGAGGAGGTACTCACTGGTGTGCGGCATCGGCGGCAACCCTAGTGAAGCGAGCGGGCCGGGTTCAGGCCTGTACCGAGGAGCGTGGGCATCAGCTGTACACGGGGAAGCGGGCGCACAGCGCGCCGACCTTGGCCCGCACGTCGGCGAGCGCCGACTCGTCGGCGCGGCCACGGAGCGCAGCCGCGATCAGCGCCGCGATCTCGGCCATCTCCGGCTCCTGCATCCCCTGCGTGGTGACGCTCGGTGTGCCGATGCGCACGCCGCTGGTGACGAACGGGCTGCGCGGATCGTTGGGGATGGTGTTCTTGTTGAGCGTGATCCCGGCGACGTCGAGCACGTTCTGTGCCTCCTTGCCGGTGAGGTCGGCGTCGAACGGCGTGAGGTCCACCACCATCAGGTGGTTGTCGGTGCCGCCGCTGACGAGGCGGAAGCCCTGGTGGGCGAGCGCCTCGGCGAGCGCCGACGCGTTGGCCACGATCTGGCGCGCGTAGACCGCGAAGCTCGGGTGCATCGCCTCACGGAAGGCGACGGCCTTGCCGGCGATGACGTGCTCGAGCGGGCCGCCCTGGCTGCCCGGGAACACGGCCTTGTCGATCTTCGCGGCGTGCTCGGCCTTGGAGAGGATGCAGCCACCGCGCGGGCCGCGCAGCGTCTTGTGGGTGGTGAACGTGACCACGTCGGCGAGCGGCACCGGGTTCGGGTGCGCGCCACCGGCGACGAGGCCGGCGAGGTGGGCGATGTCGAACATCAGCAGCGCGCCGACCTCGTCGGCCACCTTCTTGAACACCTCGGGATCGAGGCGCCGCGGGTAGCTGGTGGTGCCGGCGACGATCATCTTCGGGCGGTGCTCGAGCGCGAGGTCGCGCATCTTGTCGTAGTCGATCCGCTCGTCGCTCGGGTCCACCTTGTACGACACGAAGTTGTAGAAGATGCCGCTCGCGTTGACCGGCGAGCCGTGGGTGAGATGGCCGCCGTGATCCAGGCTGAGCCCCATGATCGTGTCGCCCTTGTCGAGCAGCCCGAGGTACACGGCCATGTTCGCGCTGGCACCGCTGTGCGGCTGCACGTTGGCGTGCTCGGCACCGAACAGCTCCTTCGCACGCGAGATCGCGAGGGCCTCGATGTCGTCGACGATCGCATTGCCACCGTAGTAGCGCTTGCCCGGGTAGCCCTCGGAGTACTTGTTGGTGAGCACCGAGCCGGTGGCCCGCATCACCGCCGGCGAGGTGAAGTTCTCGCTCGCGATCAGCTGCAGACCGGTCGACTGGCGCTCGACCTCGCGCTCGATGAGGTCGAAGACGTCGTTGTCGGGTTCGAGGTCGGATGGCCAAGGCATGGTGATCTCCCGGAGGTGCTGGTGCGGCGTGCTGGTTGGGCGTCGTGGATCTGGCGGATGCCCGGACGTCAGGGCATCTCGTGCTGGGCCGAGTCGGACGAGAAGCCGAGATCGGCCTCCGCCCGCTCGATCGCGCTGAGCTGATCGACGCGGCGCTGGTGGCGCCCGCCGAGGAACTCCGTGCCGAGGAACGTCATGAGGATCTCCTCGGCCAGCTCGACGCCGACGACGCGGGCGCCGATGCTGAGCACGTTGGCGTTGTTGTGCTGGCGGGCGAGGCGGGCGGTGAAGAGGTCGTTGCAGAGCGCGGCGCGCACGCCGTGCACCTTGTTCGCGGCGAGCTGCTCGCCCTGGCCGCTGCCGCCGAGGACGACGCCCACGTCGGCGCGCCCGTCGCGAACCGTTCGGGCGACGGCGGAGCAGATCGGCGGGTAGTCGACGCTCTCGGTGGAGTGCGTACCGTGGTCGATGACCTCGAGCCCGGCGCCCTGGAGGACCTCGATGAAGTGCTGCTTGAGGAGGTACCCGGCGTGGTCGGACCCGATCGCGATGCGTGACACGCGGCGATCCTAGGTCCGCCGGGCGCACTGGCTCCAACGCCCGCGCCGGTCGTAGCCTCCCGTGGCATGGCGCTCGACCCACGCACTCCCGTCCTCATCGGCTGTGGGCAGTTCGCCCAGCACGTCAACACGATCACCGAGGCGATGGACCCGGTGTCGATGATGACGGCCGCGATCCGCGCGGCCACCGCCGACGCCGGGCTCGATGCGCTGCCCGACCCGGACTCGATCGCCGTGGTCGCGCTGCTCAGCTGGCGGTACGGCGATCCGGCGTACCTGGTCGGCCAGCAGCTCGGCGTCGCGCCGGGCCGCACCATCCTCACCACCCACGGCGGCAACAGCCCGCAGACACTGGTCAACACGACAGCGCGCGAGATCGTGGCCGGCACCACCGACTTCGCGATCCTCACCGGGGGCGAGGCGACGCGCACCCGTGCGCAGGCGAAGAAGCAGGGGATCGAGCTCGACTGGCCGACGGCTCCGGAGGGCCAGGTCCCCGAGACCAGCGGCGAGGACCTCGACATGAGCCATCCCGCCGAGCAGGCACTGGGCATCTACGCGCCGGTGCAGATCTACCCGATGTTCGAGACCGCGATCCGCGCCGCGGCCGGACGCACCGTCGACGAGCAGCGGGCGCTGGCCAGCGAGATCTGGTCGCGGTTCAGCGCCGTGGCCGCCGACAACCCGAACGCCTGGATGCCGACCGAGCGGAGCCCGGAGGAGATCCGCAGCCCCACACAGG
Source organism: Ilumatobacteraceae bacterium (assembly GCA_025463305.1). The sequence goes on from JAOBWK010000059.1 coordinate 5,912, forward strand.
CGAACCGGATGATCGGGTTCCCCTACACGAAGTACATGAACTCGAACAACGACGTCGACATGGCGGCGGCGCTGATCATGTGCAGCGCGGAGCGCGCCGAGGCGCTCGGTGTGCCCCGGGATCGCTGGGTCTTCATCCACGCCGGCACCGATTGCCACGAGCACAAGTACGTCAGCAACCGCTGGGAGCTGTCGCGCACACCCGCCATCGAGGTCGGCGGCAAGCTCGCGCTCGACCTTGCCGGGCTCACCATCGACGACGTCGACATCGTCGACCTCTACAGCTGCTTCCCGTCGGCGGTGCAGCTCGGCGCGCAGTCGCTCGGCCTGCCGATCGACCGGCAGCTGACGCGCACGGGCGGGCTGCCCTTCGCCGGCGGGCCGTGGAACAACTACGTGATGCACGCGATCGCCACCGTGATGAACGACGTGCGCGCCGCGCCCGGCAAGCCCGGCCTGGTGTGGGCGAACGGCGGCTACACCACCAAGCACGCGTTCGGCGTCTACAGCACCGAGCCCGCCGCGAACGGCTTCCGGTACGCGTACCCGCAGGACCAGATCGACGCGATGCCGCAGCGCGAGGTGGTCGGTCTCGCCGACGCCGCCGGGCCCGCCACCATCGAGATGTACAGCGTGATGCACGATCGCGACGGGCTGCCGGAGACCGCCTATGCGGCGTGCCTGCTCGCCGACGGACGCCGCGCCTGGGGCCGCTCCACCGACCCGGCACTCGCCGCGGCGATGTGCGTCGGCGAGTGGGTCGGCCGGCCCGCCACCCTCGCCCCCGACGGCACGTTGACCTCCGACGGCACCGTCTGATCCGGGCCGGCGTCCGGCATCATGTGGGGCGTATGTCCGCACCGACCCGCCTCCCGATCATCCTCGACTGCGATCCCGGCCACGACGACGCGATCGCCATCGTGGTCGCGGCGGCGCACGCGAACCTGCTCGGCATCACCACCGTCGCCGGCAACGCACCGCTCGACCTGACCACCCGCAACGCGATCATCGTCACCGACCTGCTCGGCATCGACACGCCGGTGCACAGCGGCGCCAACCGGCCGCTCGTCGCCGAGCCGGTCCACGCCGATTACGTGCACGGCGAGAGCGGCATCGACGGTGCCGATCTGCCCGATCCCAGCCGGGCGCCCAACAGCACGAACGCGGTGGAGTTCATCATCGAGACGTGCCGCGCGAACGAGGGCACCTGGCTCGTCGCGACCGGGCCGTGCACCAACGTCGCGCTCGCGTTGCGCACGGCCGGCGATCTGGCCGGCCGGCTCGGCGGCATCTCGGTGATGGGGGGCGGCTCGTTCGGCAACCGCACGACGGCCGCCGAGTTCAACATCTGGGCCGATCCCGAGGCGGCCTCTGTCGTCTTCGGCTACGGCGGACCGCTGATCATGAGCGGCCTCGACCTCACCCATCAGTTCCAGGCGACACCCGAGCGGATCGACCAGGTCCGCGCCCTGCCGGGCACGCTCGCCGGCGTGCTGGCCGACCTGTTCGTGTTCTTCAGCGGCACCTACGTGCATCGCAGCGACAACCTGCGCGGCGCCCCCGTTCACGATCCGTGCGCCGTCCTCGCGCTCACCCATCCCGAGCTGTTCCAGCGGGCGCAGCGGCACGTGCAGATCGAGACGACCGGCACGCTGACGCGCGGGATGACGCTCATCGACGAGCGCGGGCTGCGCGAGCGGCTCGATCCCAACTGCGACGTGCAGATCGGCCTCGACGCCGACGCGGCGTTCGACGTCGTCATCAAGGCGATCGCCGCGTTCAGCCACTGACGACCGGCCCCTGACCACGCGCCTACGCTGCGGGCATGCGCGCAGCCGTGGTCCGTGATTGGCAGCTCCGGGTCGACGACATCGCCGAGCCCACGCCCGGCCCGGGGCAGGTGCTGACCAAGGTCCTCGCCTGCGGCATCTGCGGCAGCGACCTCCACCTGCTCGCCCACGGACGCGAGCAGCGCGAGCTCAGCGCCGAGCTGAACCAGGGCCTGCCCGAGGATCCGATGGGCATGCAGATGTTCGTGCCCGAGCAGGACATGGTGATGGGCCACGAGTTCTGCTGCGAGGTCGTCGAGGTGGGACCCGATGTCGGCCAGCTCGCGGTCGGCGACGTGATCGTCTCGATGCCGATCGCGTTCGACAACTCCGGGCTGCACGGCATCGGGTTCAGCAACCGCTACCCCGGTGGCTACGCCGAGCTGATGGTGATCAACGAGCTGCTCGGCATCAAGGTGCCGAACGGCTTGCCCGTCGATCTCGCGGCGATGACCGAACCGCTCGCCGTCGGCGTGCACGCCGTGGCGAAGAGCAAGATCTTCAGCAGCGAGTCCGCGATCGTGCTCGGCCTCGGCCCGGTCGGGCTGGCCTGCATCGCCGAGCTCAAGCTGCGCGGCATCGGCCCGGTCGTGGCCGCCGACTTCTCACCCAAGCGCCGCGCCCTGGCCGAGGCGCTCGGCGCCGACGTCGTCGTCGACCCGCGCGAGACGCCCGCCATCGACGCCTGGCGCAAGATCGACGGCATCCGCCAGCTCGTGATCTTCGAAGCCGTCGGCGTGCCGGGCATGATCAACGAGGCGATGCGCGTCGCCCCGCGCAACACCCGGATCCTCGTGGTCGGGGCGTGCATGCAGCGCGATCACATCTACCCGATGCTCGGCATCGGCCGCGAGCTCAACATCCAGTTCGTGTTCGGCTACGAGCCCGCCGAGTTCACCCACGCGCTCAACGCGATCGCCGACCAGCGCGTCGACCTCTCGCCGTGGATCACCGGCCGAGTGCGCATCGACGACGTCCCCCAGGCCTTCGCCGACCTCGGCAACCCGGAGGCTCACGCCAAGATCTTGGTCACGCCGGAGTAGACAGCTCGCTACCGTGGCGGCGATGACGGAGCTCACGTTTCCTCGGCAGTACGCGCGCACGCAGCGGCTCACGCTCGGCGAGCCACGGAACCTCACCGTGTCGCCCGACGGGCTGCGCGTTGTGTTCTGCCGGAGCGCTGCCGGCGACGACCCGGTGAACTGCCTGTGGGTCCTCGACGTGGCCAGCGGTGACGAGCGGATCGTCGCCGATCCACGCCGGCTGCTGTCCGACGGCGACGACACCGAGCTGCCAGCCGAGGAGCGCGCCCGACGCGAGCGCACCCGCGAGGGGGCCGGCGGCGTGGTGGCCTACGCCACCGATGCGGCGGTGACCGTCGCCGCGTTCGCGCTGGCCGGACGGCTCTTCGTCGCCGGCCTCGTCAGCGGTGCCGCCCGCGAGCTTCCCGTCGCGGGGCCGGTGTTCGATCCGCGACCGGACCCGCTCGCCCAGCGCGTCGCGTACGTCAGCGGCAGCTCGCTGCGCATCGGCGAGCTCGACGGCAGCAGCTGGGAGCTGATCGGCGAGCCGGAGAGCGACGACGGCCCCGGCACGGTGACGTGGGGCAGCGCCGAGTTCATCGCGGCCGAGGAGATGGGTCGCCAGCGCGGCTACTGGTGGTCGCCCGACGGCACCACCATCGCCGTCGAGCGCAGCGACAGCGCGCCGATCGCGACGTGGCACATCGCCGACCCAGCGCATCCCGAGGTCGCACCCTCGATCCACCGCTACCCGGCCGCCGGCACCGACAACGCCGACGTCTCGCTGCACGTCGTCTCGCTCGACGGCTCGGTGGTCGACGTCGGCTGGGACGCCGACGCCTTCCCCTACCTCGCCAACGTCGTGTGGACCGCCAACGACGCACTGCTCCTCACGGTCCAGTCGCGGAGCCAGACCGACGTGCTCGTGCTCGCCGCCGATCCCGTCAGCGGCGACACCAGCGTGCTGTTCGACGACCACGACGACCAATGGGTCGATCTCGTCGCCGGCACCCCGAACATGCTCGCCGACGGCCGGCTGGTGATGGCCGCCGACCGATCGGGCGCGCGCCGGCTGCTGGTCGACGACGCCATCGTGTCGCCCGAGGACGTGCAGCTGCGCTCGGTCGTCGCCGTCGGCACCGACTCGGTGACGTTCCTCGCCAACCCGCTCGACGACCCGACCGTCCAGCACGTGTGGGTGTGGACCGCCGCGGACGGCGCCGATCCGGCGAGCTGTACCTCCCCCACGGCCGACAGCCCAGGCGTCCACACGGCTGCCAGCGGCGGCACGGTGACGGCGATCCGCAGCAGCTCGCTCGATCACCACGGCGCCGTCACCACCGTGGGCGATCACGTGATCGCGTCCAACGCGCAGACGCCGCTCGTCGAGCCGAACGTCACCATCCACCGCGTCGGCGACGACGATCTCGCTGTCGCTGTGCTGCTCCCCCACGGCGACATCACCGGCCCGTTGCCGGTGCTGCTCGATCCGTACGGCGGCCCGCACGCCCAGCGCGTCGTCAGCGCGCGCAGCGCGTACCTGTCATCGCAGTGGTTCGCCGATCAGGGCTTCGCCGTCATCGTCACCGACGGTCGCGGCACGCCCGGACGCGGCACCGAGTGGGAGCGCGCGGTCTACCACGACCTCGCCGGTCCGGTGCTCGAGGATCAGGTCCGCGCCCTCGAAGCCGTGGCCAAGGTGCTGCAGGGCGACGGCGTCGAGCTCGACCTGGAACGGGTCGGCGTGCGCGGCTGGAGCTTCGGCGGCTACCTCGCCGCGCTCGCCGTGCTCAGCCGGCCCGACGTCTTCCACGCGGGCATCGCCGGCGCGCCCGTCACCGAGTGGCGGCTGTACGACACGCACTACACCGAGCGCTACCTGGGCGATCCGTTGAGCGACCCGGAGCCGTACGACGTGTCGTCCCTGCTGCCGCTCGCGCCGCAGCTGACCCGTCCGCTGCTGCTGATCCACGGGCTGGCCGACGACAACGTCGTCGCCGCGCACACCCTGCAGCTGTCGTCCGCGCTGCTCGCGGCCGGCAAGCCGCACGAGGTGCTGCCGCTCTCGGGGGTCACCCACATGACGCCGCAGGAGGTCGTGGCCGAGAACCTGCTGCTCCACCAGCTCGACTTCCTCCGCCGCGCGTTGCGGATCGAGGCGTAGCCGAACGCTACGTTTGGCGCTGTGAACACCAGGCTGCAGGACCTCTACGCCAACGTCGCCGTGCACGCCACGGAGGACCGCGAGCACGAGGCCGCGGTCGAGCTTCTTCTGCTGGTGATGATCGTGGACCACCACATCACACCGGAGGAGGTCGAGGAGATCCGCAACATCACGGTCGAGTCCGGCTGGGAGACCCCGACGTTCTCGTTCGACCAGTACCTCGGGCCGGCGATGGCCAAGGTGCGCGCTGCGGTCTCGAACGACACGATCGAGGAGTTCCTCGACTCGGTCGACGCGCGGATCACGAGCACGGTGCTACGTGCCTCGCTCTTCTCCGCCGCCCGCGACGTGGCTGGCGTCGATCACGAGATCGATCCGCAGGAGCAGAACCTCCTCGGTCAGCTCGCCGCCCGTTTCGACTGAGTGCGCCGGGGCGGGCGGCTCAGCCGGCCCGCCGACCGATCGCGATGCGGTCGCGGCCGGTGAGGTCGGGACGGATCTCGACGTCCACCATCGACGCCGCGTCGAGCAGCGCACGAACCGCGTCGCCCTGATCGGCACCGATCTCCATCACCAGCCAGCCCCCCCGGCGCAGCCACGACGGCGCGTCGGCGACGATCTCGCGGAGATCGCGCAACCCGTCGTCGCCGCCGAACAGGGCGAGGTGCGGCTCCCACGCGACGACGTCGTCGGCCACGGCCGGATCGTCGGCCGCGATGTACGGCGGGTTGGCGACCACGAGGTCGATCGTGCCGCGCAGGGTGTCGGGCAGCGCGGCGAACCACGATCCGTGCACGATCTGCACGGGCGCGCCGGCACGGCCGACGCCGGCGAGGTTGGCGCGGGCGACATCGAGCGCATCGGTCGACACGTCGGCGAGCCACACGCGGGCCGAGCCGATCGGCAGCTCGGCGGCGAGTGACAACCCGATGGCACCGCTCCCGGTGCCGAGGTCGACCGCCGTCAGCGGCGCCGGCAACGTGCGGGCGATCGAGAGCGCGGCCTCGCACACCCATTCGGTCTCGGGCCTCGGGATCAGCACTCGCCGATCCACCATCAGGTCGAGCCGGCGGAACTGCCAGCTGCCGAGCACGTACTGCAGCGGTTCACCGGCCAGCCGGCGGGCGATCAGCGCATCGAGGTGGGCCACCATCCGGTGGGTCGCCGGTTCGTCGAGCGCGTCGCGCAGCTCGTCCGCATCACAGCCACTGGCGACCTCGCACATCCAGCGCGCGTGGTGCCTGTCACCGAGCGCCGTGGTCGTCTCGTCGAGCAGCTGGCGCCACGTGACGGGATCGCCTGCTGGATCGCCCGAGGTGTCGCCTGGCGCGTGTTCAGTCATCGTCACCGGCGAGCTGCTTGGCCCGCTCGTCGGCGATCAGCGCCTCGACCACCGGGGTGAGGTTGCCGGCGAGCACGTCCTGCAGCTGGTAGAGGGTGAACTGGATCCGGTGGTCCGTGACCCGGTTCTCCTTGTAGTTGTACGTGCGGATCTTCTCGCCGCGTCCTCCCGTGCCGACCTGCGACTTGCGCTCGGCCGAGGCCTTGGCATCGGCGGCCTCCTGCGCGGCCTGCAGCAGCCGGGCCCGGAGCACGGTCATCGCCCGCGCCCGGTTCTGGAGCTGGCTGCGCTCGTCCTGCATCGCCACCGCGATGCCCGTCGGCTTGTGGGTGATCCGCACCGCGGAGTCGGTGGTGTTGACGCCTTGGCCGCCCGGACCGCTCGCCCGGTACACGTCGATCTGGAGGTCCTTGTCGTCGATCTCGACCTCGACCTCTTCGGCCTCGGCGAGGATCAGCACGGTGGCCGACGAGGTGTGGATCCGGCCTTGGCTCTCGGTGACGGGCACGCGTTGCACGCGGTGGGTTCCGCCCTCGAACTTCATGTGCCCCCACGCGGTGTCGCCGTTGATCATGAACGTGGTCTGGTTGAGGCCGCCGAGATCGCTGACGTCGCTCGACAACACCTCGGTCTTCCAGCCCTCTTGCGCCGCGTAGCCGGCGTACATGTCGTACAGGTCGCGAGCGAACAGGTTCGCCTCCTCGCCACCCTCGGCACCACGGATCTCGACGATCACCGCCTTGCCGTCGTTCGGGTCACGCGGCAGGAGCATCAACCGGATCTCCTCCTCGAGCCGGGCGATGTCGGCCTCGGCGCCGCTCAGCTCGGCGCGCATCATCTCCCGCTCGTCGGGAGTGGCCATCGCGAGCAGCTCGCGCGCCGCGGCCGCGTCGGCGACGGCCGCGCGGTGGGCACGGATCAGCTCGACGATGGGGGCGAGCTCCTTGTAGCGCTTGGTCTTCTGGCGCAACACGACCGGATCGCTGTGCGTCGCCGCGTCCGAGAGCTCGGCCTCCAGCGTCAGCAGCTCATCTTCCACGGCGTCCAGGCGATCCATCACAGCCCCGCAAGGCTACGGCGAAGCGAGCGCGGCCGGACCAGCGAGACCGACCCGCCGAACCCGCCGCAAATCGGCATGACAGCGTCGCGGCGGCCGTCCTAGCCTGCGCCGATGGGCGAGTTGTCGATCGAGGTCTGTGAGGTCTGCGGGTTCGAGTGGGACGCGGTCACCGCCGGTGAGGTGCCGGCACGGCTGCGCGCCACCGCCTCCGGGTTCGGCGAGGCGTTGCGGAGCGGCGACCCGACGTTGGCCATCCGACCCGAGCCGGCCGTGTGGTCGGCGGTCGAGTACGGCTGCCACGCACGTGACGTGATGTTCAACCTGCGCGACCGGATCATCAACGGGATCGCCGAGGACAACCCGGTGCCCAAACCGCAGTTCACCGACGTCCGCATCGCCGTGGGGCTCTACGCCAACGACCAGCCCGAGCAGCTCGCCCGCGACATCGACGTGGCCGCCGATCTGCTGGCCCGCACGATCGAGGCGATGACGCCCGAGCTGCTCGCCCGTCCGATCTTCTACCCGTGGCCGCGCCCGGCGACGCGCAACCTGCTGTGGGTCGCGGCCCAGGCGCTGCACGAAGCCGAACACCACCTCGACGACGTGCGCCGGTCGCTCACCGCCCGGTGACGCCACCTTCGAACGGGGCGATCTCGGGGTCTGGGAGGCGGAGAACGTCACGTTGACGAACTGAACCTCCCGGAGCGGTCAGTTCCAGGTGACGACGGTGGGTGGGCGGTGCGCCGCTGCGGCCAGGGAGCGGGTCACGGGCGAGGCGTCGCGCTCGGGCACGACGAGCAGGAGCTCCGCCTCGGGGGCGTGCATCTGGCGGGCGTCGAGCGCGAACGGGACGAGGTCGAGGTCGATGCCGGTCGACGTGACGACGACCACCGGCGCACCGTCGATCGTCGTGCCGACCGCAACGGCCGGGACGGGGTCCTTGACGTTGGGTCGCGGCACCGGCGGCGCGGCGACCGTGAGCGTCGCGACGCCGATCCGACCGGGGTCGCGGAGCACCTCCCAGCGGAGCAACCGCTCGGCGCCGAGCTTGTTGAGCGGATGGTACGGCGCGTCGTCGCGGCGGTGCGGCTCGACCGCTGCCACGACATCGGCCAGTGCCTCGACGGTCGGGCGACCACCGTGGATCATCAGGAACGCCTCGCGATCGTGCGCACCGACGCCCACCTCGAGGCGTACCTCGTCGGTGGACGGGTCGGTGACGACACGGCAGACCTCGAGGCCGCGCACCTCGCCGGCCAGCACACCGTGCTCGATCACGGGCTCGGCACCGCCCTGCTCGATCAGGCCGCGCAGCTCGTGGTGGGCGGGATCGAGCGGGGCGTCGGCCGGGTACGGCTCCACCACCGCCGGCACGAGCATCCGCTCGACCGCGTGCCAGATCGTGATCGGCAAGTCGAACAGCTCGGCCCGGCGGGCGAGGATGCCGGATGCGGACTCGGCGATGATCGCGTAGTCCTTGGCCGCCGGCTGACGCATCGCCCAGGCGAGCGCGCCGCCGAGGCTGCGCTCGGGCTGCTCGGCGAGCAGCAGCCAGGCCGTGCCGTCGATGACCAACGCAGCGCCGCGCCCGAACGGGATCGGCTCGGTGCCGCTGATGTCGCCGATCTCCCGACCGAGGTGCTCGCGGACCAGGGCTCGGAGCTTGAGGTTGAGCAGGGCCGCCCGGCGCTGCGGATCGGCCGGCATGCCAGCAACAGGAGTCACCACGACCCCGAGGCTAATGGGTGTCGAGCGTCGGGCTACTGCGTGAAGTAGCCGACGACGTCGGCGACGAGATGGATGTCGCCCGCCGAGTTGAACATCGCCACCGAGCCGTCGCCGCCGACCTTGGCGATGACGAGGTTGGCGCGGGTCTGGCCGGCGACCGTGTTCAGGTTCGACGCCATCGGCGCGTCCTGCCCGGTGGGGTACACCGTGACGTAGCCGTCGCGGGTGCCGGCCGTGGCGGTCACGTTGAGGACGACGGCGGTCACGCCCGACGCCGGCACGCCGCCGCGGCCCACGACCAGCAACGGCATCGGCGTCTGGCCGACCGGCTTCGGACCCGATCCATCGGAGCGGGTGTCGAGCAGCCGGGCGGGGGCCAGCGACGTGAGGCGCGCGCCACCCGAGGCGCTGAAGGAGCCGAGGACGTCGGCGACGAGATGGGTGTTGCCCGAGGAGTTGAACAGCGACACCTTGCCGCCGTCGCCGAGCTTGGCGACGACGAGGTTCGGCACGGTCTGGCCCGGCACGAAGTTGAGGTTCGACGCTGTCGGCATGGCCGCACCGGTGGGCCACACCGTGACGTACCCCTCGCCCGTCGGCTCGGTGACCGTCACGTTGAGCACGACCGAGTCGGCATCGCCCGCGACGCCGCCCTGTCCGGTGATCTGGAGATCGATCGACGCGGCCTGGCCCACGGCGGCCGTCGGCGCGCCGAGTCCGATCCGGGTGTCGAGCACCCGGGCGGGAGCGAGCGAGGTGAAGCGGCTCGCCGAGGCGGCCTGGAAGTAGCCGACCACGTCGACGACGCAGTCGACGGTGCCGGCGTTGTTGTAGATGCTCACCTTGCCGTTCGCGCCCAGCTTGGCGATCACGAGGTTCGGGACGACATCGCCGCCGGCCACGTTGAGGCTCGAGGTGCCGGGCTGGTCGACCCCCGTCGGCCACACGGTGAGGTACGACGCCGAGGTCGCGCCGACCGCGGTCACGTTGAGCACCGCGGCGACGGCGTTGCCGGGCACGCTGCGAACGCCGGCGACCTGCAGGTCGATGCTCGACGCCGGGCCGATCGGTGCGCCACCAGCGGTGCGGGTGTCGAGCAGGCGATCGGGGACGATGCCGACGAAGTCGGAGCCGGTCGACGACTGGACGCCAGCGGCACTGCCTCCACTGCCACTGGCGCCGGCACCGCTACCGGGTGCCACCGATCCGTCGGGCCGGAACAGGTCGAGCTTCGGGTAGGCGCCGCCGAGCACCGTGCCCGATCCCCCGCCGAGGAGACCGTCGAGCACGGTGTCGTACAGCGAGCGGAAGTCGACGTTGAAGTCGAGCCGGTCCCACTCCTCGAGGTCCTGGGTGCGACCGTCGACGACCTTCTGCAGCGCGGGCTGCTGGCCGTACAGGCCGCCCTTCACGTTGGCGCCGATCACGAAGTGGTTGTTGGTGGTGCCGTGGTCGGTGCCGAGCGAACCGTTGGACCACGGCGTGCGACCGAACTCGCTGAACGTCATCACCGTGACGCGTCCGGCGAAGCGGGGATCGAGCGTCGCGAAGAAGCCGCGCAGACCCGCATCGAGCTCGGCCATCCGCTGATCGTGCTCGGTGGGCTCGTCGGAGTGGGTGTCGAAGTTGTCGAAGCTGGCGTCGATCACGCGCAGGCCGACGTCGGCGTTGATCAAGCGGGCCGCGATGGTGAGCTTCTTGAGCAGCGCGCCGTCGGGCGGATCGGGGGTGAACGCCGGGGCGATGGTGTGCGTCATGTCGAGCTGTGCCCGCGCGGTGGCCGCGAACGCGTCGAACCACGGGCCGCGCCCACCCGACGATGCCGAGTACGCCCGGACGCCGTTGTACATCCGCAACGAGTCGTCGTCGGTGTGCGCGCCGTAGTCGAGGCCGTAGTCCGGGATGGTCACGGCCTGGCGGCTGAGGCCCACCATGTGCAGCGGGAGGTCCGTGCCGAGCACGGCCGTGGTGAGCAGGTCGGCCGACGACCCGAGGCCGTCGAGCCAGCGACCGATCCAGCCCGAGCTCGGCGCGCCCACCGTCGGCGTCGCGTTGCCGTACATCCACGTCGCCATCGAGTCGAAGTGGCTGAGGTTCGGGTCGGGGTAGCCGACGCCCTGCACGACGGCCAGCTGCTGCTGGTCCCACATCGACTTCATGAACGTCAGGTTCGGATGGAGGCCCACCGATCCGTCGAGCGTGAGCAGACGGTTCTGGGCGATCGCGATGTTCGAGCGGTAGGCGGCGTACTTCGGGTTGCTGTACGGCACGACGGTGTTCAGCCCGTCGTTGCCGCCGTACATCCCGACGAGCACGAGCACGCCCTGATCGGCGCCGAGCGGCGCAGCGGCGAACGCGTCGTGTCCGCCGTCGGGGAAGAACCGGCCGAGCGCGGTGGAGCCGATCGTGTCGAGCAGCGCCGCGCCACCGATGCCGAGACCGGCGAGCTGGAGGAACCGGCGGCGGTCGAGGCCGGCCATCGGGTCCGGACGGGTGGACAGGAGCGCGAACGCGTCGCGGGCGGAGATGTCGTGATCGAGCATGTCGCCTCTCAGGCCATGTGCATTTCGGGAGCCATCATGGACATCGTCAGCAGGTTGGTCGGCTCCCACCAGTCGTTGTGCACAGCGGCGCGCTGGGCGGTGAGGTAGCCGGTCAACGCGGCCTGGCTGGTGGCCGACAGCGGTGCGAGCCCGAACAGGTTCACCATCGTCGTGACCGCATCGGTGATGCTCATCGACGTGATCCCGTCGTACTGGTCGCGCAGGTGCCACGTCACGCCCTGAGCGAACTCGGCGCGCGCCCCGATCGTGGTGGTGTTGATCCAGTAGGCGTTCGACTTCCAGCCGGCCACGTTCGGCGGGTTGAACGGGGTCTGACCCATGTAGCCGACGTACCACTGCGGATCGAGGTCGGTGGACCGCAGACCCGTCTGGTAGAGCATCGCCACGACCCACTCGACCGGGCTGCGGACGAGTCCCTGCGTGGCCGTCGTCGCGTAGAACTCGTCGCGCAGGAACATGCTCTTGAGCAACGCCTTGATGTCCCAGTTCGCGGCGAAGCCGGCCTGCAGCGCATCGAGCACGGCCACCGGCGGATCGGGGTGAGCGAAGTACTCCCACAGCTTGGCGATGATGAACCTCGACGCGATCAGCTTCGCCGTCGGGTTGTTGACGAGGATCTCGTTGATGATGTCGGGCCCGTTGAAGTTGGCCGTGCGGCCGAGGAACGTCTTCTGCGAGTTGTCGTGCTGGCCCGAGGTGAACAGGTAGTGCAGATACGTCGGCGACCCCTCCGTCCAGTCGATGCCGTGGCCGGTCCACGCCTTGGCGGCTGCCTCGACGTCGGACTCGGCGTAGTTGCCGATGCCGAGCGTGAACAGCTCGAGCAGCTCGCGGGCGAAGTTCTCGTTCGGTGAGCCCTTGCGGTTCTCGGTGTTGTCGAGGTACTCGAGCATCGCCGGCTGCAGCGCCATCGCCTGGGTGAGCGTGGCGTAGTTGCCCAGCGCCTGATCCCGGTACAGCTTGTTCTGGGTCATCATCATGTACGTCGAGTTGACCTTGTTCCAGGCGCTCGTGAAGTGGCCGTGCCAGAAGAACGTCATCTTCTCCTGGATGGGCGTCGGCGAGTCCACCATCCGGTCGAACCACCACTGCATCGCCTCGATGTACTGGTCCCAGCCGTGATCGTCGATGTCGTGATCGAGGTCGGTCGGCAGCGCGACCGGGGTGGTGACGTCGAGGATGTCATCGATCGCGGCGGCCAGGGACGGCTTCGCCACGAGGGCGGCGATCCGACCGGGGCGCGCGACGTATTCGGTGCGTCGTAGCAGATGGGTGATCGACGCGGCATCGTTCGTGGGCAAGAACAGCTGTCCCTTCGCTCCATGTGACCAACATGGTGACGAATTGTCATCGGCAACACCTGGTGCGGCCTGAATCAGGACTTCGTACGAGTTTCGTCAGCGCGGTCGGCGCAGCGTGACGAGAACGGCACGAGCCACCCACGCCGAAGCGTGGATGGCTCGTGGTCGAACGGTTGATGACGGACCGGCCACCGACGTGCGGCGGCCAGTTCAGCGAACGGGCGTCAGGCGCCCTTGCGTGCGCCGTAGCGCTTGTTGAAGCGCTCCACGCGGCCGCCGGCATCGACGAGCTTCTGCTTGCCGGTGAAGAACGGGTGGCACTCGTTGCAGAGCTCGACGCTCAGGTTTCCGGTCTTGGTGCTCTGGGTCGTGAAGGTGTTCCCACACGTGCACTTGACCACCATGTCGGCGTACTTCGGGTGGATTTCGGTCTGCATGACAACTCTCCAAGAATGAGAACGGATGAGAAAGGTTACCGGCAAATCGGCGAACGCAGCACGCTACCCGCAGAGCGGGTCAGAGCGAACCGAGCAGGGCGTCGTTGTCCTTGGTCGAGCCGAGCCGGCCGGTGAGCAGCTCGAGCCCGGCGGCGGGGTTGCCATCGGCAGCGGCGTCGGCCAGGATCCGCCGCAACGCCCACACCTGCTGCAACTGGGTGGAGGGGATCAGCAGCTCCTCGTGGCGAGTGCTCGACGCGATGACGTCGATGGCCGGGTACAGCCGACGCTCGGCGAGGTGTCGATCGAGGTGCAGCTCGGCGTTTGCCGCGCCGGTGAGCTCCTCGACGATCGCGTCGTCGGCCGGGTTGCCGGTGCCGACGAGCACGGTGGCGAGGATGGTCAGCGACCCGCCCTCTTCCACCTTGCGGGCAGCGGCGAACAGTCGCTTCGGGGCGAGCAGCGCGCCCGCGTCGAGGCCACCGGCCAGCGTGCGCCCGGTCGACGGCGCCACTGCGTTGTAGGCGTGGGTGAGCCGGGTCAGGCCGTCGAGGATGACGACGACGTCGTCGCCCTGCTCGACGAGCCGCTTGGCCTTGTCGATGCACATCTCGGCGAGCTGGGTGTGCTCGTCGCTCGGACGGTCGAACGTGCTCGCCAGGACCTCGCCGCTGACCGTGCGGCGCATGTCCGTGACCTCTTCGGGCCGCTCGTCGATGAGCAGCACGATCAGCTTCACGTCGGGGTGGTTGCGCTCGATCGCCGAGGCGATGGTCTTGATGATCGTGGTCTTGCCGGCCTTCGGCGGGGACACGATGAGGGCGCGCTGGCCGAGGCCGATCGGGCTGATCAGGTCGATGATCCGGCACGCCGTCGGGTTCGTGCCCGGATCGGCCGGGTTCTCGAGGCGCAGGATGGAGTCGGGTGACACCGCGGTGAGGTCCTCGAACCGGGGGCGGGACCGGGCCGCGTCGGGATCTCCCCCGTTGACGGTGTGGACCTCGAGCAGCGCCGGGTTCTTCTCGTTGCGACCCGCCGGACGGCTGAGGCCGGTGACGTGATCGCCCTTGCGCAGACCGAACTGACGGGTCAGCTTCACCGGGATGTAGGAGTCGTCGCGGCTCGGCAGGTAGCCGCTGACCCGCAGGAAGCCGTAGCCCTCGTCGCGCAGGTCGAGGTAGCCCGACACCTCCACCGGATCCTGGCCGTAGCCGGCCTCGGCGGGCTCGTTGCGATCGCCGCGGTCGTTGCGCGGACCGTTCTGCCCGCCACCCTGGTTCCCGTTGCCGTTCCCCTGGTTGCCGTTGCCCGGGTTGCCGTTGCCCTGGTTGCCGTGCGGCGCGGGAGCGACGTTGGGCTGACCGGCGGGACGCGGTGCCTCGATCCGCTCCCCGTCGGGACCGACCTCGGCGCGGTTCTTGTTCCGACGGCGGCGCCGGCGGCGGTTCCGGCTCTCGCCATCGCCGTCGATCCCGTCGCTGCCGCCTTCGCCGTCGCCTCCGTCGTCGTCGCCCTCGTCGCCATCGGCGTCTCCGTCGGCGTCGACGGGCGCCGGTGCCGGGCGTCCGTCGACACGGGGTGCCGGCGAGGTCGACCGCGGCGCCTGGGCGTTGCCGGAGCTCCCGACCTGCGTGGTGGTCGGCGTCGTGTCGGTGCTGATGCCCTGCTCGAGCAGCTCGATCTCCCAGTCGGCCAAGGGCTCACCGTCGGGGCCGAGCACCGGCGCCGATGCGGTGGGCGAGGTCGACCCGGCGTCGAACAACGCCGGCGTGGCGCCCGACGTCTGCGGTTCGGGAGCGCTGTCACCACCCGACGACGGGATCGCCCCGGTGGTCTCGAGGATCTTCTGGATCAGATCGGCCTTCTTCGCCCGGGACGTGCTCTTGACCCCGAGCGCGTTGGCGATGGCCATCAGCTGCTCGCGGTCTTTCGACTCCAGCACGGACTGTTCGAGGGCATCTGCGGCCACGAGAACCTACTTTCGGGGATGTCCCTCGCGGGACGGGGATCTGGTGCGGGCACAGGGGCGTGCGGCGAGCGAGAGCACGACCGAACGCCAGACCACACCCACCAGCGGAGAGTTCCATGCGTTCACGGTTCCGCCTGCAACAGCTGCGGGGCGCATCGAGACACACGGCTCGGGGTTCCGAGCACTGGCACCCTATCCAGGCACCCTCCGCGGTTGCAACCGGTCAGCGGGCGACGGCGCGGCGGACGAACGCCTCGACGTCGGCGAGGTCGTTGCCGATGCGATTGGTCCGCTCGGGCCGATCGAAGATGTCGGCGAGGTGTGGCGGCAGCGCCGGGTGCACGCCGGTGGCCCGCTCGACAGCATCGGGGAACTTCGCCGGATGGGCCGTGGCGAGGGTGACCACCGGTCGCCCGTCGCGCGTCGCCCGTAGCGCATGGACCGCGGCCGTGCCGGTGGCGGTGTGTGGATCGATCAGTTGACCGCAGGACTCGTGGATCCGACGGATCTCGGCGAGGGTCTGGTCGTCGTCGAAGCGGGCGGCGCGGAACGACGGGGCGATCCACTGAGCGATCTGGTCCTGCTCGACCTGCAGCGAACCGCTGTGGCGGAGCCGCTGCAGCTGCTCGGCCGTCATCCCACCGTCGCGGTCGTTCATCTCGAAGAGCAACCGCTCGAAGTTCGACGACACCTGGATGTCCATCGACGGGCTGACCGTTGGCACCACGCCGCGCGTGGTCATGTCGTTGTCGTTGACGAACCGGGTGAGGATGTCGTTGGCGTTGCTGGCGACGATGAAGTCCCTGATCGGCGCGCCCATCTCACGCGCGATCCAGCCGCTGAGCACGTTGCCGAAGTTGCCGGTTGGGACGCTGAACGTGACGCCACCGTCGTGGCCATCCGCCATCGACGCGCCGAGCGACCGGCATGCCGTGACGTAGTAGACGATCTGGGCCATGACCCGGGCCCAGTTGATGCTGTTGACCGCGGACAGGCGCATGTCCTCGCGGAAGGCGACGTCGTTGAACATCGCCTTGACGAGATCTTGACAATCGTCGAAGGTTCCGTCGACCGCCACGGTGTGGACGTTCGGCGAGTCGACCGTGGTCATCTGCCGGCGCTGCACGTCGCTGGTGCGACCGTAGGGATAGAGGATGACGATGTCGACGTTGCTGCACGACTTCACGCCGTCGATGGCCGCGCTGCCGGTGTCGCCGCTCGTGGCGCCGACGATGGTGACGCGCTCGCCGCGCTCACGCAGCACGTGGTCGAACAGCCGCCCGACGAGCTGGAGGGCGACGTCCTTGAACGCCAGCGTCGGGCCGTGGAACTGCTCGAGCAGCCACTCGTTCGAGCCGATCTGCACGAGCGGGACGACGGCATCGTGACGGAACGTCGCGTACGCGTCGCGGCACAGCTCGGCGAACACGTCGGGGGCGATCTCGTCGCCGATGAACGGGCTCATCACCGCGGCGGCGACCTCGGCGTACGAGCGGGTGGCCGACAGGTCGGGCAGTGACGGCCACTTCTCCGGCAGGTAGAGCCCGCCGTCTGTGGCGAGGCCGGCGAGGAGCACGTCGCAGAAGCCGAGCCCGGGCGCCGTGCCGCGCGTGGAGACGTAGCGCATCGGGGTTCAGCCGCCGATCACGCGCAGCAGGCTGCCGATGCGAGTCACGACATCGAGGTCGCGCAGCTCGCGCAGGCACGTCTGCACGGCCGACTCCTTGGCGCTGTGGGTGATGAACACGAGCCGGGCATCGTCGCGCAGGCCCTCCTGTTCCATCGCCCGGACGCTGACGTCGTTGCGGGCGAGCACCCCGGCCACCGCGTGCAGGACACCGGGCCGATCGGCGACGTCGAGACTGATCAGGTACTCGGAGCTGGTCTGGTCGATGGGCCGGATCTTGGCCCGGCCGAACGAGCCGAGCGAGCCGTGGGTGCCCTGGCGGAGGTTGACGGCGGCGTCGATCACGTCGCCGAGCACGGCGCTGGCCGTCGGCAACCCGCCCGCGCCACGCCCGTAGAACATCAGCGAGCCGACCGCGGCACCCTCGACGAACACCGCGTTGTAGCTCTCTCGCACGCTGGCCAGCGGATGGTGCTTGGGCACCATCGCCGGATGGACGCGCACGGCGACCTCGCCGGTCTCCTCGTCCTGCTCGCAGATCGCGAGCAGCTTGACGACGTAGCCGAGGCGGGTGGCCATCGCGATGTCGCCGGCCGTCACGCCGCTGATGCCCTCGTGGTAGACATCGCCGGCCACCACCTTGGTGCCGAACGAGATCGTGGCCATGATCGCGGCCTTCGCGCCGGCGTCGAAGCCCTCGACGTCGGCCGTGGGATCGCGCTCGGCGAACCCGAGCCGCTGGGCCTCGGACAACGCGGCCGAGTAGTCGGCGCCCTCCTCGGTCATCTTGGTGAGGATGAAGTTGGTGGTGCCGTTGACGATGCCGAGCACCCGCCGGATCGGCTCGCCGCGCAGGCTCTCGCGCAGGGCCCGGATGAGCGGGATGCCACCGGCCACCGCTGCCTCGAACAGCAGGTCGACGCCGGCCGAATCCGCTGCTGCGTACAGCTCGGTGCCGATGTTGGCGAGCAGCTCCTTGTTCGCGGTGACGACGGGCTTGCCCTTGCCGAGCGCGGTGACGATCAGCTCGCGGGCCGGCTCGATGCCGCCGATCACCTCGACGACGAGATCGACCTCGGCATCGTCGACCACGGCCTGGGCATCGCGCACCAGCACGCCCTGGCTGAGCTCGACCTCGCGCTCGCGGGACATGTTGCGCACCGCGACCCGGGTGACCTCGAGCCGCAGCCCGGTGCGGGCTTCGATCGCGTCTGCCTGTGCGGCGACGAGCTGGACGAACGCCGCACCGACGTTGCCGCAGCCGAGAACGCCGATCCGAACGTGATTGCCGAGAAGTGCCACCCCGGCAGGCTACGCGGCAGCACTCCCGCTCTGAAACCAATTGCCCGCCGCCGAGGCCGCCGTCGCCGGGTGCGGTGGCACGTGCAACGCTGGGTGGCATGCGCTACATCATCTACGGAGCGGGCGGGATCGGCGGGGTGGTCGGCGGGCGGCTCGCCCAGGGCGGCCACGACGTCGCGCTCATCGCGCGCGGCGCGCACGCTGCGGCGATGCGCGAGCACGGGCTGCGGCTCGCCTCCCCGATCGGCTCCGACGTGCTGCACCTGCCGGTGTTCGAGCATCCACGCGAGATCCGGTTCACCGACGACGACGTCGTGCTGATGGCCGTCAAGGGCCAGGACACCGGGGCCGCGCTCGACGCGCTCGCGTTGGAGGCCGGACCGGAGCTGCCGATCGTCTGCCTGCAGAACGGCGTGGCCAACGAGGCCGCCGCGCTGCGCCGCTTCCGCGACGTGTACGCCGTGCCGGTGCTCTGCCCCACCGGTCATCTCGAACCGGGTGTCGTGGTCGTCTACAGCGCGCCGAACTCCGGGATCTTCGACATCGGCCGCTACCCGGGCGGCGTCGACGAGCGCTGCACCACCATCGCCGCGGCGTTCACCGACTCGACGTTCGTGTCGATCGTGCGCCCCGACGTGATGCGCTGGAAGTGGGCGAAGCTGCTCGCCAACCTGGCCAATTCGGTCGAGGCCGCGTGCGGCCCGATCACCGGCGAGAGCCGGCTGGTGCCGATCCTGCGGGCCGAGGGTGAGGCTGCGCTGCACGCCGCCGGCATCGACTTCGCGTCGTTCGCCGAGGACAAGGAGCGCCGCGGGGATCTGCTGTCGATCCGCCCCGTCGACGGCGAGCGCCGCGGCGGCGGCTCGTCGTGGCAGAGCCTGGCCCGCGGCGTGGGCTCGATCGAGTCCGACTTCCTCAACGGCGAGATCGTGCTGCTCGGCCGCCTGCACGGCGTGCCCACACCGCTCAACGAGGTGCTGCAGCGCCTCGCCAACCGGATGGCGGCCACCCAGACACCGCCCGGCACGATGACCGAGGACGATGTGCTCGCGCTGCTCGGCCCGACCGCCTGAGGACGTCGGGACCGTTCAGCGGCGGCCGAGCCGACGGCGGCGATGCACCGCAGCGGCGGCGACGCAGACCACCACGAACGCCGCGGTGAGGACGTTGCTCAGCGCTCCGGCTCCCGCCGCGAGCATCGTGACATCTCGCGTCGAGAGCGGGACGGAGATGGGGGGATAGCCCTGTCGGGTCGCCAAGGACACGGAGGGTGAAGTCATGAGTGACCCTTTCAGTTCCGCCGCTCCTGACCGAGCGGTGGTATCCAAAGAGGTCGGGTTCGCCCTTGCTCCGCAGTGGCTCAGGCGACCAATTCGAGCCCCACTGCATCAACGCATCCCTCGTTCAGCGACACGGTACAAGTGCCTCCACCCTGCGACGAGGGGTTGCGTCCGGACTGAACACAATTGAGCCGTACGGCCTATGCCCGGATCCTCAACCGCGGAGCGCGGTGATGATCTGGTCGAAGTGGTGACGATCGAGGATCGCGCCCTCGCGGCGGACCTGACTCGGGTCCACATCGAGGATCCGGTCGAGCTTGGCGTAGCTCGGCCGGCCCTCGTGATCCCACGGTCCCGTGCCGACGGCGATCTGCCGTTCGTTGTCGTGGTGCTTCGACGTCAACGGCACGCCGACGAGCATCGACCCGCGCCGGCCGACGATGACGATCGGGCGGTCCTTGCCCTGGCCCGGATCCTCTTCCCACGGCACCCACGTCCACACGACCTCGCCGGGGTCGGCGTTGCCGTCGAGGTCCGGGTTGTACTCGACGGTCACGCCGGCGAAGGACGAGTCACTCGTCGGCGGCGGTCGATGCCCCGTCGGCGACGAGTGTGGCGCCGGCGCGGGCCCGCCGGACTTGCCCTTCGTCAACCGACCGACGATGCGGGCCATCATCCCGCCGAGCGTGCTCGCCATCGTCGTCAGCCCAGATCGCAGGTGAGGAGGTCGTCGTAGGTCTCGCGACGCACCACGAGTCGCGAGGTGCCGTCGCTGACGAACACCACCGCGGGTCGGGTGACCTTGTTGTAGTTGCTGCCCATGCTGTGCCCGTACGCGCCGGTGACGGGCGTGGCGAGGATGTCGCCGACGACGATGCCCTCCGGGAGCGCGGCGTCGAAGATCAGCACGTCGCCGCTCTCGCAGTGCTTGCCGACGAGGCGCGCCGCAGCGGTTCGATCGGCGCCGGCGGCACGCGGCAGGAACGCCTCGTAGCCGCTGCCGTAGAGCACCGGACGAGGGTTGTCGCTCATCCCGCCGTCGACCGCGACGTAGGTGCGGATGCCGGGGATGTCCTTGATCGTGCCGACCGAGTAGAGCGTGACGGCTGCGGACGCGACGATGGAGCGCCCGGGCTCGACGCTGACCCGCGACCGCACGCCCATCGACGCACACGCGTCGAGCAGCACGTTGCCCCACTGCGCGATCGATGGCGCTTCTTCGCCGACGGTGTACGCCACGCCGAGGCCACCGCCGAGCACGAGCTCGGGGAGATCCAGTGGGATCGCGAACGCGGCCATCACCTCTGCCGCCTTGGCGAAGTTGGACGCGGCGAACACGTTCGAGCCGATGTGGCAGTGCACGCCGACGAGGTGCATCGTCGGCGTCGACCGGGCGCGCTCGACGGCGGTCATCGCATCGCCGTTGCCGAGGTTGAACCCGAACTTGCTGTCGTCCTGCCCCGTGGCGATGAACTCGTGGGTGTGGGCGTGCACGCCGGGCGTGACCCGCAGGACCACGTTCGGCGCGTCGAGCCCCTCGCCGACGAGCGAGTCGATGCGGTCCATCTCGTCGAAGCTGTCGACGACGATCTGGCGCACGCCGGCCGACATCGCCATCCGCAGCTCGCCGAGGCTCTTGTTGTTGCCGTGGAACGTGCATGCGTCAGCGGGGACACCCGCCGCGAGCGCGACGTGCAGCTCGCCACCGGTGGCGACATCGAGCAACAGACCCTCCTCGTAGGCGAGCTTGGCCATCGCCTTGCACAGGAAGGCCTTCGTCGCGTACACCGCGTTCTGGTAGCCGAACGCGTCGACGGCCTCCCGGCAGCGGTTGCGCAGGTGGGTCTCGTCGTACACGAACAGCGGCGTGCCGTACGTCTCGGCGAGGTCGACGAGCGAGCAGCCGCCGATGTGCAGCGAGCCGTCGGCCGCGATCTCGGCCGTGTCGGGGAGCAGTCCGAGCGGGATGGAGGTGTTGGCCGCCGTCACGCCGGGTCCTACATCCGCTCGGGAGCGACGATGCCGAGCAGATCGAGCCCGGCCGACAGCACCCGGGCCGTCGTGTCGCACAGCGCGAGGCGGCTGTGCTTGGTGGCCTCGTCGTCGGCCTTCAGCACCGGGCAGTGCTCGTAGAACGCGGTGAAGTCCTGGGCCAGGTCGAACAGGTACGTGCACAGCCGATGCGGGCTGTACTTGTCGATCGTGTCCCACACGGCGCTGTCGAACGCGAGCAGCCGACGGGCCAGCACGCGCTCCTGGAGCACGCCGAGCACCACCGCGGCGCCGCGCACTGAGGCCCGGTCGATCTCGGCGCGCCGGAAGATGCTGCAGATCCTGGCGTGCGCGTACTGGAGGTACGGCGCGGTGTTCCCGTCGAACGCGAGCATCCGGTCCCAGTCGAAGATGTAGTCCTTGATCCGGTCCGTGGACAGGTCGGAGTACTTGACCGCACCGATGCCGATGATGTGCGCGATGTCGGCCTGCTCGTCGGCCGCGAGGTCGGGGTTCTTCTCCGCGACCGCCGCGGCAGCACGCAGGACGGCCTCGTCGAGCAGCTCGATGAACTTCAACGGCTCGCCGCTGCGGCTCTTCAACATCTTGCGATCCGGTCCGAGCACGTTGCCGAACATCACGTGGACGGCCTCGGTCGGCGGGTGCAGCCAGCCGGCCATCTCGGCGACCTTGAACACCATCGCGAAGTGCTGGGCCTGGGGGGCGCCGACGACGTACAGCAGGACATCGCCCTTGACCCGCTCGACCCGGTCGATCACGCACGCGAGGTCGCTGGTGCCGTAGTTGAACCCGCCGCCCCGCTTCTGGACGATGAGCGGCAGCGGCGCGCCTTCGCGGTTGGTGAACCCGGGTGGGAACACGACGTCGGCGCCGTCGCTCTGCTCCAGCAGACCCGCCGCGTCGAGGCGCTCGAGCACCTCCGGCAGCAACGGGTTGTACATGCTCTCGCCGGCGATGTCGTCGTCGGTGAGCAGCACGCCGAGCTTGGCGTACACGGCGTTGAAGTGCTTCGTGCTCTGCTCGACGAGCAGGTGCCACAGCCGCATCGTCTCCGGATCGCCGCTCTGGAGCAGCACCACCCGCTGGCGAGCCCGGTCCTGGATCGCCGGATCGGCGTCGAACTTGCCCCGGGCCTGCTTGTAGAAGACGTCGAGGTCGCCGACGGACAGCTCGGAGAACGCCTCGGTCTCGCCGAGATCGACGAGGTGCTCGATGAGCATGCCGAAGGGCGTGCCCCAGTCGCCGATGTGGTTCTCGCGGATGACGGTGTGCCCGACGAAGGTGAGCAGCCGCACCAGCGCGTCGCCGATGACCGTGGTGCGGAGGTGCCCGACGTGCATCTCCTTGGCCACGTTCGGTGCGGAGTAGTCGATGACGATCCGCTTGGTGATCGGTGCCGAACGCACGCCGAGCCGCTCGTCGGCAGCGGCGATGCCGAGCTGCTCGGCGAGGAACCCGTCGGAGAACGTGAGGTTCAGAAAGCCCGGGCCGGCGATCTCGACGTGGCTGCAGATGGTCTCCAGCACCGGACCGGCGACGGCGAGGACGGCCTCGGCCACCTGCCGCGGGTTCTGGCCGAGCTGCTTGGCGATGGCCAGCGCACCGTTGGCCTGCGCGTCGGCTCGGTCGCTCGGCCGCACCACGGGATCGGCCCCCGCACCACCGACAGCGGCGAACGCGGGCTGGAGGAGCTCGGCAACGGTGACGATCGGATCAGCCATGGGTCACCCATTGTGCCGGAACACGCTGCGAGTTCCGGTGCCATATCGCCGCTATCGTGCTGTCCGCCCTGGCCCTCGTAGCTCAGGGGATAGAGCATTGGTTTCCGGAACCATGTGCGGGAGTTCGAATCTCTCCGAGGGCGCAACAGAAGTCCAGCGACGATCGCGCGAGCGGCCATCCCCGGTGCCACGGCAACCGAACCGCCGTCAGGGAACGCGGACAGCGACCATGGCGATGTCGTCCCGGGTCACGTCGCCCCCGTGCTCCAGCACCTGGTGGAGCAGCCGAGCGGTCAACCGCGACGCCGAGTCAGCGGGCCGCATCATCGCCGCGGCGATCGCGTTCTCGCCGAAGAAGGACGAGTCGCCTCGGGCTTCACTCACGCCGTCCGTGTACGCGAGGACCATGTCGCCGCTGTGCAGGTCGATCGACTCCTCGTGGAACGATCCCGTCGGGAAGAACCCGAGCAACGTTCCCGGACGGCCGATCTCCGTGGGCGTCGAACCGTTGCGGCTCACCATCGGCAACGGGTGGCCACCGGCGCTGACGACGGCCCGCCAGCCATCGGTGCCGCGATGCAGGGCGATCACGAGCGCCGTGCAGAACCTGTCGGTGCCATCAGCCAAGAGCACCGTGTTGAGGTCGCGGAGGACAGCTGCAGGTGAGTGGTGCTCCACCGCGAACGCCCGGATCGTGTGCCGCGCCAGCGATGTCACCACCGCTGCGTCGACTCCCTTGCCCTGCACGTCGCCGATGGCCAGGACCCAATGATCCGCCGACACCTGGAACAGGTCGTAGAAGTCGCCGCCGATCTCAGCCCCGAGGCCCGCCGGCCGGTAGACCGCCGACACCTCGAGTCCGTCGATCGCGGCGAGCGCGGGTGGGATGAACGTCTTCTGCAGCGTTTCCGCCATCCGGCGCGCCGCGGCCTCGGCCATCTCGGCATCCTGGCGAGCCCGGACGAGCTGCTGCTCGTACCGCCGACGATCCGTCGCCTCGAACACGGCCACGCGGATGACCATCGGTGCTCCGGTCCGTCCATCGCGGTCGAGCACCGCGTTGACCAATGCGGGCAGCCGGCGGCCATCGCGTGCGACGATGTCGAGCGCGAGCTCCCGTGCCGATCCCTCGATCTGCAGCATCGGCCAGTAGTGCGTCTCGTGGTAGAGCCGCCCGCCGACGCTGAGCAGCTCGACGAACGACTTGATGTCGACGAGCTCGTCGTGCTCGTAGCCCGACCAGTGCAAGAACGTCTGGTTGACCTCGATGATGCATCCGTCCGGCGAGGTCGACAGGTGACCGCACGGCGCTCGGTCGTACAGGTCGTTCAGGCGCCCGTCGCGACGGTCAGCTCGATGGTCGTCCATGTGCGCGCTCATCCCAGTGACGCGTCGTCGATGAAGGCCAGGATCGCGGCGGCCGTCGCTGTCGGAGCCGACAGATGCGGGCAGTGACCGGTGGCGTCGAGGACGACCAGCGAGCCGTTGGGGATCGCCCGCGCCACGTACTCCCCGACTGCGATCGGCGCGATCGCATCGTGGCGCGACTGCAGCACCAACGTCGGCGTCGGCACGAACGGGAGGTCACGGCGGTTGTCCGACAGGAACGTGACCCGGGCGAAGGACTCGGCGATCACCGGATCGGTCCGGCAGAAGCTCGTCGTGAGCTCTTCTCCCAGCTCGGGACGATCGGGGTTGCCGATGATCACCGGCGCCATCGCGGTCGACCAGCCGAGGTAGTTGCTCGCCAGTGAATCCAACAGCTCACCGATGTCGGCCTCGCTGAACCCACCCACGTAATCGACATCGTCGATGTAGCGCGGCGAAGGACCCACCATCACCAGTCGGGCGAACCGGGAGGGCTCCCGGATCGCAGCGAGCGCAGCGATGGTCGCCGACACCGAGTGCCCGACCAGGATCACCTCGCGCAGGTCGAGCGCGGCGCAGATCTCCAGCAGATCGGTCGCATAGCCGTCGAGCGTCGAGTACTTGACGCAGTCGTACGCATCACGATCCGAGTCGCCCGCACCGACGTGGTCGAAGCACACCACCGAGAAGCGGTCGGCGAACGCCTCCGTCACGAACCGCCACATGTGCTGATCACATCCGAAACCGTGGGCGAAGACGATGGGCTGCCCGTCTGGCAAGCCGGACACGTGCACGTTGTTGCGGATCAGCGGGTCCATGCTGAGCCCGCGAGCGAGGTCGACCAGGTTGTGCTGCTGGCTGTGGACACGGAACTCCCTGACGCATTCGGGCGCGGTCGGGGTCCAGAACAACGCAAGCCTTGTGGAACGGCAACGCTCAATGTACTGACCAATCGCACACTCGGACCAGGCGACCACCGATGGCGACCTCGCGTCGGTCGCGGTCGGCCGGCCCTCACCGTCGGTTCGGGACGTGGACCGGGCGATCGAGGGCGAGGTGGGCGGCCTCGCCGAGCTGCTCGCTGAGCGTGGGATGGGCGTGGATGCTGCCGGCGACGTCGTCGAGCGTTGCGGCCATCTCGATCGCGAGGACTCCTTCGGCGATCAGCTCGGACGCGTGCACCCCGGCGATGTGGACGCCGATCACCGTGCCGGAGTCGCGCTCCCACACGAGCTGCAGGAAGCCGTCGCGCGCGTCCATCGTGGCGGCTCGCCCGGAGGCGCCCATCGGGACGGTGACGGCGTCGACGTCGATCCCCGCCGATCGCGCGTCGTCGACGGTGAGGCCCGCGGAGGCGATCTCGGGATCGCAGAACACCACGGCCGGGATCGTCGTCGGAGCGAACGCGGCAGCGTGACCGCACAGCGCCTCCACGGCGACGTGGGCTTCGGCCGTCGCCTTGTGGGCGAGCGCCGGGCCTTCGACGATGTCGCCGATCGCGGCGATGTGGCGCGTCGCGCGGCGATCGACGCCGACCGGGATGAGGCCTCGCCGGTCGAGGGTGACGCCGGCGGCATCCAGCCCGAGCTGATCGGTGTTCGGGATGCGGCCGACCGCGATCACCACGACGTCGACGTCGAGCTGGGCGACCGCGTCGCCCGTGGCGAGGTGGAGGACACCGTCGTCGAAGCGCACGGCAGCCGTGTCGAGGCGGACGTCGATGCCGAGCTCGCGGAGGCGCCGGCCGATGGGCCGGGCGAACATCGCGTCCATCGTCGGCAGGACGCGGCTTGCGTACTCGACGATCGTGACGTGGGCGCCGAGCTTGGCGAGCGCGGTGCCGAGCTCGAGGCCGATGTAGCCGGCGCCGAGCACGGCGACGCGCCCGGGGAGGTGGTCGAGGGCGAGCACGTCGGTGGAGTCGAGGACGGTGATGCCGTCGCGGACCAGACCCGGGAGCGGCGCCGGCCTGGACCCGGTGGCGAGGACGAGGTCGGTGAACTGGAAGTACTGGGCCGGCGCGAGCGGCCGGAGCGGGTCGGTGACGACGAGCTGGTCGGGTCGGCTGAGCTGGGCATGACCGGTGATGACGCTGACGCCGGCGGTGCGCAGGAGCTGTCGGATGCCGGCGGTGAGGCCATCGACGACGGTTCCCTTCCACCGCTGCCACGCGTGCATGTCGACGTGCGCTGCGTCGACGACGAGTCCGTGCCTCGACATCGCTCGAGTGTGCTCGAGGTGGTTCGCCGTCTCGATCAGCGCCTTGCTCGGGATGCAACCGACGTTGAGGCACACACCACCGACGCCGTCCGGACCGTCCCGATCGATGAGCACGACGTCACGTCCGAGCTGTGCGCCGCGCAGCGCTGCTGCGTAGCCGCCGGGTCCGGCGCCGACCACGACGAGGTCTGCGGAGACGGGGATCTCGCCGACGACCACGTCAGCCCACCTCGTGCCGGACGGGTCGTCCGGCGAGGAGCAGCACGGGGTCGGCGAGGTAGCGCTCGATCGTGGCGACGAACGCACCGAGGTGGTGGCCGTCGTTCAGCCGGTGGTCGGCGGAGACGGCCATCGGCAGGATCGTCCGCACGACGGGCTGTCCATCGCGGGCGACGACGGCGTCCTTGGCCCGGCCGAACCCGACGATCGCAGCCTCCGGCGGGCGGATGATGGGCGTGCCCATCCACGTGCCGTAGCTGCCGTAGTTGGAGATCGTGAACGTGCCGCCACTGAGCTGATCGAGCGTGAGCGTCCGGGTGCGGGCCGCTGCGGTCAGCTCGTCGATCCGTCGCGCGATCTGCTCGATCGAGAGCTGGTCGGCGTCGTGCACGACCGGGACGACGAGCCCTTCGTCGGTGGACATCGCGATGCCGATGTTGCACCGGGCGCGGTACGTGATCAGCTCGTTGTCGTAGTCCAGGCTGGCGTTGAACGTCGGGTGCTCGCGCAGGGCGGCGGCGCTGGCGGCGACGAACAACGGGAGCAGGGTGAGCTTCACGTCGCGCCCGGCGAGGTGGTCGCGCAGCGCGCGGTGGGCGCGAATCAGCTCGCTGGCGTCCATCTCGCGGAGCTCGGTGACGTGCGGGACGGTGCGCCACGACTCGGTCATCGAGCGGGCGATCTGGCGCCGGGTGCCGCGCAACGGTTCGACCCGATCCTCGCCGGAGGGCTGTGGTCGCGCGCCCGGCGCGGACGCGGCAGACCGCGGCAGGTCGGGCAGGGCGGTGGGCCTCGCCTTCGCCGCGTCGACGTCGGCCGTGGTGATCCGCCCGCCGGGCCCGGTGCCGGTGACCTCGGCGAGGACCACGCCGAGGTCGAGGGCGCGCTGACGGGTCGCCGGCGACGCCTTCGGCCTGCGTGCTGCCGTCGCGGCGTGGGCCGCAGACGCCGGTTCGGGAAGGATGGTCGCAGCGGGCGCGAGCGCCAGTTCGTGGCCGTGCGCACCGAGCACCGGGGCTGCCCCGACGGCGTCGAGCCGGAACAGCGTGCTGCCGATCAGGACGACCTCGCCAACCGCCGCGCCGTGGGCGACGAGTCGGCCCGGCGCCGGTGCCGGGATGTCGACGACCGCTTTGTCGGTCTGCACGACGACGACCGGCTGGTCTTCGGTGACGTGATCGCCGACGGCGACGAGCCACTCGACGATCTCGGCCTCGCTCAGCCCTTCGCCGACATCGGGCATGGGGAAGTCGAACTCGGCCATCAGCGCTCCAACGCTGTCAGCACGCCGCGGACGATGTCGTCGATCTGGGGGACGTAGAAGTCCTCGGTGCCCCCGAGCGGATAGGGCGTGTCGGGTGCGGTCACCCGTTCGATCGGCGCCTCGAGCGAGTAGAAGGCTTCGCGCTGGATCGTCGCCGCGAGCTCTGCGCCGAACCCCGACGTGAACGGCGCCTCGTGGACGATGACCGCGCGGCCGGTGTGCTCCACGGCCGCGACGATGCCCTCGACGTCGAGCGGGACGAGGCTGCGCACATCGACGACGTGGGCGCTGATGCCGTGCTCGGCGGCCAGCACATCGGCTGCGCGCGTGCAGAGCTGCACGGCCGCGCTGTACGCGATGAGGGTGACGTGCTCGCCCTGGCGGACGATCTTCGAACGACCGAGCGGGACGGTGTAGTCGCCGGTCGGAACCTCGCCGCTGACGAGCCGGTAGCCACGCAGCGGTTCGAGGAACAGCACGGGATCCGGGTCGCGGATCGCGGCCAGCAGCATGCCCTTCGCGTCGTAGGCGTCTGCGGGCATCACCACCTTCAGCCCCGGCGTGTTGGTGTACAGCGCCTCGAATGCATCGGAGTGCAGCTCGGGCGTGCGGACTCCACCGCCGAACGGTGAGCGGATCGTGATCGGCATCGGATGGCGTCCCTGCGAGCGGAACCGGTAGCGGGCGACCTGCTGGCCGATCTGGTGGAACGCCTGATGACCGAACCCGAGGAACTGCAGCTCCGGCACCGGGATCAGACCGGAGATCGCCAGGCCGACCGACGCGCCGATGATGACGCCTTCGGCCAGCGGGGTGTCGATGACGCGCCGCTCGCCGAAGCGTTGCTGCAAGCCATCGGTGGCGCGGAACACGCCGCCGAGCACACCGACGTCCTCGCCGAGGAGGACCACGCGCTCGTCGCGCGCCATCTCGAGGGTGAGCGCGTCGCGGATCGCCTCGACCATCGTCATGGTCGCGGTCGCGGTCGGGGCGACGGTCTCTGTCAGCGCGCTCACGACGCGGCCCCGATCCGGGCGGCGCGCTGGCGTTGCAACGTGGCCGGCGGGTCGGCGTAGACGTGGTCGAACAGCTGTGAGGCCGTCGGGGCCGGTGCGGCGCGGGCGACGACCAGTGCGGCCTCGACCTCGGCCGACAGCTCGTCCTCCACCGTCTGCCGGCGGGCGTCGTCCCACAACCCGCGGGCGGCGAGGTGGCGCTGGACGCGCCCGATCGGGTCGAGCGGCCTCCAGGCCTCGAGGGCCGCAGCATCGACGTACCGGGTCGGGTCGTCGGCGGTGTTGTGCGGGCCCATCCGGTAGGTCACCGACTCGATGAGGGTGGGGCCGTGACCGGCGCGGGCTCGGGCCACCGCTTCGGCCGTGACCGCGTGCACGGCGAGGAGGTCGTTGCCATCGACGACCACGCCGGGGAACCCGTAGCCGACGGCCCGCGAGGCGAGGCTGCTCGTCGCCGACTGCTTGTGGCGCGGCGTCGAGATCGCCCAGCCGTTGTTGGACAGCACGAACACCACCGGCGCCTTGACGATGCCGGCGAGGTTGCAGGCCTCGTGGAAGTCGCCCTCCGACGACGCGCCGTCGCCGAAGTAGACGACCACCACTGCACCCGTCTGCTGCATCTGCAACCCCCATGCGAGGCCGACCGCCTGTGGGATCTGCGCGGCGAGCGAGATCTGGATCGGCAAGACGTTGACGTCGTCGGGGATCCGGCTGCCCGCGAGGTTGCCCATGAAGTAGAGCATGAAGCTCGACAGCGGCAGCCCCTGGCGGAGCAGCGCCGGCAGCTCGCGGTACTGCGGCACGACCCAGTCGATCGAGGGGTCCAGTGCAGATGCGCTGCCGACGATGCTGGCCTCCTGGCCGGTCACCTGCGAGAAGGTCCCGAACCGGCCCTGTCGCTGCAGGCTCATCGCCTTGGCGTCGAAGACGCGGGTCAGCATCATCAGCCGGAGACCGGCGAGGAGCTCGTCGTCGTTCATCGACGGCGTCACGCCCGCGGCGAGCACGCCGGCCGGCGACAGGTGCTGGATCGGGCTCGGGGGTACTTCATCGGGGATGAACTGAGCGAACATCGCGACACCGTACAACCAAACGACTATCTTGCATGCAAGTTTGCATGTTATGTTGTCGGGCACCGACCGATCAGGTCTCACACCAGGAAACGAGCAGCCATGAGCAACCTCTTCGATCTGACCGGCAAGGTCGTCGTCGTCACCGGATCGGGCCGTGGGCTCGGCAAGGCGATCGCGATCGGTGTCGGAGCCGCCGGCGGATCCGTGGTGGTCTGCTCACGCACGCTCGCCGAGGCCGAGGCGACAGCGGCCGAGATCGCGGCGGCCGGCAGCCCGAGCCTGGCCGTGCAGGTCGACACGGGTGACCGGGCGAGCTGCCAGGCGCTGATCGACACCACGGTGGCGAAGTTCGGCAAGATCGATGTGATGGTCAACAACGCCGGCATCGACATCATCGAGCCGGCCGAGGACGTCACCGAGGACGCGTGGGACCAGGTCCTCAACATCAATCTCAAGGGCTACTTCAACTGCTCGCAGCTGGCCGCCCGACAGATGATCGCCCAGGGCACCGGCGGCTCCATCGTCAACAACTCCTCGATCGCCGGTGGCGTCGGCATCGCCGGGCTCAGCGCCTACGCAGCCGCGAAGGGTGGCGTCGATCAACTGACCAAGGTGCAGGCCGTCGAATGGGCGCCGAAGGGCATCCGCGTCAACGCGTTCGCGCCGGGCTACTTCGAGAACGTGATGAGCGGTGCCACCGAGGAGCACCGCCGCCCGGAGAAGCGCTCGCAGGTGCTCGCGTTCACGCCGATGGGCCGTCGCGGCCTGCCCGACGAGCTCGTCGGGCCGGTCGTGTTCTTCGCGTCCGATGCCTCCAGCTACGTCACCGGCGCCGTCCTGTACGTCGACGGCGGCTACACCGCGCAATAGCTCGCCCCAACAGTTCGCCCCACTCGACCAGCCCTCTCACCACGCAAGGACACCCGCCATGGACGCACGCATCCTCGACTACATGCAGCAGTACAAGTTCAAGAAGATCGTCATCTGCAACGACACCGACTCCGGACTGCGCGCCGTGATCGCCATCCACTCGACCCACCTCGGACCCGCCACCGGTGGCCTACGGATGTGGACGTACGAACGCGAGGAGGATGCGATCTTCGACGCGATGCGCCTCGCCCGAGGAATGACCTACAAGTACGCCGCAGCGGGCGTGAACCTCGGCGGGGGCAAGGCCGTCATCATCGGCGATCCGAAGAAGGACAAGACCGAGGCGCTGATGCGCGCGATGGGGCGCTTCATCGACCAGCAGGGCGGCGAGTACATCACCGGCGAAGACGTCGGCACCACGCTCGACGACATGGAGACCCTCTACTCCGAGACCGACCACGTGGTGACGCTGCCCGTGCATGCCGGCGGCGCCGGCGACATCTCCCCCGCCACCGCGCTCGGCTCCGTGCTCGCCACCAAGGCGTGCGCACAGCGGGTGTGGGGATCACCGAGCCTGGCCGGCAGGACCGTCGCGCTGCAGGGCCTCGGCGTGTGCGGCTACAAGGCGCTGAAGCTGATCGTCGAGGAGGGCGCAACGGTCATCGTCACCGACGTCGACGCCGCCAAGGTCAGCCAGGCGATCGCCGAGTTCGGCGTCACCGCCGTCGACCCCGACCAGATCTACGACCAGGACGTCGACATCTTCGCCCCGTACGCGCTGGGTGCGGTCATCAACGACAACACCATCGGCCGGCTGAAGTGCAAGATCGTCGCCGGGTCGGCGAACAACATCATGGCCGAGGAGCGCCACGCCGAGGAGCTGGAGCAGCGCGGCATCGTCTACGCCGTCGACTACGTCGCCAACTCCGGCGGCACCATCTTCGACACCGATCGGTTCCGCAAGGGTGGCTTCCAGCCCGAGCGGGCATGGGCCAACGTCAACCGCGTCTACGACCGCACGCTCGAGGTGTTCGACATCGCCGACGCCGAGCACATCCCGTACTTCAAGGCCGCCGATCAGCTCGCCGAGCGCCGCATCGCCGCCCTCGACGGCGTGCGCCTGCTGGAGACCAAGAAGCGCTGAGCGGACCCGGTCTCAGCGCACCTTGGTGCGGATGACGGTCAACGCTTCGGCGATGTGAGCGCGCATCGCCGCCTCTGCTGCGTCGCCGTCGCGGGCGAGGATCGCACGCACGACCACGTCGTGGCTGGCGATCGACTGCGTCGCCTCATCGTCCGAGTACAGGTCGGCGACGCGGTGGTTGAAGTAGTACTCGCACGTCTGGCTGATCGACGCCTTCAGGCGCGCGTTCCCGGCGGCATCGACGATCGCGTCGTGCAGGTCGTCGTTGTCGTCGACGAGCCGTTCGCGTGCACCACGGCTCTGATCCTCCGTGCCGCGCTCGTGGACGCTGCGGATCCTCTCGAGCGCGGCGTCGTCACCGATCGTCGCGGCCAGCCGCGCGGCGTAGCCCTCGAGCGCCAACCGGACGCCGTAGATCTCGGCGATCTCCTCGGCCGTGTGCTCGCGCACCACCCAGCCACGGCGCCGGCTCAGCACCAGACCTTCGCCGGCGAGGCGCAGCAGCGAGTCACGGATGGGCGTGCGCGACACCTGCAGCTGCTCGGCCAGCTCGGCTTCGATCAGTCGGGCGTTTGGCCGGTGCTCACCCTTGACGATCGCCTGGCGCAGCCGTCGGTAGACCTCGTCGGACAGCGTCCCGGTCTCGACCTCCGCGTTCGGCGCACTCACTCCACGGTCTCCCCGCTCGACTGGATCCACGGACCCTACTGCCCGCAGGTGGCGCGCCTCCGGGACGTCGCCGGCCGCAACGGGACCGGTCATGGGCTGACCGACGCGATCTCGGCCGCCACCCGCAGACCCGACCGGGTGGCTCCCTCGAGACCGCCGGGTCCGACGCGGTCGTCGGTGTGCTCGCCGGCGAAGAACACCCGTGACCCGAGGGGCTGCTGCACGTGGGGCAGCACACGGGTGCGTTGATCGCCGAGCGGGGCGCGCACGATCACCCGCGACAGCTCGTCGCGCGTCCAGCTGTGACCCAGCTGCCCGACGCGCGTCACCACCTGGCCCGTCAACGCCGCGACGGAAGCGTCGAACGCACCGAAGACCGACTCGTCGATCACGGCGGGTTCGGCATCGCCACCCAACAACGACGACACGCACGCCGCGTCGCCGGTCTGGTGTGCGGACTGCTCGACGATCCAGGGCGGCGTGCCGTCGGTGAAGCAGCCGTGCCCGACCGCCGTCGAGACGGCCTCCCGCTCGGCGTACTGGACGATGACCTTCGCGGCCGTCCCGTACGTCAGCTCCGACAGCGCCACGACCTTCGCTGCCGGCAACGCGGGCCAGAACCCGATGCCGATCGTCAGCGGCCCGGGGACCGAGACGACGGCGACGTCGGCCTCCAACACCTCGTCGTCGGTCTCGACGCGCACGCCCGGTCCGCCCCAATCGATCAAACGAACGCGCTGCCCGAGACGGACGTCGAGGCCTTCCGCCAACCGCTTGGCGAGGAGGTCGTTGCCGCCGACGATGCGGTACGAGTCACTGCCGTGGCTCAGCTGGCGCTCGAACTCGGCCGCGTCCGCGTGGCGCAACGACGTCACCGGCGTGTACTGCGTGAAGCTGACGAGGAACGCGCGCACATCTCGGGGCGCGTGGAGGCGGCTGGTCCAGGCTTCGAGGTTCTCGAACGGCTCCGGCGGCGAGCCCGCGTACGCGCCCATCAACCACCCGGTGATCGCGCGGCGTTCGGGCTCGTCGAGCGACCGACCTCCGAACAGCATCGGCGGCGCGGACGGATCGAAGTACCCGCAGGCGACCGCGTCGAGCTCGAGCTCACGGGTCAGGCCGAGCACGTTGTCGTGGCCCGCGTACATCGTCTCCGCGCCCAGCTCACCGAACTGGCCGGCACCGAGGCGGCCATGCACGCTCCACAGCCGGCCACCCACGCGGTCGCGAGCCTCGAGCACGATCACGTCGTCGCCCGCCCGATGGCGACGCCGCGCCGCGACGAGGCCCGACAGGCCGGCACCGACGACCACCACCCTCATCGAGCGCTCATCGAACGCTCATCGAGACCGCTGCGCCGACGGGCATCTGCATGTCGTTCACCATGCCAGCTTGCATGCGAACTGTCAACCGGATGGAGTAAGGTGCGGACCGTCCGCGCAGCCCCGATCGGAGACCGATGAAGTCAGCAGCGCAGTTGATCATCGAGGGTCGCGAGGGAGCGCCGACGACCATTCCACCCACCGCGTTCGTGCGGTCGAAGGGCGCCGCGTCCGAGGCCGAGTACAAGCAACGCTGCCGCGACGCCGGCATCGTGATGTACCACATGCATGTCGGGCTCTCGACGTGGGAGGCCACCGAGGACGCGCTGCGCACGGTGCACGACGCCCTCGCCGCCGAGGGCCACACCGTCGACCGCTTCGGCCTCGCGTTCGACCGGGCGATGGGCGTGCCAGAGGCGGACCGCATGCTGACCACGAAGGAGACCGGCCCGCGCATCGGCGCCGGCCAGTGGGATCGGCTCGCCCAGGCCGTGCCGATCCAGCCACACGTCGGTGACTACATGATCGGCCTGCCCGCCGGGTTCGACAACGCCCGCCGCGCGCTCGCGGCCGGCATCACCACGATCGGCAACGTCAGCCAGTACTCGGCGTACGACGTGATCGGCGGCTCCGACGAGTTCGCCGTCACGGAGGCCACCGTGCGCGCCCTGGCTGCGCTCGCCGCGCTGCGCGACCGAGGCGCGCTCGCGCACTCCAACCTCGAGGACGGCACCGGGACGCAGGCCGCCCACTTCGGCGCGTACGTCGGCTGGGCGGCCATCGAGCTGTACGTCGTCGAGACGCTCATCGGCGCTCGCCTCGCGCAGTGCTTCGGCAACACGATCCGCAACCCGGAGCATCGGGCCATCGTCCACTTCGCGCTCGACGACCTGCGCGGCCGCGATTCGATCGGTTCGATGATCTACGGCAACACCGTCGATCAACGCCCGGGTGCCCACGCCCGCAACCTCGCCACGACCTGCGCGTCGTTGATGACCGACATCGCGCTCCAGCTGCGACGGCCGACGGGCCACGCCGTCAACCCGGTGCCGCTCACCGAGGCCGACCGCATCCCGAGCCCGGCGGAGATCGTCGAGGTGCACCTCCTCGCGCGAGAGCTCGAGGTCGAGGTCCGCAAGGCGCCCGACTTCCACGACTGGCACCGTCTCGAGGGCCTCGGCGCCGCCGTGGCCGAGTACGCCGTCGCGTTCCGCGACCGAGCGCTCCGTGTGTTCGCCGAGGACGGGGCCGACATCACCGACGCCGCGCAGGTCCTGCTCGCGATGCGGCGCAGCGTGATGCCCGAGCTCGAGCAGCGCGTCGCGCTCGATGCGCCCGACGAGATCGCGGCGCTCGAGCCGTGGAAGGCGTCGCAGGTGCGCGACGTGGCTGCGCGCATCCAGGGCACGCGACGGCTCGACGGCACACGCGTCGTGCTCGCCGTGCTCGAGGTCCACGACCTCGTGCGTGATGCCCTCGCCAAGGCACTGCCCCGTCACGGCGCCGAGGTCATCCTGCTCGGAGCCGCCACCTCGATCGAAGGCGTCATGCGCGCGGCCACCGACGAAGATGCCGACGCCATCGTGCTCGGCACCTACAACGGCAACGCCGTCGACATCGGCGAACGGCTCACGGCCGATCGACTCCGCAGCGGCTGGACCGGCCAGATCTACATGGGCGGCGTGCTCAACCAGGACACCGGTGGCGCACTGCCGATCGACGGCCGGCCGCGGCTCGAGCAGCTCGGCGTGCACTGCGTCGATCGGGTCGAGGACCTCGTCGATCTCCTCGCGGGCACCAACGACACGAGCGGCTGAGCGAGCAGTCGAGGCGCGCTGTCAGCCGGGCCGTACGACGTGGAACTCGACACGGTGCAGCACCGTGTCGTCGCCGATCGGGCCGGCATGCGCTGCCCGACGCCGAAGGCTGTCGAGATCGGGCTCACCCGTGCACGCCAGGTCCTCGGCGGTGATCGAGGAGAACGGCAGCAGCTCGATGTCGTCGATCTGGATCTGCACGGCACCGCTGCGGTACACGCCGCCCACCTTGACCTTCGCTCGCGACCAGAGTCGATAGGACACCGTGATGGTTCCGTCGGCCACCCGCTCGCGGAGGTCCTGGCTGAACTGCACGACACCCAGTCTGCCCGCTCGATCAGCGCCGATCGGCGAGGGCGACCTCCACGGAGTCGTCGCCGATGGGCGAGTGCTGGGTCACCGTCGGCCCGGGGTGCAGACCCGGATCGCTGCGATAGCGGTCCAGCAGCTGCCGCTCGACGTCGAGGTCGCCGGCGTCTGCGGCGACGAGCATCGACGCCACCTCGTCCATCCACGTCGCGTCCTCGTCGCTCACCGGCTCGCCGGGCGCGCCGATGCGCCCCCACGAGTCCCACAGCAGCATCTCGTCGCCGAAGCGGTGGGCGATCTCGTAGATCACCTCGTCGAACACGAACCGCTCCCCGCTGAACAGCGGCATCGACGGGTCGACGCCGTGGTTCGACACGTCGACCTCACCGCGCCGGGACACCGTGCTCGCGCAGTGCTGCGACGCAGAACAGCGTGTGGTCGCGGCAGCATCCCTGCACCCGATCGGTGATCTCACGCGGGGCCGACAACGGCTCGGGATGACGGGACTGATCCGCGGCGAGCAACACCTCGATCCACCGCGAGTTGATCTCGCCCCGTGTCGCATCGGGCAACGTCTGGCCGGACGCGCGGTAGTGCACGATGACGTTGCGGGCCACCGCAGAGAGCTCCGCAGGCGCCGTCGGCAAGGTCTCGAGCAGCAGGGAACGTGGTCCGGGGGTCGTGTAGGCGGTGTGCTGCGCGTGGTCCATCGCCCCGTCAGTCATGCCGCGATCCTACGATCCCGTGTGCTGAGTGATCGCGCCGACGATGACGTCCCAGTCAGCCTCGAACACGCCGTGGCCGGCGCCATCGAGGCGCAGCAGAGTGGCGCCGGGGATCTCGTCCGCGAGGACCTCGCCGTGCCGGATCGGGAACATCGGATCTGCCGTGCCGTGGATCACCAGCGTCGGGACCTCGATCGAGCCCAGGGAGCCGGATGGTCCATCGCCATCGTCCACGAGCACGTTGTGGTTCTGCACGGCAGAGATGTCGCGGGCGCGCTCCATCTCGCGCCGGACGAAGTCGCGGGTGGCCGCCTCCTCGAAGTCGCGCTCTTCGCCGTTGAGCACGCTGAAGTAGCCGACGAGGTACCGGACCACGGACTCGGCATCGGCCCAGTCGACGTGGGCGTCCGACACGAAGCGCCCGAACGCATGCGTCGGACCGGGGAGCCCGCGATCGCCCGGCGTCGCTGGTGAGGTGCTGATCAACGTCAACGAGAGCACGCGATCGGTGAACTCCAGGCCGAGCACCTGCGCGAACGCACCACCCGCGGAGACACCGACGATGTGCGCCGCGGCGAGGCCGTGGGCATCGAGCACACCGGCGGCGTCGGCGACGAGGTCGCCGCCCGAGTACGGCGGGTGAGCCGGCTGGAACGTCACCGAACGGCCGGTGTCGCGGTGGTCGTAGCGGATGACGAACCGCCCCCGGTCCGCGAGCATGCGGCAGAAGTCCGCGTCCCATCCCAGCATCGACCCGCCGATGCCGGCGATGAGCAGGATCGCGGGATCGGCCCGATCGCCGAACGGCTCGGTGCACAGCGTGACGCCGTTCGCCTCGATCAGCTGCTCTGTCAACGGGTCTCCTCTCGACCTCAGCCCGGCGCGCTCGCGATCGGCGCGACGGCAGCGAGCGCCGAGCGGCCGGCGTTGAGCAGGATCACGTCGTCCTGTGGTGAATGGATGCGCCCGTGCATCACGTTGCGGAGGTGCCGTTCCAGCGGGTTGCGACGCATCAGGCCCGGGTTGCCGACCAGCGACACGGCCGCGAGCACGACCTCGAGCGCGTGGTTGGTGACGGTGTGCTTGGCGAGCGCTGCCTGCCCGGCCACGTCGTCCTGGCCGGCATCGAACGCCGCGCCGACGTTCGCGAGCAGCGTGTCGCTGATGCCGAGGAGCGCCTCGATCCGACCGACCTCGGTCTGGAACCGCGGCAGCGAGGACAGCGGTGCACCGAGGTTCGAGGGCACCCGCTCGTGCAGGTAGCCGACGAGCCAGTCGCGCGCCGACCGGGCCACCCCGTGGTAGACCGCGGCCACCATCGCCGTGTTCCAGACCTGGGCGGTCGGCGTCGTCCGCATCTGACCGGCGAGCCCGAGCGCGTGGTCGAGCGGGATCTCGACGCCGTCCAGCACGACATCGTCGCTGCGCGTCGCGCGCATGCCGAGCGCGTCCCACGTGCGCTCGATGGTGTAGCCGGGCGTGCCGGCCTCGACCACGAACGTTCCGTGGAGCGGCTCATGATCGTCGGTGGCGGCCCACACCAGCAGCCAGCGCAGGACCGGGATGCCCGTGCTGTAGATCTTGCGGCCGCTGATGCTCCACCCGCGCTGGTCGGGCAGGCGATGGGCCACCGTCGCGGGCAGTCCGCCGCGTCCGGGGGTGCCCAACTCCGGCTCGACGCGCAGGATGTTGATCAGCGCGACGCCGTCGACCGCCGACTGACGCACACGCCGCAGGAGACCGTCCGGCCAGCCAGGGCCGAGGTCGGCGTGCACCATCAGGTGCTGCGACACCGGCAGCGCCACGGCAGGGTCCGCCTCGCCCAGTGCGACGACGAGCCGGGTCGCCGCGGCGAGCCCGCCCCCGAGCCCACCGGCGTCGGCGGGAACGGTGAGCCGCAGCGCGCCGGTCGGCTCGAGCGCGTCGAAGGCCTCGAACGGGAACGATCCGTCGGCGTCGTGCTCGGCGGCGCGCGAGGCGATCAGGTCGAGTGCGGCGTCGAGACCCGGCAGGGTGGGTGGGGTCACCCGGCGTCGCCCGACAGGCTCGGCAGGTTGACGACGATCCCCTCCTGCGTGCTGCGCGCGATGACCACCACGGCGGGCGTGTCCGGCGACGGGTTCTCCTCGCGGTGCGGCGTGAACGGCGGCACGAAGACGTAGTCGCCCGGCTTGGTCTGCAGCACGACCTCTTCGCCGTGCTCCAGGAACACGAAGCGCGGCGACCCGGACACGACGTAGATCGCGGTCTCCGCCTCGCCGTGGTGGTGATCGCCGGAGTTGGTGCCGGGGCCGACGTGGGTCTCGCCCATCCACAGCTTCTCGGCGCCGACGGTCGTGCCGGAGATCGCTTCGAGGCGACGCATCCCGGCGGTCTGCGCGGTGTCGCCGGAGAGGGCGCCGGCGAAGATCTGGCGGAGCGGGCGGTGCCAGATCCGGTCGCCCTCGTCGAGACGGGTCACGCGGTCAGGAGAGTCACTCACGAGGGCCGATCCTACGGCTCGGCGATGACGCGTCGCGGCCGCGATTTCGAGGCCTGCTTCGCCCAGCACGCGATAAAGTTGACCAAGTTGATCGACATTCGGAGGTGGCATCATGCCCGTTGAGTTCCTGGGAATCGGCGCGACGAACGATGGGTCCGAGACGCAGGCCCGCAGCGGGCCCAGCTTCGATCGCGACTACACGCTGCGCCTGGCGCGTGCCCACGAGGACAACGGCTGGGACCGCGTGCTCACCGCCTACGGCTCGGGCAGCCCGGATCCGGCGCAGGCCGCGGCGTACATCGCCAGCAACACCGAGCGGCTGCAGTTGCTGCTCGCCCACCGGCCGAACCTGTCGATCCCCACGTTCGCGGCCAAGACCGTTGCGACGCTGGATCAGATCAGCGACGGCCGGCTCACGCTGCACGTCATCACCGGCGGCAGTGATCACGAGCAGCAGCGCGAGGGCGACTTCCTCACCCACGACCAGCGGTACGCACGAACACTGGAGTACATCCAGATCCTCAAGCAGGCGTGGACGAGCCACACCCCGTTCGACCACGAGGGCGACCACTACCGCTTCTCCGATTTCGTCAGCGACGTGTTCCCCGTGCAGCAACCGCGGCCGGCCATCTCGTTCGGCGGCTCCTCCCCGGCCGCGTACGCGGTGGGCGCCGCGGAGGCCGACATCTACTGCCTGTGGGGCGAGCCGCTCGCCGACACCGCCGAGCAGATCGCCACGATCCGCGCCGCGGCCAAGGCCGCCGGCCGTCAGGACGTGCCCCGGATCCAGGTCGCGTTCCGACCGATCCTCGGCGTGACCGAGGATGCCGCGTGGGAGAAGGCGCACCGGATCGTGGAGACGATCGCGTCGCGTCGCAACATCGCCGGCAGCGTGCTCGCCGCTCGCTTCACCAACGCGCCGCAGAACACCGGCTCCCAGCGGCTCATCTCCATCGCCGAGCGCGGCGAGCGCTTCGACCGGGCGATGTTCACGGGCACCGCCGCGGCCACCGGCGGTGCCGGCAACTCGAACGCACTGGTGGGCACGCCGGAGACGGTCGCTGCCGCGCTGCTCGACTACGTCGACCTGGGCGTCGACATCCTCTCGGCTCGCGGCTACGACCTGCTCGAGGATGCGGTGGAGTTCGGTCGCGAGGTGATCCCGATCGTGCGCGAGGAGGTCGCCAAGCGCGACCGCGCGGCTGCGTGAGCACGGCCGTGGCCGAGGTCGCGATCATCGGCGCCGGCCCCGCCGCGTCGTCGCTCCTCGAGCGGATCGCCGCGAACGCCACCGAGCTCCTCGGCGACCAGCGGGTGCGTGTCCACCTCGTCGATCCGCACCGCGCCGGCACCGGCCGGGTGTGGCGGCCCGACAACCACGCCGGTCTGTGGATGAACTCGCTGGCCGAGGACGTCACGATGTTCACCGACGGCTCCGTGGTCATCGACGGGCCGATCCGACCGGGCCCGACGCTGTACGAGTGGGCGATGACGATCGACGACGAGGCGCTCGCCGCCGTCGCCTCGCCGGAGCTCATGGCCGAGATCCGTGCCCTCGAGGGCACGACCTTCCCGACCCGTCGCGTGCAGTCCGCCTACCTCGACTGGTTCCACGGCCTCACGCTCGCCGAGGCCCCGGACACCCTCGAGATCGTGATCCACCGCGCCCGCGCGGTGGATCTGATCGACGAGCCCGACGGCACCCAGACGGTGATCCTCGACGACGGATCGGCGCCGCTGCGCGCCGACGTCGTCGTGCTCGCGATGGGCCACCTCGATGCCCTTCCCGACGCGCGCGCCGAGGAGCTGAGCGCGTTCGCGCGTGCGCACGGGCTGACCCACGTACCCGCCGGGCACACCGCCGAGCTCGAGTTCGGCGGCATCCGGCCGGGGCAGCACATGATCGCGCTCGGCTTCGGCCAGGCCTTCACCGATCTCGTCGTGCTGCTCACCGAGGGCCGCGGTGGGCGGTTCGTGGAGACCGACGCTGGAGCGATCCGCTACGTCGCCAGCGGCGACGAGCCCGTCATCCACGTCGGGTCCCGGCGCGGCGTTCCCTATCGGTCGAAGATCGACTACCGGCTCCAGGCGTTGCCGGCGCCGATCCCGAAGTTCCTCGACGAGCGGGCGATCCTGGAGCTGCTCGCCGCTGACCACCTGCTCGACTTCCGACGCGACGTGCTGCCACTCGTGCTGCGCGAGGTCGGCTGGGCGTACTACCACGAGCTGTTCCACGCCCATCCAGATCGCGTCCGAGGCTCCTGGGAGGCCTTCTCCGACCGCTTCG
Source organism: Ilumatobacteraceae bacterium (assembly GCA_025463305.1). The sequence continues at coordinate 48,055 of JAOBWK010000059.1, forward strand.
AACGCGCGGCGGACGACGCCGAGCTCGAGTCCGTGGTGGCCGACAGCGTCATCGACCCGCAGGACGTGTTCGATCTCGAGCGGATCAACGCGCCGCTCGCCGGCCTGCGTTTTGCTTCGGCCGAGGAGCTGCACGCGCACGTGCGTTCGCACGTCGCCGGCGATGTCGCCCGCCGCACCGACCCGCACTTCAGTGCCGACCTCGGCGCGTTCAACGCCCTCCTGCAGACGTTCGGCAGCATCGCTCGCCTCGGTGCGTCCGGGCGGATGACCACGCGCTCGCGGGTGCAGGACGTCGGCCAGTGGTGGTTCAGCTTCTTCATGTACTACGCCAGCGGCCCGCCGCCGCGCCGACTGCGACAGCTGCTCGCGCTGGAGGAGGCCGGGCTGGTCCGCTTCATCGGTGCGAACACCACCGTGCACACCGACGACGCTCGCGGCACCTTCGTCGCCACGAGCACCAGCCATCCCGACGAGGTCGTGGCCGACGCGCTCGTCGAGGCCGTCGTCGCCGGGGCGTCGGTCAGCCGATCGGCGGACACGCTCATCCAGCGGCTGCGCGACCGCGGCGCGCTCGTCGAGGAGGTCGCGTCCGAGGGCGGGTGGTCCGCCAACACCGGCAAGGTCGTCGTGACGGGACCGGCGCTGCTGGTCGCTCGCGCCGACGGCACCGCCCACGACGCCCGGCACGCCATCGGCTCGTTCACCAGTCGGCCCGCCGCCGGCGCGTTCTCCCGCCCGCTCACGAACGCGCCGACGTTCCGCCAGAACGATCTGATCGCGCGGACGATCCTCCGGTCACTGCACGACCGCGAATCCGCCACCTGCTCGCCGCATGTGTCTGCCACGATGGACGGGTGACCATGCCAGGATCGACCGGACCGACCTCGCGCGTCGTCGCCCTCTGCTTCGACGCGATCGACGCGCGCCACCAGGCCAGTTTCTGGGCAGCCGCGCTCGGCTGGGCGGTCGACGACGGTTCCGAAGGTGACGTGAGCGTCGTGCCCACGGACATGACGCGGTTCCACCTGCGCTTCCGGACGGTCACTGCCGAGAAGGTCGAGAAGAACCCCATCCACCTCGATCTCACCACGTCGTCGATCCAGGATCAGACGAGCACCGTCGAGCACCTGATCGAACTGGGTGGCCGCCACGTCGATGTCGGTCAGGGCCCGGACGACCAACACGTCGTGCTCGCCGACCCGGAGGGCAACGAGCTCTGCGTCATCGAGCCGACCAACGCGTTCCTCGCCGGCTGCGAACGGCTCGGATCGATCACGTGCGACGGCTCACCGCGCGTCGGTCGGTTCTGGAGCGACGTGCTCGGTTGGCCACTGGTGTGGGACCAGGACGACGAGACCGCGGTCCGCGATCCCGACGGCACCGGCCCGTTCATCACCTGGGGTCCGCCGATTCCCCCGCGGCCCGTACGGAACCGGCTCCGGCTGGAGATCGCTCCCCCCGGTGGCGCCCCGGTGCAGACGGAGATCGACCGGCTGCTCGCGCTCGGTGCCACCCTCGCCGACGGCCAGGACGGCGCTCACCCGCGTGGCGTGGAGATGATCGATCCCGACGGCAACGGGTTCACGCTGCTCAGTCCGACCTGACGGCGTTGCCTGCCCGGCGGGGTCAACCCGGTGGACGGATCTCGCTCAGCGTGCCGACAACCGGCTCCCCCGGGTGGAGCGTGAGCAGCAGCACCGCGGCGACGGTGACGATGAAGCCGACGATCGTGAGCGGGATGTAGCCGTGCTTGGCCCGGTCGCCCAGCACCGCCAGACCGATGGCCGACGGGACGATGGTGAGCACCGCCTGCTGGCACGCCAGCGCCACCGAGGCGGGGCCGCGCTGCAACGACCCGGCGAAGGTGATCACGCCGATGATTGCGAACAGCAGGATCGACCACGCGACCGGGTCGATGAAGATGTGGAACCGATGGTGTGCATGGAGGTGCAGCGCACGCGCGCACAACGCCATGCCGCCGTCGGCCAGGCCCGAGACCGCGCCGAGGGCGGCGCTGCCGCGCCGACCCGTCGACTTCGCGGCGAACCACGCGGCGATCGCCACGACCACCACGCCGATCACGATCCCGATCCGGAACCACACGGTGGTGTGGTGCGGTCGCCCGGGGGCCGCTGACACGGCAAGCGCGACCAATCCGAGGGCCAGCGCGACGAGCAGCACCGCGTCGCGACGATGCGGTGGCCGGTTGGTGAGCGCCCACGTGATCAGCACGACCACGCCGATGCTGCCGGCGGCGATCGCCTGCACCGCGAACAGCGGGAGCCGGCGGAGCGCGATCAGCGAGGCGAACCAGGCGAGGATGCTGAGGATCATGCCGACGACGTACACCGGGCTCAACGTGGTCTTCACCGCGGCGCGCTTGCCGCTGACGCCGGTGATCGGCACGGCCTTCGCGGCGCGATCCTCCAGCACCGCGCTGACGCCATAGAGCAGTGCCGTCGCAAACGCGGCCAGATACGCGAACTTCACCCCCACATCGTGCACGACGCGATCCCGTTCGAAACCTTTCGCTGGGCGTGAAACGGTGCCGAGGGTGACGACTACCGTCGTGGAATGGCGTACGACAGCGATCTGGCGGACCGCATCCGCGAGATCCTCGGCATCGAGCCGGAGGTCACCGAGCAGCGGATGTTCGGCGGATTGGCGTTCCTCGTCGGTGGTCACATGGCCGTCGCGGCCAGCGGGCGCGGTGGCCTGATGGTGCGGATCGACCGCGAGCGCTCAGCGGCGCTCGTCGCCTCCACGACCGCCGTCCCGATGGTGATGGGCGGGCGGACGATGGCCGGCTGGCTCCGGATCGAGACCAGCGAGCTGGCCACGAGGCGCCAGCTGACGAAGTGGGTCCGGATCGGCGTCGACCACGCCCGCACGCTGCCCCCGAAGTCGGCATCCCGGAAACGAACCCGCTGAGGTTCAGCCGTGGGTGGGTCCGCCCAGGGTGTCGTAGCCGGGGGCGATCCACTGCCCGCCCTCGCCGCTGCGGTACGACGTCTCGAGCAGCGCGATCGGCGTGCCGTCGGAGAGCTCGATGCGCAGGAACAGGCCGGGGTAGAGAACGCCGTTGCCCGACAGCTCGGACTGCAGCCCGGCGAGGTCGCCGCGCAGCTCAGCAGCATCGTGCACCGAGACCACCACGGCCGGCGCAGCACCGAGCGGATGCAGCACGGTGATCGACTTCGCGGTCAGGCCTCGTGCGGCGAGGACACCGTCGATGGTGGCGGTGATCGTCGCATCGCTCGCGGACGCGAGCGAGAACACCTGTCGCGCCGAGATGTTGCCGAAGCCGACGTCGGTCGTCTGGGCATCGACCGAACCATCGGGTCGTCGGATCGACGTGTCGGCGCCGTCGAGCGCGTCACGGAGATCGTTGGTGGTGGCCAGCTGCTCGGCGACGGCGCCGTTCAGCATCGAGACCTCCCAGAACGCCTCGAAGTCCGAACCGGGTGACCCGTCCGAGTTCACCGTGACGGTGAGGCGGGGCCCCGGATACAGACCGACCGGACCCAGCGAGTAGTCGACAGAGGCGAACCTGCCCGGCGTCAACCCGGCGACGGCGTTGCCGATCGCGGTCGGGGCGTCGACGGTCGGCACCGGCACCCCGAGTGCGACCGGCGCGTACGCCGACGGGATGATCGGATCGTCCGGGTGCGGGAACGTGCGCGTGTCGACGAGCCGAGCGGGCGTCAGCCCGTGGAACGAGGAGTCCACCGGGAACCAGCCGAGGAGATCCACCACGACGTCGCTGCGCCCGCTCGAGTTGTACACCGACACGCCACTGGGGCCGAGCGGGACGACCACGAGGTTCGGCGTCGTGTCGCCCGGCCCGAAGTTCAACGTCGACGCCAACGGACGAGATGCGCCCTGCGGCCACACGGTGAGGTAGCCGAACGCCGTCGGATCGGTGACCGTCACGTTGAGCACGGCGGCGCCGACCCCGGTGGCGGGCACACCGCCGCGGCCCTCGACGGGCACGTCCAACGCCTCGGTGCCGACCGAACCCGTGCCCGCCTGACGACCGTCGATGGTGGCGCCGCCGACCCGGGTGTCGACGAGCCGAGTCGGGTTGACACCCTGGAAGTCCGTGCCGTCGGCGAACCACCCGAGCACGTCGACGATCACGTCGCTGCTCCCGGCGGAGTTGTAGATCGACACCCTGCCGTCGGCGCCGACCGGCACGATCACCATGTTCGGCATCGTCCGATGTGGCGTGACGTTCAGGTTCGAGGCGAGGGGTCGTGGCTGCCCGGTCGGCCACACGGTGACGAACCCGTTCGAGGTCGGGTCGGTGACCGTCACGTTGAGCGCGACGGCGCCGGCGCCCGTTGCGGGAACGCCGCCCCGGCCGGTGACGGTGACGTCGGTCGATCCGCCCTCGCCGAGCGGGCCGGTGCCGGCCGTGCGGGTGTCGAGCAGTCGCGCCGGGTTCAACCCGTGGAACGATCCGCCGACGGGGAACCAGCCGAGCACGTCGACGATGACGTCGCCGGTGCCCGTCGAGTTGTAGATCGAGATGTTGCCGTCGACGCCGAGGCGCACGATCACCATGTTCGGCACGGTCTGCCCGAACGTGAAGTTGAGGTTCGACGCGAGTGGTCGCGGCTGACCGGCCGGGTACACGGTGACGTATCCGTCGCCGGCCGCGCTGGTCTCGGTGACGTTCAGCGCCACCGCTTCGACACCCGTCGCCGGCACGCCACCGTGGCCGGCCACGGTGAGGTCGACGGTGGTGCCCGGATCGTCGGCAGCTCGCGCCGACCCGTCGGCGATCGACACGGCCGAACAGACCGCCATCGCTGCGGCGATGGCCAGCCGTGCGACGCTGCGGACACGGTGGCTCATCGTCCGGCTCCCATCCGTCCAGCTTGACATCTCCGACGACAGGTCCGTACCAGCCCACCACACGAGGCCGGTACATTCGCTGGGATGTCCCCGCGCTGTGCGCTGATCACGCCCATCAGCCTCCATGAGCCGGGCAACGGACTCGCCCACCGGGCACGCTTCTGGCACGAGGTGCTCGTCGCCATCGGGGCGACGACGGTGATCCACGTACCGCTCGCCGGCGCGCCCCACGCCGGCGACGAGGTCGTGGCACCGACGGTCACCACGATCGATCCGGCGCTGCCCATCCGAGCCCGGCCGGGAGCCGAGCTGGCCGGGCGGAACTTCGCCCGTACCGCCCCCGACTTCGACGTGGTGGTGGCCGTCCGCAGCGACTGCGCACCGTTCGCCTTCGGGTTGACCGCCGGCACGGATGCCACGGTCGTGGTCGATCTCGACGACGATGATGCCTCCTTCTGCCGCGCCGCCGGCGATGTGCCCGAAGCCGTGCGGTACGAGGCCCTCGTCGGCGACATCCACCGCCGAGCGGATCTGGTCGCGAGCGCCACCGGGTTCGCCCGCACCCTGAGGGTGCCGAACAGCGTCGACGTGCCCGACCATGCGACCGCCACGTCCGATGCCGGCGTACGTCGCAACCGAGCCGTGATGGTCGGCAACTTCGGATACGCGCCCAACGTCGAAGGCGCGCGTTGGTTGATCGACGAGGTCGTGCCGAGGTTGCCCGATGTCGAGCTGGTGCTCGTCGGCCCGGGCAGCGAGGCGCTCGCCCCGTTCGGCGTCGGCTACGTCGATGACCTCGATGCCGCCTACGGGTCAGCAGCCGTCGCGCTCGTGCCGGTGCACCGCGGTTCGGGGACACGCCTCAAGGCGTTGGACGCGTTCGCTCGACGCGTGCCCGTCGTGGGCACCACCATCGGGCTCGACGGGCTCGGTGCGCGGCCCGGGATCGACTGCCTCGTGGCCGACGACGCGATCGCGTTCGCGGATGCGATCGAGTCGATCCTCGGCGATCCGGCGATCGGCGATTCGATCGCCGCCCGTGCCTTCGCCGACATCGTGCCGGCCCATCGCCGGACGGTCGTCCGCGAACAGGCCGAGGCGGCCGTGCGCGATGCGATCGAGCACCGACGGTCGAGCGTGCTCGTGCGCGCCGCGCACCTCGAGATCACCGAGACCGACGACGGTCTCGTGGTCCTCGACCGGGCGAGCATGATCGCTCACCACCTCAACCCGCTCGCCGCCAGCGTGTTCGTGTCGATCGACGGCACGGCCACGCCCGAGAGCATCTCCGGCGAGCTCCGAGAGGTCTACGGGACCGACGAACCCCCGACGGCGGAGGTCCGGACCACCATCACCGACCTCCTCCGCTCAGGCCTGGTGATCGTTCGACGCCATGCTGCGCAAGGCGATTGACCGCGTGCGGTAGTCGAGCCGATCCGGGAACGCGGCTGCGGCCTCGCTCATCACGTCGGCCGCTGCGGCGAGGTCACCGCGCTCTTGCAGCGAGTCGGCAAGCGCCTCCCACGCCCAGTGGGTGAACATGTTGTTGTTGTACGACAGCGTCTCGTCGAGCGTGTCGGGCCCGATCGCGATCAGCTCGCGCAGCGGCGCGATCGCATCGGCGTGCCGCCCCTGCCGGCGATGGTTGACGGCGCGCATCCACGGCGTGCTCTTGCACCACGGGGCGACGGCGTCGAGCTCGTCGATGAGGCCGCTCACCTCGTGCCCGCGATCGAGCCGGTGCATGCAGAGGCTCGTGTAGCAGAGCACGTCGGACCGATCGACGAGGCCCCGCCGGCGGATCAGGTCGATGCCGCTCTGCCACGCCTGCTCGGCCTCGTCGTGCTCGCCGACCGCCGCGAGCACCTCGCCGAGGTGGTTCCAGAGGTAGCAGCGCTCGGGTGGCTCGGCCAGCCGGGCGCGGAGCATCGGGAGGTTGCGGCGGTGCTTCGCGCTCTGATCGTGGTCGTAGCCGTCGTGCGTCAGCCGGAACACCTCGGTGACATCGATCGGCAGGTCCTCAGCCGCGCTGATCCGCAGCAGATCGGGCACCGTCGTCTCGTGGATCCGCCCCGTGAAGCGAACGTCGGGGCGGTTCCGCCACAGCCGGAACTCCCGGAACGGGGAGAAGCCCGCCCTGGTCCGCATCCACAGCCGCAGCGCGACGGCGGTCGGATGCCGGTGGAGCTCGGCGTGCGCCACGTCGCGCTCGACCGGCTCGATCACCTCGTCGGCATCGATGTACAGGACCCACTCCCCGCTGACGAGATCGAGCGCGTGGTTCCTCGCCGCGGCGAAGTCGTCGATCCACGGGAAGGTGCCCTGCACGGCGCCGAACTCGGCGGCCACCGCCACGGAGTCGTCGACGGACCCGGTGTCGACGACGACGAGCTCGTCACACCAGCCGGCGATCGACGACAGGCAGCGACGGAGGGCGGCCGCTTCGTCGCGGACGATGATGGCGGCCGAGACCAGCGGCCGGTGGACTGCCGTCGCGGTCAACGCGTCGCAGGGATGGACGCCACGCCGAGCACCGTGATCGGGGCCGCGACGTTCACGCTGCCCGAGCTGGCAACGAGCGTGTGCGGGCCCGGGGCAACACCCTGCGGGATCCGCACCTTGCCGGAGAACTGACCGTTCGGATCGGAGTGCACGGTCCCCGTGCGCACCGGATCGGAGAACAGGTAGATGTCGACGTCGGAGTCAGCTGGCATTCCCGAGCCCTGCACCGTGATCGAGCTCCCGACGAACGCCTGCCCTGGGGCACTGAACGTTGCCGGAGCGGTCGTGGTCGGCGTGGTGGATGGTGTCGTGGTCGAGGGCGAGGTGGTCGACGTCGGCGCAGTCGTCGTGGTCGAGTCGGGCACGCTCGACGACGTGGACGTGGTGTCCGGGACCGACGTCGTCGAGTTGCTCGCCGCCACCGTGGTCGTCGAGTTGCTCGCCGCGACCGTGGTCGTCGAGTTGCTCGCCTCCACCGTCGTCGTCGAGTTGCTCGAGGCCACCGTCGTCTCCGCCAAGGCGTCCAGCTGGCTCACCGAGGGTCCACCTGCCGAGCTCGTGCGCAGCGCGAAGCTGGCGATCGCCGGGACACCGATCACGCCGGTCACCGCCGCCATCCGCACCAGAAAGGCGCGCCGGTCCGTACGACCGTGCTCACCGCTCGTCAACTGCAGCTCGTCCATGCCTGCCTCCATGGTCGCGACACCAGTCGCCACCTCAAGATATCGCAGACGGATCCCGCCGTGCGCCTCGAGGGGTCAGCGATGGCGGATCTCGACGTCGGGCAGGCCCCAGCAGGTGATGCCCATGTCGTTGGCCATGATCGCCAGGCCCTCGGTCTCCACCTCACCGATCTCGGGCCGGCGGCTTTCGCGGTCGTACGCAGCGGAGGATTCGTCGATGCTGTCGCTCACCAGGACGCCGAGCGACAGGAGGTGCTTCGGGTAGTCGAGCGCGAGCAGGCGGTCGATGTAGCCGACCGCCTCGACGGCCGCATCCTTGACGGGCGTCAGGACCAACACGGTCGGGAGGACGTCGGTCATCCCAACAGCCTCACCGCTGTCGCTCCGACGGCCGCCGGCGAGTATCGCTGGCGGAGCTGAGGGGCCAGCCGTGACGCCGCTTCGAGCACGCCTGCCGAGCGACCGTCGGCCAGCGCCCGCATCGCCTCGACCGCAGCGTCCACATCGGGGCGCGCCCAACACATCTCCGGCTCGAACGACGTGCCGTTCGAGACCGTGACGGGCTCCAGCTCGTACGGCACGAGGCCGGGGTAGTCACTGCCCAGCCACTCGACCTGCCCTCCGTATCCGGTGATGATCACCGGCGTGCCGAGGCAGGCTGCGTCGAAGGCGCCGAGGCCCCATCCCTCGGTGCTCGTCAAGCTGAGGAAGCAGTCGGCGCGGTCCAGCATCCAACGCATCGTGGCCTGGGTCCACGGCGCAGTGTCGAGGACGATGCTCGCCGGGTGCGGATGACGTCGGATGACGTCCAGCACATGTCGCCACACCGGCAATGGAGCTCGGCGCCAGTCGTCGTTCGACCACGCAGCGATGTCCTCGTGGGTCTTCACCACGAGCGTGACCGGATCGTCCTCGCCGAACGCCGTGAGGAACGCGTCGATCGTGCGATCCGGCCGCTTGCGCCAGTCCCACGCGGACACCATCACGAACACGAAGTGATCGGCCGGCACGTCCGGTCGCGGACAGGTGGGATCGACCGGATCATCGACGAACGGCGCGGTCGCGTGCGGCAGCACGTGCACGGGTCGATCGAGGCCCGACTCGCGCACGGTGGCGGCGTTCCACTCCGTCGGCACCCACAACTCGTCTGCGGTGGCCAGCTCCGGGATCCACGTTCGAGGCAGACGGTCGCTCTCCCACACGAAGTGGCCGATCATCCGAGGCGGACGAAGTTCGCCTCTCGCCCGTCGCCACGTCCCGTTCGGCATGGCGTGGACGATCAGCGTCTCGTCGTCCGCCGGATCGCTCTGCAGATCGCGAAGCGGCGACACCTCCGCGAACTGGACCGGCCGCTCGACACGGCGTCGCGCCAGACCCTGTTCGGCCTGGGTGTGCAACATCGGCTCCCAGGCCACCGGAACGCCCACCGACCGCAGCGACTCGATGCATCGAGTGGCGGCGACGCTGTAGCCGCTGTCGTCGCACACGCTCGCGTACCGCACCCTGCCCGCCGCCACGCCACCCACGTCACGCGAGCACGTTCCCGGATCGACGCCGCTCAGGTCGGTGCGCCGATCACGTCGACGAAGAAGCGACGGCGGACGAACCTCCAGCCGTCGACTGTGCGTTCGAACACGTCGTGGTACCGGCCGCACATCGCCACGTGCGGCGCCTCGCCGGCGACGGACTCGACCACCGTGAAGCGCGAGCGCGCCCGGGCGCGGTCGTCGCCGTCGAACTCGACGATCGCGTTCGTGCAGACGTGCGCGCCACGGCGGTCGGCGCGCGGCTGCACCGCCGAACGGAACACGATCAGCTCGGCGACCCCGATCGCTCGTGGCTCGGTGACGGCCTTGCCACGCCACTCCCCCGGCTCGACGTCGGAGTCGATGACGGCGTTCGCGAACAGAGCGAGCAACCCGTCGACGTCCTTGTCGTCGATCAGCTCTGCGTAGCGGTGCAGCAGGTTCCGGATCTCGTCGGCATCGGTCGATCTCATCCGGCCAGCCTGGTTCCCCCACCGGCACGATGGCGAGCGGGCGGGCGTCGCTCGTTAACTTCGAGCCGACCGCACCGACCGGACGCCCGAAGCGCCAGGGGGATATCGACATGTCCGAGACCGCACACCTCACCGCACTGCCCGTGCAGCACGTCTTCAGCGCCCACCTCGACATCGGAACGCCGTCGTACGTGCGCAACGGGCCGGAGGGCACCAAGCTGATCGTCGCGATCACCGGCGGCACGATCACGGGTGACCGGATCAACGGCACGATCGTCCCGAACTCGGGCGGCGACTGGGTGTCGATCGGCGCCAAAGGCGAGATGCGGATCGACGTCCGCTTCACGATCCTCACCGACGACGACGTCAGCATCTACGTGTCCTACCGCGGCGTGCTGCAGGGCCGCCGCGCCTTGGCTGCCCCGCTGTTCGAGGTCGGCGACGAGAACTACGCGTGGCTCAACGCCTCGCAGGGCATCGGGATCGGGCAATCGAGCGAAGCCGGCGTCGACTACGACTTCTACCTGCTCGACTGACGTCGGTCAGGCGTCAGCCGTCGACAGGGTCGGACGGCTGGAGACCAGCACACCGAACGGTGAGCGGCGCAGTCGCTCGGCGATGCGCACCAGCAACGGCACGACGAGGAACCGCCCGGCGACCGCCACGACGGCGCCGAGCGCGAGGCCGGCGAGGACATCGCTGGGGAAGTGCGCGCCGACGTACACGCGCGTGAACGCCATCAGCACGGCGAGGACCCAGCCGATGATGCCCCAGCGCCGATCGACGAGCAGAAGGCCCATCGCCACCGCGCCGGCCACGGTGGCGTGGTCGCTCGGGAACGAGAAGTCGTTGGTGCGGTCGACGAGCAGGTGCACGCCGCTCAGCTGGGTGATCGGGCGAGCGCGATCAACGGCGCCACCGATGATCTGACCGATGCCCAGTGCTGCCAGCGCGGCCAGGGCCGCCCACACGGTGCCGGCCACGGCGCGCACGTCGCCACGGTGCCGGGCGTCGAGGTACGCGACGAGGAGCAGCACGGCGAACAGCACGATGCCGTAGCCGGCGTTCGCCGTGAACAGTCCGTGCAGCCAGGCGGTGCGGTCGGCGAACCGGTTGACCGCACGGAAGATCCGATCATCCATCGACGTCGTCCTCCTTCTCGAGTGGGGGCGGTCAGCGTGCACGGCACGCGGGCCGGGGCCCAACCCGGTCGGTTCAACGCTCGGTCAATCGTGCCCGATCGATCGGGCCCGTTCGGTCGTGCACGGTCACGCCCCGGCATCCCGCGCGACGTACGAGCGCCAGCCGCCGAAGTCGGTGATGTCGACGGCGTCGACCAACCCGTACGGCTCGCAGAGGAAGCCCTTGTGCACCGTCCCGTCCGCCAGCTCGACCGAGCCGATGCACAGCGGCGCGGGGATCGCGGCGACGAACGACCCGAACTCGGCGGTACCGATCGACCAGAGCTCGACTGCGATCGATCCACCACCTTCGGCAACGCGGACGAGACCGGGCTTCGGCGGGATCGTGCCGGCGAGCGCGTGGAGACGGTAGACCGGCGCCGTCGACGTGGTGCGCAGGAGCGTCGCCCGCCGATCGGTGAGCTGACGGTTCAACGGCATCCCCGTGAGGTGGGCACCGACGACCACGATCGTGCACGCGGGCGTCGGATCGGGGGTGGTGCCGGTCTCGAATCCGGTCGCGAGGCGCGCCAGCTCGGTGTCCTGCCACGCCGCCCCGACGAGCTGCAGACCCGCCGGCACGGCCGTCCCATCGGTGGTGATCGGCACGACGATGCTCGCCAGGTCGAGCAGGTTCACGAACGTGGTAAGCCGTCCCATCGTCTCGTTCGGCGCGAAGGGATCGGCGGCGACGTCGTCGAGGGTGCACGTGGCGGCCGTGGTCGGCAGGGCGATGACGTCGACGCGATCCCACAGCGGCGCGGCCGCAGCGCGGAACCTCGTCAGCTGGTACTCCGTGCGATAGGCGTCGATCGCGGTGAAGCCCTGCCCGCGGCTGATGATGGCCGCAACCGTTGGGTCGAGGCCATCGATGCCCTTGTCGATCGCGGCGCCGACGGCCGCGCCGCGTTCGGCTACGAGCGGACCGCCGTACAGCATCCCGCCGACGGTCAACAGGGTGGACACGTCGACGGGCACGATCTCGCAGCCGAGCGAGCGCAGCCGATCGACAGCCGCGTCGAACCATGCGATCATCGCCTCACTCATCCCGACACCGGCCGGCCACTCGACGGGAACGCCGACGACGGGATGGGGTCCGAACGTGCGCGGGGCGTGCGGCGTGCGGGTCGATGCGTCGCCCGCTCCGGCGCAGATCACGGCGGCGACGGCCGAAGCGTCGGCGACCGTGCGCGCGAAGACCGAAGGGCAGTCCAGCCGGCGCACCGCGGGCACGATGCCGGTCGTGCTCGCGGCGCCGACGGTGGGCTTGATCCCGACGATGCCGTTGAGGGCAGCCGGGACCCGACCGGAGCCGGCCGTGTCGGTGCCCAGCGAGAACGGGACGAGGCCGAGCGCCACCGCGACCGCTGAGCCGGAGCTCGATCCGCCGGGCACGAGTGTCGGATCGAGCGCGTTCGGCGGCACGCCGTACGGCGAGCGTGTGCCGACCAGGCCGGTCGCGAACTGATCGAGGTTGGCCTTGCCGACCACGATGGCACCCTGCTCGCGCAGCAGCGCGACCACCGTCGCGTCGTGTGCCGCGTCGAACGAGAAGCCCGGGCAACCCGCCGTGGTGGCGACGCCGGCGACGTCGATGTTGTCCTTGACGACGAACGGCACACCGAACAGCGACATCGTCTCGGCCGTCGCTTCGTCGAGCGCATCGAGCCGCGCCGCGTCGGCCATCGCCCGCTCGACCAGTGGCTCGCCGATCAGCACCCCGGTGGGTGCGTCGCGCAGCAACGCGAGCGTCGCTCTGATGACGTCGGTGACCCGGTCGCCCGAGCGGTAGGAAGCGGCGAAGTCGGCGACGGTGAACCCCCTCGGTTCCACCGTCAGCCTTCGATCGCGGCCAGCAGCTCGACGGACGATGCGACCGCGCCGAACACGCCGCCCTGCATGGTGACCATCGCCAGCGCCGCGGCATGGTTCGCCGGATCGGTGGCGCCCGTGCAGTCGCTGAGGATGAGGCACTCGTAACCGCGGTCGTTGGCCTCGCGCATCGTGGTGTGCACGCAGACGTCGGTGGTGATGCCGGTGAACACGATGTGGGTGACCTGGTGGTTGCGCAGCAGCAGGTCGAGGTCCGTCGCGTAGAACGCCCCCTTGCCGGGCTTGTCGACGATGAGCTCGCCATCGATCGGCGCGACCTCGGGGACGATGTTCCAGCCGGGCTCGCCGCGCACCAGGATCCGTCCACACGGCCCCGCGTCGCCGATGCCGGCGCCGATGTTCTTGGATCGCCACAGCTTGTTCGGCGGGCAGTCGGACAGGTCGGGACGGTGACCCTCGCGGGTGTGGATCACCAGCCATCCGGCGGCCCGCACCGCAGCCAGCACCTTCGCCGTCGGCTCGAGCCCGGCACGCGTGAGGTTGAGGTCGTAGCCCATGGTGTCGACGTAGCCGCCGGGGCCGCAGAAGTCGACCTGCCAGTCGATGCAGATCAATGCGGTGTGGGCGGGATCGATCGAGCCGTCGTACGGCCAGGCGTACGGGATGGATGCAACGGTGGTCACGCGTTCGTCTCCGTGTCAGTGGGATCGAGCGGGAGTCGCTCGAGGAGTTGGGTGAGGTTGGCAACGGTGCCGAGCGCACCGAAGATGCCGCCCGACATCGTCAGGCTGTGATGGGCCCGCCCGCCGAGCTCGATGCTCAGCGGCGCGCAGCCGTCCGTGAGGACGAGGCACTCGTGGCCCTGGTCGTTGAGGCTCCGCACCGTGGAGTCCACGGTGATCTCGCTGGCGTACCCGGCGAGGATCACGTTCGTGGTGCCGCCGCGGCGCAGCGCCTGGTCGAGATCGGAGCCGAAGCATCCATCCCAACCGGCGCTGTCGACGACCTCGTCGTCGTCGGGCACCTCGAACGCGAGTTGCCAGCCCGGAGAGCTCCGGACCGGCAGCGAACCGGTCGGTCGCGCCGTCCCATCGCGACCACCGTGACGGATCCAGAAGACCCGTCCACCGCGGGACCGGACCAGCTCGCCGACCTGACGCAACCGCTCGGCCACCTCCTCCGACCCGCACGACCCGTCGACCAGCACGCCCTGTGCCCCACAGATGAGGAGCGCGAGGTGTGGGCCGACGAGGCAGCCGTCATACGGCCACGGGTACGGGTTGGAGTCGGTGACGTGTGCGGGATGCGACATGGTGAGCGAGTGGTCCGGTGTCCCGACGATCAGCTGGCCGGGATGTCGCCGACGACACCCTGCACGAAGACCGTGTTCTTGGCCTCGATCTCGGCGTACGTCGGGATGTCACCGGCGGGGAAGATGGTGGAGCCGTCCTGGGCGAGCACCGGCCCGGCGAACGGTGACCCGGTCGTCGAGATCAGCTTCAGCTGATCGGCGATGAGCTTCTTGGTGTCATCGGTGACGCTCGGCCCGAACTTCGACTCGACGAACGGGTTGGCGCCGTCCTTGTAGCCGACCCGGTAGTTGGCGTTGTAGATCGAGCCCGTGAACTTGCCGGCGATGGTGGTGTCGACGATCTTGTTGTAGAGGTCGCCCCACGCCCACTCCGAGCCGGTGATCCAACCCTTCGGCGCCAGCGAGGACGCATCGGCGTGGTAGCCGACGACCATCTTGCCGGCCGCCTCGGCCGCCTTGGTGATGGTGGCCGTGCAGTCCTGGTGCTGGGTGATCACGTCGACGCCCTGGGCGAAGAGGCTGGACGCGGCCTGGGCCTGCTTGGCCGGGTCGCACCAGTTGGAGGTGTTGACCACGTAGGTCTCGGCCTTCGGGTTGACCATCTTCGCGCCGAGCTCGAAGGCGTTGATGTTGGCGATCGTCTGCGGGATCGGGAAGGCGTAGACGTAGCCGAGCTTGTTCGTCTTGGTGGCCTTGCCGGCAGCGATGCCGGCGAGGAACACGGGCTCGTACACCGTGCCGAAGTAGGTGCCGACGTTCGGGGCGATCGTGCCCTGGATGACGTTGCCCTGCTGGACGATGGCGACCTCGGGATGCTCGGCGGCGACCTTCAGCGCCGGGTCGAGGTGACCGTACGACGTGGCGAAGATGATGGTGGCGCCGTCGGAGATCATCTTCTCCATGACGCGGGTGGCGTTGTCGTCCTCGGGCACGTTCTCGGCGGTGAGCACCTTGATGTTCGGATGCGCCTTGGCGACCGCCTGGCTGCCCTCGTAGGCCGCCTGGTTGTAGCCGAAGTCGTCCTTCGGGCCGACGAAGATGAAGCCGATGGTGGTGGCGCCCTTGCCGGGTGCGGCACCGGTGGCCGGCGCCGCCGTGCTGGCGCCGGTGGCGGTCGACGCGGCGGTCGTGGCTTTGGTCGTGGCCGCGCTGTCCGATGAGTTCGAACCACACGCAGTCATCAGGGTGGCAGTGGCTGCTGCGAGCGCAGCCCAGCGTCGGATGTTCACGATGTTCCTCTGTTTCTGTTTGTTGCTTGGGGGATGGTGCGGGTCGACGCGGTCGGGCTGGATCAGCCGACGGTCGACGCCTCGAACACCTTCGAGAGCCCCTCGGGGACCTCGGCGGCTCGTCGCCGGCCGAGCACGATCAGCACGAGGATCGTGACGACGTACGGCAGGGAGTCGAGTGCGAACTGGTTGAAGTTGTTGCCGCGGGCCTGCAGCGCCGGCGACAGGGCGAGCGCTGCGCCGAACAGGTAGGCGCCGGCGGCGACCTTGAACGGCTGGCGGGCGGCGAACATGACGACGGCGACGGCGACGAAGCCACGTCCCTGGGTCATGTTCTCGAACCACGAGTTGGCGTAGGCGATGGAGAGGTGGGCGCCGCCGATGCCGGCGAACATCCCGCCGACGACGACCGCTGCGTACTGGATCGGCTTGACCCGGTGGCCGTGCGCGGTGAGCACCTCGCTGCGCTCGCCGGCCGCGCGGAGCAGGACACCCCACCGGCTGCGGAACACGAACCACCAGCTCACCGGCACGATCACGTACGAGAGGTAGACGAGCGGATCCTGCTTGAACGCGATGCCACCGAGGAAGGGGATCTTGCTGAGCACGGGCACCGACACGGTCTGGAACGTCGGCGCGAGCGCCTGCACGTAGTCGACACCGAACAGCGAGGTGAGGCCGAGGCCGAGGAACAGCACGACGAGCCCGGTGGCGAGCTGGTTGGTGCCCCGGCTGAGGACGAAGTAGGCGTGCACGAGCGCGAGCAGCCCGCCCGCGACGGCGGCCGCGAGCGCGCCGAGCCAGGGATGTCCGGACTCGGCCGAGATCGCGTAGGCCGCCAGCGCGCCGCACAACATCGAGCCCTCGGTGCCGAGGTTGACGACGCCGGCGCGCTCGGATGCGGACTCGCCGAGCGCGGCGAACTCGATCGACGTGCCGCCGCGGATGCCGCCGGTGAGGACCTCCGTGAGCAGGCTCATGCCGCGGCCTTCTTGCGTCCGAAGCCGAACACCATCAGCAGCGTCACGGCCATCAGCACGTTGACGCTCGCGGCCGGCAGCTTGCTGTCGATCTGCAGGCTGTCGCCGCCGATGACGATCGCCGACAGCAGCACGGCCGAGAGCACGACGTAGCCGGGGCGGTGCCGTCCGAGCCACGAGGCGAGGAAGCCGATGTAGCCGTAGCCGGCGATGAAGCCCGAGCGCAGCTTGAACTCGGCACCCGCGAGCTGGGTGAGGCCACCGATGCCGGCGAGCGCACCACCGACGGCCATCGCCGAGATCAGCAGCGCACCCACCTTCAGACCGGAGCGCCGGGCGGCCTCGGCGTTGCCACCGACGACCCGGAGCCGGAAGCCCCACGACGTGAGTGCGAACAGCAGGCCGATGATCACCGCGGCGCCGATGGCGAGCAGGATCCCGTCGTGCACCCGGCCGAAGAGCAGCGGCAGCCGCTCGGCGACCGGCAGCGCCTTGGTGGCCGGCTGCCCGGAGCCATGGCGGTCCTTCCACCGGTCGTAGATCAGGAAGTACATCGCGTCGAGGGCGATGTAGTTGAGCAACAGCGTCGTGACCGATTCGCTGATCCCCACGAACTGGCGCAGGACCGCGGCGAGGCCGGCCCAGAGCGCACCGAGGGCGGCGGCGCCGAGGATCATCAGCAGCAGGGTGACCTTCCCGGGCAGGCTGCCGCCGATGAGGAGCGAGACGCCGAACGCACCGATGCCGCCCATCAGCATCTGACCCTCGCCACCGACGTTGATCAGTCCCGCGCGTGCCGGCACCGAGACGGCGAGCGCGGCGAGGATGATCGGCGTGGCGCGGACCAGGATGTCGCCGACCGAGTCCCAGCTGTGGAACGTGGACGAGAGCATGTCGTGGTAGGCGGTGAACGGGTTCGCACCCTTCATCCACATCACGACGCCGAAGACGATCAGCGCACCGACGATGGCGAGCGCGATGCGCGTCGCACCCGACGCACGGTCGAAGAACGCTCCGAGGCCACCGGACTCATCGTCGGGGCTGGCGGTTTCGGGTTGGACGACGGCGGTCATGCCGCACCCGCTTCCGGCATCGCCTCGGCCACTGCGTGGTCGTCGGCGCCGAGCATCATCCGTCCGACGGTGTAGCGATCGGTGGTCCGCGGATCGACGATGCCGACGATGCGGCCGCCGTGCATGACGGCGATGCGATCGGACATCTCGAACAGCTCGTCGAGGTCCTCGCTGATCAGCAGCACGCCCGCTCCGCCGAGGCGTCGTTCGAGCAGCAGCTCCCGGGTCCTGCGCGTGGTGGCGATGTCGAGGCCGCGACTCGGATAGGCGGCGACGACCAGCTTCGCATCACCGGCGATGGCCCGCACGAGCATGACGCGCTGGATGTTGCCGCCCGAGAGCGATGCGAGCGAACGTTCGCCGTCGGCGCCGCGGAGCTGGCTGGCCTCGTTGCGACGGCGGTAGCGGTCGCGCACCTTGCCCCAGTCGATGCCGAGGCCCTTGCGCACCTCGCGCAGCACGTCGAGCCCGACATGGTGGTGGACGCTCAGCCCTGGCACCACGGCGTCACGCACCGGATCCTCCGGCACACCGACGACACCGGACGCGATCACGCCGGCGGGCGACGACCGGGTGTGCGTGGTCCCGGCGATGACGAGCGTGCCCGAGGTCGGCGCACGCAGGCCCATCGCCACCTCGTAGAGCTCGAGCTGGCCGTTGCCGGCAACGCCGGCAACGCCGACCAGTTCGCCGGAGCGGACCTCGAGATCGATGTCGTCGAGCAGCACACCTCGGCGCGTGTCGCGCAGACCGACGCCGCGCATCGAGAGCGCCGCGCCGGAGCCGTCGGGCGTTCCGGGACGCTCGGCCGGCAGTGCGGCAACGCTGCGACCGACCATCGCCTCGATCAGCTGCGCATCGTCCATGTCGCCCGGTCGGGCGGCGCCGACGATGAGCTTGCCGCCGCGCAGCACCGTCAACCGATCGGCGATGGCTCGCGACTCGGCGAGCTTGTGGGTGATGATCGCCACGGAGAGGCCCTCGGCCTTCAGCGCGTTGAGGCCGACGAACAGCTGATCCACTTCCTGCGGCGCCAGCACGCTGGTCGGCTCGTCGAGGATCACCAGGCGTGAGCCGGCGAGCAGCACCTTGAGGATCTCGACCCGCTGTCGCTCGCCGATGGACAGGTCGCGGACGGTGGCGCCCGGCTTGACGGCCAGACCGTACTGCTCGGCCGCCTCGTCGATCCGGCGGGTGAGGCCGCGACGATCGAGACGGAGCCCGGACAGCGGCAGGGCGAGCGCGATGTTCTCCACGACGGTGAGCGCCGGCACCAGGCGGAGGTCCTGGAACACCATGCCGATGCCGTGCTGGCGGGCGACCGACGGCGACGTCAGCGCGACCGGCGTGCCGTCGATCGAGATCGTGCCCTCCTCGGCCTGGTACAGGCCGTACAGCACCTTCATCAGCGTCGACTTGCCGGCGCCGTTCTCGCCGAGGATCGCGTGCACCTCGCCGTGTTCGATCGTCAGATCGACGTTGTCGTTGGCCACCAGCGAGCCGAACCGCTTGGTGATGCCGCGGGCCTCGAGCAGCGCCGTCATGTCGGCTTCCCACCCGTGAGCATGCGGACGATGGCGCCGCGGACGCGCTCTTCGACGACGGCCATCGAGTCACCGAGGTGCTGGGTGAACGCCGCCTCGGCACCGACGATGTCGCCGACGAGCACGAGCTCGACGAGGTTGAGGTGCTCGGCGATCGTGGCCTCGATGCGCTGGTGGATGAGGAAGTCGTGCATCCGCACGAGGCGGATCCGCTCGTTGATCTGGCGCAGCACGTCGACGGCGACGTCGTTGCCGGCGGCGGTGGCGAGGGCGACGTGGAACGACTCGTCGAGGAGCACGAAGTTCGGGTCGGGCGCCGGCAGCGGATCGACGGACATCTGCCGCCACTGGTCGCGCAGCGGCTCGATGATCGCCGGGTCGTGGCGGGTGCCGATCCGGCCCGGCCGCTGCAGCGCCTGCAGCTCGAGCCCGGCGCGCACCTCGTACAGGTGGCGCATCACCGTGACGTCGGGGACGATCGGCTGGTAGCCGCCGTCGGGGTGCGACCCGACGAGGCCCTCTGCCTGAAGGCGCTTCAGCGCCTCGCGGATCGGGGTGCGCGAGACGCCGATCATCGCAGCCAACCGCTCCTCACCGAGGCGCTGGTTGATCGGGAACTCGCCCATCAGCACCCGCGTCTTCAGGCCGCGGTAGGCCTGGTCGCCACGCGTGCCCGGGCTGTCGGCCGCGGCCGTGTCGGGCACGCGGCTGGTCACCCGGCGCGGGATGCGGCTGGCGTCACGGTCGGTGCCCCGGCCGATGTTCTTGGCGGTCTGGAAGCGGGCGGTTCCCATGGCGTCAACGTAGGCACCGAATGTTTCGAGGGTGTGTACAGAGCTGTATACAGCCTGTTACGGGTAGGTGCGGATGCCCGGCGTCACGTCCGGGCGCGAGAATCAGCACGAAACCAGGCCCGAGGATCAGGCCCCAGGATGAGGCCCCAGGATCAGGCCCGGATCAGGCCCGGATGACGGACACGTGGGCGCGGATGATCCGCCAGCCCTCGGGGCGCTTCACCCACGTCTGCGACTGCCGGCCGACGAACGGCTCGTCACCGTTGACGAACGTGATGTCCGTGGCGACGACACCCGGCGCGATCGAGAGCACGCGGCGGGTGACGATGCGTCGCAGCGGGCTGACCGGCGTCGCCGCCGCTCGCCAGGCGACCAGTTCGTCGGAGCCGAACTGCATGTCGGCGATCCCGAACCGCAGCACGTCGGCGCCGTCGACGAACACCGCGTTCATCGCGTCGAGGTCGTTGCGCACGAGCGCCGCCTCGTAGGCGTCGAACAGCTCGCCGACCTCGCGCTCGTCGTCGTTGCCCATGGCCGCACGGTAGCCGGGGGTCCGATCAGCGCGCGCAGGCGACGCATCGGGTGGCGGCGGGGAGGGCGAGCAAGCGCTCGATGCCGATGAAGCCGGCGCAGTGCTCGCACACGCCGAAGGCCGGATCCTCGATCCGGTCGACGGTGATCCGCAGCGCCTCGCGGTCGGCCTCGGCCTGGCGGAGCAGCGCGGTGACCTGGGCGCGCTCGAACGCGACGGTGGCGCCCTCCGGATCGTGCTCGTCGTCGGTGCTGGTGAGCTCGGCGGCCGCGACGATGTCGTCGAAGCTGCGGGTCAGCGACGCGATCTGCTCGTCGAGGCGGATCAGCTCCTCGAGCACGTGCGTGCGCAGCGCGCGTCGGTTGCGGCTCGTCATCGTCGGCAGGGGCATGCCAGCAGGATGCCACGGTTCGTCGGCGTCGACGCCGAGCCGCGAGCCTCGTGACGTCGGTGGGGACCGACACCGACGTTCGAGGTCGACACGAGATGGGGATCGCATGCGCGCATGGCAGGTGACGAAGCACGGCCGCCCGAGCGAGGCGTTGGCCCTGGTCGACGTCGAGGCGCCCGAGCCTGGCCCCGGTGAGGTCGTGGTGCAGGCGACAGCGAGCGTGTGCAACTACAACGAGGTCGACGGCTGCCACGGCCGCTACCTGACGATCAACCCGCCGCTCCCGTACACGCTCGGCATGGAGTGCGTCGGCACGGTGGTCGCCGCGGGCGCGGGCGCCGAGGCGTGGATCGGGCGGCGAGTCACGGCGAGCGGCCGGGGTGCGACGGGCGCGCACGCCGAAACGGTGGTGTGTTCCGGGTCGATGACGTTCGATGCGCCGCCACAGCTGACCGACGTGGAGGCTGCCGCGTTCTTTTACCCGTTCCACCTCGCCTACCTCGGCCTCCACGAGCGGGGCCGGATCCAGGCCGGCGAGACCGTCCTGGTGCACGCCGCTGCCGGCGGTGTGGGCTCCGCCGCGGTGCAGCTGGCCGTCGCCGCCGGTGCACGCGTGATCGCGACGGCCGGCGGCGCAGACAAGCTGCAGCTTGCGAAGGACCTCGGCGCGCACATCACCGTCGACTACCGCGAGGCCGACTTCGCGACAGCGGTGCTCGACGCCACCGACGGGCTCGGCGTGGACGCATGCTTCGACGGAGTCGGGGGTGAGGTGATGATGCAGTCGTTGCGCTGCCTCGGGCGTGGAGGCCGCCACCTCGTCGTCGGCTTCGCCAGTGGCATCGAGGCCGAGGAGGTGCCGATGGTGTCGGGCCGCTTCCTGTGCTTCGGCAACTTCGACATCCGCGGCGTGATCCTCGCCTACACCGACTACGACGTGCGCCTGCTCAACAGCGCGCCGCTGCCGAGCTCCGTGCCGCGTTTCAACCCGCCGCCGGCATCGCTCGGGCAGGCGATCCAGAGCCGCCTGCTGGAGCTGCTCGACGCCGGACAGATCCGTCCGATCGTCGGCGCGACCGTCCCGTTCGAGCGACTGCCCCAGGCGTTGGAGGACATGGAGTCGCGCTCGACGATCGGGCGCGTCGTCGTCACCCGGTGACAGGAGTCGCCGGCGATTGACCGAAGCCGCCGCCGAGCGCGCCGAGCACGGCATCGATGTGGGTGAGCAGATCCGTGCCCGGTTCCTGCATCCATTGCTCGTACGCCGCTCGACACGCGGCCAGCGTCGTGCGCCCGATCGCGCGCGGCATCAACGAATCGGCGGGCAGGCCGAGGCGCTTCGCCGCATCGTCGATCACCACCTGCTCCCACGCGTCGTAGTGGCGGGTGGCGCTCGCCTGCAACGCCGGCACGGACCCGACCAGACCCATCCGCACGCGCAGCTCGACGGCGTTGCCGGAGCGCACCTCGTTCACGTGCTGCACCGCGAGCCGCACGGCCTGCATCACCGGCAGATCGGCGGGCAGCTCGGCGAACGCGGCGCGCAGCGCGTCGACCTCGCTGTCGAAGCCGTGCCACAGCACGTCGGTCTTGGTCTCGAAGTAGCGGAAGAACGTGCGCCGGCTGACACCGGCGGCGACGGCGATCTCGTCGACCGTCGTCTCGTCGAAGCCGTTCGCACTGAACAGCTCGAGCGCGATCAGCTCGAGCGCCCGGGCGCTGGTGCCCCGCGGCCGGCCCCTGTGCTCGATGGGTTCGGCGGGCTCGACGGGCTCCTCGAGGGTCGCATCGGCCGGCACCGCCCGAACCTAGCGCGACCGGTTCGACATTTTCGACACACTGTGCCAAAATCATCGCCATGGTGAATCCCTGGTTCGAGACCGTCGCCGTCGCCCAACGACGGGCCAAGAAGCGCCTCCCCGGTTCGGTGTACGGCGCACTCGTCGCCGGCTCAGAGCGAGGCGCGACGATCGACGACAACATCGGCGCGTTCTCCGAGCTCGGCTTCGGCCCGCACGTCGCCGGTCTGCAGGCCGACCGGGAGATGGCCACGTCCGTGATGGGCCAGCCGATCTCGATGCCGGTGATCATGTCGCCCACGGGCGTGCAGGCGGTGCACCCCGATGGCGAGATCGCCGTCGCCCGTGCCGCTGCGGCGCGCGGCACCGTCGTGGGCCTCAGCTCGTTCGCCAGCAAGCCGGTCGAGGACGTCGTCGCCGCCAACCCACAGACCTTCTTCCAGCTCTACTGGGCGGGCAGCAAGGATCAGCTCGTGCAGCGCATGGACCGTGCTCGCACCGCCGGCGCCGTCGGTCTCGTGCTCACGCTCGACTGGTCGTTCTCCAACGGCCGCGACTGGGGCAGCCCGTCGATCCCCGAGCGGCTCGATCTGAAGACCGCGATCAAGCACGCACCAGAGGCGCTCACCCATCCGCGCTGGCTGCGCGACTTCGTCAAGACCAAGAAGCTGCCCGACCTCACCGTGCCGAACATGGCCGCGCCCGGTGCCAAGTCGCCGACGTTCTTCGAGGTGTACGGCGAGTGGATGCAGACGCCGCTGCCGACGTGGGCCGACATCGAGTGGGTCATCGCCGAGTGGGGCGGTCCGGTCATGCTCAAGGGCGTCACCCGGCTCGACGACGCGCGCCGCGCCGTCGATGCCGGCCTCACCGCGATCTCCGTGTCCAACCACGGCGGCAACAACCTCGACACCACGCCCGCCACGATCCGCCTGCTGCCCGACATCGCCGACACCGTCGGTGGCGACATCGAGGTGCTGCTCGACGGTGGCATCCGCCGCGGCAGCGACGTGGTCAAGGCCGTCGCGCTCGGCGCGCGCGCCGTGATGATCGGCCGCGCCTACCTGTGGGGGCTCGCCGCGAACGGACAGGCGGGCGTCGAGAACGTGCTCGACATCCTGCGCGGCGGCATCGACTCGGCGCTCCTCGGGCTCGGCCACAAGTCGATCCACGACCTCAGCCGCGACGACCTCTTCATCCCCGAGGGCTTCACCCGCCGATTCGGCAAGTGACGTCGGGCACCGGGTGACGGTCAGCCGCTCACCGGTCCGATCCGCACGTCGTGCGGGGTGCGGAACCCGGTGAGCTCGAGCAGCCGCTGCCCCTCGCCGACGATCGCGTCCTCGTCGGCGACGGCCAACCGATGATACGGCTGCACCGTCACGGTGGAGCCGGTGCGCGCCTGCGCGATCGACCACACGCCCACGACGAACCCGTCGACCAGCACAGCGCCCGGGATGATGCCGTTCTTCGCCGCGAACAACCGCCGGCGGGCATCGCCGGTGCCGATGCGATCGCGCTTCGCATGCGACAGCAGCACGTTGTCGAAGTCGCCGAGCAGCCGAACCGGCGCGACCGTGTCGGCGTCGGGGCGCGGCGCGTCGGCGAGGTCGAACAGCTCGGTGCCGTCGGCGTCGACGAAGCGCACCAACCCGGGGATCCGCTCCACGACCTCGCGCAGCCGGGTGAGGCCGCACCACGTCTGGAAGTCGCTGACAGAAGCGGGCCCGAATGCCGCGAGGTAACGCACGGCGACCTCGTCGATCGTGAGCGTGGACGAGGTGTCGGCTCCGAGCCAGTGCGCGGCCGTCGTGGTGCGCGGCTGGCCGCTGCGGCCCCACACGGCGCGAGGTGGCACCTGGATCAGTGGCACCAGCACGCGGGCCGCGTGGGCGAGCGACGACGGGTTTCGATCGGCGAACGCGTCGAGACCGGCGAGCCGCTCGCCGAGCTCCTTGGCGACGAGCGGGCCGTCGGCGAGCACGTCTTCGGTGGCCGCGACGAGCGCCTCGGGATCGACGCCCTCGAGCTGCCGGCCGTGCTCGGGATGGGTGCGCAGCCCGCGGGTGAGCATCGGCTGCACGAGTGGCCGCAGACCGAGGCAGTCGGCCGCTGTCACGAGGTGGACCGTGCCGCGCATCAGCACGACCCGCACGACGGCGCGATCGACGAGCAGCTGACCGAGATCGTCGGCGCGGAACCCGTCGAGCCTGCACCAGAGCCCGTAGTACGGCGCGAAGGGCGCCTGCGCCTGCATCCCGACGAGGTGGTCGACGGCGTCGAGCGCCGACATCGTCGATCGCTCCAGCAGGAGCTGGCGAGCGAGCGTCGCCCGGTTCAGCGCACGCGTCGTCAGGGTCTCGGCCACCACCGCCGACGGTAATCGGGTCGGCCGGGACGCACTGCCCTCTATCCTCGGCCACGTGACCGGATTCCTCGACGCACTCGCCAGCCGCCCGCTGCTGTTCGACGGCGCGATGGGGTCGCTGCTGTACGACCGCGGCGTGATGCACACCCACTCGTACGACGAGCTGAACCTGTCGCGGCCCGATCTCATCCGCGACATCCACGCCCAGTACATCGCGGCCGGCGCCGACATCCTGGAGAGCAACACCTTCGGTGCCAACCGGATCATGCTCGGCCGCCACGGGCATGCGGACCGGGTCGCGGAGATCAACCAGGCGGCCGTCGCGATCGCGCGATCCGTCGCCGACGGTGCGTTCGTGGCCGGCGCGATCGGACCGACCGGCATCAAGTTCTCGGTGGCTACCGAGCACGAGCGCGAGATGGCGCGTGCCGCGCTGCGCGAGCAGATCGAGGTGCTCGTCGCGTCCGGCGTCGACCTGCTCGTGATGGAGACGTTCGCGTCCATCGTCGAGATCGAGGCGGCCCTCGAGATCGCCCGGTCGGTCGCACCCGACCTGCCACGCGTCGCGCAGATGGTGTTCGACGCCGACAGCCTCGTCGAGGGCGTGCTCACGCCGGAGGACATCGCCGCCCGGCTCGTGTCGGCGGGAGCCGATGTGGTCGGCGGCAACTGCGGCCTCGGACCGCCCGAGCTGTACGACGTCGGCCACCGCCTCGTCGGCCACGGCGCGCCGGTGTCGATCCAGCCCAACGCCGGCCTGCCGAGCAGCGTCGATGGCCGCACGATCTACGTCGCCAACCCGGAGCACTTCGGCGTGTTCGCACGCCGCATGTTGAAGTCGGGCGTGCGCCTGATCGGCGGCTGCTGCGGCACCACCCCCGAGCACATCCGCTCGATGAGCGGTGCCGTGCGGATGATGGGCGGCGGGCCGGCACGGGCCGGGCTGGCCGAGGCGGGCGGGAGCACGCCCGGCGCCATCCCGACCCGCACCGCGATCGTGCCGCTCGCCGAGCGGAGCCGCCTCGGGGCGCGCATCGCGGCCGGTGAGTTCGCCGTGTCGGTCGAGGTCAACGCGCCCGCCGGCACCGATCCCACCAAGGCACTCGGCCACGTCCGCGAAGCAGCGGCCGGCGGGATCGACATCGTCAACGTCGCCGACGGACCCCGTGCGATGTCGCGCATGTCGAACCTCGCGTTCTGCGCGCAGGCCATCGCCAGCACGTCGATCGAGCCGATCCTCCACGTCTGCTGCCGCGACCGGAACTACCTCGGCCTCGTCGCCCACCTGCTCGGTGCGCACGCGCTCGGCATCCGCAACCTCGTGGTCATCACCGGCGATCCGCCGAAGATGGGCGACTACGCGTTCGCCACACCCGTGTACGACGTCGACTCGATCGGCCTGCTCGAGATCGCGAGCGCGATGAACGCGGGCTTCGATCCCGCCGGCAACGAGCTGGCCGGCGCGACGTCGTTCGTGCTCGCCACCGGCGCCGAGCCGGCCGCTGCGGACCGCGACCGCGAGCTGGAGCGGCTGGAGCGCAAGAAGGCGGCCGGCGCCGAGCTGGTGATGACCCAGCCCGTCTACGACCCGGAGACGCTCGCTTCGTTCATCGAAGACGCCGCACCGATCGGCCTGCCGATCATGGTCGGCCTGTTGCCGCTGGCGTCGTACCGCAACGCCGAGTTCCTGCACAACGAGGTGCCGGGCATGCAGATCCCCCTCGCGTACCGCGAACGGATGGCCGCCGTGTCCGGTCCGGCCGCCCGCGCCGAGGGCATCGCCATCGCCCGCGAGGCGCTCGAGGGCGTGCAGCACCAGGTCGCCGGGGCGTACATCATGCCCCCCTTCAACCGCATCGATTCCGCCGTCGCGATCCTCGACGTCGTTCGTGGCGGCCGCTGGACGCCCGCCATCTAAGCCAGCAGGTCGCGCTGCATCGGTGCCGGGAAACGGACCTTGAACCGACTGTCGCCGAGCAGGATCTCCAGATCGTGTGCCGCCGCGGCGACCCCATCGGTGTTCGCCCGTCCCACATCCACGAACAGCTGCGTCGCGATCCTGCCGTCGGCGCGCTGCACCCAGCCGCCGACCACCTCACCGTCGATCCAGATCGCCGGCCCGGCGTTGCCATTGCGATCGAACAGCGCGGCCTTGGCGTCGGGCGACAGGTACCAGTCGCGGTCACGCCAGCCCATCGTCGTCGGGTCGAGACCCGGCAGCAGGGCGACCCACGGGCCGGGTTCGCCCACTCGCCCGAGATCGTCGGCACCCACCCATCCGCTCGACCCGTCGAGGTCGACCTCGATCGCGCCGGACGCGGCGATCGCAGCCGACGTGACACGACCGTTCCAACCGGTCCACCACTGGAGGTCGCTCATCGGGGCCGGGCCGAACGCACGCAGCCAACGCCGGGCGAGCTCGGCCGCCGCAGCCGCAGGATCCTCGCCCTGCAGCCCGCCGGGCAACCAGTCCTCGGCGACCGCCCAGGTGTACTCGCTCTGGATCCACGATCCCGTCGGCCGGGTGCGAACGAGCGCGCCTTCGAAGCCGAGCAGCAGCAACAGTCGGGTGTGGGCAGCCACGTCGGCGCCCCACGTCTTGCCGGGCGCGAGTCGGAGCTTCATCGTCAGCGCCGGCACCGCCTTGCCGATCTGACGGGTGGAGCTCGGCCCGGCGCGGTGCAGCGCGGCGAGGGTGTCGGCCTCGGCCTGGACGATCCACGCCTCGGGGTCGTCCACCGTGCCGCTGTCCTCGAGCAGCTGACGGAGCAGGCGGCGCTGGTTCGCCGCCAGCCCGATCGTCGTCGAGGCGTGGGCGAGCCGAGCGACCTCGGGTGTGAAGACCCACAGCGTGCGTCGCATCGCGTGGTGGCGCACCAGGGTGCGGTCCTCGTAGAGCGCCGTCGCCAACGGATCCATCGACGGTTGCCGCATGCGCGCGGTGGCCGACAGGTACGGCGACACCGGGTCGCTCGAATGCAGCCCGACCAGGCTCTCGGCGATCGCGACCACGTCGTCGGTGCGATGCGACGGTGCGAGCCGATGGCGCACACCGATGCGCGCCCGGCGCTCGGCGATGTCGAACCGTGGCACCGCGGGCATCGTCCCAGTGTGCCATCCGCGCCCCGGTCGGCCCACGTGTACCGTGCGGGCATGCAGCACGGCAGATGCGATTGCGGCGGCGTCTCGTTCGACCTCGACGGCGAGCTCCGCCAGGTCTACAACTGCCATTGCGAGCGGTGCCGGCGGATCACCGGCCATCACATGGCGGCGACGGCGGTGCACCCCGACCAGCTGACGTTCCGCAGCGACTCGACGCTGCGCTGGTACGACCCCGTGCCCACGGTGCACTACGGCTTCTGCGGTCAGTGCGGCGCGACCCTGTTCTGGAAGGCCGACGAGGACGCCGACAAGGTGTGCATCAGCGCCGGCTCGCTCGACCAACCGACCGGGCTCACCACCACCCGGGCGTGGTGGGTGGCCGAGGCCGGCGACTACCACGTGCGCCAGAGCGGGGTCGAGGAGTTCGAGTACGAGCGCTGACGGCCTTCGGGGCCAGGTGGTCACCCGCGGAATGCGACCGTATGGTGTAGCCCGATGAACACGACGAAGGCCCACATTGCCGCTCTCTCCCTGCTCGATCGGGCGATGATCGCTGTCACCGACGAGGAGCTCGCGGCCCTCATGGCCGGCCTTCCCGAGGATCACGTCTCCGCTGTCAAGCGGATCAGCAGCGTTCGCGACGAAGAAGCCCCCACCGACGAGGTCGTGGCCGCCATCCGCGAGGCCGCGCACAAGGGTCGCCTCAATGGCGATCTGCAGCGCCTCGGCGTCGTCCTGTCCGATGCGTGCCTGGCCGACTGCGTCGAGCAGCTCGGCGACAACGCCGACCTCCCGTCGGAAGAGGACCTCACCAAGGTGATGCCCGACCTCGTCACCAAGCACGGCGTCGGCGTCGTCCGGTTGATGCTCGCCTCGACGGTCGTGGGCGAGGCGCCCGCTTCGCCGGCCATCATCAACCTGCTCAAGACCGACGAGCTCGTCAAGCTGCCCCCGGCCGCCGACAAGCCGCTCGCCCCGCTGCTGCCGGCTCCGCAGGCCGATGCCGAGTTGAAGGCTGCTCGCAAGGAGCGCAAGGCTCAGGAGCAGGCAGCCGCCAAGCTCCGCCGCGAGCAGGCCGCTCGCGCCAAGAACCGCCTCTGACCGACGGCGGGTCGCACCGCCTCGTCGGTGCGCCGACCAGCCGTCCCCGGCCGACGCACCGACACCGGTGCCGTCAGCTGAGGTTGACGAACGTGTCGAAGAACCTGTTCACCGCCACGAGTCCGCACACGGTGACGGAGTAGGTGAACTGCGTGTTGTCGATGACCGGCTCGGTGACGGTGGAGGTCGTGAGGGTGATCGGCCCGGGCGCGCCGGTCGTCGTCTCCGTCGCCATCAACTCGGCGTTGCTCACGCCGAACGTGTTCCGGAACAGCTGCACCCTGACGTCGGCGCCGGCGTTGGCGGAGTTGTCGGACACGTGGGACACCAGCCCCGTCACGGTGGCGCCGTTCGGCAGCTGGATGCCGCTGATGGCACATTCGACGTCGACGTTGCTGGACCCGGACATGCTTCCCGCCGTGAAGTCGTGGACGAGCGTCCCCATCCCATCGGAGCTGAAGCTGCCTGGGTCCAGCGCGACCCTCGTGATGGCCGGCGCCGTCGTGCCGCCGGCGCCGAGGTCGATCGCGTCGTAGAACCCGACCACGTCGGCGATGACGTCGACCGTGCCGGCGTTGTTGAAGAACGAGACCTTGCCGGCGGCGGAGAGCTTGACGTCGACCTTGTTCGGTGTGGGGGGCGAACCGGCCACCCAGTTGAGGTTCGATGCGGTCGGTTGCGTGGCATCGGCTGGCCAGGCGGTGAGGAAGCTCGCCGCAGTGCCGTTGACGGTGGTGACGTTCATCGCGACACCGCTCGCACCCGCAGGGATCGTGCAGTTGCCGTTCGTGCCGGTCACCTGCGCGGTCAAGGTCTCGCCGGTGCCGAGCGGCGTGTTGCGTGCGCCCACCGTCGAACCGGCGCGGGTGTCGAACAGTCGGCACGGTGTGATCGGCACGAAGCCAGCGCTCCCCGGTGCGTTCGCAGCGTGCGCGATGACGAGACCTCCGGCCCCCACGGCCACCGCGACGGCTGCGCCGATGGCCGCCCATCGAGCACGGCCAACCCCTGTCATCCTGTGCATGGTCATCTGGTTCCCTTTCGTCGAACGATGGATCGATCGTCGCGGAAGGGACGTGCAGGTCGCATCGGGGAAACCCCTACGTGTTCGCCGGTACGAGACCTGTCAGAGCAGGGTGCTGCCCCACACCCGGCGCTCGTGGTCGAGCAGCCAGGCCTTGTTCTCGATGCCGCCGGCGAACCCGGTGAGCGATCCGTTCGCGCCGACCACGCGGTGGCAGGGCACGATGATCGAGATCGGGTTGCGGCCGTTGGCGGCACCGACGGCTCGCGCCTTGCGGGCATCACCCATCCGCCGCGCCTGCTCGCCGTAGCTGACGGTCTCGCCGAACGGGATCGTGCGCAGCGCATCCCACGCCGACTGCTGGAAGCCGGAGCCGACGGCGTCGAGCGGGAGGTCGAACTCGGTGCGCGTGCCGGCGAAGTACTCCTCCAGCTGGGCGACGGCCGCGGCGAGGACACCGTTCGGGTCCTCGTGCTGATCGTCGACGGGACCGAGCTTGACCCGCACGTCGGTGTCGCCCATCCACAGCACGGCGCGCAAGCCCGCATCGGAGGCGACGATGGTGAGCGGTCCGACAGGGCTGTCGATGATGGTGCTGTAGAGCGTGCCGGAGTTCGCGGCGGTGCGGTTCGTGGTGATCATGATGTCGTCTCCTGGTCGAGGTCGAGGTCGAGGGTTGGTGCGGAGGGCGGCTCGGAGAGGTTCGCCCAGAGGTGGTGGAGTGCGTAGGAGCGCCACGGCCGCCACGCCTCGGACGCGGTGACGGCGGCTTGCGGCGAGCCGTCGAGCCCGATGTGGCGCAGGCCGTTGCGCACGCCGATGTCGGTCGGCAGGAACACGTCGGGATCGGCGAGGGCGCGCATCGCGATGTACGACGCCGTCCACGGCCCGATGCCGGGCAGCGCCAGCATCCGCCTGCCGAGTTCGTCGCGGTCGGCACCGGCGTCGATCACGACGTCGCCCCGATCGATCGCGGCGCACATGCCCTGCAACGCCCGCTTGCGCGAGCCCGGCATCGCCAACTGGTCGGGATCGAGGTCGGCGATCGCTCCCGGCGTCGGGAACGCGTGGGTGAGGCCGTTCCGCGGATGCGCCAGCGGCTCGCCGATGGCGTGGACGAGACGGCCCGCGAGTGTGCGCGCTCCACTCACCGACACCTGCTGGCCGAGGATCGCGCGCACGGCCAGTTCGGCGCCGTCGACGTGCGACGGCGAGCGCAGTCCTGGCCGTCGGGCGATGAGCGGCGCCATCGCTGGATCGGCACCGAGCACGCCGTCGATGGCCACCGGGTCGGCGTCGAGGTCGAGCAGGCGTCGGCATCGCTGCACGGCCGCCTGCAGATCGCGCCAGTCGTCGAGGCGGAGCTCACAACGGACGGCCGACTCGGTGGGCACGTCCGAGAGTGCGACGGTGCCGGTGCCGTGCGGCAGCGACAGCACACGTGCGTACGTGGTGCCGTCCCAGGACTCGATGCCGGGCACGGCGCGGACGCCGAGGAACGCGAACACCGAGTCGGCATCGAACGGCTGCCGATACGCGAGCTGAACGGTGACGACGCCCGGTCCGATCGGTTCCCGGCCGCGTCGCGAGCGCAGCTCCGACGGCGACACGGCGAACACCTCGCGCACGGTCTCGTTGAACTGGCGCACGCTCGAGAAGCCGGCCGCGAACGCGACGTCGGTGAACGACATGGTGGTCGTCTCGATCAGCAGCCGGGCCGTCTGGGCTCGCTGCATCCGGGCGAGGGCGAGCGGCCCGGCGCCCATCTCCGCGGTGAGCAACCGGTTGAGCTGGCGATCGCTGTAGCTCAGCCGCTCGGCCAGCCCACCGACGCCGGCCCGATCGACGACCCCGTCGGCGATCAGCCGCATCGCCCGCCCGACGACATCGGCGCGAACGTTCCACTCCGGCGACCCCGGCGTGGCGTTCGGGCGGCAGCGCTTGCACGCCCGGTAGCCGTTGCGCTGGGCAGCCGCCGCGGAGGCGAAGAACGACACGTTCTCGCGCTTGGGCGTGATGGCCGGGCACGACGGTCGGCAGTAGATGCCGGTGGTGCGCACGGCGGTCACGAACCAGCCGTCGAAGCGGCTGTCACGACTGCTGACGGCTCGGTAGCACTGCTCGGGATCCTCGATCACGCCCACCAGTCTGGCGGGATTCAGACGCCGGTCCTAGCGGAAATCGGACGTGAACGTGTCTCGTCGGGCACGAACCAATCGGGACGATTGGCGCCCGGAGACAGAGGTCAGCCGGCCGTGGGAGTGGTCGACGCGGTGGCGAGGCGGTTGACGTCGACCTCGACCTTCATCGCCTGGGTCGCTGACGGGCCGAGCACGACACCACGCAACGGGGCGACATCGCCGTAGTCGCGGCCCCAGGCCACGGTGACGTGGCGATGCGGCGGGATCTGGTTGTTCGTGGGATCGGCGTCGATCCAGCCGACGTCGGGCACGTACACCGAGCACCACGCATGCGATGCGTCGGAGCCGACGAGCTTGGCCTCACCGGGTGGTGGCTCGGTCTCGATGTAACCGCTCACGTAACGGGCCGCGAGGCCGATGGAGCGCAGCGCGCCCGTCATCAGGTGGGCGAAGTCCTGGCACACGCCGCGCCGGTGCAGCAGCACGTCGCCGAGGGGCGTCGACACGTCGCTGAACGACGGATCGAACGAGTAGGTCGTGTAGATCGCGCTGTTGAGTGCGCGGAACGCCTCGAGGAACGGACGCCCCGGCGTGAACGCCTCCTTGGCGAGCGTGTGCAGCTCGAAGAGGTACGGGATGAACGGCGAGGGCAGGACGAACTGCTGGGCCTCCACGTCGAGCGCACCGAAGCGGCTCGGCAGGCGCGACATGATCGTCTCCCACGGCTCGCTGATGTCCGGCAGCACGGGCACGGTGACGTCGATCAACGACGTGGCGACGACCTCGAGCGTCTCGTGGGGCGAGGTGATGGTGAACGAGTTCACCGGGTTGCCGAACGCGTCGAGCCACTCCGAGACCTCTTCCGGCTCCGGCGCCACCGTGATCGACGACGACACGAGCGTCTGGTTCGGCGTGGTGCGCGGGGTGAGGTGGCCGAGGCTCTGACCACTGCTCATCCGCTCGCCGTAGCGGTAGAACGTGCGGTGTCGGACCGAGTACCGCATCAATGGGTCCGCACGATCTGGCGCATGCGGGACGGATCGTTGAAGTACACGATGTTCAGTTGATCAGCGAATTCGAGCAATGGGACACGGGCCGCCTCGACAAACCGGTCGATGACCTCGCGCCGCCCGTTCGCGCCCGGCTGATCGGCCTCGGAGGGCAGCCAGCTCATCGTGACGAGCGCGGCGCTGGCCTGCTCGATCTTCGAGGCCAGCGACGCCTTGCCCTCGCGGATCGGGAGCAGCGCGAGCTGGCTGCGCAGCTGATCGAGCTGGAACGCGAGGGCCCTGGGGTTGGCATCGTCGAGCAGCAGCAGGTCGACGAGCGCGTCGAGCACGGCGTCGCTGCGGTACCGGCGGCGGTAGGCGACGAGGCTCTCGTTCGCGGCGAGCACGTAGTCGAAGAGGCTGTTGCGCAGGTTGGGGTCGGCCGGCGACACCACGGACTCGAACACCGAGAGCAGGCACAGCGACCGATCCACGCGGCGGCCGATCTCGAGGAACCGCCACGCTGGGCCGCGCACCGTGCTCTCGTTGAACAACCCGGCGAGCGAGCTGAGGTGCACGAGCACGGTGTCGAGCCGGCGGCGCAGGCCCGGGTCGTATGCGCTCGCGACCTCGTTGCTGAGCAGCGTGCGCTCGTTGTCGAGCTCACCGAGCACGCGCCACGTGGCCGCGCTGACGAACTGGCGCGCCGAGCTCGCCGCCCGGGACAGCGCGTTGAGCGAGCCGGGCAGCCCGGACGAGCCGACGAGGGTCGCCGCGACCGCGGCGCGGAACTCCTCGACGGGTGTGATGGTGGCCGACGGTGGTGGCGGGTTCGCCCCGGTCGACAGCTCGTACAGCGCGGCCACGACCGGCCGGCGCCACGCGCCGTTCAGCACCGTGAGCAGCGGCGGATCGCCCTGCATGATGGCGAGCGCTGATGCGGTGGCGCGGGCCATCGACTCGGACCGCTCGGCGGAGCGGCCGACCCAGTACATCGCCTCGGCCGCCCGCGTCGGCAGCGACTCGCGCAGGTCGACCTGCGGCATCGAGCGCGCCACCCGCGTGTTCAGCGGCAGGGGACGGTCGGGACGGTCGTCGAGCACCCAGACGTCCTTGACGAGTCCCGTGGTCTGGCTGACGATCGGCACCGACGGATCCATCACCCGGGCGAGGCCACCCGGCATCACGCTGATGCCCTGGCGACCGGCGACGGCGAGGACCCGGAGCACGAGCGTGCCCGGATGCAGGCCTCCCGGTCCGAGCACGGGCGAGGTCGCGAACGTCGCCTTCTCCTGCGCGACGACGCGCTGCGGTTGGGACTCGATCAGTTCGCGCCATGCCGCGGTGCCGGCCTCGTCGAGCTGGGACCCGAAGACCGTCGATGGCTGGTGGTGCTGCGGGATGCCCACGCCCGAGACGTCGTGGATGACGAAGTGCTGAGGATCGGCGAGCACCTCGGCATGCGCCGCCGGCTCGCCGCACCACAGCGTGCGCAGCGACGGCAGGAGCAGCTCCTCACCGAATGCGGCGGCCACCGGTGCGATGAACGGCAGCATCGCCATCGACGCCGCGACGCCCGAACCGAGCGGGTTGGCCAGCCCGACACCGCCGTCTCGCGCGCACCGGGCGAGGCCGGGCACGCCCATCACGCCGGCGGCGGACTCGAGCGGGTCGACGGCATTGCCCTCGACCCGGCGCAACAGCACGTCGACCGCCTCGAGGCCGCTGAGCGCACGCAGCCAGACGCGGTCGTGGCGCACCACGAGGTCGCCGATCTCGGCGAGGTGGTAGCCGAGGTGGGCCGCGAGGTAGCTGTGCTCGAAGTACGAGGGATGGCCGAAGCCGGGCGAGAGCACGACGGTGCGCGGGCTCGATCGATCGCTCGGCGCCGCGGCATCGAGGGCCGAGCGCATGTCCGTGAAGAACGACGCCAACGACAGCGGGGCCATCTCGCGCACGACGTCGGGCAGCAGCTGCGAGCTGACGTTGCGGTTGACCAGCGCGTAGCCGGCACCCGAGGGTGCGTCGGTGACGTCGCGCAGCACCCGCCACTCACCATTCGACAGCCGCAACAGGTCGGCCGCGTAGATGTTCAGCCAACCCGCGCTCGCCGGCTTCGAGCCGTGTGCCGCGAGGAGGTAGCCGGGCGAGCCGAACACCGCGCCCGGCGCCAGCACCTGGTCGCGCATCAGCTGCTGATCGCCGTAGCAGTCGCCGATCATCCGGGCGACGACGCGCATCCGCTGCGCGACGCCCCGCTCGATCTCGGCCCACTCACCGCCGCCCAGCACGAGCGGCACCGGATCGAGGCGCCACGGTCGACTGGAGTCCGCACCGTCGTCGTGGAACAGGTAGCTCGCGCCCTCGGCCTCGACGAGGCGGTCGGCCTGGCGCTGCCGATCGACGAGGTCGACGGGGCTCATCCCAGCGATGGTGCGCGACAGGGAACGCCAGGCCGGACGCGGCTCGCCCGACGGCCCGACCGCCTCGTCGTAACCATCGGGTTGCACTGCGTAGTTCAGCAGCGTCGAACTACTCGGTGTTGCCGACATAGGTCGCGATGATTGCATCGTGGAGCTTGGCGATCGTGCTCTGCAGCAGATCGGTCTCCGCGTCGAGCTCGGCGCCGTCCAGCGCGTCGCCACTGACGTGTGCCGCCGTGGCGAACACGTCGGCGAGCACGCCCGACATCTGATCGCCGCGCGGGAGGCGGGACAGCCCGTCGCGGACCGTCTGCAGGCAGGACATCACGCTGCGCGGGAACGCCCGGTCGTGGAGCAGGAAGTCGATGACGGCGGTGCCGTCGATCGGCGACCGCGTCGCCCGCTGGTACATCTGCAGCGCGGACAGCGAGCGCAGCACGCCCATCCACTGCACCTCGGCGAACTTGTCGTCGCCGCCACCGATCAACGCCGCGGCGCGCACGCCGAGCACGCGCGTGGTCATGTCGGCGCGCTCGATCGATTGGCCGATGCGCAGGAACTCGTACGCGTGGTCGCGGCTCATGGTCGCGCTGAGCGTGCCGTCGAGGCGCTGCGCGTCGGCGATGACGCGGTCGGCGAAGCGCGAGCGGCTGCGGCGGCTGACGCCGTCGGACCGGTGCGCGGCCACGTAGAGGTACAGGTCGTTGACGACCTTCCAGGCCTCACGCGGCACGACTTCGCGCGACGAGCGGAGGTTCTCGCGGGCCATCGCGACGCAGTTGACGACGCAGTTCGAGTTGTCATCGTCGGCGATCAGGAAGTGGACGATGGAGCCTTCGTCGGCCTGCTCGTAACGCGCGTCGTGCAGTGCCCGGGTGCCGGTGACGGCGAGCAGCGGCTCCCACGAGCTGACGACCGACGTCGGCAGATCGACCAGGACATCGGTGTAGGCGCGCACGATGCGCACGGTGTCCTCGGCGCGCTCCATGTATCGCGCGGACCAGTACAGCTGCTCGGCAACCCTCGACAACAGCGCCATCGTCAGACCGATTCGGCGATGACCGTGGCAGTGGCAGTGGTGCCGGACGTCTCGATCACCCACGTGTCCTTGCTACCGCCGCCCTGCGAGGAGTTGACCACGAGAGAACCTTCGCGCAGTGCGACACGTGTCAGCCCACCGGCCGTCACGTAGCTCTTCTCCCCCGTGAGGATGAACGGCCGCAGGTCGAGGTGGCGCGGCTCGATCGAGCCGTCGCACAGCGTCGGCGCGGTCGACAGCGCGAGGATCGGCTGGGCCACCCAGTTGCGCGGATCGGCGATGATGGCCTGCGTGCGATCGGCGATCTCCGCGGCGCTGGCGCGGTTGCCGATGAGGAGGCCGTAGCCGCCGCTCTCGTTCGCTGGCTTCACGACCAGCTCGGCCATGTGCTCGATGACGTACTCGCACTCGTCCGGATACATGCACCGGTACGTGGGCACGTTGGCCAGGATCGGCTCCTCGCCGAGGTAGTAGCGGATCAGGTCGGGCACCCAGGCGTAGACCACCTTGTCGTCGGCCACACCGGCGCCGGGGGCGTTCGCGATGGCGACGTTGCCCGCCCGCCACGCCCGCATCAGCCCGGCGACGCCGAGCGTGGAGTCAGGGTTGAAGCACTCCGGATCGATGAACATGTCGTCGATGCGGCGGTAGATCACGTCGACGCGCTGCGGGCCGTCGATGGTGCGCATGTAGACGACCTCGTCCTCGTCGACGAACAGGTCGCGGCCCTCCACGAGCGGCACCCCCATCCGCTGGGCGAGGAACCCGTGCTCGAAGTACGCCGAGTTGAAGATGCCCGGGGTGAGCACGACCACCGTGGCGTTGCCGCTGGTGGCCGGTGCGAGCGACGTGAGCAGCTCGAGCAGCTCGTCGGTGTAGCCGTCGACCGGTTGCACGCTGTGCTTCTCGAACACGTCGGCGAACGCGCGCTTGGCGATCAGCCGGTTCTCGATCATGTAGCTGACGCCGCTCGGCACGCGCAGGTTGTCCTCGAGCACGTAGACGGTTCCATCGTGGTCGCGGACGATGTCGCTGCCGCTGATGTGCGCCCACACGCCGAACGCCGGGTGCACGCCGACGCACTCCGGCCGGAAGTTGACCGACCCCTCGAGCAGCTCGGCCGGGAACACGCCGTCGGCGATGACGCGCTGGTCGTTGTAGAGGTCGTCGATGAAGAAGTTGAGCGCGCGGAGGCGCTGCATCAGCCCGCTCTCGATGTGCTTCCACTCGACCGAGTCGATCACCCGCGGGATCACGTCGAACGGCCACGCACGATCGATGCCGCGCCCGTCGGAGTACACCGTGAACGTGATGCCCATCGTGAGGATGTCGAGGTCGGCGTGGTCCTGTCGGGCCTGCAGCTCGTCGACCCCCAACCGGCGCAGCGTCTCGACGAGAACCGCCGCGTGCGGCCTGGCCGAGCCGTCGGGCAAAAGCAGCTCGTCGTAGGAGCCAGCGTTGACGCGCAGATCGGTAACAGTCACTTCGCCAAGTGTCGCACGTCAGCACGTCCGACGTGTTGCGTGAGCGTTAACAGTGCGCCGGGCGGGTTCAGCCGGGCGCCGACCAGATGTTGCAGCAATGACGCCTGACCTTGCAGCATCATTGCTGCAAGGTGTCAGCGCAGCGTTCGGGCGGCGCGTGCGGTGGGCGGCACGAGGCCGAGGTCGAGCGCCCGCCGGCGGACGATCGCCTCGATGCTCCGGCACACCTCGGACGGCGCGCGAGTGGCAGCGAAACCGAGGTATGAGATCTCCCATCCCTGCTGCGCAGCGCGCATGTCCCGATCTTCGTCGTACCGCTCGACGAGCTCGCCGAGATGGAAGCTGCGGCTGTGCCCCTCGATCCCGAGGCGCGCCCACGGCACGGCGAGATCGAAGCGTGCGACGAAGGCGCCTTCGGGAGTCCAGAGCTCGTGCTGCCGGACGATCCCCTCGAGCAGAGGCGACCGCAACGCTCTCGACAGCAGACGCTCCATCCAGGACTCCGGCACGACATAGCCCGCCAAGCGTCGCTCGGCGATGGCGCGAACCTCCGTGGGACCGCGCCTGCCGAGCGCCTGCAGCCGGCTGGCTCGATCGACGAGCCATTGCATGCTTGCGCCACGGCGCTGGATGTCGTCGACGACGCGCACGAGCTGCTGATGGCTGATGAACCGGGCGAGGTCGCACGCTGTGCGGGCGAGCGTGGTGCAGGGAACGCTGTCGATCGTCGTCACGTCTGCACGCGGCAGGGAGAGCGTGCTCCGCACGACGGCGCCCGGCACACGCACGGGAAAGGCGTGATGGCAGAGCAGCTGTGGGCGCTCCGGGAAGCGCACGAACCCATCGAGGCCGTGCATGGCTGCAGCGCTCAACGCACCTCCGGCCGCGCGCACGCCGAGCGTGGCGACATACAGGATCTGGACGGGCGTGATCGGCGCATCGACGAACCGGTACACGGACTGCCGGATTCGAGCGACCGCTCCATCACGCACCAGGCGGGCGAGGTCGTGGCGGGACACCCCGTGATCGGCAGCCTGGCTCAACATGAACGTGCTGTGGCGAGCGGCTGCGAACTCACCCAAGGCACGCACCGAAGTGGTCGTGGGCATGCCGTCCCTTGTACACCAGGGGTCTGACAACGCTGGCTCCTGCACCGGTGGAGAGGACCTTGCAGCAATGACGCCGCACGGTCGGGCCTCAGTGCTGCAACGTCGTCCGAGATGCAGAAGCGACCCGCCGCTGGCCGGCGGCCGCCTGCCCGCGGGCTCAGCCGGGTTGGGGCTCCTTGGGGAGGCCGAGGATGCGCTCGCCGACGATGTTGCGCTGGATCTGGCTGGTGCCGCCCCAGATGGTCTCGCTGCGACTGAAGAAGAACGCGCTCATCATCGGGCTGACGGGATAGCTCTCGCGGCGCTTGTCGCGGCCGGTGCCGGGCCACGAGCCGGCCTCGGGGCCGGTGGTGACGAGCAGCGAGTCGGCGCCGTGGATGTCGAGGGCCAGTGCCATGCCGGCCTGGTGCATCTCCGACCAGAACATCTTGTTGGTCGCACCCAACGCCGCGACGGCGAGGTCGCGGCTGTTGTTGAGCGTCGCGCTGAGCGAGCGGAGGCCGTTGATCTTCAGGATCTGGATCTTCGTGTAGTACTGCGCGAGTCGTTGGCGGATGTCCGCATCGCCGATGACCCCGCGCTCGGTGGCGGCCGCCACCATCAGCCGGTACTCCTCCTCGAAGCGGCGGTAGCCGGTGGTGGCGCTCATCCCGCGCTCGAACGCGAGCGTCGAGTTGGCCACCTTCCAGCCGTTGTTGACGCCGCCCACGACGTTGTCCTTCGGGCAGCGGGCGTTGTCGAAGAACACCTCGCAGAACTCGGCGGTGCCGTCGGGCTGGGTGATGCCGCGGACCTCGATGCCCGGCTGGTCCATCGGCACCAACAGGTAGCTGATGCCCTTGTGCTTCGGTGCGTCGGGATCGGTGCGGGTCAGCAGGAAGCAGTAGTTCGCATGGTGGCCCTGGGTGGTCCAGACCTTCTGGCCGTTGATGATCCACTCGTCGCCGTCGAGCACGGCGGTGGTCTTCAGGCTCGCCAGGTCGGAGCCCGAGTTCGGCTCGCTGAAGCCCTGGCACCAGCTCATCGTGCCGTTGAGGATCTTCGGCAGAAAGTCCTTCTTCTGCTCCTCGGTGCCCCACTGCAGGATCGTCGGCCCCACCAAGGTGTCGCCGAAGAAGTCGGCGCGCAGCGGCGCCTTGGCCCGGGCGAACTCCTCGGTCAGCACGACGCCCTGCATCGTCGTCAGGCCCTTGCCGCCGTACTCCACCGGCCACGTCGCACAGATCCAGCCGCCCTCGAACAGCGTCGTCGTCCACGTTTCGTTGAACGCCTTGCGCTCCGCCGACGACATCTCGAACCCGGGATCGAACCAGCCCGCGGGCAGATGCTCCTCCAGCCAGGCTCGGATCTCCTTGCGGAACGTCTCGTCGGCATCGGAGTAGCTCAGGTCCATGCGCAGAAGTCTCGCTCCACCAGCCCGTTTTCGGCAAGCGCGGCCCGAGGCGAGCCCTGTTCACATGTCATGCCGGGGTGGTTCACACGCCGTTCACACGCGTCGAACATCCGAGAAACTGGGCGCTCCTATGGTCATCTCCAGTGTTCAGCCCCGCTCTTGTGACCCCCGGTTCAAATGCCATCGACCCCCTCGGGCATTTGGGCACACAAGAGCGGGCTGTTCTCCTCGCCCTGGCCGAAGACGCCGGGAAAGTGGTCAGCCGCCGCGAGCTCGCTCGTCGGATCGGCGTCGAGAACCTGAGCGAACGGCGGTGCGACTCGATCCTGGTCGGCGTCCGTCGCGTGCTCGGTCCCGACGCGATCCGCACCGTGCGCAGCCGTGGTTGGATGCTGCAGCCGCACGCCCTGGCCCACGCCGGCGTGCTCGCCACCCTCGCTGACTGACGCCGCCCACGCACCGCCGAGCTAGTCCCCGTTTCGGCCGGTTTCACCCTGTCGGTTCGGCATGCTGACGGTGCTGCCGCGCTCCCGCGTCCGCCGATCGTCAAGGAACGGACCCGCCGCACTTGAGGGTTCACGCTCCGTGAGTCTTCGCCACGCTACGTGAGACCGTGGTACGGTGTGTCATCCGACCACACCGGCGGAGCAGAGAAGGACTGGCGATGGACATCACCGATCTCCAACACGGCGCCCTCATCCGGGGCAGCAACGTCGACACCACCGCCGCCCGCGAACGGCGTCGTCAACGGCGCCTGCTCCGCCTGGGCATCACGCTGGCGATCCCGCTCGCGTGGTTCTGGTACCGCGAGCTCAGCGGCGATCCCGTGCGTCCCGGCCTGCCGGCGATCATCCGTGAGAGCCCCGAGCTGACCCTGCTCGTCATCCTCCTCGGCCTGATGGGCGCGCTCGCCCTGCTGCCCTACCTCGGCGCCGGCAAGTCGCCGCACACGCTCCTCCGTCCGTCGGACTCCAGCGTCCGCCTCGCCGACGTCGTCGGTGCCGAAGGCACCCGCCGTGAGGCCATCGACACGCTCAACCTGTTCCTCAACCACCAGACGTTCGCCGACGAGCTCGGCGGCGCACCGCGCCGCGGCGTGCTGTTCGAGGGCCCGCCCGGCACCGGCAAGACGTACCTCGCCAAGGCGATGGCCGCCGAGGCCGGCGTGCCGTTCCTCTTCGTGTCGGCCAGCGAGTTCCAGTCGATGTTCTTCGGCCAGACCAACCGCAAGGTCCGCTCGTTCTTCAAGGCGATGCGCAAGGCGGCCCGCGCCGAGGGCG
The DNA here is from genome assembly GCA_025463305.1 of Ilumatobacteraceae bacterium. Next base: position 90,222 of record JAOBWK010000059.1, read on the forward strand.
GCGCGATCGGCTTCATCGAGGAGTTCGACGCCATCGGCGGCAGCCGCAGCGGGATGGGCGGCAACTCGTCGCGCGAAGGCAGCGTCGGCGTCGTCAACGAGCTGCTCGTGCAGATGCAGAGCTTCGACCTCCCCACCGGCTTCCAGAAGCTCGTGGCCAAGGGCATCGACAAGATCAACCGGCTGCTGCCGGAGGACATGGCGATCAAGCGCGCCAAGATCGCCTCCGCGAACGTGCTGCTGATCGCGGCGACGAACCGCTCCGCCGACCTCGACCCCGCGCTGCTCCGCCCCGGCCGCTTCGACCGCATCATCCACTTCGATCTCCCGCCGCGTTCGGACCGCGTCGAGATCGCCTCGTACTACCTCGATCGCAAGCGCCACACGCCCGACGTCTCGGCAGAGTTCGTGGCCGACGTCTCGGCCGGCTACTCGCCGGTGCGCATCGAGCGGCTGCTCGACGAGGCGCTGATCATCGCCGTGCGCCATGGCCGCCGCGCCCTCACGCTCGACGACATCGTCGAAGCCCAGCTCGTCACCGAGATCGGTCTCGCCCACGAGGTCGGCTACCACCCCGACGAGCGCAACCGGGTGGCCATCCACGAAGCCGGCCACGCGCTCACCGCAGCGCTGTTCGGCCGCGAGATCCGCATCGCCTCGATCCTGCGCCGCGGTGGGGCCCTCGGTCTCGTCTCGCACGGCGACGTCGACGAGAAGTACCTGCGCACCCCGTCGGAGGCCAAGGACCTGCTCACGATCGCGCTCGCCGGCCGGGCCGCCGAGATCCAGGAGTTCAAGGAGGCGAGCAGCGGCATCGCCGGCGACCTCGCCGTCGCCACCACGATCGCCGCCCAGCTCGTCGGTCAGCTCGGCGCCGGCGACAGCCTGATCAGCCTCGAGGCGGCCGGCATGCCCGGCAACCTCGTCGCCAAGGTCGTCGCCGACGAGCCGTCGCGCCGCAAGGTCGACTCGATCCTCGGCGCCGCCGCGGACACCGCGGCGTGCATGGTGCTCGAGCACCGCGTCGCGCTGATCAACCTCGCCCGCGCCCTGCTCGAGCGCGACGAGCTGAACGGCTCCGAGGTGCACCGCATCGTCGGCGACAGCCGACGCGCCACCGCCGTCTGACCGGTGGGGGTTCGCCCCGGCCCGTCACGACCGATGGATCAGCTGGTCGGCGTGGCCGCCGTCTGGTTCGAGTCATGGCTCGCGGCATGGTTCGCTGCGGCCACGACCGCACGCACGTAGTCGACGACCCGAGGTCCCCAACGTGAGGCGATCTCGCCGTCGACCGACACCACGTCGCCGGTCTTGACCGCTGCGATGCCGGCCCAACCCGTGCGGGCGGCGACGGCGGCCGGCGTCTCCCCGTCGGCGAGGAAGATGATCTGCGGATCGGCCGAGATCACGAACGAGGCATCCAGCTGGGGCGGCGTGCTCGCGCTCTCGGCGCTGTCGGCGATGTCGATCAGGCCGGCGAGCGAGTAGATCTGCCCGGCCAGCGAGTCGGAGGTGACCGTGTGCAACGCCGGGTCCGTCTCGTGGAAGTACGTCAGCTGGGCCTCGGTGTCGGGCAGCTGCGCCAGCGCGGCGGTGATGCCCGACTCCATCGTGCTGACGAGCGTTGCCGCCTCGGTGACGTGACCGGTGAGCGCGCCGAGCTGGCCGATCTGGGCGTAGACGTCGTCGAGCGACTGCGCGGGCGATGCGACGTAGACGGGAACGCCGGCTGCGACGAGGCGTTCGCCGATGCCCGACGAGTCGTCGGTGATCACGACCAGGTCCGGCGTGTAGCCGGTGACGGTGGCGAGATCGGGTGTGGCGCTCGACAGGCTGGTGGCCACGGCGGACGCGGCAGCGGGCGCGTCCGAACCGGCATCGACCGCCACGACCTGCGCGCCGGCACCGATCGCGAACAGCGTCTCGGTGGCCGACGGCGACAGCGACACGATCTTGGTCGGCTTGCCGGGCAGGGACAGCGTGCCGCTCGGTGTGTCGACCGAGAACGGCGCGCCCGCCGGCGTCGGCACGACGCCCACCTCGGACGAATCCGTGACAGCCGGCGAGGTCGGCGAGCTCGACACCGCGGTGGTGGAGGTCGCGCCTGGAGCGCTCGTCGAGGTCGGCGGGAGCACGCCGACGTTGCCGAGCGTCGGCAGCGTCTCGACCGTCTTGGTGCCGCTGCTGCTGCAAGCGGCGAGCGCGACGAACGCGAACGCCGTGGGCAGCGCAACGCGGACGAACCGATGGGTGAAGCAGGACATGGTCGGCTCCCTCCGAGACCGGACCCCCTGGACCAGCGGGAGCGAACATATCAGGCGGTGCCTAGACTTCGCCCGCCATGACCACTCAGCCATCAGGGCAGCCGAGCGCGCAGCCATCTGCACCACAGGATCCCGCCGATGCGTTCGTGGACGATCCGCCACTCGAGGACCCACGTCCCGACGGGCTGCGTTCGGCGAAGTCGCTGCTCGTCGTCAACACCGGCAACGGCAAGGGCAAGAGCTCGGCAGCGTTCGGTGTGATGGTGCGCGGCGTCGCACGCGGCTGGAAGGTCGCGGTGCTGCAGTTCATCAAGAGCGGCGACTGGAAGGTCGGCGAGGAGAGCGTCGGGCGCCAGCTCGGCGTCGACTGGCAGGCGCTCGGCCACGGCTTCACGTGGGACTCGGCGAGCATCGACACCGACAAGGCGCTCGCCGCGCAGGGCTGGGCCATCGCCCGCGCCGTGATCGAGGCCGGCGAGCACCAGCTCGTCGTGCTCGACGAACTGACCTACCTGATGAACTGGGACTGGATCGACGCCACCGAGGTGATCCGGGTGCTGCGCGACCGCCCGGCCACCGTCAACGTCGTGGTCACCGGCCGCGACGCCAGCGCCGAGCTGATCGAGATCGCCGACACCGTCACCGAGATGCGCGAGATCAAGCACGCCTACAACGCCGGCATCCGCGCCAAGCGCGGCATCGACTACTGATGGTTGACGGGCTGACCTTGCTGGTCGGTGGGGCGCGGTCGGGGAAGAGCGATCTCGCGGTCGAGATCGGGCAGCGCCACATCGGTGCGGTCACGTTCGTCGCGACGGCGCAGCGCTTCGACGCCGACATGACGGCGCGCATCGCTCGCCACCAGGCCGACCGACCCAGCTGGCCCACGGTCGAGGCGCCCGTCGAGCTGCGTCGTGCGCTCACCGAGATCGCCGACACCGATCTCGTCGTCATCGACTGCCTCACCCTGTGGGTGTCGAACATGCTGCTCGAGGAGTGGCCCGAGACCGCGATCCGCGAGTACTCGGCAGCCACCGTCGCCGCCGTTGCGGACCGTTCCGGGCCCACGGTGGTCGTCACCAACGAGGTCGGCCTCGGCATCCATCCGACCAACGAGCTCGCCCGCCAGTACCGCGACCTGCTCGGCCGGGTCAACCGCCAGTGGGCGGAGGCGGCGACGCGGTCGCTGTTCCTCGTCGCCGGCCGGGCGCTCGAGCTGCGCGATCCGTGGGAGCTGCTCGGGTGAGCGCGTCCGGATCGCGCTGGCTGCGCGCCGCGCTGGCCGACCTGCCGGCGCAGGACGTGGTTGCGTTCGACGCCGTCACCGAGCGCGCCGCGAACATCCTCCGCCCGGCGGGCTCGCTCGCTCGGTTCGACGAAGTGGCGGCGTGGGTGGCCGGGTGGCAGCGCACGAGCACGCCGGCCATCGAGCGACCTGCCGCGCTGATCTTCGCCGCTGACCACGGCGTGACCGCGGCCGGCGTGAGCAAGTACCCCACCGATGTCACGGCCGCGATGCTCGCCGCCTACCGGGCCGGCAAGAGCACGGTCAGCGCGTTCGCCGCGGTGGCCGGCGCGACGGTCGACGCGATCGACGTCGGCGTCGGTCGACCGACCGGCGACATCCGCTACGAACCGGCGATGTCGGCCGAGCGCTTCGACGAGGCCGTCGACGCCGGGCGCGCCGCCGTCGAGGGGCTCGATGCGGACCTGCTCGTGCTCGGCGAGATGGGCATCGGCAACACCACCGCAGCGGCCGCCGTCGCGGCGGCGCTCGGCGGTGGCGAAGTGGCAGCGTGGGTCGGGCGCGGCACCGGCGTCGACGACGAGGGCCTGCTGCGCAAGCGCGACGCGGTGCGCGAGGCCGTCGGCCGCATCGCCGGCATCATCGATCCGCTGGAGGTGCTGCGCGAGGTCGGTGGCGCCGAGCTCGTCGCGATGGCGGCCGCGATGGTGGCGGCGCGGCACCGTCGACTACCCGTGCTGATCGACGGCTACGTCGTCACGTCGTCAGCGATGCCGCTGGTCGTGCTGGCGCCCACTGCCCTCGACCACTGCCTCGTCGGCCACTGCTCGTCCGAACCCGGTCACCGCCGCCTGCTCGAACGGCTGGGCAAGCCACCGCTGCTCGATCTGGAGATGCGCCTCGGCGAGGGCAGCGGCGCGATGGCCGCCGTACCACTCGTCGCGATGGCATGTGCCGGCATCACAGAGGTACCGACGTTCGGAGAGTGGTTCGGCTGATGGGCGATCTCCGCGCGGCGATCTCGTTCCTGACCCGAGTGCCGATGCGGTCCGCCCCGCAGTCGGACGCGACTCCTGCGGATCCGTCGGCGGCCGTGCCGTGGTTCCCGTTCGTCGGTGCGCTCATCGGCGCCGCAGTCGGCGGCGCGGCGGTGGGCCTCTTCCACCTCGTGCCGTCGCTCGTCGCGGCGAGTGTCGCGGTGCTGTTCGGCGTGCTGCTGACGGGTGCGTTCCACGAGGACGGGTTGGCCGACGTCGCCGACGCGTTCGCCGGCGGCTGGACGCGGGATGATCGGTTGCGCATCCTCAAGGACCCGCTGCACGGGTCGTACGGCGTCGCCGCGCTCTGCGGCTCGATCATCATCCGCGTCGCGTGCATCGCCTCGCTCGGTCCCCGACCCGAGGCTGCGTTCGCCGTCGTCCTCGCCGCGCACGCGCTCGGTCGAGCGGCGGCCGTGGCGCTCACCGCGACGCAGCCGGCGGCGCGCGCCGACGGGCTGGGGGCGGCATCGGCGCGCACGCTCGGCGCCGGTCGGGCGTGGTCGGGCATCGCGTTCGGCGTCGTGCTCGCCGCGCTGGCGACCGGTTGGTGGATCGGCCCGTTCGCGGTCGCGGCGGTCGCCGGAACCGTGGCCGTCGGATGGCTGGCACGCCGCAAGATCGGTGGCATCACGGGCGACGTGCTCGGCGCGGCGGAGCAGGTCGTCGAGTGCCTCGTGCTCGTCGTCGCGACCGGGCTCGCCTTCCGGTACGCCCTCTGGTGGAGCAGGTAGCTTCGTCGGGTGACGATGAACGCGACGCGATTGGCCGGCCACCTGCTCGTCGAGGCGTTGATCGCTCAGGGGGTCGACACGTGCTTCGGCGTGCCGGGCGAGAGCTACCTCGCGGTGCTCGACGGGTTCCACGAGCACCGTGACGAGATCCGGTTCATCGCCTGCCGGCAAGAGGGTGGCGCCTCGTTCATGGCCGAGGCCCAGGGCAAGCTCAGCGGCCGGCCGGGCGTGTGCTTCGTCACCCGCGGACCCGGCGCCACCAACTCCAGCATCGGCCTCCACACCGCGTTCCAGGACAGCACCCCGATGGTGCTGTTCATCGGCCAGGTGGCCAGCGATCAGCGCGACCGCGAGGCGTTCCAGGAGGTCGACTACCGGCACATGTTCGGGCCCGGCACGCTCGGCATGGCCAAGTGGGTCGGCGAGATCGAGGACGCCGATCGCCTGCCCGAGTACGTCAGCCGCGCGTTCCACGTCGCGATGCAGGGTCGGCCGGGGCCCGTCGTGCTGGTGCTGCCCGAGGACATGCTCACCACGCCCACCGCTGCCGAGGTGCTGCCCCGCGTCGAGCCGGCGCAGGCGTGGCCCACGCCGTCGTCGCTCGCGGCCGCAGCCGAGCTGCTGGCCGGGTCGCAGCGGCCGTTCGTGATCGTCGGCGGCAGCGGTTGGGACGCCGATGCGTGCCTCGCGCTCGAGCAGTTCGTCGAGGCGTGGGAGCTCCCCGTCGGATGCGCGTTCCGGTTCCAGGACCTCGTGGACAACGACCATCCGAACTACGCGGGCGACGTCGGCATCGGCATCAACCCGAAGCTCGCGGCGCGCATCCGCGAGGCCGACGTGATCCTCGCGATCGGCGCACGGCTCGGTGAGATGACCACCGGTGGGTACACGCTGCTGCAGGCCCCGCGTGCGTCGCAACAGCTGATCCACGTGCACGCCGGCGCCGAGGAGCTCGGCCGGGTCTACGCCGCCGATGTGCTCGTGCAGGCGTCGATGGCCTGCGCTGCTCCGGCGCTGACGACCTTGACGCCGCCGACCGAACGCCCGTGGGCCTCGCAGGTCGCCGTCGCCCGCGCCGAGTACGAGGCGAACCTCGTGCCCACCCCGGTCGAGCCGCTCGACATGGCCGAGGTCGTGCTCACCATCCAACGGCTCGCGCCACGCGACACCGTGTACACGAACGGTGCCGGCAACTACAGCGGCTGGTTGCACCGCTTCTGCCGCTACCCGGGGATGCGCCATGCCGGCCGCACGCAGCTCGCGCCGACGTCGGGAGCGATGGGCTACGGCGTGCCCGCCGCTGTCGCCGCGGCGCTGCTCCACCCGGAGCGCACCGTCGTCAACATCGCCGGCGACGGCGACTTCCTGATGACCGGCCAGGAGCTGGCCACCGCCACCGGCTACGGCGCCGGCCGGCTGATCAGCATCGTCGTCGACAACGGCACGTACGGCACGATCCGGATGCACCAAGAGCGCGAGTACCCGGGTCGGGTCAGCGGCAGCGACCTGTTCAACCCCGACTTCGCTGCGCTCGCCGTCGCCTACGGATGGATGGCGGAGCGGGTCGAGACCACGGCCGAGTTCGAGCCGGCATTCGCCCGTGCCCTCGCCAACGGCACGCCCACGTTGCTCCACCTGAAGCTCGACCCCGACGTGAGCACCAGCCGCACCACGCTCACCGCCCTCCGCGACGCCGCGCTCGCGCAGGAGTAGCGACGGGAGGACTTGTCCGACCGAGCGGCAACGATCTCGAGCAGCACCAACGGCCGCCCGCAGCCGGCGGTGCGTCGCGAGACGATCAGCTCAGGTGCTGGCGTACTCGGCGATGCGGCGGATGCCTTCGGCGATGTCGTCGTCGCCCATCGCGAACGAGAAGCGGGCGTAGCCCGGGGCGCCGAACGCCTCGCCCGGCACGAACGCGACCTTGGCCTGGCTGAGCACGTTGTCGGCCAGCTCGAGCGTGGTCGACGAGACGTGGCCGCCGCCGAGCGGGCGGTGGAGCAGTCCCTGCATGTTGGCGAAGCAGTAGAACGCGCCCTGCGGCTCGATGCAGGTGACGCCGTCGATGTCGTTCAGCTGGGTGTACATCGCCTGGCCGCGCCGCTCGAACGCGGCGCGCATCATGTGCACGGCCGAGAGGTCGCCGCTGACCGCGGCGAGCGCGGCCTGCTGGGCGACGTTGCTGACGTTGCTCGTCGCGTGGGACTGGAAGTTGAACGCGGCCTTCATCACGTCGCCGGGTCCGATCATCCAGCCGACCCGCCAACCCGTCATCGCGTACGTCTTGGCGACGCCGTTGACGATGATGCACTGGTCGGCGATGTCGGGCACCACGGTGGGCATCGAGACGAACTTGTGCGGGCCGTACGTGAGGTGCTCGTAGATCTCGTCGGTGATGACCCACACGCCCTTCTCGACCGCCCAGCGGCCGATGGCCTCGACCTCTTCGGGCGTGTAGACGGCGCCGCTCGGGTTGTCGGGCGACACGAAGAGCAGCACCTTGGTGCGCGTCGTGAGCGCGCTCTCGAGCTGGTCGACGGTGACCTTGAAGTTGGTCTCCTCGGTGGTCTCCAGCACGACGGGCACTCCGCCGGCGAGCGCGATGGCCTCCGGGTACGTGGTCCAGTACGGCGCCGGCAGCAGCACCTCGTCGCCCGGATCGCACAACGTGGCGAACGCGGTGTACACCGCGTGCTTGCCGCCGCAGGTGACGAGCACCTGGTTCGCGACCACCTCGTAGCCGCTGTCGCGCTTGGTCTTCACGGCGATCGCCTCGCGCAACGCGGGCAGCCCCGCGGCTGGGGTGTAGCGATGGTTCTTGACGTCCTGACAGGCGCGCACTGCGGCCTCGACGATGTGGTCGGGCGTCGGGAAATCGGGCTCGCCGGCACCGAAGCCGATCACGTTCTCACCGGTGGCCTGCAGCGCCTTCGCCTTCGCATCGACGGCCAGCGTCGCCGACTCGTTGATGGCCGCCAGACGTGCCGATGCCCGGCGCGGCGTCACGGAACCCAGTGAGGAAGAAGTGCTCATAGCTGCCATGCTGGCACAGTGACAGCGTTGGACCAACGTCCCATTTCGATCCCCGCGAACCTCCTGCCCGCCGACGGTCGCTTCGGCTGCGGACCCTCCAAGATCCGCCCGGCGCAGGTCGCTGCGCTCGCCGCCGCCAGCACGTCCGTGCTCGGCACCAGCCATCGCCAGGCCCCGGTGAAGAACATGGTCGGGCGCATCCGCTCCGGTCTCACCGAGCTGTTCGGCCTGCCCGATGGCTGGGAAATCCTGCTCGGCAACGGCGGTTCCACCCTGTTCTGGGACGCCGCCACGTTCGGACTCATCCGCGAGCACAGCGCTCACGCGGTGTTCGGCGAGTTCTCGTCGAAGTTCTCCGAGGCGGCCGCCGCGGCACCGCACCTCGGCGAGCCCACGGTGTTCCGCAGCGATCCCGGCGACCACCCAGCGGTCACCACGGTCGACGGTGCCGACGTCTACGCGCTCACCCACAACGAGACCTCCACCGGCGTGATGATGTCGCTGCATCGGCCCGCCGGCGCCGGCGACGAATCGCTCGTCGTGGTCGACGCAACGTCGGCAGCGGGCGGCCTGCTGTGGGACCCGGCGCAGGTCGACGTCTACTACTTCGCCCCGCAGAAGTCGTTCGCCAGCGACGGTGGGCTGTGGCTTGCGGCGTGCTCGCCGAAGGCGCTCGACCGCATCCGCTCGATCAGCTCGCTCGGCCGTTGGATGCCGGCGTCGCTCGATCTCAAGATCGCGCTCGACAACAGCGTCGCCAACCAGACGTACAACACGCCGGCGCTCGCCACGCTGTTGATGCTCGACGACCAGATCCAGTGGATGCTCGGCCTCGGCGGTCTCACCGCTGCCAACGCGCGCAGCGTGCAGTCGTCGACGGCGCTCTACGACTGGGCCGCCGCCCGCGACTGGGCCACGCCGTTCGTCACCGATCCGGCGAAGCGCTCGCAGGTGGTCGGCACGATCGACCTCACCGGCGTCGACGCCAACGAGGTCTCCGCCGCGCTGCGGGCCAATGGTGTCGTCGACACCGACAGCTACCGCAAGCTCGGCCGCAACCAGCTGCGCATCGGCATGTTCCCCGCGGTCGACCCCGACGACGTCGTCGCGCTCACCCACTGCATCGATCACGTCGTCGGGTTGCTGCAGGGCTGACCGATGGAGGTCGACGACGTCCTGACCACCCACACCGATGGGCTCGCGCCGCTGAACCGGCCGATCATGGTGGTCGCGCTGACGGGCTGGTTCGACATGTCGGGTGCCGCCACCGGCGCACTGGAGTGGCTGCTGCGCGATCGTGTCGCACCGATCGTGGCGAGCATCGACCCGGATCCGTTCTACGACTTCACCCAGGAGCGTCCCGAGGTCTGGGTCGACGAGGACGAGTCCATCGTCGTGCGTTGGCCGGCGAACGAGTTCCGCATCGCCCGCTTTCCCGGCAGCGCGCACGACCTCGTGGTGCTGTCGGGCGTGGAGCCGCACGTGCGGTGGACCACGTACTGCGCGTGCGTCACGGCGATGGCCGCCCGGCTCGGCTGCGACGTCGTGGTCACCATCGGCGCGAGCGCCGACGCGCTGCCCCACAGCCGCCTGCCCCAGGTGGTCGGCAGCAGCACGAACGAGGAGCTGATCCGCCGGCTCGGCCTCAGCCGGCCGCAGTACCAGGGCATCACCGGCGTCATCGGAGTGCTCCAGGAGCGGCTGGAGAAGAACGACATCCCGGCCATCTCGCTGCGCGTCGGGGTGCCGCACTACCTCGGCAACGCCCAGCACCCGAAGTCGTCGGCCGCGCTGCTGCGCCACCTCGAGCACGTCCTCGGCGTGCCGACGGGCCACGGCGACCTGGCCGGCGAGATCGAGCGCTGGCAGTCGCTGCACGACGAAGCCGTGGCCGAGGACCCGCAGGCGGCCAGCTACGTGCAGCTGCTCGAGCGTCAGTTCGACCAGCGCTCCGAGGCCAACCTCCCGACCGGCGACGATCTCGCCGCCGAGCTCGAAGCCTTCCTCCGCGACCAGGAGCGCCCAGGCGACGACGACCCCACCACCGACGACCCCACCCCGTAGTTCCTCGAAGGTGTTTGCCCCTCAGGGCGCACATTTCACCGGTCGGAACCAGGGGTGGCAGCCGTCGGCCGCACACACTCAGGAAATGGCGGCGAAGCCGATCTCGAGGTCGGCGATGATGTCGTCGATCGACTCGAGACCGACGCTGAGCCGGATCAGGCCGGGCGTGACACCGCTGCTGATCTGTTCCTCGTCGCTCAACTGGCTGTGGGTCGTGCTCGACGGATGGATCACGAGGCTGCGCACGTCGCCGATGTTGGCGACGTGGCTGTGCAGCACGAGGGAATCGGCGAACTTCTGGCCCGCTCCCTTGCCGCCGGCGAGCTCGAACGCGAGCACCGAGCCGTAGCCCTTGCCGCCGCCGTACTTCTTGGCACGCTCGTGCCACGGGCTCGAATCCAGTCCGGCCCAGTTGATGCTCGTGATCTCGCTCTTGGACTGCAGGTACTCGACGACCTTGGCCGCGTTCGACCAGTGGCGCTCCATCCGCAGGCTCAGCGTCTCCAGGCCCTGCAGGATCAGGAAGGAGTTCAGCGGCGCGATCGCCGAGCCGAGGTCGCGCAGGATCTGCACGCGCGCCTTGATCGCGTACGCCCCGTGGCCGAGCGCGGGGAAGTAGGCCAGGCCGTGGTAGCTCGGGTCGGGCTCGGTGAAGTTCGGGAAGCGACCGCTGGCCGCGAAGTCGAACGTGCCGCCGTCGGTGATCGAACCGCCGATCGAGGTGCCGTGACCGCCGATGAACTTGGTGAGGCTGTGCACGACGATGTCGGCGCCCCACTCGAGCGGACGGATCAGGTACGGCGTCGGCACGGTGTTGTCGACCATCAGCGGGATGCCGTTGTCGTGGGCGACCTTGCTCACGCCCTCGAGATCGAAGACGTCGTTCTTCGGGTTGGCGAGGACCTCGCCGAAGAACAGCTTGGTGTTGGGACGGATCGCCGCGCGCCACTGCTCGAGATCGTGGGGATCGTCGACGAAGGTGACCGTGATGCCCATCTTCGGGAACGTGTAGTGGAGCAGGTTGTACGTGCCGCCGTACAGCGACGGCGAGGCCACGATGTGGTCGCCGGCCTCGGCCAGGGTGAGGATGCCGATCGTCGCGGCCGCCTGGCCGGAGGCGACCACGAGCGTGCCGGGCAGGCCGACGGCCGTCGTGCAACCACCCTCGAGCGAGTTGATCCGCTGCTCGAGCGCGAGCTGCGTCGGGTTCATGATGCGCGTGTAGATGTTGCCGATCTCGGCGAGCGCGAACAGGTTCGACGCGTGCTCGGAGTTGCGGAACTGGTAGCTCGTCGTCTGGTAGATCGGGACGGCACGAGCGCCGGTGGCGGGATCGGGTTCACCCCCGACGTGGATCTGGCGTGTCTCGAATCCCCATTCGCTGCTCATCTCGATCTCCTTTGATCGCCCCAAGGTTGGCGCGTGGAGATCCTAGGCGGGAATTCCCGACAAGATCAATCGGGAATTGACGGCGTCAGATCGACAGCAACGAGAAGTCGTTGTCAGTGAGCCAGTGCCGGCCGACGGCCTTGGTCTCCGCCCAGCGGTCGACGAGGCGCTGGCCAGTCGGGTCCTCCGGCGTGATCTGGCCGAACTCGGTGGGCGTCGGGCCGCAGCGATCGGCGTGGGGCTGCAGCGCGACGAGGTCGAACCCGTACACCTCGGCACACGCGAGGCCGACCATCCGCCGAGTCTCGTCGATCGGGATGTCGTGGAACGTCTTCTTCAGCCACGACCGGGTGTTCGGCCACGTTCCCTCGGGGTGCGGGAAGTCGTTGCCCCACAGGATGTTGTCGACACCGATCTCGTAGCGCATGCCCAGCTCGCGCCGCTTGGTGTTCGAGGCGCCGATGAAGCAGTTGCGATCGATGTAGTCCGACGGTGGCATCGTGATCGCCCCGCCGAACGGATCGGCGCCGAGCTTCTCGGTGCCCTTCTGGCCGAGGAACAGCCGGTCCCAGAACCAGATCTGCGCCGGCAGCCACCAGCAACCGGCTTCGGTGACGCCGAACTTGAGGTTCGGGAAGCGCTCGAACACGCCCGACCAGAGCATGAACCACAGCGGACGCGCCGGCCACCACACGACCTCGCTGACGTAGATGCCGAGGTGATCGCCGAACTCCTGCCGCGGCGCCGGGCCGCTGTGCGTGCACACCGGCAGCGAGAGCTCCTCGCACAGCGCCCACACCGGGTCGTAGCACCGGTCGTGGTACGGCTTCTGATCGACCCACATCGCGGGGATCATCACCGCGCCGAGGCCGTCGTCCTTGATCCGGCGGATCTCGGCCAGCACCTCGTCGATCGGCGCGGTGATCGGCACCAGCGCCACGCCCTTGCGGCGTTCGGGGCTGTTCTTGCAGAGGTCGGCGAGCCAACGGTTGTGGGCCTGCGCACCGCCGAGGCCGAGCTCGGGATCCATGTCACCGCTCATCCCGAGGCCCGCACCGAACGGCACGCACGTGCGGCTCTCGACGGCATCGGCATCGGGGAACACCACCTCGCCGGCCACGCCGTCGCCGTCGAGCTCGAGGTCGCGCTTGTCGGCCTCCCAGCCGCTGCGCAGCGCTTCCTCGTGCTCCTCGAACCACTTCTTGGCGTAGTCCTCGTTGCGCACGCCCAGCTTGGTCGAGGCCTCGAGGACGGCAGCGCGCTCGGCGAGGAACTCGTCGAAGCGCCCGTGGAAGCGGAGCGCGAGGTACTCGCGGTAGTCCTCGGTCGGCAGGCCGGCGTGGCTGTCGGCGGAGACGATGACGTACGGCGCGTTCGGGTCTGTGGGTTCGGTCATGGCGGTCTCCTCTGAGGCTCAGCCCGGCACGGGGCGGAGGTACGACGGGTTGCTGCGGGCGAGCATGGATTCGGTGCGAGCGCGCATCTGCGCGTCGCCGCGATCGCTCTGGGGATGGATCCAGAACTGGTCGCCGAGCAGGCCGACGACGACGCGCTCGGCCACCTCCTCGACCGGGGTGTAGGCGATGTCGACGCCGGCTGCCTTCATCTGCGCCTCGAGCGCCTCGACCGTCGTGTACGGCGTGACGCGGGGCCGCTCCTTGGCGAACTCGGCCGTGCGGCTGCGCCACGACTCGAACAGCCCGGTGCGCAGGATGTGCGGCCCGGGGAACAGCACGGAGGCGCTGACCTTGTCCGTGACGTCGTGCAGCTGGCCGTAGAGGCACTCGGTGATGGTGACGACGGCAGCCTTGGTGGCCGCGTACTGCGGCGTGCTCGGCAGCGGTGACACGCCACCGTTGCCCGACGACGTGTTGACGACGTGGCCTTCGTCGTCTTGGGCGAGCATCACGGGCACGAACGCGTTGATGCCGTGGACGACACCCATCACGTTCACGCCGATGGCCCACTTCCAGTCGTTGAGCTCGTGCTCCCACATCTTGCCCTCGGCCCCGGCGCCGATGCCGGCGTTGTTGCACACGACGTGCACCGCGCCGTACGCCGACAGCGTCGCGTCGCGCAGCGCCTCGACGGAGGCGTAGTTCGTGACGTCGGTCTGATGGCCGATGATGGCGAGGCCCTCGGCCTGGCACTCGGCGACGGCCTTCTCCAGTGGCTCGGCCTGCACGTCGGCGAGCACGACGCGCATGCCCTCGCGAGCGAAGCGCTCGCCCATCGCCCGGCCCAGACCACCGGCACCGCCGGTGACGACCGCAACTCGATCCTGCAACGTCTTCATGTCTGATACCCCCCAGTACCGATCCTGTGCTGTTGTGTTCTGGTCCGGCCGCTCAGCGTGCGCCGAAGCCGGCGAGCGCCGGGCACTTCTCGGCCAGGAGCGGCACATCCCCCGGCAGCAACGGCACGTCGACGTCGCGCTTGCGCGGCCCGATCTGCTGGGCGAGCGGCTCGAGCGCGGCGAGGTCGAAGCCGTAGATGCGCGCCGCGTTGCCGCCCAGCATCATGGCCGTCTCGTGATGCGGCACGCCGGCGAAGGCAGCACGCAGCGCTTCCAACGTGTACGGCGTGCTCGCCTCCTTGTGCGGGTAATCGGTGCCCCACATGATCTTGTCGAGGCCGACGGTGTGGCGCAGTGGCACCTCGGCGGGGCGGATGAAGCTGGCCCCGACGTTGCACTGGCGGGCGAAGTACTCGCTCGGGCTCAGCGACAGGTGATCGGTGACGGGCTTGCCCCACACGTGCTCCTGCGAGCCGACAGCGGTGCGCATCCGGTCGAAGAAGTAGTCGAGCCGGGCCAGCTCTTCAGGGATCCACGCCGTGCCCTGCTCGGTGAACACGACCTGCAGGTCCGGGTGACGTTCGAGCGCGCCGGACACGATGAGGTGGGTGAGGGCGCGGTGCGAGAACCAGGTCACCTCGAGCAGGAAGATGACCGGTGATTCGACGACGCCCGTCATCGGCGGGCTCGCACTGCCGCCGTGGTGGTTCACCGGCATGCCGAGCTCGGCGCACACCGCCCAGAGCGGCTCGTAGTAGGCGCCGTCGTACAGCTCGGGCAGGCCGCTGTTCGGCGGCACGCCCGGCAGCAGGATGCCGCCCGTGAGACCGGCCTGCTTGGCCCAGCGCACTTCTTCGACCGCGGCCGGGATGTCGTTCAGCAGCACCTGGGCGATGCCTGCGCGTCGGCCCGGCACCTCGGCGCAGAAGTCGGCGAGCCAGCGGTTGTGGGCCTGCAGGCCCGCCCAACGCTTCTCGGCGTCGCCCGCGTTCTGCGCCGGGGGCTGGAAGGTGAGCGTGGACTTCGGGTAGAAGGGCGGGATGGTGTTCGGGTAGATGACCTCCGCCACCACGCCATCGGCCTCGAGGTCGGTCTGGCGTCGCTGCGAGCTCCAGTTGCGCTCGCCCAGCTCGCCGAGCAGGTCCTCGTACTCGATCACGTACGAGCCGGCCCACGCGTCGAACTCGTCGTGGAAGCGCTTCGGCAGGTACTCGCGGTAGTCGTGGATCGCGCCGCCGCCATGGCAGTCGGCCGAGATCAGGATGTAGCGGTCGTCGTTCTGGTTCTCGTCGTCCATGGAGCCGGCCCCCAGCCGGACGTGTCACCAGGTGACACACATGTTCGTTGTGTGATACAGTCTTGCGCCGATCCCCATGGCTGTCAAGACGATCCAATCCGTGCAGAACGCGCTCGTCGTGCTCGAGGCACTCGCGACCGCGCAGCCGATCGGCGTGTCCGCACTCGCCCGCGCCGTCGACATCGACAAGACCGCCGTGCAGCGGATCCTGCTCACCCTCGGCGATGCCGGATGGATCCGCCAGCTCGACTCGGGCGAGTGGGCCGTCACGTCGAAGGCCCTGCAGGTCGGCACCCGCTTCACCTCGGGATTGCGCGAGGCGGCCCACCCGCACCTCGTGCAGCTGCAGAAGGACACCGACGAATCCGTCGTGCTGTTCGCGCGCGAGGGCGACACGATGGTGGTGCTCGACTCCATCGACAGCGGGCAGCCGCTGCGGATGACGGTGCCGGTCGGCATGGTGGTGCCGATGGGTCAGGCCGCGGCGTTCGACGCGTTCCTGCCCGACGCCGAGCGGGCGATGCTGCCCACACTCCAGCCGGTCCCGTCAGAGGCGACGCTCGCGGCGGTGCGCCGCACGGGCTACTTCGTGATCGACGAGATGTACCCGAACTCGATCGCCGCCGGATCACCCGTCTTCGATCGGCGAGGCCTCCCGATCGGCACCATCACGGTGGTCGCGCCGAAGGTACGGGTCGGCCGGGCAGCAGCGCGCAAGCTCGGTGAGGTCGCCGCGCGCACCGCAGCGGGCGTCACCAGTGCGATGGCGGGCATCTCGGTCGATCCAGCGCTGTGACGAACGCCATCGCTCCGGTGGCAAGGTTCACAGCGGCCACGCGCACGACCGCTGCGCGCACCGGTTGAGCCCGCTCCGCCACACGCGGACATCCGGGCGGCTGCGACCGTGATCAGAAGAGGTCGTCGAGCACCGCTCGCGACTTGGCGTTGAGGGTGCGACCGGGGAAGATCTCGGCGATCAGCACCTCGATGTCGATCAGGTCGGTGATGCCAAGGTTCGCCGACAGCAGTCGGACGTCGTCGAGGTCCTCGGGCCTCGACGGCGTGAGGGCGCGCATGACCAGCAACTGATCGGCGCTGAGCGCCGACACCGCGAGATTCGGCGCGGTCCACAGCGCGTCGACATCGTCGCCGAAGCCCTTCGGCAGCAGTGACGTGGACTGGTCGTTGATCCAGTGCGCGGCGAGCCCGAGCGGCTTCGCCGCGTCACGGGCGGCACCGAGGACCAGGCCTCGCGGCGTCGGAGCCGCATCGACGTGATCGATCTCGGTGCGGGCGTCGAACCCGAACATCATCGCTGCATCGCCGAACAGCACGACGGTGGCGTCGACGCCTCGCTCGATCAGTCGATCGGACAGCGCCGAGAAGGCGGCATCGAGTTGGTCACGGGTGAGCACGGCGGTGAGTGTACGGGCCACCGCGATCCGCCCGAAAACGATGCATGTCACCGCACATCATCGACGTCGATGATGTGCGGTGACATGAACGCAGTGCTTCCGTGCGTGGGAGCGGATCAGCCGCCGCTGACGTCGGAGACCTTCTGCTTGCCGGCCCCGAGGAACGGCATCATCTTGCGCAGCTCGCCGCCGACCTTCTCGATCTGGTGCTCGGCGCCGGCCTTGCGCAGCTCGTTGAACTTCACCCGGCCGCTCTCGCTCTCGGCGATCCACTCCTTGGCGAACTTGCCGGTCTGGATCTCCTTGAGGATCTTCTTCATCTCCAGCTTGGTCTTCGCGTTGACGACGCGCGGGCCGCGGGTGACGTCGCCGTACTCAGCGGTATCGGAGATGCTGTAACGCATCCCGGCGATGCCCTCTTCGTACATCAGGTCGACGATGAGCTTCACCTCGTGGAGGCACTCGAAGTACGCCATCTCGGGCTGGTAGCCGGCCTCGACCAGCGTCTCGAACCCGGCCTGGACGAGCGACGTGACGCCGCCGCACAGCACGGCCTGCTCGCCGAACAGATCGGTCTCGGTCTCCTCGGTGAACGTGGTCTCGATGACCCCAGCGCGGGCGGCGCCGATGGCATCGGCGTACGACAGGGCGAGCTCGTGGGCCTGGCCCGACGCGTCCTGCTCGACGGCGATGATGGCGGGCACGCCGCCACCTTCGGTGTAGGTGCGGCGCACGAGGTGGCCGGGACCCTTCGGGGCGATCATGATGACGTCGATCAGCTTCGACGGACGGATGCGCTTGAAGCGGATGTTGAAGCCGTGGGCGAACGCGAGCGCCTTGCCCTTCTTCAGGTGCTTCTTGATCTCCGTCTCGTACGTCTCCTTCTGCTCGGTGTCCGGCATCGTCAGCATGATGACGTCGCCCCACTTCGCGGCGTCGCCGATGCTCATCACCGTCAGACCGGCGGCCTCGGCCTTGGCCTTGCTCTTCGAGCCCTCGCGCAGGCCCACCACCACCGGAACGCCGGATTCCTTCAGGTTGAGCGCGTGGGCGTGGCCCTGCGACCCGTAACCGATGATCGCGACCTTGCGGTTGCGGATGATCGACGAATCAGCGTCCGCCTCGTAGTACACCTTGGCTGCCATCAGACTGCTTTCCCTTTCACAGCGCGGAGCCGTGCTTCGCGCTCTAGTTTGGGCAGCGCGACCCGACCGGTGCGCTGCAACTCCACGATGCCGTAGCTCCGCAGAAGATCTTCGAAATCGTCGAGCTTGTCCGGGTTGCCGTCGAGGCTGACCGTGATGGCTTCGATTCCGACGGCAAGGATCTTGCCCTCGAAGATGTTAGTGAGCTCCACGACCTGCCCACGATTCTCGGCGGTCACCCTGACGGTGGCCAGCAGCAGCTCGCGCTCGACGCTGCGACGGGGGTCGAGCTCGCTGATCTTGACGACCTCGATCAGCTTGAACAGCTGCTTGACCACCTGCTCGACGGGAGCGGACTCGACGTCGACGACGATGGTGATCCGACTGAGCATGTCGTCCTCGGTGGGCGCGACAGCGAGCGAGAAGATGTTGTAGCCACGGCGCGCGAACAGGCTCGCCACCCGGGCGAGCACACCCGGACGGTTCTGCACGAGCACGCTGAGGATGTGGTACTTCGGCTGGTTGGATGCCGACGAGACGCTCATCGCAGGAACTCCTTGCGGGCCATCTGGGCGGGGGGCAACAGCAGGTCGTCGTTGGTGGCGCCGGCCGGCACCATCGGGAAGACCTTCTCCGACGCGGCGACACGGAAGTCGACGACGACCGGGCGATCGTCGATGCCGTTGGCCTTGTCGATGGCCGGCTGCACCTCTTCCGGTGAGTCGACGCGGATGCCGACGCAGCCCATCGCCTCGGCCCACTTGACGAAGTCGGGCGTCTCCGGGGAGAGGTAGACCTCGCTGTAGCGCTCCTCGTAGAACATCTCCTGCCACTGGCGAACCATGCCGAGGTAGCTGTTGTTGAGGATCGCGACCTTGACCGGGATCCGCTCGAGGCTGGCGGTGACGAGCTCCTGCGCCGTCATCTGGAAGCAGCCGTCGCCGTCGATCGCCCACACGGTGGCGTCGGGGCGGCCGACCTTCGCGCCGATCGCGGCCGGGACGCTGAAGCCCATCGTGCCGAGGCCGCCGGAGTTGACCCAGCTGTACGGGTGCTCGAACTTCCAGTACTGCGACGACCACATCTGGTGCTGGCCGACGCCGCTGACGAGGATCGTGTCCTCGGGCGCGCTGTCGCGCAGCGCCTCCAGGCAGTACTGCGGCTTGAGCGCCTCGCCCGGCTCGCTCATCTCGTAGCTGAGCGGGAACTGCTCGCGCCAACCGCTGATGCGGCTCTTCCACATGCCGGTGTCGGCCTGCGTGGCCCCGCCGTTGAGGAGGTCCTTGATCGCCTTGACGATCTCCTCGATGACGAGACGGCAGTCGCCGACGATCGGCACGTCGGGGCGACGGACCTTGCCCTGCTCGGCGGGATCGATGTCGACGTGGATGATCTTCGCCTCCTGGGCGAAGCCGCTGACCTTGCCGGTGATGCGGTCGTCGAACCGGGCACCGAGCGCGATCAGCAGATCGCTCTTCTGCATCGCCGTGACAGCCGTGGCGTTGCCGTGCATGCCGGGCATGCCGAGGCACAGCGGATGGCTGTCGGGGAACGCGCCGCGGGCCATCAGCGTCGTGACGACGTGGATCTGGGTCAGCTCGGCGAGCTCCTTCAACGTCTCGGCGGCATGGGCCTTGAGCACGCCGCCGCCGACGTAGAGGATCGGCCGCTCGGACTCGAGGATCAGCTTGGCCGCCTCCTTGATCATCCGCGGGTGGCCCTTGGTGGTGGGCCGGTAGCCGGGGAGGCTGTCGGCGACCTCGGCATCGGTCGGCCAGTACCAGTCCATCGTGTTCGTCAGGCAGTCCTTGGGGACGTCGATCAGCGTCGGTCCCGGGCGACCGGTCGTGGCGATGTGGAACGCCTGACGGACGGCCATCGGCAGGTCCTGCGCGCTCATGACGAGCTCGTTGTGCTTGGTGACGCTGCGCGTGATCCCGACCGTGTCGCACTCCTGGAACGCATCGGTGCCGATGGCCGTGGTGGCGACCTGGCCGGTGATGCACACCATCGGGATCGAGTCCATGTACGCATCGCAGAGCGGCGTGACCATGTTCGTGGCCGCCGGGCCGCTGGTGACCAGCGCGACACCCGGGCGACCCGTCACGTGGGCGAAGCCCTCGGCCATGTGGCCGGCGCCCTGCTCGTGACGCACGAGGATGTGGCGGATGCTGCTGTCGAGCAGCGGGTCGTAGGCGGGGAGGATGCAGCCACCGGGGAGGCCGAAGATGACCTCGGTGTTCTCCATCTCCAGGGCTTTGATGAGGGCTTGCGCCCCGGTCATCTTCACGGTTGCTCCTTGTTGGCGATCATTGGGGTTGCGATCATTGAAATTGGCCCGAAAAACGAAAGAACCTCCCGAACGGGAGGTGGAGCGGCACAGACGGCGAGAAGCCGCTGCCGCTAGGTGAGTACGACGAGGATGCTGGTGGCGGCGCGGGGCGTGCGAATCACATCGGCGATTGTGCCACGGTGACCAGCCGAAAGCAACCGGACACGACGCCTGGCCTCAGCTCCAGTACTCGGCCATCAGCTCGCCGGCCCAACGCGGCTCGACGACGTGGCCGCGCGGCGCGAAGCCGAGCATGTACGGCTTGATGTCGAGCACCGGTGTGCCGGCGATCGCGTCGAGGCCGCGCACCGTCACGCCCAGCCCGTCGATGGCGACGAGCGCACACACGGTGACGCCCAGGCGGTTCGGCCGGACCCGGCCCCGCTGGGCGAAGATGCCGACCTCGGGCCAGTCGGCGCGGCCGCGCGGGCGACGCGCGGTGAGCACGACGTCGGCTTCGTCGACCTGATCGAAGTGGTAGATCACCTCGACGTGCGAGAACGCGTCGAGACCGTGCAGCGACTCCGTGGTGAACCGATCCGGATCGAGTCGGATCGTGCACAGCTCGGCGTCCCAGAAGTCGTCGTCGGGCCGCACCCGCCCGCCGTCGACGCTACCGATGGGGATCATCGCAATGGGATCTGCGCTCATCGCGCCAGCCTCGCACAGCCCGGGATGCGGGTGCTGTTGCCTTGAAGCGGAACGGTCCGGGCCGATGTTCGACATCGTGACCATCCAGACACCCGCCCGCGCGCGCCTTCGCCGGCTGCTGTTCGGCGGCGCCGCCGTCGCCCTGTTCGCCGCCGGCGCGACGTCGATGCAACTGGTGAACGCCTCGGGCTCGGCGACGCGCAGCGTGTACCTGCCGATCGCCCCGTGCCGGCTGCTCGACACCCGCGTCGCGCCCGACAACGTCGGCAGCCGCAACCTGCCGCTGTCACCCGGCGAGGTGACCACGTTCCAGGTCTGGGGCACGAACGGCAACTGCACGATCCCGACGAGCGCCACCGGCATCGCCACGAACGTGACGGCCGTCGGCCCGAGCAGCGCGTCGTACCTCACCGTCTACCCCGCCGATGCGGCTCGTCCGCTCGCCAGCAACCTCAACTGGATCGCCGGCAGCCCGCCCACGCCGAACCAGGTCACCGTCGGCCTCTCGTCCACCGGTGCGATCAGCACGTTCAACAACGCCGGTTTCGTCGACATCGTCATCGACATCGTCGGCTACTACGAAGCCGCCCCGACGGGCAGCGGCGCGCAGGGCCCGCCCGGGTCGAACGGCACCAACGGAACGAACGGCGGCCCTGGGCCGGCCGGACCCGCCGGGCCGGTCAACCGGATCAGCAACGCCCAGATCGCGACGGAGCGCTGGGATCAGGACCCGGGCCGTCCGGCAACGATCAACACCGGCTCTGCACCGGCGGGAGTCGCCTTCGACGGCACCGACATCTGGGTGGTGAACAACGGTGGCGACTCGGTCACCAAGATCGACCCGGTGACCGACACGGTCATCGTGACCCTGCCGGTGACCTCGAGCCCGTACTCGATCGCGTTCGACGGCACCTTCATCTGGGTCTCGATCGGGAGCAACGGGACGGTCGACAAGATCAACCCGGCCACGAACGCCGTCATCGACGTCGTCGCTGTCGGGCCGGTACCTCGCGGGATGGCCTTCGACGGCCGCTACCTGTGGGTCGCCAACTCGACCTCCGCCGCCAGCAGCGTGTCGAAGATCGACACCACGACCGACAGCGTCGTGCAGACGATCACGGCCGGGATCAGCCAGCCACTCGACGTCGCCTTCGACGGCACCCGGATCTGGGTCGTGAACGCCGGCTCGAACTCGGTCGTCCGGCTCGATCGTTCGACCGGCGCGGTCATCGGCGGTCAGATCACCGTCGGTACGTCTCCGGACAGCATCGCCTTCGACGGCCAGTCGATGTGGGTCACCAACTACACATCGGGGACCCTGACGCGCGTCGACGCAGCGACTGGCGCAACGGTGAACCCTGCGATCTCGGGCATGGCGAGCGCGGCCGGCGTCGCGTACGACGGCGGTCACATCTGGGTCGCCGGCAACAACGCTGTGTACGTGATCACGCCGTCGACGCTCGGCGTCCAGACCGTCATGACGGCAGCCGCCACGGGCATCGTGTTCGACGGCACGAACATCTGGGTCACGCACAACGCGCAGAACACGGTGCAGAAGCTGCTGCCCCTGTGACCTGACGCCTACCAGGTGTCGATGTTGGGGCGCTTCTTCGGGCGCGACGCCCAGCGCGGTGTTGGCGGTACCGAGCGCAGGATCGTCGCCAGCCAACGGCGAGTGTCGGCGGGGTCGATGACGTCGTCGATCTCGAAGTGGGAGGCGGTGTTGACGGCCTTGCCGTGCTCGTACATCCGGTCGACCATCGTCTGGAACAGCGCGTCCCGCTCGGCCGGGTCCTCGACGGCGGCGAGCTCCTTGCTGTAACCGAGGCGCACCGCGCCCTCGAGGCCCATCCCGCCGAACTCGCCGGTCGGCCACGCCACGGTGGCGAGGGGCGCCTTCGTGCTGCCGCCCATCATCGCCTGCGCACCGAGGCCGTACGCCTTGCGCGTCACCACCGCCACGAACGGCACCGTGATGTTCGCACCGGTCACGAACAGCCGACTGCAGTGGCGCACGAGCGCCGTCGCCTCCACGTCGGGACCGACCATCATCCCGGGCGTGTCACACAGCGAGATGATCGGCAGTTCGAAGGCGTCGCACAGCTGCACGAACCGGGCCACCTTGTCGGCCCCGTCGCTGTCGATCGCGCCGGCGAGGTGGTTCGGGTCGTTGCCGATGACACCGACGGGCACGCCCTCGATCCGGACGAGCGCGGTGATCATCCCCCGACCGAACTCGCGGCGCAGCTCGAGCACCGAGCCCGTGTCGAACAGCCCGTCGACGACAGCGCGCACGTCGTAGCTCCGCCGGCGATCCTCGGGGATGACGTGGCGCAGCTCGCGCTGGTCCGCGCAGGTCCAGTCGGCGACCGGTCCCTGGAAGTACGACAGGTACTGCTTGGCGACGCGCACGGCCTCGGCCTCGTCGGCCACGACGACGTCGATCACGCCGTTCGAGCGCTGCACCTCGATCGGGCCGATCTCCTTCGGGGCGAACACGCCGAGGCCGCCGCCCTCGATCATCGCCGGGCCACCCATGCCGATGTTCGAGTCCTCCGTCGCGATCACCACGTCGCAGCAGCCGAGGATCGCGGCGTTGCCGGCGAAGCAGTAGCCGGCGTTGATGCCCACGATCGGCACCGAGCCGCTGAGCTCGGCGAACCACAGGAACGCGAGGCAGTCGAGCCCGCTGACGCCCATGCCGTCGGTGTCGCCAGGCCGGCCGCCGCCGCCCTCGGTGAAGAACACGACCGGGAGCCGCAGCTGCTCGGCCACCTCGAACAGCCGGTCCTTCTTGCGGTGGTTCTGCAAGCCCTGCGTACCCGCGAGGACGGTGTAGTCGTAGGAGACGGCGACGACCTGCGCGGCGTGCCCGTCGAAGTGCGCGCCGTTGACGGTGCCGATGCCGCCGATCATCCCGTCGGCCGGTGTGTTGGCGATGAGGTCGTCGAGCGCACGGCGACGGCGTTGGGCGGCGATGGCCAGCGGGCCGTATTCGACGAGGCTGCCGGCGTCGACGAGGTCGGCGACGTTCTCGCGCGCCGTGCGCCGCCCCACCTGACGACGCTTCGCCACGGCGTCCGGCCGGGCCACGTCGAGGCCGATCTCGTGCCGGGCGATCACCTCGGCGAGGTCGGGCCGAACGCTGTCGAGATCGATCGCCGCTGAGGCGACCTCGACCGCGGTGGTCGACTCGGCTGCCGAGATCGGCTCGATGCGACACAACGGCAGACCGACCGAGACCGTCTCACCGACCGACACGTACACCAACTGGATCACGCCGTCCGTCTCGGCCTTCACGTCGTGGAGCATCTTCATGCTCTCGATCACGACCAACGTCTGCCCAGCTCGAACGGTGTCGCCGGCCGCGATCGACACGACCGCGACCGTGCCCTGCAGGGGGGATCTGACCTGCTCGGCCAGTGGGGTGACCTCGGACATCGGCTCAGTGTTACACGACTTGTCGGGCCGGCAGTGGGGACTCACCCTCCCTGGGGAGACTCCGTGTCAGCGGTACACCATCTCGCGTCGTTGTCGAATCCAGCGGTCGGGGTCGCCGTACTCATTGCCGATGATCACGTCCAGCGTGTAGTCGAGGTCGAGTGGATCACCCCACCAGCCGCATCGACCGTCGTCAGCGGTGCGCCCGGACGCCGCCACATCGGAGGCGTCCCCGTGTCGGCGCGCTGGCTGGCCGGGCACGATGGTGCCGTCGGGCTGATGGAACCAGAGCTCGCCGTTCGGATCGCCGCTGATCGACCATCCACCTTCGTGCAGCAGACGGTGATGGCGTCGGCACAGGCAGACCAGGTTCTGTTCCACGGTGGGGCCGTGGTCGAGCCAGTGCACGATGTGATGTGCGTCGAGCCAGGCCTGGTGCGTGCAGCCCGGGAAGCGGCAGCCGTGATCGCGCAGTCGAAGGGCCCGCTTCAGGCGCCGCGACACCGTGCGCCGGTTGGCACCCAGCCGCCAATCGTTCTCGACACCGTCATCGGTGCGGTAGCCCTGCATCACGCAATCGCAGAGGATCCGTCGCGCGGTCGTCCTGGGAACACTCGCCGGATCATCCGATTCGGTGCAGGCGATGAAGCGTTCCATGCAGCCGATCAGCACCGCAGCAGTCTCGATCGGGACACGGATCGTGATGACGCCCACCGAGCCCTCGTTGCGAACCGTGACCTGACGGTCGCGGTGGGCGCGTGCTTCCGCATCGTCCGCGTCGGGTTCGTGTCGCAGGTACCCGGTGACGATCCGCTCCACCTGGTTCGACGTCGACACCAAGGCGATCTGCAACAAGTCCGCCACGTTCGCCTCGTTCGCGATCCGGGTGAGCGCGCGAGCCTTCGCGTACGACAACGAGCCATCGGCCATGGCCGCCCACAGCGTGGGGAGCCGCTCCAAGGCTGCAGCGACCCGCACCTTCTCGTACGCGGTTCGCAGACCACCGACAGAGCTCGGCCTCCAACACCTCCAACGACATCGGCACCGTCTCATCGCCGGCACCACCAACGTGTGCATCTGCATGATCGTCCATGCCGACACGATGACAGAAGGGTGCAACACCGTTCTGACGACTCGCCCCAGGGAGACATCCGGCGCCTGTCAGGCGCGGAGGCGGCGGGCGAGCTCGTCGACGGCGGGGTCGCTGATCGAGTCGGCGCGACGCGCCAGCACGAGGACGCGCTCGACGAGCTGCGGTCCGATCACCAGTGGCGGCTCGCCAACGGCTGCCGTGTCGATCGGCAGCACCGTCCAGCCGAGCCCGAGCCGCACCATCTGCAGGAGCACATCGGGCTGATGGCTCTCGGCGGCGATCGTCGTGCGTGCGCCGAGGTCGGCGAGTGCGGCGACGATGAGCTGGCGGGTGTGCGAGTCGCTGGGGAACGTGACCCACGGACCCCACGTCGCCGGAGGACCGATCGTCGTGCCGAACGGCGCCATCACGGCCAACGTCTCACGGCGCAGCACCTCGATCGCCAGGCCGTCGTGACGCTCGGGCGGCTCGACGCACACGACGAGGTCGAGATCGCCGTCGCGGAGACCGTTGAGCAGCTGTGCCGACGGGGCGACCGAGAGGGTCAGCCCGACATCGGGGTGCTGCGCGCGGAACGCGCCGACGACGCCGGGGAAGTGCACGACGGCGGCGACGTCGATCATCCCGAGCCGGACGCGCCCGTGCCGCCCGCCACGCACGCGGTCGGACCAGTCGACGAGGTCGCGCGTCAGGGCGAGGACCCGCCGGGCGTGCTCCACCACGGGTGCAGCGGATCGACGAAGGACTCGCCGTCGGCCGCTGGGCTCGAACAAGGGGACGCCGAGCCGGCGCTCCAGCTCGGCGAGCCCCTGCGACAGCGCGGATGGGCTGACCCCGACCCGCTCGGCAGCCAGCGCCCACGTCGGCTCGTCGACGACGGCCACGAGGTAGGCCATCTGGCGGATGGTCAGATCGGGCAGCGCCTGCTGCTGGTTCGGTTGCACCCGGCGCATTTTAGTTCAGACTTGCTTCACCAAGATGACAGGTCGACCAGGATTGCTTACTCTACGAACATGTCGACTCCTCCATCTCCCACCGTGCAACCCGCGACCGGACGCCTGGGCGTCCTCACCGTCGGGCTCGGCGCCGTGGCCACCACCCTCATCGCCGGTGTGGAGCTGGCCAAGCGCGGCCAGGCCCTGCCGATCGGTTCGCTGACCCAGATGGGCACGATCCGGCTCGGCAAGCGCACCGAGGACCGCAGCCCGCTCGTCAAGGACTTCGTGCCGCTCGCCGCGCTCGAGGACATCGTGTGGGGCGCCTGGGACGTGTTCCCCGACGACGCCTATGTCGCTGCATCCCGCGCCGGCGTGCTCGACGGAGGCCGCCACATCGAGGGCATCGCCGACACGCTCCGCGACATCCGCCCGATGAAGGCCGCATTCGAGCGCAAGTACGCGCGCAACCTCGACGGCCAGCACACGATGGGCGTCGGCACGCCGAAGCGGATGATGCTCAACGCGATCCGCGAGGACATCAACCGCTTCCGCGACGAGAAGGAGTGCGACCGCCTGGTGATGATCTGGTGCGCGAGCACCGAGATCTTCATCGAGCCGGGACCAGCGCACCAGGACCTCGCCAGCTTCGA
Source organism: Ilumatobacteraceae bacterium (assembly GCA_025463305.1). The sequence continues at coordinate 117,246 of JAOBWK010000059.1, forward strand.
GGCCGCGATCGACGCCGAGGACGATCAGATCTCGCCGGCGATGCTCTATGCCTACGCCGCGATCCTCGAGGGCGTGCCGTTCGCCAACGGTGCCCCGAACCTCGCCGTCGACACGCCGGTGCTGCGCAAGCTCGCCACCGAGCGCAACGTGCCGATCAGTGGCAAGGACTTCAAGACCGGCCAGACGCTGATGAAGACCGTGCTCGCCCCGATGCTCAAGGCCCGCCAGCTCGGCCTGAGTGGCTGGTACAGCACGAACATCCTCGGCAACCGTGACGGTGAGGTGCTCGACGCGCCGGAGAACTTCAAGACCAAGGAAGAGTCCAAGCTGGGCGTGCTCGAGGACATCCTCGAGCCGTCGAAGAACCCCGACCTCTACGGCGACGTGTTCCACAAGGTGAGCATCAACTACTACCCGCCACGTGGTGACAACAAGGAGGGTTGGGACAACATCGACATCTTCGGTTGGCTCAACTACCCGATGCAGATCAAGGTCAACTTCCTCTGCCGCGACAGCATCCTCGCCGCTCCGCTCGCGCTCGACCTGGTCCTGTTCAGCGACCTCGCCCAGCGCGCCGGCCTGGGCGGCATCCAGGAGTGGCTGAGCTTCTACTACAAGAGCCCACAGGTCGCCCCCGGCCTCCATGCCGAGCACGACCTGTTCATCCAGCTGACCAAGCTGAAGAACACGCTGCGCTGGATCATGGGCGAAGAGGCCATCACCCACCTCGGTCGCGAGTACTACGACGAGACCCCCGCCGAGGCCTGACCCTCACACCGTCGGGGTGCGCCCCGCCATGATCTCGGCCAACAGCGGCGCGTCGATGTTCGCGCCACTCATCACCACGCCGACCCGCTTGCCTTGCTGCTGATCGCGCTCGGCGAGCAGGCCGGCGAGTGCGACCGCGCCCGACGGCTCGGGCATGTTGTGGGTGGTGGCGAACAGCAGGCGCACGGCGTCGGCGCACAGCTCGTCGCTGACCTGGACGATGCGCGCTGCGCCGGCGATGATCGCCTCGATCGCCGCCGGATCCGGGGCGCGGCAGGCGACGCCGTCGATCATCGTCTCGGCCGTGTCGGTGTTGACGACGTGCCCGGCGGCGAACGACAGGGCCGTGGCCGGCGCACGCTCGGCGACCACGCCGACGATCTCGGTGTCGAGCCCGAGCAGATCGCGCACCGCGATGTTCGCGCACACGCCCGATCCCATCCCGACGGGCACGTAGACGGTGTCGAGGTGCGGCGCGCCGAGCATCAGCTCGCGTGCGTACGTGGCGACGCCGAGGACGAGGTCGGGATGGAACGACGGCACCATCTGCAGATCGCGCTCGGCGGCGACCACCGCTGCGTGCTCACGGGCGGCCTGGAAGTCGCGACCCTCCTCGATCAGCTCGGCGCCGAACGCGCGCATCGCCGCGTTCTTGTCGGCGCTGTTGCCGTGCGGGACGACGATGGTGACCGGCACGCCGAAGGCTCGACCGGCGAACGCGAGGCTCTGTCCGTGGTTGCCACGAGTGGCGCTGATCAACCCCCGTACTGCGCCACCACCTTCGAGGCCCATCTCGCGCACGTGGCGCTGGGTGTAGACGAGCCCGCCGCGCACCTTGAACGCGCCGGTCGGGGTGTGGTTCTCGTGCTTGACCCAGACCTCGGCGCCGACGGCCGCAGCGAGCATCGGCCACGCGTACTGCGGCGTCGGCGGCACGAACTGGCCGACCAGATCGGCAGCCCGGTCGAGGTCGGCAACGGTGAACGGAACAGCGGATGCGACGGTCGCCATGCGGTTCACTCTCCCACAACGCCCGCCACGACGAAGTCGACGTTTCGGTCGTGCGGTTCCGTGACGAGGGTGTCGACGATCTGCTCGGCGAAGCACACCCCGATGGTGATGCAGCCGGGACGCAGGAGCGGCAGGAACCGGTCGTAGAAGCCCCCACCCTGGCCGAGCCGTCGACCGTCACGTGTGAACGCCAGTGCGGGAACGACGACGACGTCGATGCCGGCCGGATCGGCCGCCGCGCCGGTCGGCGCCGGGATGCCGAACGGACCGTCGAAGAGGGGCTCGTCCGGCAGGTGCACGATCGGCACGATCACGTCGCCCTCGACGCGCGGCAGCACGACGACGTGACCGGCCTCGGCGAGGGAGGCGAGCAGCCCCGACGTGTCCGGTTCGCTGCCGACGCCGACGAAGGCCATCACCGTGCGTGCGCCGGCCGCGGCGCATCGGTCGAGGACCTGCGCCCACATCGACGCCTCCTGCTCGGCCCGCGCGGGAACGGCGCGGCGGATCCGGCGCATCGCGGCCCGCTGCTGCTGCTTGGCGTCGTCCACGGCGCACATCTCAACACAGCACGGCGGGGCACCGCCGCGTGAAGTCGCCTGCGTTAACGTCAGGAGTGATGTCAGATGCAGCGCCAGCCTTCGATTCCGCCCACTTCCGCCAGGTGATGGGCCACTTCCCCACCGGCGTCACGATCATCACCGGCATGGCCGGCGACGCCCCCGCCGGGTTCACCATCGGATCGTTCACCTCGGTGTCACTCGACCCGCCCCTGGTCGGCTTCCTGCCCCAGATCACCAGCGACACCTGGACCGCGATGGCACCCTCGGCCAAGTTCTGCGTGAACGTGCTCAGCGCTGCACAGGGCGCCGCCTGCTGGCGCTTCGCCAAGAAGGGTGTCGACGACCGCTTCGCCGACGTCGCCTGGCACACGGGCATCACCGGCTCACCCATCCTCGACGAGGCCATCGCCTGGATGGACTGCACGGTCGAGGAGGTCTACACGATGGGCGACCACTACTTCGTCCTCGGCCGAGTGCTGGAGATGAGCCACAGCGCCGACGACCCGCAACCGCTCCTGTTCTACCGAGGCAAGCTCGGCGGCTACCAGTTGCATGAATAGGCAACTCCATGAGTAGGCGGGCCTGGCTCGCGCTCGCCATCGACATCGTCCTGGTCATCGTGTTCGTCGCGATCGGGCGGCGCAACCACCACGAGGACGAGGGGCTGTCCGGGCTCGCCAGCGTCTCCGCGCCGTTCCTGATCGGCCTCGCCGTCGGCTGGCTGGTCACCCAGGTCGTCCGCCCCCACCGAGCGCCGATGGCGGTGACGACGGGTGTGATCGTCTGGGTGACCACGGTCGTAGTCGGCATCGTCCTGCGCCGGATCGCGTTCGACCGGGGCATCGCGACGCCGTTCATCATCGTCGCGACGATCACCCTCGGGGTGTTCCTGGTGGGCTGGCGGGCCATCGCCCAAACCGTGAGCCGCCCCGTTCGCGAATAGGCACGAAGCAGCTACTCGCGAGCGAGGGCTCGGCTCGTGGCCGCAACTCTGCCCACAGCGAACTCAGGTCAAACATCGCCGTCGAACCGTCACGAAGACGTCACGTCTCAGCCCTCGCCGAACCGGGCATACGGTCCTCCTATGCGAGTCTGGCCAGGATCCCCCCTTCCTCTCGGTGCGACGTTCGACGGGGTCGGCACCAACGTGGCCCTGTTCTCCGAGGTCGCCGAGTCCGTCGAGTTCTGCGTGTTCGACGACGACGGCAACGAGGAGCGCCATGCCCTCCCCGAGCGTTCGGGCAGCGTCTGGCACGGCTACTTCCCCGATGTGGGCGCGAACACCTCCTACGGGTTCCGCATCCACGGGCCGTGGGATCCGGCCAACGGCCACCGCTGCAACCCCGCCAAGCTGCTGCTCGACCCGTACGCGCGGGCCATCGAGGGCACGTTCACCTGGGGCCAGGAGATGTTCTCGTACAACTTCGAGAACCACGACGAGCTCGACACCAGCGACAGTGCCGCTTCGACGCCGCGCAGCCTCGTCGTCAACCCGTTCTTCGACTGGGGAACCGATCAGCCGCTGCTGCTGCCGTGGGCCGAGACCGTCATCTACGAGACCCATGTGCGCGGCGCGACGATGCTGCACCCAGGCGTCGACGAGGAGCTGCGCGGCTCGTACGCCGGCATCGCCCACCCCGCGTTCGTCGAGCACCTCAAGTCGCTCGGCGTCACCACGGTGGAGCTGCTGCCGGTGCACGAGTTCGTGCATGATGCGCACCTCGTCGAGCGCGGCCTGAAGAACTACTGGGGCTACAACACCATCGGCTTCTTCGCGCCGCACAACGAGTACTCGCACCGGCACGGTCAGGGCCAGCAGGTGCAGGACTTCAAGCAGATGGTGAAGACGCTGCACCAGGCGGGCATGGAGGTGATCCTCGACGTCGTGTACAACCACACGGCCGAGGGCAACCACCTGGGTCCGCACCTGTCGATGAAGGGCATCGACAACGCTTCGTACTATCGCCTCGTCGAAGACGACAAGCAGTACTACATGGACTACACCGGCACCGGCAACACGCTGAACATGCGCAACCCGTTCGTACTGCAGCTGGTGATGGACAGCCTGCGCTACTGGGCCACCGAGATGCACGTCGACGGGTTCCGCTTCGACCTCGCCTCGACGCTGGCACGCAGCCTCCACGAGGTCGACAAGCTGTCGGCGTTCTTCGATCTCGTCCAGCAGGATCCCGTGATCAGCCGGCTGAAGCTGATCGCCGAGCCATGGGACGTCGGCGACGGCGGCTACCAGGTCGGCAACTTCCCGCCGCAGTGGGCGGAGTGGAACGGCCGCTACCGCGACTGCATCCGCGACCGCTGGGCAGGTGCCTCGAACGGTCTCGGCGAGTTCGCCTACCGCATCACCGGATCGAGCGATCTGTACGAAGCAGCGGGGCGTAAGCCGCACGCCAGCATCAACTTCATCACCGCCCACGACGGATTCACGATGCGCGATCTCGTCAGCTACAACGAGAAGCACAACGAGGCCAACGGCGAGGACAACAACGACGGCGAGAACCACAACCGTGGCTGGAACTGCGGGGCCGAGGGACCGACCGACGATCCGGAGATCAACGCGCGGCGGTCGCGCCAGCAGCGCAACCAGCTGGCCACCCTGATGCTGTCGCAGGGTGTGCCGATGATGCTGGGTGGGGACGAGATCGGGCGGACGCAGGGAGGCAACAACAACGCCTACTGCCAGGACAACGAGGTCTCGTGGTACAACTGGCCCGAGGCCGATCTCGAGTTGCTCGGCTTCGTCTCAGCGCTCATCCACCTCCGTCGTGAGCACCCGACGTTCCGTCGCCGCCAGTTCTTCCAGGGCCGGTCTCTGCACGGCGAAGGCACCGTCGATCTGCAGTGGTTCACGGCCGATGGCTCGGTGATGAGCGACGAGCAGTGGAACGAGGACGATCTCAAGACCGTCGCGATCTACCTCGGCGGCAGCTCGATCGAGCAGAGCGCGCGAGGCGAGCAGATCACCGACGTCGATGTGCTCTGGTTCGTCAACGCCAGCGACGAAGCGGTCGAGTTCACCTTCCCGCCCGAACAGTGGGGCGAGCAGTGGCGGTGCGTGCTGGACACCGCCTCCGGCGACGTCGCGTCGGCCGAGGCCGGCGTGGCGAAGGCGGGAGACAGCGTGCCGCTCGTCGATCGTTCGCTGATGCTGTTCGTGCGCATCCTCGACGATCCGAGTGCCGCGATCGGGTCCACTGCCATCGCGACCGCGCCCGTCGTGGTGAAGCCGCTCGCGTAGGGTCTCGGCGATGTCGTGGCCGCTGTCGCCGATGAAGGCCACCAGCGGCCGGCTTCCACGTGGCGACGACTGGCGATACGAGCCGAAGTGGGACGGCCACCGGGTGATCGTGCGCAGGCGCGGCGACACCGTCGAGGCGATCAGCTCCAGCGGGCAGAACCGCATCGATCGTTGGCCCTGGCTGGCAACCGCCGTCGCAGCGTCGTGCACCACCGACGTGATCCTCGACGGCGAGGTGATCGCGCTCGACGACGACGGCCGCCACTCGTTCCAGCTCGTCGGCCGCAGTGACCGCCCGCACGCGTTCGTGGTGTTCGACATCCTCGGGGTCGGCCGCGAGGACCTCCTCGGCCGACCGTGGCACGAGCGACGCGACCTGCTCGCCGAGCACGTGCACCCACTGCCTCCGCTGTCGGTCACCCCGGTCAGCGACGACGCAGACGCGATGTTGGCGGCAACAAAGGCGAACGGTTTCGAAGGCGTGATCGCCAAGCGGATCGACTCGATCTACCTGGCCGGCCGGCGCACACCGTCGTGGATCAAGGTCAAGCACCGCTTCGAACAGGAGCTCGTGATCGGCGGCTACCTCCTCGGCGAGGGCAATCGGGCGACCTCGTTCGGATCGATCCTGGTCGGCTACCACGATCCGGCGGGCGGACCACTTCGCTTCGGCGGTGCGGTCGGCACCGGATTCAACGAGGTCACCCTGCGCTCGATGCAGCGGCAGTTCGCCGAGCTGACCACCACGGTTTGCCCCTTCGACCCCGTACCGAAGCTGCCTCGGGGCCGTGCGGTCTGGCTGACCCCGACGCTCGTCGCCCAGGTCAGCTTCGGCGAGTGGACCGAGGCCGGCCACCTGCGCCATCCCGTGTTCCAAGGTCTCCGCGACGACAAGTCGCCCGCGGACGTGGTGCGCGAGGTCTGAGCACGTGCGCCGTTGCTCAGGCGAGCGTCGGCATCGATCGGCACCGGCAATGAGCAACCACTACTCACGACCTGGACCCGATCGGCGCGGATGATGGTCGAGCGGTCGACAGGGGTCGGCTGCTCGAACATCGAGGAACAGACAGATGCACAAACGAATGGGATGCGTCGCGGCCGGCCTGCTGGTCGCTGTGGTGCTGCCGACGCACGCGGCAGGAGCGAAGGGCGCCGGCGGCCCGCTCGTCGACGGGCACTGGGCGGGCACGATGGCCGTCGGAGCGACGATCGACTTCAGCCAGGGCGGTACGGGACTGATCGCTGTCGGCAGCGGCAACGGCACGTTCAACCTGGCCCTCGCCGGCGGAACCGGATCAGGCGACTACGTGCTCGGTGCGTCCTCGGACGCGACGCTCGAAGGCGACGCGGCGACCGGAGACGTGCAGGCGGTCGGCGCGATCAACGGCACGTTGGAAGGCACCTCGACCGGCCCGATCCTGCAGCCGGCGCAAGGTCAGTTCGACGTCACCGGCTCGGTCACCGTCAACGGCTACACGGTGCCGATCGACCAGAGCCTCACCTTCGGTCCGGAAGACCTCGTCAGCTCCGTCCTCGTGATCACCAGCTCGTCGTGCACTCTGGCCAGCGGCACGTGGGCCCAGGAGTTCAAGGATGCCGCGCAGGCGGCCGGCGTCAGCGTCAGCAGGTTCCAGGGCAGTTGGTCAGCGACCTACACGGGCGCCGACACCGGCGCCACCGACCAGGCGCTGGCTGACATCGACGAGCGCGGCGAGAAGATCATCAGCACGTGGTTGGCAGACGGTACCTTCGATGCCGACGCGCTCGAACAGGTGCTGATCGACGCCGAGCACTACGCGGTCTCGGGACCGCGCAACGACGCCTGCAGCTCGGTCCGCCGCGGCGACTGGGCATCGCCATTGGCCGGCACCGTGCAGCGCTTGCTCGGTGCGCTCGCCAACTCCAGCTCGACCACCGCCGAAGACCTGCGCGCCGGCGTCTCGGCCGGCTTGCGCACCGGCAACCTGCCGTCGATCGACGATCCGATCGAGGGCCAGCTGCAGGCCAAGGCCCAATCGCTGCTGGACACGGCGATCGCCAGTGGCGCCAAGACCGACATCCAGCTGATCGCGATCAGCGCCGATTCGCTCGGCTGGACCGACATCTCCGACGCCGCCGCAACCGCACTGGAAGGCCTGTGATGAGGCACCGCACCCCACTCATGTCAACGATCGTCACGATCGCGATCCTGCTCGCCGGCTGCGGCAGCGATGCCCCCAAGTCAGCATCGACCTCGACCGTTCCGCCGACCAGCGCCGGCGTTGCC
>JAOBWK010000064.1 GCA_025463305.1 Ilumatobacteraceae bacterium
GCTGCCCGGTAACTCGAACGTCGCACAGCGCATCCAGGGCTCGTTCGTCAGTGAGGAAGAAGTCCGCAGGGTCGTCAACCACTGGCGCAAGCAAGGTCCCGAACCGGTGTACGTCAGCGGTGTCGAGGGTGACGAAGACGGTGGCGGCGGTGCCAGTCTGTTCTCGTCGTCCGGCGGCGGTGACGACGATGACGAGAACCTCATGCGCCAAGCCGTCGAGCTGGTCGTCCGCAGCCAACTCGGCTCGACGTCCATGTTGCAGCGCAAGCTCAAGGTCGGCTTCGCTCGCGCCGGACGGCTGATGGATCTGCTCGAGACTCGCGGCATCGTCGGCCCCAGCGAAGGGTCGAAAGCCCGCGCCGTGCTGATGACCGTCGAAGAGTTCGAGCTGCTCGTCGACAGCGGTGGTCTGTGACCCGCCGATAGCCTGGCGGGCCATGGGGCAACGGTTCTACGTCGAGACCTTGGGGTGCCCCAAGAACCAGGTCGACAGCGACAAGCTGATCGGGACGTTCCTCGCGGACGGGATGACCGCCACCGACGACGCGTCGAAGGCCGACCTGGTGGTCGTCAACACCTGCGCGTTCATCGAGGATGCGCGTCGCGAGTCGATCGACACGATCCTGGCGCTCGAGGACCAGCGCAAGGCGGGCTCGCGGATCGTCGTCACCGGCTGCATGGCCGAGCGCTACGGCGACGAGCTCGCCGAGGCGTTGCCCGAGGTCGATCAAGTCGCCGGCTTCGGCGTGTCGGTGAACGTGCTCGAGAGCCCGAAGCGCAAGCTCATCCCCGTCGGGTCTGCGCCGGTGCCCACCCTCGATCTGCTCAACCTGCCCCGGCCGAAGTCGTCGTCGCCGTGGGCGTACGTGAAGATCGCCGAGGGCTGCGATCGCTCGTGCGGGTTCTGCGCGATCCCGTCGTTCCGTGGTCCGCAGCGCAGCCGCGACGTCGCCTCGATCCTCGCCGAGGTCGAGCAGCTCCAGGCCCGCGAGATCGTGCTCATCGCCCAGGACCTCGCCAGCTACGGCAAGGACCGCCCCGACGAGCTCGGTGCCGGCTCCATCGTGCCGCTCGTGCGGGCTGTCACCGCGGCCACCGATCGGGTGCGGTTGCTCTACCTCTACCCGAGCGATCTCACCGATGCGCTGATCGACGCGATCTGCGACACCGGCGTGCCGTACTTCGATCTCTCCCTGCAGCACGTCAGCAAGCCGTTGCTGCGGCGGATGCGGCGATGGGGCGACGGTGCGCGGTTCCTGCGGCGCATCGACGACATCCGCGCCCGCGAGCCGATGGCGGCGTTCCGCAGCAACTTCATCGTCGGCTACCCCGGCGAGACCGAAGCGGATCACGATCAGCTGCTCGACTTCGTGGAGTCGGCCCAGCTCGACTGGTGCGGTTTCTTCGCCTACAGCCCGGAAGAGGGCACGTACGCGATGAACCTCGACGGTGCCGTCGACGAGTCGCTGATGCACGAGCGGCTGGCCGAGCTGCGCGAGCTGCAGGACTCGATCACCGCCGCCCGCCGCGATGCGCTGATCGGCGAGACGCTGACGGTGCTGGTCGACGAACGGGGTGTCGGCCGTAGCCACATGGAGGCGCCGGAGATCGACGGCATCATCCACGTGCCCGATCACCTCACGATCGGCGAGTTCCACGAGATCGAGATCGCCAACGCCCTCGGACCCGATCTCGTCGCGGTCGGCGCGGCCGAGGTGGATTGATGCCGGTCGATCCGAGCGCCGTCGCGACGTGGGCCAACCTGGTCACCATCGCGCGGATGTTCATCGCACCGGTCATGTTCCTGGTGATCCCCGACAACGGCCGCGGCAGCTGGATCGCCGTCGTCGTCTGGTTCTTCCTCTGTGCGAGCGACGGCATCGACGGCTACCTGGCGCGTCGCCATGGCAGCACCACGTTCGGTGCGTTCGTCGATCCGCTCGCCGACAAGTTCCTGGTCCTCGTCGCGATGATGACGCTCATCGACCACAGTGTCTTCTGGTGGCTGCCCGTCGCCATCATCTTCGCTCGCGAGCTGGCGATGAGCCTGTATCGCGTGGTGGTCGGTGCGAAGGGCATCAGCGTGCCGGCCAGCAAGGCCGCCAAGGTCAAGACGCTGACCCAGCAGTTCGCCGTCGCATTCGCGATCGCGCCGCTGACGGCGGTCGACGCGACCTGGCTGTGGAAGGGCCTGCTGTGGCTGTCGATCGTTCTCGCGCTCGGCAGCTTCGCGCAGTACATGTGGAAGGCGCACCGTCACAACGAGGTCGAGAGGATGGTCCATGCGGGTTGATGTGGTGGCCGTCGGCACCGAGTTGCTGCTCGGGCAGATCATCGACACGAACTCGTCGTGGATCGGCGAGCAGCTCGCCCTGCACGGCTTCGACTCGCTGCTGCAGGTCAAGGTCGGCGACAACCTCGGCCGCGTCGAGACCGCGTTCCGGCGCACGTTGGCCGACGCCGACGCGATCATCGTGTGCGGTGGGCTCGGCCCGACCCACGACGACCTGACCCGCGATGCCATCGCCCGGGTGATGGGTGTCGACCTGGAGGTCCACGACGACATCGCCGACCGGATCCGCGAGATGTTCGCTGTCCGAGGCCGCTACATGGCCGAGAACAACCTCCGTCAGGCCCAGGTGCCCGTCGGCGCCAGCGTGATCGTCCAGACGCGTGGCACCGCCCCGGGGTTGATCTGCCCGGTGGTGATCGACGGTGTCGAGAAGGTGATGTACGCCGTGCCTGGTGTGCCGCACGAGATGAAGGACATGCTCGAGCGGGCGATCCTGCCGGACCTGCACGCGCGCAGCGGCGAGGTGGCCGTGATCGGCAGCCGCACGTTGCGCACGTGGGGCGACAGCGAGAGCGGCCTCAACGAGAAGCTCGATCCGATCATCGCCGAGCTCGACGCGGCTGGGAACCCGACGCTGGCCTTCCTGGCCAGTGGTTGGGATGGGCTCAAGGTGCGCCTCACCGCCAAGGCCACCACCCAGGCCGACGTGGATGTGCTGCTCGACCACTGGTCGGCGCGGGTGCAGGAGATCGTCGGCGAACACGTCTTCGGCTTCGACGACCAGACGATGGAGTCCGTGGTGCTCGACATGCTGCGCACGCGCGGCCTCACCCTCGGCCTCGCCGAATCCGTCACCGGTGGCCTGGTGGCCGGCCGGCTGACCGGCATCCCCGGCGCCAGCGAGGTGCTGCGCGGTGGCATCGTCTCGTACGCGAGCGAGGTCAAGTTCGACGTGCTCGGGGTGACGCCGGGGCCTGTGGTGAGCGAGTCGGCAGCGGGTGAGATGGCCGTCGGCGCGCGCCGCGTGCTGGGTGCCGACGTGGCGCTCGCGCTCACCGGCGTGGCCGGCCCGACGGAGCAGGACGGCATGCCCGTCGGCACGTTGTGCATCGGTGTCGCCATCGGCGATGCCGTGCACACCACGATGACCCGCCTGCCCGGAGTGCGCGATCAGATGCGGCAGATGAGCGTGATCACGGCGCTCGACTTCCTCCGCCGCCAACTCGCTGCGCTCGACTGAACGGCCCTCTTCGCCCGACTCTCACGCTGCGAGCGATTCCCTGGCGTAGATCTCGTCGCCGTCGCGGCACACGACGGTGCCGACGGGGTAGGCCTGGGCGACCTCGATGATCGCGTCGACCTGCGATTCGATCATCGTGATCTGGCTCCGGATCGGCGCATGGTCCAGCCAGCCGCCACGGTGCAGCGAGTCGTTGACGGCATCGGTGAGCTCGCGCCAACCGATGTGGGGCAGGTCGACGACCAACGCCGTGGTGGTGGCCCGCGAGCTGCCGAGCCCGGGGAAGCCGCGCGAGCAGCCGCAGTTCACGTTGTTGCAGACCAGGCCGATCGGTGAGACCAGCTCACCGTCGACGGTCCAGCAGTAGTCGTCGGCGTCCTCGCCCTGGGTGATGTGCGTCGCCACGAGCACCTTCATCTGGATCCTCCGTTCGTGCGATGTCGATGGGGACATCCTGACGAAGGGGTGCGCGGGTCGGGCCCGGCGGACGCCGCGTGTGCGGCATCGAGTGACGGCTCCCAGTCACGGGACGGCGGCAGGGAGCCGTCGTGAACAGCGTATGCCCGCTTGTGACCGACCATGACCATCGTGACGGAGGTCGCCATGCGATTTCTTGCGGACCGCCGCGAATCGCCGTCGAACGGCTCCGCCGGTGTCGTCTTGTACGCTGCTCGGACACCAGGGACTGCGTGTGCCCTGCTGGCCCTTGTAGCTCAGCTGGATAGAGCACCGGACTTCTAATCCGACGGTCGCACGTTCGAATCGTGCCGGGGGCGCCACAAAAGACCAGCTCAGAGCATGTCTTCCATGAGGGCTCTTGACAAGAGTGGGGACGTTGGGGACGATTGCTCACATGAGCATCGAACGACGGGGCACCAAGGGCTCGTACCGGTACCGCGGTGTCGTCAGGTTCGCGGGCCAGAAACAGCACACCTCATGGGTGAAAACTGAAGCCGAAGCACGCATGGCCGAGAGCGCACTGCACACGGAATTGGGTGGTAACCCGAAGCCGACCGGTCACACGGTTGCCGAGCTCGCGGCGGGCACGATCGCTGATCTGACCGGCCGGCGGTCTCCAGGGACGATCAGCTTCTATCGAGAGGGTGAAGCGCTGATCCCGCCAGCGTTCGGGAGTCGCGACGTGTCGAGCGTGAAGCCTCTGATCGTCGACGCGTTGTACCGCCAGCTCCGCACCGCAGGCGCGTCCGAACACAAGATCAACAAGGTCCACAAGCTGCTGTCCGTGTCGTTCTCTCGGGGAGTGAAGTACGGCTGGTGCGCGTCGAATCCGTGCAGCGCCGCCGACAAGCCTCAGGCTCGGGCGGCGGAGATCGTCCCACCGTCGCCCGAAGACGTGCGCGCCTTGCTGGCGTGCGCGTCGGACGTGAATGCAGACCTAGCCGTGTGCTTGCGGTTGGCTGCCGCAACCGGCATGCGCCGCGGCGAGCTGGTGGCGCTGCAGTGGCGTGATCTCAACAAGCTGTCGCTGACGATTCGTCGGTCGCTCGTGGAAGCTGATGGCGGCCTTCATGTTCGCAACACGAAGACGGGCAGTCGTGGCCATCGATCGATTCGCATCGGAGCAGACATGGTCGCTCTTCTCGAGGCGCTTCGAGAGCGGCAGGCGGCGTATTGCGAGACGGCCGGTGTTCCGGTGCCCGAGTGGTGCTTCAGTCACGACCTGGAAACGCCGTGGAGGCCCGAGTACCTCACGACGGCGTTCGCTCGGCTGACGTCGGACTTCACCCTGCATGGGCTCCGGCACTTCCACGCTACGCAGCTGTTGGCTGCCGGTGTCCCCGTAGCCACTGTCTCACATCGCCTCGGTCACTCGTCGCCGGCAGTGACGCTGAACACCTACTCGCACTGGATTCCAGCAAGTGACGAGTACAGCGCAGAACTCATCGAGCAGCTGTTGTAGCTGCGGTGGACTGCTCATGAGCCTCGACGGCGTGCGTTGCGAATCGCAATGCTCGAGCGCCAGGAAGCAGCGGCCGAATCGGGAACGTGTTCGCCCGCACCTGGCGCTGGATGGTCTTCGGATGGATCTGCCAGCGCTCGGCGAGCTGCTCCACCGTCATCGAGTGGCGGGGCTCAGGAATCAAAGTCATCGGGCGCGCCTGCCGGTCCACGGGACATCGCTGAACTCGCCCTTTGGGCCGCGGACTGTCAAACGAGCCGATCTCACCTCTGACAACTGGGTGGCGACCTGCGAGGTCGGGGACGGAACATTCAGCCAGCCGAATGCAAAGGACACTGAGCACCGATGACATACGCGCCGATCTGGCGCGCCAGACGCTGCCGGAGCTTGGGTTGTTCTGCGCCGCGCGTTATGCGCTGCGTTCACCGATGTCGGGCGCATCAGGGTCGTTTCCGTAGAGGCGCGTGTGCGTCGACGCGTGCTCGTTAGCGTCACGCGTGATGTCCTCGCTCAGTGTGAGCTGTACGCGCTTGGTCACTTGACCTCAGGCGCCGATTCGTTGCTCTCAGCGACTGGACGGAGTCCAACTTCGTGGACATGGTGCGCTTTCAAGGCGGTCACGATGCGTTGGGAGACCAGGATCCGTCGGTGCGCAACGGAGTCGGCGCCGAACCATTGAAGTGGTCGGACATTACGCTGCGTTCGGATTTGTCGACAGCGGGGGAGATCGAGCGACGGGGCTACGTGCCGATCAGTCGCAGATGCGGATGTTCGGAAGTGTTGCGACCTCCACCTTCGTGACCGCCGTCCTGCGAAATCATCACGAGCCCAAAGACGAGCCGATCGAAGTCATTGATGTTGAGGTGGACTCCGTTTGCAATCTCGCGACGGGTGACGCCTTGGTTTCGGAGGTGTTCGAGAACCTTCTCGAGCACCTGTGAGGTCTCTCGTTGGACCGTGTTCGGTTCAGTCGTTCGATAGCCCTTCTTGGACGCCTGGATGTAGAGCGTTCGATATTGCCAATCGGTCAACACTCCGACGGAGCGCAGCCGGTAGATGAGCGCGACAGCTGACACCTTCCACTCGAGTTTGCGGCGCACGAGAGTCGCAAGCGTCGCTGACTGAAGCCCTGCGGCGAGCATCGATGGGCGAGGCATCAGGAATGCCGATGCGAACTGATTGGCCTGCATCTCTGCTTCGCGTCCCCGTTCATCGTCTCTGTGAAGAACAAGGTGACCGAGCTCGTGAGCCGCATCGAAGCGGCTGTGTTCTGTCGACTTTGTCGTGTTCAGCAGGACGTACGGGCGGGAGTCTCGCCAGAACGAGAATGCGTCGACCTCCCGTCCTTGCTCATCAAGGGAGAACACTCGTATCCCGTGACGTTCGAGAAGATGCACCATGTTTTGTACGGGACGTTGTCCAAGTCCCCACTCGGCCCTCACGAGGTCTGCGGCTTGCTCTGGATCCGATGTCTCGACTGTCGGGACTTGGGCCACGGGTCGCGTGAAGCGCTGTTCGATCCATTCGTCAACCAACAGGGCCAAGGTGCCGGCACCCAATGCCTGGTGTCGTTGGCTCGCGGTCATGCTCGCGAGGGATCGGAAGCTTGCTGCACCTTCACCAATCACTTCGATTTCGGGTTCGGCGAAGAACGAGTCAGGGAAATCAAGTGCTTCAGCGATCCGTTTCAGAGTGGGCTCGGACGGTGACTTGTCACCTGCCTCGTAGTTGGTGATGCTCTTCGTGGAGACCCCGATCGCGACGGCGAGCTTGCTCTTCGTCCATCCTCGGCGGCGGCGCGCAAGTTCCAATCGGCTCGGATTGAACATTTGCCGGCCTCAGCGAGGTGTGACTGGAACGTCGAATCCGCCGGCGTGGTCGCCGCCGTCGTCGTCGTCGGTCCAGACCTCGTAGGCACCGTGCGTGAGTTCGTCGAGAGGAATACGTTGGCTCCACTCGCTGATTCGGTGCGAGTCATCCCATCCGCTGGGGCATGACAGCTCGGCGCGGACCGCATTGCCGGCGGGGTGCTGGAGCAGCATCCAGGTGGTGCGCGTCTCGACGTCGGCGTAGGTGGCCTCCTCTTGCAGGAGTCTTTCGAGCACGTCCTCGAGGAGATTGAGCTGCACGTTCTGCAGCACTCTGCATTGGGTCACCTCGCCCTTGGGATACTTCGAGCGAAGCCGTTCCCCAAGCAGGCCTGTGCCCTCGTTGCCGGTACTCACGACGATCGCGATCTTCCCGTCTGGCGACACGGTCGCTCCAACGTTGCCTCTGTCATCGGGCGTCCACCCGAAGGGGATCATCAGCTCGCGGAAGTAGCGGACCGTTCGCATGTGGCGGATCTGGCCTCGGGATCCTGGCGGGTCGAGGTCGGTGCAGTCGTCGACGTCTTGCTGTGCTCGGCCGCGCGCCTCCGTCAGCAGCTCGGGCGTGACGCCGAGCCGGGCGAGCTGCGCGCGGGCGTCGTCATCACCTGACGGTTGTGCAAATGCTGCGATGGTTGCCACGGCGTCCTCCAAGGTCGATGTGTCCGGCGAGCTGTTCAGGCCTGGCGGTTCCCCTTTTTCTACCACATATGAGGAGCGAAAAGAGGAACCGAGCCCCCGGATCGGGTCTGATTCGGCTTGTCGCCCACGTCGGCCTGCGCTTGCGTCGCGAAATGCATCACGCAAAGAGGTCTGGCACGTCGGCTCGCAGGTAGTCGGTGACTGAACTCCAATGACTGCTGTCGTTGAGGATTCGATCGCGCTCGGCCCGGTCGATTCCGAGGTCTTCAAACAGGAGAAGATTGAGGAGCCACTCGATCGACCCGATGAGGCGGACCGCCGCTGCAGCGTCCGCTTCGACGTCGCGCATGGCCGGATCCCGGTGGGCGACCGAGTCGCGTCCGGTCGCGATCAGGTCGACCCATTTGCCGATGTTTCCGATTCCCGCGATGAACTGATCTCCGCCGCGCTCGGCAAGTTCTGTCAGACGGTGACGCAGCGGTGGGCGGTGGCTGTGCATGAGCTGATTTCGGAGCCACGTTCGGGTGTCGTCGTCGGTGATCGGCGAAAGGATCGTGGTGAGGCGGGCTTTGTGTTCGGGGCTTGCCGTTACTTTGCCCTCTGCGACTCGGTGGTAGCCCTCGAGTGCACTCGCGGCGACGAGGAAGCGGAGCGAGACGTAGCTCTCATTCTCGCGAATCGAGGTGTGTAGGTCGAGCACGGTGCCAAGTTTTTCGCTGATCACCCACCACCGTGTGAGGGTGTCGGCGAAGCCGAACGTGTTGATGTCGAAGTGTGTCGCTCGCAACGGTCGGGCCTTTCCGCCGTCGTCGACGACGTGGATGACGTCGACATCTGGCGGCCACGGGTCGTCGTCTTCTGGGCGGTGTGCTCGGACGGTCAGCGACAGGATGCGTGGTGTCCGGTCGAACGCCAGCCCGAGCAGGTGTCGTAGTGGGCGAACGTAGTCGTGCTCGATCGAAGCGAGTTCGACGGGCGTGACGAAGTTGAACGTGAGCTCTTCGTGGCTTTCGAAGCTGGGACCGCTGATCGGGTTCGGCGTGTCGATCCATCGTCTGCCGAGCTGCACGTCGGCCCCTGTCACGTGCGTTTCGAGGGTTGGTGGCTGCGTGTAGGTGGTGGTCTTCACGATTGGGCCGGTCGAGCTCTCCCGCTCGGCCTTGAAGGGAGTACGTCGCGCCCATTCGTCGAGGTGTTCGAGTCGAACCGCAGCCGAGCGGTACTTCGTCTCGGCGTGAACGTGGTCGCCGGAGATGAAGGTCGAGGCGACGACGAGGACTTCGTTCGGTGGTCCGTCGAATGAGTGGCTGACGCGAGTGCTGAGGCAGTCGATGAGTGTGACGGGTGTGCCCCGGATGTCGCCGTGGAGGACTCTTGGGAACAGTGTTCGAGCTCGGCGAGGAGGCGGTTCGCCGGGCCACGCGCTCAGTTCGAGTGTGAATGAGCCTCGGTCGGTGTCGACGATTCCGCCGGCGACGTGATCGGGACGGGCTGGGTCCCACCATTTGCCGAGGAGCGGACCGAGGACAGGGTTGGGATTGTTTGCCATGTTGTCTTCCCATCGCTGATGCCACAACGACGGTGCGGCCAGGATGCTCCCGCGCTGCCGACCGAACACGACTTGTTCCTTCTGACCACCCCGTGTAAGCCCCTTGGCGAGCCAACCGTAGTCCGAGCCACGTTACGGTCGGGTCATTTCAGCCGGCGATCGGAGCGATGTCGGTCGGAGTGTTCCCAACAGCGCAGAAGTGCGCTGGAGACGGGCGCATAACAAGCGGAACAGCCGACGAGAACCGCACACCGTGCCGGCGATCTGCGCTTCGGGTGGCACTTTCGGTCAGAGTTCCATGCCGCCCGCCGATTGTTGGAGTTGGTGGACGGAGCAGTCGATCGAAAGTCCGTCGATGCGTCGTTGCTCAATATTCGAAAGGTCTCGGTGGAGGAGTGCTCGGCGCTCGGCTTGGCGCTCACGGAGTGGCTGGGGTGCACCGAGGGGCTGGGTGCTGGTGAGGTCGTAGTCGGCTCTGAAGACTGCGACGTCGTTCAGCCAGTCAATGGCGTCGGGCTCGATCCCGGTGTCGTTGCGGTCAGCGATCGCACACAAGGCAGCTCGAAGCCAGGGCTCGTCGCGGTCGATCGCTGCGGCGAGCGACGCGCCTGCGCCGTCCGCGGGGAGGGTGCGGAGCATTTGAGGGTCGGGTCCCCATGTGCCGGTAGCGAGTGTGCGGTTGGCTTCTTGGTATTCGACGATGTGCGGCCAGTGTTCGATGATCCAGTTCTGCCGTGCGCTCTGATGTGCGAGTGCTTCGGTGAGCAGGTCGGTGGTGTCGTCGAGGGACAGTTGCCCTGTCTGGAGCTCGTTGATGAGTTGCCGGTAGTCGGCTGGTGCGGTGGCGAGGAGCCTGTCGAGTTCGTCGGTGCGGGAGACGAGTTCCGTGTAGCTGGGTGTGGTGGGCCAGGCCGGTTCTTGCCGGTCGGTGGTGTCGAGCCAGGTTCGGGTGAGACCGAGGCGGCCGAGCAGCTGCGACCAGTCACGCGCAGTGTCGGTGCCGGCGGGTCGTGGTCCGATGCCGATGAAGTCGTCGGTGAGTTGGTGCTGGAGTCGCCAGGTGGTGATCTCCCTGACCGCGTCGTCCCAGGCTCGGGCACCGGCGATGTCACCGGGTCGATCGCCGATGAGATCGGTGAGCCATGTGGGGCGTTCCGCTCCGAGCCGGGCAGCGTGGCGAAGGATGTGTCGCTCAGTCGCTCGCTGGTAGTTCCGGTGGTCGCCGGGACGGACGCCGTGGTCGTCG
>JAOBWK010000089.1 GCA_025463305.1 Ilumatobacteraceae bacterium
AGCTTGCCGACGAGGTTGTCGTAGTACTGGCTGATCTCGTCGCCGGCCTCGTAGCCGCCGTCGAAGCGCACGCCGAAGCCGTCGGGCACGGTGAGCTTGGTGATCTTGCCGGGGCTCGGCAGGAACTTGCCGCCGGCCGGGTTCTCGGCGTTGATCCGGATCTCGATGCTGTGGCCGGAGCGACGAGCCGCGACCTGCTCCTGCGTCATCGGCAGCGGCTCGCCGCTGGCGACGCGGATCTGCCACTCGACCAGATCGATCCTGGTGATCTCCTCGGACACGGGGTGCTCGACCTGGAGGCGGGTGTTCATCTCGAGGAAGAAGAACTCGCCGTCCTGGTAGATGAACTCGACGGTGCCGGCGTTGTAGTAGCCGACGGCCTTGGCGACCTTGATCGCGGCCTGGCCCATGGCCTCTTCGACGCCGTCGGGCAGTGCGGTGGCGGGTGCCTCTTCGACGAGCTTCTGGTGGCGACGCTGGGCCGAGCAGTCGCGGGTGCTGACCCACACGACGTTGCCCTGCTGGTCGCCGACGAGCTGGACCTCGATGTGGCGCGGCCAGGTGAGGTAGCGCTCGACGTAGACCTCGTCGCGGCCGAAGTAGGCCTTGGCCTCACGCTGCGCGCTGTCCATCGCGTCCTGCACCTCGGCGGCCGACTGGACCACCTTCATGCCGCGGCCACCGCCGCCGAACGCAGCCTTGATCGCGACCGGCCAGCCGTTGCTGTTGCCGAACTCCATGATGTCGGCCGAGCTCTTCGCGAACTCGGTGGTGCCGGGAACGATCGGTGCGCCGCCCTCGAGCGCGGCCTTGCGGCTGCTGACCTTGTCGCCCATGACATCGACCGCGGACGCCGGCGGTCCGATGAAGGCGACGCCGATCTCGGTGATGGCCCGGATGAAGTCGGGGTTCTCGCTGAAGAAGCCGTAGCCGGGGTGCACGCCGTCCGCGCCGCTCAGCTTGATCGCATCGAGGATCGCCTCGGTGTTGAGGTAGCTCTCGGCTGCGGTCTGGCCACCGAGCGCGAACGCCTCGTCGGCGAGGCGGACGTGGAGCGCGTTGCGGTCGAGCTCCGAGTACACCGCCACCGTGGCGATACCCAGCTCTCGGGCAGCCCGGATGACTCGGACGGCGATCTCTCCACGGTTGGCGATCAGGATCTTCTTCAGCACGCCGCCCATGATGGCCGGTGCGGGCCCGATGAAGCCAACTATCCGTGCTGATCCCGCGTGCGCTCAGCCGATCGTGCTCGCCCGCCAGCACGCTTCGGCCACGAGGTCGAGGGTGTGCTGGTCGACGGGCGCCGACCCCGGAACCATCCCGGCGGCCAGGCGCACCGCCGGGCCGATGCCGAGGTCGTACAGGATCTCCAGATCCAGCGGCGCCATCAGGGCCATCATGTCCGGCGCCGCGACCTCGGCCATGAGCGGGTCGCCGTCGAGATCCATCGCCAGCTCGTGGGCACGTCGCGCGTACGGCGAGCTGTCGATCTGGACGACGAACCGCGCCCGTGCCGGGTCGGCGGCGTGGAAGTGGTGGATCGCCATCCAGATCTGCAGGAAGCGATCGTGCGGGGTCGCAGACGGGTCGATCCGCCCCTGCAGCGCCACGGCCATCTCGTGCTTGACCTCCATGTACGCGGCGTAGAGCAGTTGCTCCTTCGACGCGTAGTGGACGTAGGCCGTTCCCGTTGCCACACCGGCCCGCTTGGCGACGGCGCTCATCGACGTTCCGTGCAGGCCGTGCTCGGCCACGAGCTCGCGCAGTGCGTGGCGCACAGCGGCCGCGCGATCGAAGCGCGAGGCAGGCCCGGTCGGAGTAGACGCGGTCGGAGCAGACGCGGTCGAGGTCATCTGCTCACTGTGTCACCCGCGGCCGCCGGGTCGATGGCAATGCCGGTCGACCGGGCGGACAGGTCCCAGAGCGTGGCGATCGCCCTCGCCATCCCGATCCGGCGCAGCACCGGCCGGCGAACCGCGGCGCCGTTGTTGACGAAGCGAGGTGCGTAGAACTGGCCGCCGCGCGCCTCGGGGTCGGTGGCCGCGCGGATCTGCGGCATCGCGCCCCGCGCGGCGGACATTCCGGTGAGGTGGGTGAGCCGCTCGGCCATCCGCCCGGAGAACCCGGCGCCGCCCTCGGCGACGGTGTGGGCCTGCAGCCCCGTGTCGGACAGGCCTGGGTGCGCGAGCAGGCTCGCGGTTGCCAGGCCCGCGGCGTCGAACCGCTGCTGGAGGCCGATCGCGAAGTGGTAGTTCGCCAGCTTCGACTGCCCGTACGCCTTCCACGGCGAGTACTTCCCGCTGAGGTTCGGGTTCTGCGGATCGATGGCCCGGCCCATGTGGTGCGCGGTGCTGGTGACGGTGACCACGCGCCCAGCGTCGGCGTGCAGGATCGCGGGCATCAGCCGGCCGGTGAGGGCCCAGTGGCCGAAGTGGTTGACGCCGAGCTGCATCTCGAACCCGTCCACCGTCGTCCGCTCGGGCAACGCCATCAGGCCGGCGTTGTTGACGAGGAGGTCGATCCGGTCGTGGTCGGCCAGCACGGCCGCCGCGGCGGTGGCCACGGACTCGAGCGAGCCGAGATCGAGCTCGACGATCGCCAGCGATGCGGTCGGGTGCTCGGCGCGGATGATGGCCTCGGCCGCTCCGGCCTTGGCCTGATCGCGTGCGGCGATGACGACGTGCGCGCCGGCGCCGGCGAGCGCCTTCGCGGTCTCCAGGCCGAGCCCGCCGTTGGCGCCGGTGACGACGGCCACCCGGCCGGTGAGATCGGGGATGTCGGACAGTTGGTAGGCCACGGGGCTCTCCTCGCAAGAGTGAATGAATGATCGTTCAGTACCATAGCAAGCCGCCGGGCCGTACCCTCGCCGTCGTGGCAGATCGTTGGCAGGTGAGGTGGGTGGACGAGACGGGCTCGACGAACGCCGACCTCGTCGGCATCGGGACCGCGGGTGCGCCCGATCGGTCGGTCCTCGCTGCGCGGCACCAGACCGCCGGTCGCGGCCGGCTCGACCGGCGTTGGGAGACGCCAGCGGGCGCCAACCTGCTCGTCAGCCTGTTGCTGCGCGATGTCCCGCCCCATCCGCACGAGATCACCCAGCGGGTCGCGCTCGCGGCGGTCGATGCCTGCCGGATGGCCGCCGGCGTGACGCCGTCACTGAAGTGGCCGAACGACCTCCTCGTCGACGGCCGCAAGCTGGCGGGCATCCTCGCCCAGGCCGGGTCATCGGCGGCTGGTCCCTTCGTGGTGGTCGGCGTCGGGCTCAACGTCGGCTGGGCGCCCGACGGCGCAGCACGTCTCGGCGACGGCGTGAGCCCGGCCGAGGTGCTCGACGCGTTGTTGGTCGCCTATGACGCGCTGCCTGCCGACATCGCGGCGCGCTACCAGGCGGAGCTGGCCACGATCGGCCAGCAGGTTCGCGTCGAGCTGCCCGGCGAGCGGTTCCTCGACGGGCGAGCGATCGGGGTCGAGGCCGACGGGCGCCTGCTGGTGCTCGACGACTGTGCGATCACGCACCGCATCGACACCGGCGACGTCGTGCACCTCCGTCGCGTCTGACCTGGTCGGCGACCGGGGTGCCCCGGGACGGAGGCGGGCGACCACTACCGTCGCGGATCGTGCAGATCGAGCCCTCCGCCATCGAACCGGATCCGGCCGGTGAGGTGGTGCGTCCGTCCGGGCTCGCCCGCGACCAGGGCGAGCCGGGTCGTCGGCGTCGCCGTCCCCAGCGCGGGCTGTCGTTCCTGGTGCTTGCCGTGGTCATCGCCGCGGCCGGTGCCGCCGGCGTGATCCGCACCGCGAACCAGCAGGTCGCCCGGATCGCGAGGGTCGACGGCCTGGCCGGCGTGCTCAGCCCGTCCAACCCCAACGTCGAGAACTTCCTCCTGGTGGGCTCCGACAGCCGGGCCGGCGAGGATCCCACCGATCCCGACTTCGGCGCGATCGGCACCGACACCACGGTCACCGGCAACCGCAGCGACACGATCATGGTGCTCCGCCGCGACCTGCACGGTGGCCCGGCCTCGCTGCTGTCGCTGCCGCGCGACCTCTGGGTCGACATCCCCGGGCACACCAAGAAGAACCGGATCAACTCCGCCTACCAGGACGGACCGGCCGTACTGATCCAGACCGTGCAGGGCCTCGGCATCCCGATCCAGCACTACGTCGAGATCAACTTCCAGGGCTTCAAGGCACTCGTCGATGCGATCGGCGGGGTGCGGGTGTGCGCCTACACGCCGATCCGCGACACCCACACCGGGCTGTACGTCGCCCAGCCCGGATGCCACATCCTCGACGGCGTGCAGGGCTTGGCCTACGCGCGCAGCCGCCACTTCGAGACGTACGACCAGGCCACCGACACCTGGACCGAGGACCCGACGTCGGACCTCGGGCGGATCAAGCGTCAGCAGCAGTTCATCAACACCGCGCTGCAGGGTGCGATCGCCAAGGTGAAGGGTGATCCGTTGAAGGCCGGCGACGTGCTGGTGTCCAGCACCGGTGCACTCAAGATCGACTCCGGGCTCGATGTGCTCGGCGCGGCAGGGGCGCTGCGCGACGCGGTCGGCAGCGGTGTGGCACCGTTCTCACCGCCGGTCGTCGGCAAGAAGATCAACGGCAACGCGGTGCTGCTGTTCGGCGACGGCGCCCAGGCGTACATCGACTACTTCGCGGGCGTGAGCAGCACGCCACCGACTCCCGCCTAGTCTGTGCACCGTTTGGGCGAACCTCCCTCGCCGTGACCAGATTGTGATGTATTCATGAAAGCCCTGATCCTTGCCGGTGGTGCTGGTACTCGTCTTCGTCCGATCACGCACACGTCGGCGAAGCAGTTGGTGCCGGTGGCGAACAAGCCGATCTTGTTCTATGGGATCGAGGCGATGGCTGCGGCGGGCATCACCGAGATCGGGATCATCGTCGGTGACACGCGTGCGGAGGTGATGTCGACGGTGGGTGACGGTTCGCAGTTCGGGGTGGCGGTGACGTACATCGCGCAGGATGCTCCGTTGGGGTTGGCGCATTGTGTGTTGATCGCTGAGGAGTTCTTGGGTGCGGACGATTTCGTGATGTATCTGGGTGACAACTTGTTGGAGCAGGATCTGGGTGCGTTCGTGTCGGCGTTCGAGTCGGCTCGGGCGGGTGCGGAGCCGCCGACGGCGCAGATCTTGTTGAAGCAGGTGCCGGATCCGCATCGGTTCGGGATCGCGACGTTGGATGCGGACCACAACGTGGTGCATCTGGTGGAGAAGCCGGCGGATCCGCCGTCGGATCTGGCGTTGGTGGGTGTGTATCTGTTCGACAGGACGATCCACACGGCGGTGGCGTCGATTGCGCCGTCACCGCGTGGTGAGTTGGAGATCACGGATGCGATCCAGTGGTTGATCGATCAGGGTTTCCGGGTGCGCACGGAGTTGTTGACGGGTTGGTGGATCGACACCGGGAAGTTGACCCCGTTGTTGGAGGCGAACCGGTTGTTGCTGGAGAAGATCGAGACTCGTTTGGATGGTGATGTGGACGAGCTGTCGGTGATCGATGGTCGGGTGATCGTCGAGGCGGGTGCGGTGGTGATCAACTCGACGGTGCGTGGTCCGGTGGCGATCGGTGCGGGGGCGCGGATCGTGGACAGCTTCATCGGGCCGTTCTCGGCGATCGGTGAGGATTGTGTGGTGACCGGCTCTGAGGTGGAGCACTCGGTGATCATGGCGCGCTCGACGATCACGGACATCCCGCGGTTGGAGGACAGCTTGATCGGTCGTGATGCGGTGGTGGAGCGGACGCAGAAGCGTCCGCGGGCGGCGCGGTTGATGATCGGTGATCATTGCCAGATCGACGTGGAGTGAGCGCGGGCCCGATGTTGGACGAGACGATGATGGAGACGAGCAACTGATGCCGAAGGTGTATGAGTCGGACCGGATTGCGGGTGCGTGGGTGGTTGAGCCGACGATTCATGGTGATCCGCGTGGGATGTTCATCGAGACGTATCGGCGGGAGTGGTTCCCGAATGGTCGG
>JAOBWK010000015.1 GCA_025463305.1 Ilumatobacteraceae bacterium
GTCGAAGCCATGGCTCGTCAGCCCGAGGCAGCCGGCATGGTGCGCACCACCATGTTCCTCGGCATCGCCTTCACCGAAGCCCTGGCCCTCATCGGCTTCGTGGTCTTCATCCTCATCGGTCTCTGAGCCCATTCGTCCACATCCCCTCACGGGGCACTCGCACAAGGAGATGACGTGCTGACAGCAGTCGTCACTCAGGTGGGTGAGGCGTACACGGTGCATCTGACCACCACCCCGCCCACCACACCTGTCGCAGAGACAAGCACAACGGACGGCGCTGCCACGCCCACGACCGATGCCAACACCACCATCAACACCGATGGCGTGGTGGCCAAGGACGGCATCGCTCACACCTCGAAGGACACGGCGGCCCCCGGGCCGAACCCGATCGTCCCCGAGCTGAAGGAAGTCATCTGGGGTGCCGGCGCGTTCATCGTGTTCGCGCTCATCATGCGCTACCTCGCGTTCCCGAAGCTGAAGGCCGGGATGGATGCTCGCTACAACGGCATCCAGTCCGACCACCAGCAGGCCGACGCGACACGTCTCGCAGCACGCACCGATGTGGCCGAGTACCAGTCGCAGCTCGCCTCCGCCAAGGCGGATGCGGCCGCTCGGCTCGACGCGGCCCGTCAGCAGCTCGAGGCCAAGCGCACCGAGCGCATCGCCGCGGCCAACGCCGAGATCGCCGAGCTGCGGGCCACCGCGGCGAGCGATAACGACGCTGCTCGTGCCGCCGTCCAGGGCCAGATCCAGGGCGCCGTCACCGACGTCAGCTCGAGTGCCATCACGCTCGCCATCGGCAAGGCGCCCGACGCCGCCGTCGTCGGCCGGGTCGTCGACGAGGTCATGAGTGCCGGAGTGAGCCGATGAGCCTGATCCACACCACCATCGGGCACCTCGTGATGGACGACACGGTGTCGGTCGACACGAACGGCATCGTCACCCACAGCTCCTTCCTGCCGGAAGCGGCCGAGATCATCTACGGCGGCATCGCCTCCGTGCTGATCTTCGCCCTGCTCTTCAAGTTCGCCGGACCGGCGATCAAGAAGGGCCTGGGTGCCCGCACCGAGAAGATCCAGAAGGAGCTCGACAGCGCATCCGGTGACAAGGCTGCGGCCACCACCGAAGCTGCCGACATCCGCACGGCACTCGGCGACATCGCGTCCGAGCGGGCTCGCCTGCTCGCCGAAGCCGATGCCCAGGCCGAGGCGCTCGTCGCCGACTTCAACGCCCGCCTCGAGGACGAGGTCGCCGAGCTGCGTGCTCGGGCGCTCGCCGACATCGAGACCGCGAAGGGTCGCCAGAGCGACGAGCTGCGTGCCGAGATCTCCCGCCTGTCCTCGGCCGCTGCCGAGCGTGCCGTCGCCGAGTCCATCGACGACGCCACCCACCAGCAGCTCATCGAGAACTTCATCCAAAAGGTCGGTGCCTCCGCATGAACGACGCACGCATCGAGGGCTACGCCAAGGCACTCTTCGAGATCGCTCGGGCCGAGGGCTCGCTCGACGAGGTCGAAGACGAGCTGTTCCGCTTCGCGCGCAGCTACGAGAGCAGCGATGCCCTCCGCAGCGCGCTCACCGACGACATGATCCCGGCCGCCAAGCGCCAGGCCATCGTCGAGGACCTGCTCGGCGGCAAGGCAACGGCCACCACCACCCAGCTCGTCAGCATGGTGGTCGGCTCCGGCCGCGGCAGCGATCTGCCGGCGATCATCGACGTGCTCGTCGCCCGCGCCAGCAGCTCGAAGAACCTCGAGGTGGCCGAGGCCCGCACGGCCGTCCCCCTCACCCCTGACCAGGAGGACCGCCTCCGTGCCGCACTGGCCAATGCCACCGGCAAGCAGGTCAACCTCAAGGTCGTCGTCGACCCGTCGGTCCTCGGTGGCATCATCGCCACCGTCGGCGACACGGTCATCGACGGCAGCGTCCGCACCCGCCTCGACCAGTTGAAGGCCCGGCTCTGAGCCGGCGCTGAAATCAAGAACGGAACCAACATGGCAGAGCTCACACTCAGCGCCGGCGACATCGCCGCAGCACTCAAGAAGAACCTGGAGGGCTTCGAGCCGTCGCTCGAGGCACGCACCGTCGGCCGCGTCACCGAGGTCGGCGACGGCATCGCCCGAGTGTCGGGCCTGCCCGACTGCGGCGTGAACGAGATCCTCGAGTTCGCCGACGGTTCCGTGGGCCTCGCCCTGAACCTCGACGAGGACTCGATCGGTGCCGTCATCCTCGGCAACGCCGACGCGATCGAAGAGGGCCAGCCCGTCAAGGCCACCGGCCGCATCCTCTCCGTCCCGGTCGGCGACGCGATGATCGGTCGAGTCGTCAACGCACTCGGTCAGCCGATCGACGGCAAGGGCGACATCGTCGGCGCCATCCAGCGTCGAGTCGAGATCCAGGCGCCCGGCATCATGGGCCGCAAGCCCGTGCACGAGCCGCTGCAGACCGGCATCAAGTCGATCGACGCGATGACCCCGATCGGCCGTGGCCAGCGCCAGCTGATCATCGGCGACCGCAAGACCGGCAAGACCACGGTGGCCATCGACGCGATCATCAACCAGCGTGGCCTCGGCGTGAAGTGCATCTACGTCGCCATCGGCCAGAAGGGCTCCACCGTCGCCCAGACCGTGGAGACGCTGCGCCAGTACGGCGCGATGGAGTACACCGTCGTGGTCGCCGCTCCGGCGTCGGACACCGCACCGTTCAAGTACCTCGCTCCCTACGCAGGCTGCGCCATCGGCCAGCACTGGATGGAGAACGGTGAGCACGCGCTCATCGTGTACGACGATCTTTCCAAGCAGGCCGAGGCCTACCGCCAGGTGTCGCTGCTGCTGCGCCGTCCTCCGGGCCGCGAGGCCTACCCCGGCGATGTGTTCTACCTCCACAGCCGTCTCCTGGAGCGTGCCGCCAAGCTCAGCGACGAGCGCGGTGCTGGTTCGATGACGGCACTGCCGATCATCGAGACCAAAGCCGGCGACGTCTCGGCGTACATTCCCACCAACGTGATCTCGATCACCGACGGCCAGGTGTACCTGCAGGACCACCTGTTCAAGTCGGGCGTCCGTCCGGCGGTCGACGTGGGCCTCTCGGTGTCCCGGGTGGGCAGCGCCGCTCAGATCAAGCCGATGAAGACCGTGTCGGGCACGCTGAAGCTCGACCTCGCCCAGTTCCGCGAGCTCGAGGCCTTCGCCACGTTCGGTTCCGAGCTCGACGCGATCTCCAAGGCCCAGCTCGATCGCGGCTACCGCTTGGTCGAGCTGCTCAAGCAGCCGCTGAACAGCCCGATGCCGGTCGAGGAGCAGGTCGTCGTCGTGTTCGCCGGCACCAAGGGCTACCTCGACAACCTGCCGGTCAACCAGGTCCGGGCCTTCGAGGCCGGTCTGCTCGACTTCATGCGCAATCGCAACGCCGGTGTCCTCGCCGGTATGCGCAGCAACCCGAAGGCCGACGTCCCGAGCGAGTTGGCCGATCTCATCGCCACCTTCAAGGAGCAGTTCGTGGCCTCGACAGCCGCAACTGCGGCTGCGCGTGCCGTTGATCCAACGAGCCTCGATGCCGCCGAAGTCGGCGACGCACAGAGCAACAAGACACTGGCAACGGAGTAGGTCATGGCTGGAGGTCAGGAGCGCATTCTTCGCGGAC
>JAOBWK010000042.1 GCA_025463305.1 Ilumatobacteraceae bacterium
GCGGACGCCGTGACCCAGCGCCCAGAAGATGGCCGGGCTCCAGAACAGGTAGCGCTTGTTGAAGTCGCGCATCTCGGACAGCCGGGCATCGTGTGCCGGTTGGTCGTGCATCGCGACGATGCGGCCGAGGGCGTTGCCGTGCCAGTACTCCTCGTAGTTCCACAGCGTCAGGAACGCGGTGAACTGCGGGTCCTTCCAACCGGGCAGCAGCAGCAGCTCACGCGTGTACAGCACGGTCTGGTACTCGATGTCGTGCATGTAACCGATGCAGCGCAGCACGTGCTCGTCGAGCGGGTTCGCGCGGAAGCTGTCGAAGTCGATGTCGTCGGTCTTCAGCCGACCACCCTGCTCTTCGAACTTCTGGAGGTTGATTGCCATGTGTGTTTCTCCGTGGCGAGACGTGCTCTGGATGACAACGTTAGTGGAAGATCCGTCATGGCCGTCCGGACCGCAGCCGACCCGAAGCCATCGCCACCGCGGTGCTGGCCAGCCAGAGGTCGCCGGCGGTGAGCCCGATCCGCTGGAACAGACCCGTCGGCAGCCCCGTGGTGGTGAGCGCGAGGCACGCCGCCGACGTCGCCCCGACGACCACGCCGAGGCGGGCGAGCCGGCGGTGTCCGTCCCGGCTCAGCGGGCGAGCGGCCAGCAACGGTGCGGCGGCGAGCGTCGCATAGCCGATGCCGGCGAACACCGCGTGCAGCGAGTCGACGGTGCTCGAGTGCTCGAGCGGGGCGGCCGCGACGGCGAGGGTCGCGACGCCGGTGGCTGCCGCGGCGATCCATGCCGGACCGTCCACCGATCGCCGCAACGCAGCGGCGTAGGCGGGCACGGCGACGCCGAACGCGATGAAGCCGGCGGTCATCAACGGTCGGGTCGAGGCACCGATCGCGGCGAGGCGACTGATCGCATCGTCGATCGGCGAGTAGCCGGCCTTTCGCGCCCCGCCGATGCTCCAGGCCGCGACGAACGCGGCGGGACCGACGACCCCGCCGAGCGCACCGATGCGCGTGCGGCTACTTGAAGAAGTAGATGATCGCAACGACCACGCCGAACACGATCACGAACGCACGGAGCTTCTTCGGGGGCAGCGTCTTGGCCAGCCGGCCGCCAAGGTTCCCGCCGAGGAGCGCTGCCGGGGCCATCACCAGCACCAGGCTCCACTCGACCTTGCCCGACGTCGACAAGAACGCGGCGGCGAACAGGTTGACGACGAAGGCCAGCAGCAGCTTGATCGCGTTGAGGCGGTTCAGCGGAAGGTCGGAGAACATCCCGAGCACCGCGATCAGCATGATGCCGAGGCCGGCGCCGAAGTAACCGCCGTACACGCCGGCCAGGCCGACGCACACCACCTGGGCAACGACGTGCGACCGGTGCTCCTCGCCGGGCTTGAAGATCCACGACCGCAGCCGGTCCTGGATCCCGAGGAGGAGCGCCGAGGCGAGGATCAGGAACGGCACGATGGCGCGGAACACCGACTCGCTGGTGACGATGAGCAGGATCGAGCCGAGCAGTCCGCCGAGCGCGGCGGCGACGAGCTGCGGGCGCACCGACCGCATCTCACCCTTCAGATCGTCGCGCTGCGCGGAGACGCCGCCGAGGTAGCCGGGCAGCAGCGAGACGGTGTTGGTGGCGTTGGCGCGCACCGATGGCACGCCGATGGCGGTCATCACCGGGAAGGAGATGAGCGTGCCGCCGCCGGCGATGGCGTTGACGAGTCCGGCGCCGACCGCGGCAGCGGCAGCGCCGACGTGGGCGAGGACGGAGATGTCGGTCATGGTGTCGTCATTGATCGGTCTGCAGCGTGCTCAGCCCGTCGACCGCGCCGTCGTGGCGGAGCGCGTCGAGGCTGCCCGGCACGGCCGAGAGGTACTGGTTCCAGAAGTCGGTGGTGGCGGCCTCGACCAGCGCGTTGTACGGCGTCGCAGGGTTCTCGAAGCCGGTGGCGTGCTCGCCACCGATGAGCGTGATGAACCACTTCGGACCGGCGAGCTTCGCGTACGGACCCTGATCCTCGGCGATGTTGACGTCGGTGTCGGCATCGCCGTGGAGGATCAGCGTCGGGATCGTGCGGTTGTAGTCGGTGGTGGTCGGCGAGACCTCGACGAGGCCGGACATGATGATCGCGGCCTTGATGCGGGAGTCCACGCAGCAGTCGTTGTACACGATGCCGTACGTGGTGGCCCCGCCGAGGGAGTGGCCGGCCATGCCGATCTCGTTGACGTCGATGCGCCCGAACAGCGGCGACGAGTCGTCGCCGTTGAGGGCGAGCACGTGCGAGATCACGAAGGTCACGTCGGCCGGCTGGTTGGCGACGTCGTTCTCGTGAGCGATCACGTCAGGGTTCAGGTCGCTCGTGAGCGGAAACGTGGGGAGCGCCACAACGTATCCGGCGGTCGCCCAGGCGGTGGCGAGGTTGCTCAGCTTGGCGGCCGAGCCGACGAGGCCGTGGGCGAGGATGATCAGCGGGAACGGCCCGGGCGCCTGGGGCACGATGATCTTGGTCGGCAGGGTGCGGGTCGGCAGGGCCGCCGCATCGGCCGTGGCGTCGGTGCCGCGGGTGGTGTCGACGAACGTCTCGTCGACCTCGGTGGTGGGGAACGGTGCGGTGAGCACGGGGTCCGACAGCGCGGTCGAGTCGGCCGTCGACGTCGCGGGCGCGGCCGAGGTCTCCGGCGCGGCAGACGTCGCTGACGTCGGCGCGGTGGTGGCGCCGGTCGTCACGACCTCCGTCGTGGCCGGGCCCGTCACCGGCGCGCTCGCCACGGTGCTCGCGCCGGTCGATGCCACGGTGACGGCCGTCGCGGTCGACGAGGTGGTGGAGGTCGCAGATGGGTTGGAGGTGCTGTTGCTGCTGCACGCCGTGGCGATGGTTGCCGCCGCCAGCACGAGCGCGCATCCGCGGAGCAGAGGGCGCCGGATCACGCCGACATCCTAGGGTTCGGACCCGCTGATCCCGAAGGACCCGTCGATCCCGGAGAACCCGCCAGGCGTTCGAGGATGTTCACGGTGATCCGCTCGATCGCCGGATCGTCGCCGGTCAGCCCCCACGCCCACTCGGTGCATCCGCTGGACACCACCGTCCCGCGGCCATCGGCTCCGTCGCGCACGGCGAGCACGGCGTGTCCGTTCTCCAGCCGGCGGGCCGTGTCGGCGTCGTGGCTGCCGAGCACCCGCCAGGCGTGGAACTCCACCTCCGACAACGCGTCGTCGGGCACGGGTCGCTGGGCGGTGGCGCGCGTGAACGGCGAGGCGGGCGCCGTCGCCAGCACGAGCGTGCCGGGCGGGCAGCCGTCGGAGCCCGTCGGCACGGGCACACCGTCGACGAGCCGGAGCTCGCAACCGTCGCACTCGTAACCCACCACCGTGCTCGCCGCGCCGAGCAGATCGCCGCGGAACACGCCGGTGCCCTCGAACAGCCAGTGATCGGGGCGGTGCACGGTGTAGCCGCCGGCACCACCACCGACGGACCGACCGATGCGGTGGTAGCCACCGCGGTTGAACGTCAGGCCCGTCAT
Organism: Ilumatobacteraceae bacterium; assembly: GCA_025463305.1. Next base: position 3,516 of record JAOBWK010000042.1, read on the forward strand.
CGACGTCTCCGGCCGTCCGATCAGGCGATCGGACCAGATGCTCGTCAGCCGCTCCTGGCGATCGGTGCCGTACACCGGATCCTGGGCGAACCGCTGCTTGAACCCCACCATCGTCCGGCCGCCGTCCTCCAGGCGGACCTGCCAGAAGCTGACGTTGCCGCTGAGGAACGCCGCGTTGCCGCCGGCGGCGATGAAGCCCTCGACCGCGTCGCGCATCTCCCACGACCAGTACTCGTCGTGGCCGACGCTGAGGTACAGGCGGCGGCCGTCGAGCAGACCGGGCACGAACTGGAGGTCGGCGTTGACGGCGTAGTCGAGCCCGATGCCGTTGGCCTCCGCCCAACGCACGAACACCGCTTCCCACGACGGCCAACCCGCCGAGCCCGACCACGCGGACAGGCCGTGCTCGCGGATGTGGCGCACATGTGTGCGCATCGTCGGATCGGGCGGGCCGAGCACGGTGACCCGGCTGCCGGGGCCATCGGGCTTGCGTAGGAAGCCGGGCGAGAACGGGCGGTCGAACGCCGCGTGGGTCCCGCCGTTGTAGATGTTCGTGCCGGCGACGTCGTTGTACGCGTTCCACGTGTTGGTGCTGAGCACGAGCAGTGGGCGGGAGGGATCGACGGACGTTGCGCGGACCACGAAGAAGCCGACCGCCTCGATGTCGCCGCAGTGGATGACGACCTCGTAGTAGCCCGACGACCACTCCGGCCCGATCGTGATGGTCGAAGTGACCGGCCAGCCGCAGCCGAGCGCATCCGCTTCCGGCGGGAGCTCGTGGGGAGACAGGCGCACCGTCTCGGTGGCCGCGATGTCGCGCCGCGCGCCCACCCTGGCGATCTCGATGGTGGCCGTGCCGGCCGGACCACGGGCGTGCACCTGCACGTCGTCGCCGGCCACACCGCTGTTCGGCCAGACGTACACCGCCGGCGTCGCTGGGTCGGCGGGTGGCGAGTACGGCAGCGGACGATCCATCGACCCAGCATCTCACCACGCGTCGGCGGGAGGCGGACCACGACCGCTCTCTAGGATCCGTCCATGGCTGCCGAGTCGATCCACATCCGCGCCGAGTTCGAGGCGGCCGACCAGGTGTCGGCCGAGGAGCTGCCGATGATCGACTTCACCGGGTACCGCACCGGCGACGAGGCGCAACGGCGGGCGGTGGTGGACGAGATCGGCACGGCATGCCGCGAGATCGGCTTCTTCTACCTCACCGGCCACGGCGTGCCACAGCGGATCATCGACGACGCGTTCGTCGGCATCCGCGAATTCTTCGCCCTCCCGTTCGCCACCAAGATGGAGATCGTCGCCACCACCGCGCAGTACCGCGGCTACTTCCCGCCCCGGAACATCACCGAGCGACGCGAGATCACGGGCGGGTCGATGGAGGCCTTCCGGGCGATGCTCGACCTGCCCGCTCACGATCCGGACGTGGTGGCGGGCACGCCGCTGTACGGCCCGAACCGCTGGCCGGCCGAGCTGCCCGGCTTCCGCGTCGTGATGGACGCGCTGCAGGAGGCGTGCATGCAGCTCGCCGCTCAGCTGCGCGCTGCGTTCGCCGTCGCGCTCGGGCTCGATGCGGCCGCGTTCGAGCCGTCGTTCACCAAGCCGCTGATCAACCTCCAGCCGGCCCACTACCGCGGCCAGTCAGCCGAGGCCCTCGCATCCGCCAAGGAACTGGGCGTCGGAGAGCACCGCGACACCGGGGCGTTCACGCTCTTGATGCAGGACACCGTGCCGGGGCTGGAGGTGCGCGACCGCAGCGGTCGGTGGATCGAGGCGCCGGTGGTGCCCGGGGCGTTCATCGTCAACATCGGTGACTCGATGATGGCCTGGACCAACGGCGAGTTTGTCTCGACGCCCCACCGCGTCGTCAACCGGTCGACGCTCGATCGCTACATCGTCGCGTTGTTCATGAACCCCGACTACCACTGCACGGTCGAGCCGTTCGCCGAGTTCGTCAGCGCCGATCGGCCGGCCGCCTACGAGCCGGTCCACAACGGTGAGTACTGGTGGGCGCTCGCCCAAAGCGCCGCTGCAGAGTGACGGTGCTGCGCGGCGAGACGCTCAGGCGTTGTGGCTGTCGCGGAACGCGATCCAGTCCTTGAGCAGACCGAGGTCGTACGTCGGGCCGCCGACGCCGATGGTGAACAGACCGACGCCTTCGGCCAGCAACGCCTCGGCCTGCTGATCGGGCGAGCCGTCGACACCGGTGGACTTCTCGATCGCGTCAGGCGCGCGGTTCACGTCGGCACACCACTGATCGAGCACCTGCGACTTGTGGTGCATCACCTCGGCGGTGCCGAACGTGTGCCAGATGTCGCCGTGCTCGGCCACGATCTTCAGGGTCTTCTTCTCGCCGCCGCCACCGATGAGGATCGGGATGTCGCGCGTGGGCACGGGGTTCGACTTCGCCCAGCGCGCCTTGATCCGCGGCAGTGCGGCCGCGAGCGCGTCGAGGCGGCCACCGGCGGTGCCGAACTCGTAGCCGAACTCCTCGTAGTCGCGCTCGAACCAGCCGGAGCCGATGCCGAGGATGAGCCGGCCGTCGCTGATGTGGTCGACGGTGCGGGCCATGTCGGCGAGCAGATCCGGGTTGCGGTAGGTGTTGCAGGTGACGAGCGCGCCGATCTCGACGCGCTCGGTGGCCTCGGCCCACGCGCCCAACATCGTCCAGCACTCGAAGTGCTTGCCGTCGGCGTCGCCGTAGAGCGGGAAGAAGTGGTCCCAGTTGAACACGATGTCGACGCCGGCCTCCTCGGCCGCGACGACCGCGGCGCGGATGTCGCGGTAGTCGGCCTGCTGCGGCTGGATCTGCACGCCGATGCGGATGGCGGTCTTGGCGGTCATCGAGGTCCCCGTTTCACGATCTGCGTCGCGGTTTGGCGAGCACCACCACAGTATCTGCGGCGCGGTCGTGCCAACCCCGGCGCTCGCGGTCCCAGGCCACCGGCGCGTAGGTGAGCACCAGCACCGCGAACGCGACGACGTCGATCCATCCCGGCAGCCCGCTGACCACGAGCGTGACGACACCGAACCACGACGTGACGAGCCAGCGCAGGATGCTGCGCAGCCAGCCGGCCGGCGCGCCCGTGCGATGCGCGACGACGACCGTGCCGACGGCGAACTTGCCGATCGTGCGCCCGAAGACGGCGGTGGCGATCACCACGTAGAGGCCGAGGGTGGTGGCGATGGCCCAGTTCGGCGAGCCACCGACGCTGGCGGTGAGCGCCCACAGGTCGAGGATCAGCCAGTCGATGACTGCGCCGACGAACCGGCGTCCGCGTGAGGCGACGACCCGCCCGCCCACGACGACACGGCGACGTGTGATGACCGGTGGCTTCTCGGTCGGCGATCGGTCGTCGTCGTCCGACCATCCGCCGCGCGATGTGCGTCCGCCGTCGTCGCTCCGGCCCGGCTCGCTCGGTCGGGCGCGCACCACGATCGACAGCGCCGCGTACAGGTCGCTCGCGCGATCCTCCGGGACGGCGACGTGATCCGCGCTGATCTCGTACGGGATCCCGGCCCGCTCGAGGTAGATCTCCAGCAGCTCGCGCTGCTCCGCGGACAGCGTGGTGATCTGGACGTGTTCGAGGTCGCTGCGAGCCACGCCTTCCCCCTACCCGACCGACACGGGGGTGCACACCGCTGTACGCCACATCATGGCGACATTCTGGCGGTGCGCAACCCCCGATCGGCGTGATCGCTCCGCCGCGAACAAGCCATTCACGTCGGCGAGGATGTCGACGGGCTGCTGGCTGTCAGCTGGTGTGGATGGCCGCGATCTTGCCGAGCAGGTGGTCGCCGGCGATGACGGGCTCGTACTGACGCGGCCCGGCGATCGGCGCCGGCAGGGTCTCGATCAGGGCCGTCGGATCCACGTCGTAGAAGAACACCAGCGACAGCAGCTCCTCGACCGGTGCATCGGCCGACGGTGCCGGCACGCGGTGCATGGTGGAGCGCCAACGATCGCCCGTCCAGCGCGACAACAGATCGGCGGTGTTGATGGTGAGCGCGCCCGGCACGAACGGCGCCGGCTCCCACGTGCCGTCGCGCGCCTGGATCTGCAGGCCGCTCTTCGCACTCTGCCGGTCGAGGATGGTGATCGAGCCCCAGTCCGTGTGCGGCCCGATGCGGAACTGGCCCACGCGCGCCGCGCCGACGCGCTCGTACGACGGGTACCAGTTGAGCGCGAGTGAACCGACCGGCGGATCGAGGTACTGGCGGAACCAGCCGGGCGCCATGCCCAGCGCCTCGGCGAGCACGTCCATCAGCACCAGGGCGAGGCTCTCCATCGCCTCGCGGTACTCCACCATCGCCTCGCGCAGCTCCGGCACCTCGTCGGGCCAGACGTTGGGTGGGAACCACATCGGGTCCGCTTCGGGACCCACGCCGTCGCCGTCGCAACGGCCCACCATGAACGACTCGTGGAGGTCCGGCGGGGTGTCCATGCCGAGCACCTTGGCGTTGGCCACCGAATCCGGCGCGGTCCAGCCGCGCTGGCCCTCGACGGCGTACTTGGCCTTCACCTCGACGGGCAATCCGAAGAACTCACGCGCCAGGCGGCGCACCCGCGCACCGAGATCGGGCGACACGCCGTGACCGGACACGAGCAGGAAGCCACTGGTCTGCAGTGCTTCGTCGACGGTGTGCGACGACTCGGCGGTCCAGGTTCCATCGAGCCAGGTGGAGATGTCGACGAGTGGCAGGAGGTCGCTCATGTCGTGAACCTACTGGAGCCTCGGCCAACATGACCGGTGAGCGATACGGTCGAAACCAGACGTTCACACCGACCACCGACACAACACCGATATGGGGTACCCATGGCCGCCAACCAGCGCTCGCAGATCACGATGTCCGACGAGGAGGTCGCGACGTACATCGAGCAGAGCCGCATCGCGACGATGGGCACGATCGGCCCCGACGGACGGCCCCACCTCGTGGCCATGTGGTACGGCCTGATCGACGGGGCGATCTGGTTCGAGACCAAGGGTCGGTCGCAGAAGGCCAAGAACCTCGGGCGCGACGACCGGATCACCTGCATGATCGAGGACGGCGACACCTACGACACGCTGCGCGGGGTGTCCATCGAGGGCCGCGGGGTCATCGTCGACGATCCCGAGGCGCTGTGGAAGGTGGGCGTGAGCGTGTGGGAGCGCTACACCGGCCCGTACACCGAGGAGATGCGGCCCTTCGTCGAGGTGATGCTCAACAAGCGCGTCGCCGTTCGCGTCGACGTCGAGCGGGTGCGCACCTGGGACCACAAGAAGCTCGGGATGGCGTCGATGCCCGTCGGTGGATCGACCGCACCCTTCATCGGCCTGCAGCGCTGACGCGCCGCGTCGTCACATCGCTGCGGTCGCACGGATCAGCACCGACGCCCAGGTCCGGAACGGCCGCCATGCCTCGGCGAGCCGCTCCAGCTCCACGGCCGTCGCCGGCCGGACGAGCCCGTAACGCCGGCCGACCGCCTCGAGCAGACGCGGCTCGTTGGTGGCCAGCGCGTCGGTGAACCCGACGGCCCGAACCGCGATCAACGCCGAGTAGAGCGGACCAATCCCCGGAAGCTGCTGCACCTCACGGGCTGCCTCGTCCGGGCCGAGCCGACGCAGGCGGTCGACGTCGAGCAGCCCGGCGTCAGCGGCTTCGGCGACGGCGTGCAGCCGCGCGACCTTGAGACCGTCGAGGCCGGGGAACGCGTCGACCCGGCGGAGCTCCCGCGGCGTCGGGAACGCCACCAGGGTCTCACCCGAGAGCTCGAAGGAGGCGCCATGTGCGGCCGAGAGACGATCACGGACGACGGCCATCTGCCGGCCCGGCCGCCGGGCGGAGATGATGCACCACGCCGCGGCCTCGTACGGCGAGTGGAACAGCGGAGGTCGCAGCCCGGGACGGAGCTGCTGCAACTCGGCGATCACGGGATCACGATCCGCAACGCCCGAGTACTCGTCGGTCGGATGGTCCGCCGCGAGCGACAGCACCCGGCAGACCTGCGTCACCACCGCGTTCGGTGGGCCGGCGTGGACGGCGATGTCCACCTCGTCGTCGCGCTGCACGACGGTGGCCGCGCCGTGGCCGGAGCCGTCGTCGAGGCAGAACGCGAACCGCATCGTGCCGTCGAACGCCGTCTGGTGGCGTTGGCCGAAGCCGAACATCGCCGACTCACGCAGCGAGAACGGACCGTCGGGCCGGATCGTCGTGATCGGGATCGTGGGGATCGCAGTGGGGATCGTCGTGGCGTTCATGCCGATCATCGTGCGCCGCTGAACCGGACACCATCTGTCCGGTTCACGAACGGCCGACTTCGACGCCGGACGGGTTGTCGGGGGCGCCGACGTCAGCCGGCGCGCTCCACCCGGATGTCGCCGGACACGCTGCGGAGGCGGAGCCGCACCGGGCGACGCTCGCCCGTGACCGCCGCCGGTGAGCCATCGGGCAGGCGGACCTTGCCGCTCATCGTCGAGATCTCCGGCTCGACGCGGATGCCACTCGGCAGGCCGACGCGGATGTTGCCGCTGACGGTGCGCACCGCGATCGTCGAGCCGTCGCACCGATCGATGGCCACCGATCCCGATGCCGTGCCCGCCTCCACGTCGCCCGAGGCGCGGTCGATGCGGACGTCGCCCGACGACGACGTTGCCTCGAGCCGGCCACCCACCGAGCGGATGACGATGTGGCCGGAGGAGCTGGACACCAACGCCTCGTCGCGGACCGTGCCGACGCGGACGTGGCCCGACGAGAGGCTCGTGTCGAGGCGGACGAGGTCGTCGGCCTCCAAGCCGCCCGACGACATCCGGGTGCGCAACATGCCGAGCGCACCTCGAGCAGACACCTGCACGGACGTGCCGCGCACCGTCACGTCGGTGCCGACGGGTGCGTCGATCATCACTCGACCCGATCGGTTCTTGCGGCTCTGGCGCACGTTGATCATGTCGCCCATCCGGGACACGTCGACGTCGCCGGAGCCGTTCATCTCGGCCGAGATGCTCACCACGCCGGACGCACCGGCCTGCACCGTGACGTTGCCGGAGGCGAGGTCGATCTCGATCGCGACGTGTCCCTCCACGGAGAATCGCTCGTCTCGGCGCATCGCTGCACCTTTACAGATCGAACGACTGGGTGAAGTTCTTGGTGCCCGCACCCTTGGTGCGGGCGCGCTTGCCGAGCGCCTCGACCACCCACGCGTTCACGGACTCGCCGGTGTGGCCGGCGGCGTCCTCGATCAGCTGCTTGAGCGAGGGCGGGAGGCGGAGGGTGATGCGCGCATCGAGGTCCTCGGCCGCCGAACGGCTGGCCGCGGCCGCCGGTCCCTCGGCGACGCGCACGCTCGGATCGCCGTCGCTGAGCACGACGTCGACGGTGTGCTCGGGCAGCTGGGCCCGAACCTCGGCCGCCGCCTGCTCGGCGATCTCCATCGCCGCGATCCGGATCGACGGGGCGAGCGCCTCGATCATCTGCGCGACGGCCGCGTCGACCGCGGGATCGCCGTTGGAGAGCTCGCTCTGGCGGGACAGCGCGGCCTGCACGCTGTTGATGATCGGCTGGAGGTGCATCGCTCGACTCAGGCCCAGCGGTTCCGGCGGCGCTGGCGGTGGGGCCGCACGTCGACCGGGCGATGCCGGACGAGACGGCGGATCTGCTCGTGATGGATCGCGATCATCGTCTCGGGATCGATGGGTTGGAACATGGGACACCTCCACATCGGAGCGCTGTCGTGACGACATCGCTGTGATGTCTTGATGATGTCACAATGATGTCAAGCTGTCAACCCCCGTCCTCCTCGCCCATGCGCGACGAGGCCGGCGGCGTCGTGATGACGTCGCCGGCCTCCAACGTTCAGCAGGTCAGCCCTCGGTGGAGCTGGGCGCGGTTCCGGTGGTCGCGGCCGGTGCTGGTGCCGTGCCCGGCAGCGATGGCACCCCGATCGTCGTCGGCTTCAGCGCGGCGCACTCCTCCGCGGTGCCGGGACGGGCATCGTTGGAGTCGAGGACGATGGCTGGGACCGCTCCCGTCACGGGCGTCAACGTCGGGCCGCCCGCCACGTTGCCCTCGGCGACGATGGTGCCGATCGTGACCGATCCGGCCGGCGGCGCGCCGGCCGTCTCGAGGCTCGGGCCTGTGCCGTCGCCGGTCCCGATCGTCACGCTGCCGGCCTCGCCGGTGATGAGCCCCGGCAACGGCTTCCCGTCGCCGTCGGCCGATGCGGTGGCGGTCACGACGCCGACGCTGCCGGCCTCGCCGGTGACGGCACTCGGCGCCGTGCCGGTGCCGGTGCTGACCGAGCCGACTGTGCCGACCACGCCGGGCGCGGGCAGGTCGACGTCGTCGTAGGTGCAGGTGATCGCGCCGTCGGCACCGGCGGCCATGGACACGATGGTGAGGGTGCCCTTGATCGGCGGGGAGGTGCTGCCCATCGCGTGCGACGTCACCGCCGCACCACCGCCGATGGCGGCCGTGGCCAACGCGATCGCACCGATCGCCGTGAGTTGCTTGCGTGCTCGCATTCGAAGTTCCCTTCGTCAGGCATCGCGGTTGCGACGCATGGGCACCGTGCGCCACATCGAGCTGAACCCAAGCATGCACGGGACTGAAAACCGACTGAACGCAGGCCCGACGGCTGGCGCGCACCACCACGCCGACATCGCTACGGTGACCGCCGATGCGGGTGCTGGTGATCGAGGACGACGACGCGATCCGCAGCGTGCTCGACCGCGGCCTGCAGGCCGAGGGCTTCGACGTCGACCTCTGCGACGACGGGCCGAGCGGGCTGTGGAAGGCGCTCGAAGGTGGCCACGCCGCGATCGTGCTCGACCTGCTGCTGCCGGGTCTCACCGGCTACAAGGTCTGCGAGCAGCTGCGCGCGGAAGGCGTGACGACACCGATCCTGGTGCTGAGCGCCAAGTCGGGCGAGTACGACCAGATCGACCTGCTCGACTCCGGCGCCGACGACTTCCTCACCAAGCCGGCGAGCATCGCGCTCATCTCGGCGCGGTTGCGCGCCCTGATCCGGCGCGGCGCCACGATCGCCAGCAACCTGATCGAGCGGGGTTCGCTGCGCTACGACCTCGCGACGCGGTCCTGCAGCATCGTGTCGGGTACGGGCGCCGACCTCGACATCGCGCTGACCAACCGCGAGGACCAGCTCCTGCGCCAGCTGCTGCTCGCCAACGGTGCGTGCGTGTCGCGCCAGGAACTGCTCGACGACGTGTGGGGCGCCGAGTCCGGGACCGACGCCTCGATCGTCGACATCTACCTCCGCAAGCTGCGCGCCAAGCTCGATCCGATCGAGATCGAGAACGTGCGCGGCATCGGCTACCGCATCACCGCCCGATGAAGCGCAACCGACCGTTCCGGCCGCTGTCCGGCGTGCGCGGGCGCGTCGTGCTCACCGTGTTGGTCGTGACGGCCTGTCTCTACTCCTTGCTCGGCAGCATCGGCTTCCTGCACATCGCCAGCAGCGGACGCGATGCCATCCGCGAGCGGGTGTCGAACGTCGTCGATCAACTGGAGGCCGAGCTGCGCGGCGGATCCGGCACGGTGACCATCTCCACGCCGGACGGCGTGGAGGTCGATGCCGTCGCCGTCGGCGCGGACCCGTACGTGCCGAGCGATGACATCCGCGTCGTGCGGACCGTGCGGATCGGCGATCAGGACCTGAAGCTCGTCGGCCACGCATCACAGGCCCGGCTGACCGACAGCCTCCGCTCGCTCTACCGAGGGCTGTGGATCGGCGTTCCGCTGGCGGTGGTGCTGACCTCGGTCATCGCCGGGCTCGCGACGCGTCGGGCCCTTCGACCGGTGTCGGTGATCACGGAGCTGGCCGCCACCATCGGCGCCGGCGACACGACGATGCGCGTCCCCGTGCCGGACACCGACGACGAGATCGAGCAGCTCGCCCGAACGGTGAACGAGATGCTCGACCGGATCGCGGCCGGCCGCACGGCCCAACACCAGTTCACCTCCGACGCCGCGCACGAGCTGCGCACCCCGATGATGGCGCTGCAGGGCGAGATCGAGCTCGCCCTGGGCGCGCCGGCCACCGCCGACGTCGCGTTCCTCCGACGGCTCGAATCGCTGGGCGACCGCCTCGCCCGCCGCATCGACGACCTCGTCCTGCTCTCCACGCTCGACGAGCAGCCGCCGCTCGATCGCCGCCCGGCCGACCTGCTCGCGATCGCCCGGACAGAGGCCGCTGCGATGCCGGCCGGCGACGGCGCCGTTCGGATCGACGTCGCCGACGGTGCGGTGCCGGCCGACGTCGATGCCCGGCTGATCGAGCGCGCCCTGCGCAACCTGATCGCCAACGCGTGTCGCCACGCGGCATCGACCGTGCTCGTCGGCACCTCGAGCGAGGACGGGACGCTGTGGGTGCACGTCGACGACGACGGTCCGGGGATCCCGCCGGCGGATCGCGACGCGGTCCTGCGCCGGTTCGGACGGCTCGACGAGGCGCGTCACGCGGATGCCGGTGGTGCTGGGCTCGGTCTGGCGATCGTCGCGTCGGTGGCCCGAGCCCATGGCGGATCGGTCGTGGTGACGGACTCCCCGCTCGGCGGCGCGCGCGTGTCGATGTCGGTGGCAGGATCGGCGGATGCCACGTGACCTCAAGTTCGGCTGGCTGACGCCCGCCATCGGCAACCGTTGGAGCGATCACCAGCCGATCGTCGTGCACCAGGATCTGCACGTCCTGCCGACCGCGCTCCCACACTTCGACTCGCTGTGGCTCGCCGACCACTTCTACGGCTTCGACGCCAAGACCGATCCGTTCATGGAGGCGTGGACGACGCTCACCTGGTTGGCGGCGAGGCACGACCACGTGATGCTCTGCCACCACGTGCTCGGTCACGGCTACCGACCGCCAGCGTTGACGGCGAAGATGGCAGCGACCCTGCAGGTCCTGTCGGGCGGGCGGTTCGTGCTGGGCATCGGTGCCGGCTGGCGCGACCACGAGTACGCGGCCTACGGCTACGACTTCCCGAAGCCGTCCGTGCGGTTCGCGCAGCTGGAGGAGGTCATCACGATCTGCCGGCTGATGTGGACCGAGGACGAGCCGTCGTTCCGGGGCACGTACTTCCACATCGACGGGGCCTCCGCTCCGCCGCTGCCCGACCCGGTGCCGCGGATCTGCATCGGTGCCGCCGGCGAACGCATCGGGTTGCCGATGGTGGGCCGGCTCGCCGACCTGTGGAACGCACCGTCGCACGGCACCGACGACGACTGGATCCGCCGGCTCGACATCGTGCGCGCCGCGGCCGAGGGCGCAGGACGTGACCCCGCCGCGATCGAGGTGACGGTCACCCTCGAGCGGTCATTGCCGGAGACCGATGAGGCGTCGGAGCGCCTCGTCGCCGAGCTCGCTCACCGCGCCGATCTCGGCGCGCAGCACTTCGTGATGGACTTCGGGCACCCGCCGTCGATGGAGCCGGTGCTGCGTTTCGCCGAAGAGGTCATCGCCCCACTGCGCGCCTGACGCTGTCAGTGCTCGTGGTTCAGGAGTGGCTGCCGCGGTACGGGTGGAGGCCGTTGGCGGGGATGGTGCCGAGCTTGCCGGCGTTGAAGTCCTCGACGGCCTGCTGGATCTCGTGGCGATGGTTCATCACGAACGGGCCGTAGGTGGCGATCGGCTCACGGATCGGCTGGCCACCGAGCAGCAGCACCTCCATCGGCTTGGCGGTCGCACCCGAAGTCGTGTTCGTGATCGTCAGGGTGTCGCCCTCGCCGAAAACGACGAGCTGTCCGGCCTGCACCGGGCGCTGCTCGACACCGACCGTGCCCGAACCGTCGAGCACGTAGGCCAGCGAGTTGAACGCCGGGTTCCAGGGCGTGGACAGGCGGGCGCCAGGCGAGACGGTGACGTGGGCGACGGCGATCGGCGTGTGCGTGCTGCCGGGACCGGCGTGACCATCGATCTCGCCGGCGATGAGCCGCACGAGCGCGCCACCGTCGGGCGAGGCCAGCAGCGTGACCTGATCGCCTTCGAGGTTCTGGTAGGCGGGCGAGATCATCTTGTCCTTGGCCGGCAGGTTGACCCACAGCTGCACGCCGTGGAAGAGGCCGCCCGAGACCACCAGCGACTCGGGCGGGGTCTCGATGTGGAGGATGCCCGCGCCGGCGGTCATCCACTGCGTCGCGCCGTTCTCGATCACGCCGCCACCACCGTGGGAGTCCTGGTGCTGGAACGTGCCGTCGATCATGTAGGTCACGGTCTCGAAGCCGCGATGGGGATGCCAGTCGGTGCCCTTCGGCTCGTAGGGCGCGTACTCGACGGCGCCCATCTCGTCCATGTGGATGAACGGATCGAGCAGGCGTTGGTCGACTCCGGCGAAGGCCCGCTTGACCGGGAAGCCCTCCCCCTCGAACCCGCTCGGCGCGGAGGTGACCGACACGACGCTGCGGTCGCGACTGGTCGGGCCCGGCACCGTCAGCTTGGTGAGTTGCAATGTGTCAGCGGTGATGGCCGGCATGACGTCCTCCAGATTGTTCGTTGCGTACGCAAGGATCCAACACGACGCGTTCTCGATCTATTCCGGATCCCGCTCCTGGAGGATCTCCCAGACGTTGCCTTCCGGATCGGCGATCAGCGCGAACGACGCGCCAGGACGGTGGTTGGTGACCGGGGTGTGCACGACGGCGCCCGCCGCCGTCGCTCGCTCCACCTCTGCCGCCGCGTCGTCGACGTGCAGCGCGCCGTAGCAGAACCCGCCGAACCGGTGCCACGGATCAGCGAGCTCGCGCCGTTCTGCCCCGGCGACGGGTTGGTAGATCTTGAGGGCGGCGCCGTCGCGGCGCATGCGGTGGACGACGCCCTGCGGGAACTCGAGGCGCTGCTCGACCGCGAAGCCGAGCCCGTCGCGGTAGAACGCGACCAGCCGCTCGGCATCGGCCGTCACGATCCCTGCCTCGAGCGATGTCATCGGGTGTCCGTGGCGCGCATCGCCCCAGGATCGCGCACGCCGACGACCACGGTCGCGTCGAGCTCGTCCGACGTCACGATGGTCGAGCGCAGGCCGGCTCCCGACATCAGCGCAGCCGTGTCCGCCGACTGCTCCTCGCTCGTCTCGATCAGCAGCCGGCCGCCGGGCACCAGCCACAGCCCGGCCGACTCGGCGACCCGGCGCTGGATGTCGAGGCCGTCCGACCCGCCGTCCAGCGTCACGAGCGGCTCGTGGAGACGCGCCTCGCGCGGCATCAGCTCGAGCGCATCGGTCGGCACGTACGGCGCGTTGGCCACGATCACGTCGACGCGCCCGCGCAGACGCTCGGGCAACGGCTCGTACAGATCGCCGAGGTGCGCGGTCGCGCCGATCGGCTCGAGGTTGCGGCGAGCACAGCGCACCGCAGCCGGTTCGACATCGACCGCGTGCAGCACGACGTCGTCGACCGCCGTCGCGACCACGAGCCCGACGGCACCGGATCCGCAGCAGAGGTCGACGACGATGTCGCCCGGGCGCACGATCGCGATCGCCTGATCGGCCAACAGCTCGCTCCGACGACGCGGCACGAAGACGCCGATATCGACCGACACCCGCCGGCCGTGGAACTCCGCCCAGCCGACGACGTGCTCGAGCGGCAGCCCGGCCTCGCGTTGCAGCACCAGCTCGTCGAGCTCGGCCACGGTCGTCGCTGATCCGATCAGCACGGCGGCCTCCTCCTCGGCGAACACGCATCCCGCGGTGCGGAGGCGGCCGATGATCGGCTCGGGATCGATCTCGATCGGCACGCGCAGAGTGTAGGGACGGCGGCCCAACCCGTGCCCGACGACACATCGATTTGAGAAACGATCCCTTTTCGAAACGACGATGTTTCGCTTACGATGCAACCCATGGACGCAACCATCCAGACACCTTCGGCCGCCGAGGCCATGGGCACGGCCGACGACAACAGGCGCTGGTGGGCGCTGGCGGTGCTCTGCGCATCGCTGCTCATCATCACGCTCGACAACACCATCCTCAACGTGGCCATCCCTGCGTTGGTCAAGGACCTCGACGCCTCCACGAGCCAGCTGCAATGGATCATCGACGGCTACACGCTGGTCTTCGCCGGCCTGCTGCTGACCCTCGGCAGCGTGGGCGACCGCTTCGGGCGCAAGGGCGCGCTGATGGTCGGCCTGCTGATCTTCGGCACGGGCTCGTTGCTCTCGGCGTTCACGGGCAGCGCCAGCCAGCTGATCTTCACCCGGGCCACGATGGGCATCGGCGCCGCGTTGATCATGCCGTCGACGCTCTCGCTGCTCACCAACATCTTCCGCGATCCTCGCGAGCGGGCCCGGGCCATCGGCGCCTGGGCAGCTGTCGCCGGCGCCAGCGGTGCGCTCGGTCCGGTGATCGGTGGTGCGCTGCTCGCCCACTTCTCGTGGGGCTCGATCTTCTTCGTCAACATCCCGGTCATCATCGTCGCCCTCGTCGGCGGCTGGTTCCTGCTCCCGTCGTCGAAGGACGCCGATGCGCCGCGGCTCGATCCGCTGGGCGCACTGCTCTCGATCGCCGGCCTCGTCGCGGTGCTGTGGGCCATCATCGAGGCGCCCTCGAAGGGCTGGGCGAACGGCACGGTGCTCGTGTCGCTCGCCCTCGGCATCGGCTTCCTGTTCGGGTTCGTGCAGTGGGAGCTGCGTTGCAGCCACCCGATGCTCGACGTGCGGTTCTTCAAGAACCGCCGCTTCACCGCCGCCAACGTGGCGATCACGCTCGTCTTCTTCGCGATGTTCGGCCAGGCCTTCCTCGGCACCCAGTACCTGCAGACGGTGCTCGGCTTCTCGGCGCTGCAGTCGGGCGTGCGGATGCTGCCGATGGCGATGGTGATGGTGGCGCTCGCCCCGGTCGCTCCCCGGCTCGTCGAGCGGGTCGGCACCAAGGTCGTCGTCGGCGCCGGGATGCTGATCGTGATGGTCGGGCTGATCATCATCGCCACGATCCCCGTCGACGATGGCTACGTGCACCTGTTGATCGGCTTCATGTTCGTCGCAGCCGGCATGGCGATGACGATGGCACCGGCCACCGAGTCGATCATGGGCTCGCTGCCCCCCGCCAAGGCCGGCGTCGGCTCGGCGATGAACGACACCACCCGTCAGATGGGTGGCGCCCTCGGCGTGGCGATCCTCGGCTCCGTGTTCGCCACCGCCTACCGCCCGGGCATCGAGCACAAGGTCGGCGGGCTCGGCCTCACCGGCGACCAGCTGGCGCGGGCGCGAGACTCCATCGGCGGCGCGGTCCAGGTCGTCGGCGAGCTGCCGAACGCGGCCGGCCAGGCGCTGCTCGCCTCGGCGAAGTCGGAGTTCGTGCACGGCATGCACCTCGCGATCTACGTCGCGGTCGCCGTGGTCGCGGTCGCCGCCGTCGTGGTGTTCGCGTTCCTGCCGGCCCGGGCGTCCGATCACGTCGCCGACGCCCCGGCGCCCGATGGCGTCGATCCGCAGATCGTCGAACGGATGGAGACCGAGCTGGCCACGGCAGCGACGCTCAGCGGCACATCGTCGAGCACCACCGACGCCGTCACCCCTTCGCTCACCGGCACGCTGGCCGACTCGGTCGGCGATTCGGCCGGCGGGCAGCACGACCCGGTCGAGGTCGGTGGCTGATGGCTGCGGCGGTCCTTCCCGCCCGTCGCGGGCGGAGGCGGAGTGGCGCTGCTGACGAGGCGATCCTCGCGGCGACGCTCGACGTGCTCGCGGCCGACGGCTACGGCGGGCTGACGATGGCCGCGGTGATCGCCAGAGCCGGCACCTCGTCGGCCACGCTGTACCGCCGCTGGCCGACCAAGCAGCACCTCGTCGCCGCCGCGCTCGCGTCGCTGCACTCCGAGGTGGTCGACGTCGACACGGGCACGCTCGCCGGCGACATCGCCGCACTCGTCGACAGCATCGCCGGGATGCTGTCCACTCGTCGCGACGACATCAGCGATCAGATCGCCGTCGAGCTCGGCCGCAACCCCGAGTTCCGCGCGGCCGTCAACGAGAAGTTCGTCGCGCCACGGATCGAGGTCCTCGAGCAGATCCTCCGCCGGGCCCGCAAGCGCGGCGACATCGGCAACGGCATCGACACCTCGGTCGCGTACAGCTTCATCTCCGGGCCGATCAACCATCGGATGTACTCGCTGCGCGAGCCCGTCACCCCGCAGTTCTGCCGCACGGTGGTGACTGGCGTCGTCGCCGCCCTCAGCGCGATCGCTCCTCCACGCCGCTGACGCCCTCCGCCCACGCAGAACGGCTCCGGTTTGCGTCAGCCGGAACACCAGGATTACGGTGTGATCCGGCTGCAATCGGGGGCGATGGCAGCGGGGAGCGATCATGGCGTGGGACTTCGAAGCGGAGCCTGAGTTCGAACTGCAGCTGGCGTGGATGCGCGAGTTCATCGACCGTGAGCTGATCCCGCTCGAGCCGATCTACGACCAGCTGCCCGCCGCCGAGTGGAACGCGGTCAAGCACGTGCTGCAGGACCAGGTCAAGGCACAGGGCCTGTGGGGCAAGTTCCTCGACCCGAAGCTCGGCGGCGAAGGCTTCGGCCAGCTGAACCTGGCGCTGATGTCGGAGATCATCGGTCGCTGCATGATGTCGATGGCCATCTTCGGCGTGCAGGCGCCCGACAGCGGCAACATGGAGTTGATGGCCCACGGCGCCACCGACGCCCAGAAGGAGCGCTGGCTGTGGCCGAACCTGCGCGGGGAGATCTCCAGCGCGTTCGCGCTCACCGAGCCGTTCTTCGCCGGCGCCGACCCGACCGCCATCGGCACCACCGCCACCAAGGACGGCGACGAATGGGTGATCGAGGGCCACAAGTGGTTCATCACCAACGCGTCCGTGGCCGACATCATCCTCGTCTTCGCCGAGACCAACCCCGAGGGCCGGCCCCACCGGCACGCCTCCGTGTTCGTCGTGCCCACCGACACGCCTGGCCTCGAGATCGTTCGCGACATCGGCACGATGGCGCACCCGCATCCCGAGTACGGCCGGGTCGGCAACCACGCCGAGCTGATCTTCCGCAACTGCCGCGTCCCGGCCGACCACCTGATCGGCCAGCCCGGTGAGGGCTTCGTGCTCGCCCAGCAGCGGCTCGGCGGCGGGCGCATCCACCACTCGATGCGCTGGCTCGGCCAGGCCCAGCGCTCGCTCGACATCATGTGCGAGCGCGCGGTGTCGCGCACCTCGCACGGCAAGCTGCTCGCCCAGCACCAGATGGTGCAGGACTACGTCGCGCTCTCGCACATGGAGATCCAGGCGGCCCGCTTGCTCACGTTCCAGACCGCGTGGAAGATGGACAAGTACGGCGCCGCTGCGGTGCGCGCCGACCTGGGGATGGTCAAGGCCCACGTGTCGAAGGTGGTGCTCGCCGTGCTCGATCGCACCATCCAGGTGTGCGGCGCGCTCGGCTACTCCAGTGACCTCCCGGTCGAGTCGTGGTACCGCGGCACCCGCTTCGGGCCGATCGGCGACGGCCCCGACGAGCTGCACAAGTCGGTGCTGGCGCGCACGCTGCTGAAGAACTACTCGCCCGTCGAGGGCTGGCCGTCAGAGCACATCCCCAGCCGCCGCCCCGCCGCCGAGGCGAAGTGGGCCGAGCTGCGCGCGAGCGCCGGGCTCCCATGACCGGCCAGCGGATGAAGGCCTCGGCATGAAGGCCTCGGCATGAAGGCAATGGTGATGCCGGGGCCGGGCGCGCCGCTCGAGCTGGTCGAGCGCGAAGTCCCGACGCCCGGTCCGCGCGAAGTGCTGGTACGGGTCCACGCGTCGAGCTTCAACTACCACGACCTCGTCAACCTGATGGGCCTCATCGAGGGACCGTGGCCCCGCGTGCCGATGTCCGATGCCGCCGGCGAGATCGTCGCGGTCGGCCCGGACGTGAGCGGCTGGACCGTCGGTGACCGGATCATCAGCGCGTTCCATCCGGCATGGCTCGACGGCCGGCCGACGCCGGCCACCAAGCGCGACATGCCGGGCGATCTCAGCGACGGCTGGCTGCAGCAGTTCCGCCTGGCCCCCGCGTCCTCGTTGATCGCCGCGCCGGCGCACCTCTCCGACGTCGAGGCGGCGACGCTCACCTGCGCGGCCACCACGGCGTGGAGCGCACTCGAGGAAGGCCACGTCGGCGCCGGCGACATCGTCGTCTGCCAGGGCACCGGTGGCGTGTCCTTGTTCGCGCTGCAGCTCGCCAAGGCGCGTGGCGCCACCGTGATCCTCACCTCGTCGTCCGACGACAAGCTGAAGATCGGCGAGTCGCTCGGCGCCGACCACCTCGTCAACTACGCCACCACACCGGACTGGGAGCGCGAGGTCCGCCGGCTCACCGACCGCCGTGGTGCCGACCTCGTGGTGGATGTCGGTGGCGGTGCGACGCTCGGACGGTCGGTCGGCGCGGTGCGGATGGACGGCACCGTTGCGATCGTCGGCGTGCTCGGCGGGTTCGGTGGCGCCGAGATCCCGGTGTCGGTCGCGATGCTGCAGAACGTGCACCTCGTCGGCATCACCGTCGGCAGCGTCGCCGCACACCGGGCGATGAGCGCCGCTGTCGGTGCGGCACGCATCCAGCCGCACATCAGCCACCGGCTCGGCTGGGACGAGATCGCCGAGGGCTCGCGCATCATGCAGGCCAACGAGCACGTCGGCAAGATCGCGGTGGCGATCCCGTGAGCGCCATCCCACCGCACGACGGTGCACCGCTCGAGGGCGCCCCGATCGAGGCCGTGTTCTTCGACTTCGCCGGCACCCTGTTCGACGACCGAGACCTGCGCGACGTGCACCTGAGGCAGCTGCGCTTCGTCGCTGCCGCCGTGGGTGTCGAGGCATCCGACGACGAGCTGCGCACGGCGTACCGCCAGGGCATGGCCATCGGCTACCGGGCCGTCGCGCTGCAACCGGCGTACCTCCACCGCGCCCTGTTCGGCGCCGCGTTCAGCGGGATGGCCACCGTCCTCGGCGGCAGCATCGATCACGCCACCGAGCAGGCGGCCGTCGACCGCCAGTACGCCGCCACCATCGACGCGGTGCGGCTGCGGCCGGACTGCCTCGACACCCTCGCCGCACTGCGCGCCCACGGCATCCACGTGCAGATCGTGTCGAACATCGACGACGAGCAGCTCCAGCCGCTGGTCGCCCGGCTCGGGCTCGCCGCGGTCATCGACGCGGCCACCAGCTCCGAGTCGGCCGGATCGTGCAAGCCCGATGCCGCCATCTACCGGCTCGCGCTCGCCACGGCCGGCGTCGACGCCGAGCATGCGCTGTTCGTCGGCGACAGCACCGGGCACGACATCGTCGGCCCGGCGGCGATGGGCATGCGCACCGCGTGGCTCGCCCCACGACCCGGCGCGGACCCCGGCGACGCCCGTCCCGACGCCGTCATCGGATCGCTGGGTGAGGTCCTGCAGCTCGTCGGCCTGGGGGCGTCGCGATGAGCCAGCGGACGCTCGACACCGACACGGGAGCGCTCGCGACGTTCCTCGACGACTCGCTCGGCGACCACGCGCCCATCGCCGTCACGCCGCTCACCGGCGGCGGATCGTGCGAGGTGTTCACCGTCGACCGCGGCGATGCGCGCTGGGTGCTGCGCCGTGCGCCACGCCACGCCAGCTCGTCCACCGCGCACGATGTGCTGCGTGAGTTCCGCATCCTCGACGCGATCAAGGACCAGTCGGTGCCCATCGCCCGGCCCGTCGTCGCGTGCGACGACTCTGCCGTGTTCGGCGCCTCGTTCTACGTGATGCAGCGCATCGACGGCTCCCCCATCCTGCAGCGCGTCCCCGAGGCGTGGGCGGCCGCGCCCGAGACGCACGGTCGTGCGCTCGAGGAGCTGATCGACGCGCTCGTCGCGATCCACGCGGTCGACTGGCGCAGCTGCGGTCTCGCCGACATGGCGCCCAGCCCGAACTACCTCGAACGCCAGCTCACCCGTTGGCTGTCGCAGCTCGAGTCGTACGGCGGCCGCGACCTGCCACCGGCGCACCGCGTCGGTGACTGGCTCGCCGAGCACCGTCCACACGATCGGCCGAGCGCGCTGTGCCACGGCGACTACAAGCTCGACAACGTGCTCTTCGCGCCCACCACTCCGCCGGACCTGCTGGCGGTCGTCGACTGGGAGATGTCGGCCATCGGCGATCCGCTGGTGGACCTCGCCTGGGCGCTGATCTTCCATCCCGGCCCCGAAGGCACGATGCGCCTCGGCATGGGCAAGGAGCCACGGTTCTCCGTCGAGCACCTCCCCGACCGGGCCGCGCTCATCGCGCGGTACGCCGCTCGGTCCGGGCGCGACACCGCCGACATCGGGTGGTACGACGTGTTCGCACGCTGGAAGCTCGCCATCGTGCTCGAGGGCAGCTACGCCAAGTTCCAGCGCGGCCTGTCGGACAAGCCGGTGCACGAGTTCTTCGGATCGCAGGCCGATCTGCTGCTGACCAGCGCGCTGTCGCTCATCGATCCGGAACCATCGACGAAGGAGGGCGACGCGTGATGCGAGCCTGGCAGGTCCAGAGCAAGGGCGAGCCGATCGACGTGCTCCACGCCGTCGAGGTCGAGGTGCCCGAGCCGGGTCCGGGCCAGCTGCGGATCCGCGTCACCGCTGCGGGCATCGGCCTGCCCGACGTGTTGATGTGCCGCGGCACGTACCCGCTGACGCCGCCGCTGCCGTTCATCTCCGGCCAAGAGGCGACGGGCATCGTCACCGCCGTGGGCGAGGGTGTCGACATCGCGCTCGGCACCAAGGTGATGTGCGTGACGATGTTCTGGATGGGCCACGGTTCGTTCGCCGAGGAGTGCCTCGTCGCCGCCGACTCGACGTTCCCCGTTCCCGTCGGGCTGTCCGACGCCGAGGCCGCCGGGTTCTGGATCCCGCACATGACCGGCTGGGTCGGCCTCGTCGTCCGCGGCGAGATCAAGAGCGGCGACTGGCTCGCGGTGCTCGGCGCATCCGGCGGCAGCGGCATCGCCGCCGTGCAGCTCGGCAAGGCGCTGGGTGCGAAGGTGATCGCCGTCGTCGGCGACGACGAGAAGGCCGAGTTCTGCCGCGGCCTCGGCGCCGACGCGATCGTCGATCACCGCAACGGTGGCGTTGCTGCGGCGCTGCGCGAGATCACCGGCGGACGCGGCGTCGACCTGATCTACGACCCCGTCGGCGGCGCGCTCGCCGAAGAGGCGTCCACGGCGATGGCCCCGTTCGGGCGGCTGCTCGCCGTCGGGTTCGCGAGTGGTCACTGGCCGCGCCTGAACGCGCACGATCTCGTCGTTGCGAACACCTCGCTGGTCGGCGTGTTCGCCGGCGGCTTCACCCGGGCCGAGCTCGACGCGATGCACGCCGAGCTGTCCGCGCTCATCGCCGACGGCAGGCTCCGCAACGCTGTGACGGCCGAGGTGCCGTTCGCCGATCTGCCGGTCGGTCTGCAGCAGATGGCCGATCGCGGTGTGGTCGGCAAGCGGGTGGTGGTGCCGTGAGCAAGGCCAACGAGTTCGAGCTGCACGCCCACGAGATCGTGGACGCAGCCGTCGAGATCTTCCAGGAGGCCGGCCTCGATGCCGTGAGCATGCGCAGCGTGTCCACGCGCCTCGGCGTGTCACCCGTGCCGCTGTACAGCCGCATCGGCAACCGCGATGCGCTCGTCGACGCCATCGCCGATCGCCTCCTCGAGGATCTCGCGCCGCCGAGCAACGACGACGAACGCTGGGACGAGTACGCACTCCGCTGGTCGCGCGAGCTGCGCGCCCGACTGGCCCAGGCGCGCGACAGCCGGCTCATCATCTGGCACGGTCGCGAGGCGTACGTCGAGGCCTCTCGCCCACTGGCCAAGCTGATGCGCCGCGACGGCTTCGCGGTGGATGCTGCCGTGCAGGCGTGCCGTCTGCTGATCTGGGCAACGGTCGGGTTCGGTGCGGTCGAGGGTGGCGCCGAGCCACCGAGCAGTCGACGTGGACGCGCCCGTCCCGGCGGCGATCCGGGTGGCGTCGACGCCACCGAGACCGACACGCTCTTCGATCTGCACATCCGCTACCTCATCGAGGGCATCGCCCGCGACGCCAGTCCGACGACAGCGCCGGCTCCTGCGCCGGCGAAGGCCGCCGCCAAGCGAAAGGCTCCGCGGTCATGACGATCCCGTCACTCGATGCCACCGGCAAGGTCGTGGTGGTGACCGGCGGCAGCAAGGGCCTCGGACGCGCGATGGCGCTCGGGTTCGCCGAGGCGGGCGCCGACATCGTGGTCGCCAGTCGCAAGGTGGAGCCGTGTGAGGAGGTGGCCGACGAGATCCGCGCGATGGGTCGGCGAGCGCTCGCCGTCGGCTGCCACGTCGGCGAGTGGGCGCAGTGCCAGACGCTGATCGACGCCGTCGTCGCCGAGTTCGGGCACATCGACGTGCTCGTCAACAACGCCGGCATCGCACCGGTGCCACCGTCGCTGCTGGGTGTCACCGAGGAGCTGTTCGACAAGACGATCGACGTCGACCTGAAGGGCCCGTTGCGGTTGACGGCGCTCGCCGCCGAGCACATGCCACGCGGCGGCTCGATCATCAACATCAGCTCGAAGGCGTCGCTGCACCCGAGCTCGTTCACCGTGGTCTACGCCGCGGCCAAGGCCGGGCTGAACGCACTCACCAAGGCGTCCGCGCAGGAGTTCGGGCCGCGAGGCATCCGCGTCAACTGCATCGTCTGCGGCACCTTCCACACCGACAGCCTGCACAAGTCGATCCCGACCGAGGCGATGCAGGACCAGATGGCCAGCCGGGTCAGCCTCGGACGCATCGCCGGTGCCGACGAGATCGTCGGCACAGCGCTCTACCTCGCGAGCGACGCATCTTCGTACCTCACCGGCGAACTGATCCTGCTCGACGGCGGCTGAGCAGCGCACCGCACGCACACGCACAACACTCATGATGGGGGAACACACGTGACAGCAACAGAGACAACCGACGCAGCACCGGACGAGAGCGTCATCGGCGCGGGCAAGGTGGCCGTCGTGACGGGCGCCGCGAGCGGCATCGGACGCGCCTTGGCCGAGGCCTTCGCCGCCGCGGGGTCGTCGGTGGTCGTCGCCGACCTCGACGGCGCGGAGGCCGAACTGGTGGTCGCCGGCATCCGCGAGCGTGGCGGCGATGCGATCGCCGTGGTCGTCGACGTCTCCGACGCGGCCTCGGTCGACAACCTCGCCAAGACGACCGTCGAGCACTACGGCCACGTCGATGTCCTCTGCAACAACGCCGGTGTCTCGACCTTCAACCTGATGCGCGATCAGACGCTCGACGACTGGAAGTGGGTGTTCAGCGTCAACCTGTGGGGCGTCGTCAACGGCCTGCAGTCGTTCGTGCCGATCATGCGCGAGCAGGGCACGCGTGGCCACATCGTCAACACCTCGTCGATTGCCGGGATCCTCAGTGGCATCGCCTTCATCGGGCCGTACGCGGCGACGAAGGTGGCCGTCGTCTCGATCTCGGAGACGCTCGCCCAGGAGTTCGGCATCGACGGCACGAACATCGGTGTCAGCGTGCTCTGCCCGAGCTCGGTGGACACCAAGGTGATGGAGTCCGAGCGCAACCGGCCGAGCGAACTGGGGAGCGAGACCCGCACCGAGATCGCCGAGTCGGTGCGGTTGATGATCCGCGACTCGTTCACCGGTCCGACCGGGCTGACGCCCGCCACGGTGGCCGACCGCGTGCTCGACGCGATCCGCACCAACACGTTCTGGATCATCACCCATCCGGACGACAACGGCGCATCCGGCGCCCGCGTCGCGAACATGATGGCCAACTTCCCGACCTGATCGGGACCATGCCGGCGGGGGCCGGCAGCACGATCTCCGAACACCAAACCACAACCAACATGCAATGTCTTGGGGGACACATGAAGCACACCAAATCCCGAGCGCTCGCCGCGCTCTCCGTCCTCGCGCTGATCGCCGGCGCGTGCGGCTCGGACCGAAAGGCCGACACCACGACCACCGTCGCGGCGCCGACCACCACGGCCGCGCCGGCGACGACCACCGCCGGAACGACGGCGACCACCACCGCCACGTCGAGCGCCGACACCACGGCCACCACCACGGCCGCCACCACGGCCGCCACCACGGCACCCACGGATGCCGCGACCACCACCACCGTGCCCGCCGGCCCGATGTTCGGCGACGCGCCGTGGCCCTGTGGGGCCGGCGACGGCAACAACACCGACGACGGCAGCGAGGTCGGGGTCACGAAGGACTCGGTGGCCATCGCCGGTGGCGACGACGCCGGCTACACCGGTGCGCCGGGGCTCGACCACGAGTCCACCGATGCGATCAAGGCACTGGTCGCGAAGTGCAACGAGCTCGGAGGCATCAACGGCCGCAAGATCGTCTACAACTACTTCGACGCCGGCGTGTTCAACATCGGCACGGCCATCCAGGGGGCGTGCGACTCGAAGAGCTTCTTCCTCGTCGGCGATGCCTGGTCGTTCGACGGCAACCAGGAAGAGACCCGGCTCGGCTGCGGCCTCCCCGCGGTTCCGACGTTCGCGGTGAGCGCTGCCTTCTCGAACGGCAAGGACGTCTACCAGGGCGCGCCGAACCCGGCGGACGAGACCCCGGCCGGCTACTTCGCGATGATGACGACGTTGCAGCCCGACGCGGTGAAGAAGATCGCCACGCTCGCGGCGAACTTCGATGCCACGATCCAGCCGCACGACAAGACGGTCGAGGCCGCGCCGCCGTTCGGCTGGGGCTTCTCCGAGACCAACCTCGAGTACAACCCCGCCGGTGAGACGGACTGGACGCCGTTCGTGAAGCAGGTCAAGGACGCCGGTGCGTCCGCGGTGTACTTCGTCGGCACCTGCCTGCCCGGGTTCCAGCTGTTCGCCCAGGCCGCGAAGGCCAACGGGCTGAACGTGCCGTTCTTCGTCGACACCAACTTCTACGAGGCGGGCTGCGCGGCAGCGAACACCGACGGTGCGCTCGACGGGATGTACCTGCACATGTCGTTCATCCCGTTCGAGGAGGCCAGCTCGAACAAGGCCACCCAGGACTACCTCGACCTGCTCAAGGCATCCGGCGGCGACGTGTCGCTGCTCGGCGCCGAGGCGACATCCTCGTTCCTCCTCTGGGCCACGGCTGCATCGGCCTGCGGTGACACGCTGACCCGGGCCTGCACGTTGCAGAACCTGGCCAACACCCACTCGTGGACCGGCCACGGGCTGCACGCCGAGGACGATCCGGGAAGCAACCACCCGTCGTCCTGCAACATCGTCCTGCAGCTCGAGGGCTCCAAGTACGTCCGAGTCGCGCCCACCAAGATCGACACCTACCAGTGCGATCCGAGCTGGGTCGTGCCGATCACGACGACGCCCGCCGTGATCGCGGCCAAGCTCGATGCCAACCGCATCTCCCAGCAGTACGCGCCGGGCTGATCTCCACGTCACACGATGGCTGAACGCACAGGGCCCGGACCGCACACTCGGTCCGGGCCCTTTCGCGCCGCCAGCGATGAGTAGCGTGACCACGTTGCTCGAACCACGGGGGTGGACAGATGGCGATCGAACTCGACCCACAGATCGCGGCGCTGCTCGGCGCCGTCCAGATCCCACCGATCGGGCCCGACACGCTCGCCGCGATGCGCGGCGCCGGGCTGGGCACGCCGGCGCCGCCGGGTGAGGTCGATCGGCAGGACCACGTCGTCGACGAGACGACGGGGGTCATCGTGCGCGTCCACCGTCCGAGCGGGCTCACCGCGCCGGCGCCATGCGTCTACTCCATCCACGGCGGCGGCTATGTCCTCGGCGATCGCGGCATGGACGATCTCAAGTTCGAGCGCTGGTGCACCCAGTTCGGCATCGTCGGCGTCTCGGTCGAGTACCGGCTCGCCCCCGAGACGGCGTACCCGGGCCCGCTCGACGACTGCTACGCCGGCCTGCAGTGGGTGGTCGACCACCACGAGGAGCTCGGCATCGATCCCACGCAGATCGGCATCACGGGCGTCAGCGCCGGTGGCGGGCTGGCGGCGGCACTGGGCCTGCTCGCTCGCGACCGCGGCGAGATCGCGCTGCGCTTCCAGCTGCTCGACTGCCCGATGCTCGACGACCGCCAAACCACGCACTCGAGCCGCTCCGAAGGGCTCATCATCTGGAGCGGCGAGTCGAACACGTTCGGCTGGCGGGCCTACCTGGGCGCGCGCTACGGCACCGACGACATCCCGTACCTTGCCGCGCCGGCGCGGGCCACCGACCTCTCCGGTCTGCCGCCCACGTACGTGTGCGTGGGCGGCGCGGACGGGTTCCGCGACGAGGACATCGAGTACGCCTTGCGCCTCGGCCAGGCGGGCGTTCCCACCGAACTGCACGTCTACCCGGGCGCGCCCCACGGCGTGGCGATGTTCGTGGGCACTGACATCGCCGAGCGCTACACGTCCGACGCCACCGCCTGGCTCGGCCGCCAGCTCGCCGCGATCCGCGCGACTGTGGCGGCCTAGGGCGAGCTCAGCCCGCGCCGGCGAGCGCGGCAGGCACGGTGCCGAGCAGCGACTTCAGCGCCGCGACGAGGTCCGTGCCCGACAGCGTGCCGTTCGCATAGGTCTCGATGCCCAGCAACCGGTGGTCGTCGATCCACGCCGCCGCGCACGACGGCGCACCGGCGCCCGAATCCGGCTTCGCGCAGAACGAGTGGATCGTGCCGCCGCGGTACGGCGTCGACTGGGCGAAGACCGGCACGAGGAAGCCGTCGTAGGCCTTGATGGCCGCAGCCTGGTAGTCCTGCGCGGGGTCGGGGCTCGCCTCGAAGGAGATCGCGACGATGCCCGCCGACGTGTCGGTGTCGGTGCCGGCCTGTACGCACGAGACCTCGAACGGGGACAGCGTGTTGGTCCGCAGGACCTGGATCTGGGTGAGGCCGGACGCCAGCGTGGCCGGCAGGGTGATGCTCGAACCCACCGCCGCGTCGAGCGAGGCGAAGCTGCCCAACGGGCAGTTCGCCAAGGTCGCGCGTTGGCTCCCGCCGAACGACGTACCGGCGATCAGCTTGGTGAGCCCATCGTGGGCGGCCTGGGCGTCGATGCCGCCGGTGTCGGCGGTGGTCCCATCTCCGGGAGTGCTCCCGCCCTCGGCGGTGCTCGCCGCGGTCGAGGCGCCGCTCCCGGCAGTCGCGGCGCTCGCGTCCGCCGCGCTGAGACCGGAGATGATCGGGCCGAGAACGCTCTTCAGCGCGGCGAGCGCCTGCGCCTCGGTGACCGTTCCCTCGAGCTCCACCGGCAGGCCGTCGAGGAACAGGTCGACACCGAGCCGGTCACCGGTGTCGATCCAGGCCGCGCCGCAGCCGGCGGACCCGCGGCGAGTGCCGCAGTACTCGAACACCGTGCCGCCGTCGAAGGTCGTCTGCTTCGAGGAGTGCACGTCGATGCCTTCACCGCTGCCGGCGCCGTTGATCGATCCATCGAACTGGGCTGCGGCGAGGTAGTCCTTCGGAGGCGTGAGCATCGCCTCGTACGTGATGCCGTCGACCCCGTCGACTGCCGTGACGTCGTCGACGTTCTGCGCGCACGACACGTGCGCCGGGTAGGTGTCGGTCTGATCGATCAGCGCATCGACCTCGGCGGCGCGTGCGACGGCCTTGTCCAGTGTGATCGCTCCGCCGACCGCGCGGTCGAGGTCCGTCAGCGACCCGAGCGGGCACGATCCCAACACCGCTCGGCCGTTGTCGAAGGAGGCGGCCTCGATCAGGCCCAGCAGCGCGCGGTGTGCCCCGGCCGCCTCGGCAGGAGTCGAGCCGGCGCTGCCGCCATCGCCGGAGCGGACCGCGACCACCACGCCTGCCGCCACCAGCACCACCACGATGAGGCCGGCGATGACGACGAACGACTTCGACCGCTTCGGTGGGGCACCGCCGGCGACGAGCCCATCCCGCGCGGATGCCGCGCCCGGCGGAGAAGGTGGGGCACCGGAGGGACCGAACGATGGTGGTGGCAGGGAGCTCACGGCGGCGACGATAGACGGCCCGGCGGACGGCGCCGATCAACCACCGTCGACCTCACGAAACGAGAACCGCTTCTCGCGTCCTGCGGCCGGCGTGGCGCCCGGTCGCCGCAGCCGGACGCCGAGATGCGTCCTTCCATCCCATACGGTGGCGGCAGGTCAACCAGATCGCGAGGGGGAGTGCACATGGGTCGTTTCGACGGTCAGGTCGCCATCGTCACCGGCGCCGGGGGCGGGCTCGGTGAGCAGTACGCGCTGCTGCTGGCTCGTGAGGGAGCACGGGTCGTCGTCAACGACTACGGCGGCGACAACCACGGCAACCGCGGTGATTCGCAGATGGCCGACGCCGTCGTCGCCCAGATCCGCTCGGAAGGAGGCGAGGCCGTGGCCAACAGCGCCGACGTCGCCACCGACCCGGCTGCCATCGTCCAGGCGGCGATCGATGCGTTCGGCGGTCTGCACGTCGTCGTCAACAACGCCGGCATCTCCGGGGGCGGCACGCTCGAGACGATCACGGTCGCCGACTTCGAACGGATGCTCGCGATCCATCTCGGTGGCACCCTCGGCGTCGCCCGAGCAGCGTGGCCGATCATGCGCGCCCAGGGCTACGGACGCATCGTCAACACGTCGTCGGCATCGGTGTTCGGCCTCGCCGGCACGAGCGCCTACATCACGGCGAAGGCGGCGATCTTCGGCCTCACTCGAGCCCTCGGCCGCGACGGACGCAGCATCGACGTGAAGGTCAACGCGGTCATGCCGTCGGCGTACTCGCGCCTCACCGCGCAGAGCCCGGAGTTCGCACCGGTGATGCAGGCCGGGTTCCCACCGGCGGCCGCCGCCGCGTTCGTGGGCGCGCTCGCCTCGCGCGACGTGCCGTGCACGGCGGAGACGTTCGTGGTCGGCGGTGGCCGAGCCGCGCGGGTCGTGCTCGGCACGGTGCCGGGACTCACCGGGATCACGTCCATCGACGATGCGCTCGGCCGGTTCGACGAGGCGATGTCACTCGACGACCTCTTCGTGCCCGACGACGCGACTCAGGCCGTCGTCTACGAATGCGGCCAGATCGGGATCGACATCGCGGCGCTGCTCGGCAGCTCGGCCTCGGCCGGTTCCATCACGTGAGCGGCACCGACGCGACCCCAGCGAGCACCTCGGACGAACCGAGCCTGCTCGTCGAGCGGCGCGATGCCGTGGTGATCCTGACGATGAACCGACCGGCGCGACGCAACGCGCTGTCGCTCGACATGATCGGCCGCCTCGCCGACGCGTGGGAGATGATCGACAGCGACGAGACCATCCGCTGCGCGATCCTCACCGGCGCGGGATCGCACTACTGCACCGGTGGCGATCTGGCCAGCGGCTGGATGGGTGCCGGCTACCAGCCGCAGAGCGACGCCGAGGCGCGCGTGCTCGCGGATCCCTCGCGGATCGGGAAGGGCCTGCTGTTGACCACCTGGCTGCGCAAGCCGCTCATCGCCGCCGTCGGCGGTGACTGCATGGGTGGCGGTTGCGAGATGCTGCAGCAGACCGACATCCGCATCTCCGAGGAGCACGTGCGCTTCGCCGTGCCGGAAGCCAAGCGGGGGCTCATCGCCGGCGCCGGTTCGACGATGCGCTTGAAGCGACAGATCCCCTACGCCATCGCGATGGAGATGCTCATCACCGGTCGTGCCCTCAGTGCCGCTGAGGCACTGCAGTGGGGCTTGGTCAACTACCTCGTTCCCACCGGCGGGGCGCTGGACAAGGCGCTCGAGATCGCCGCCGCCGTGTGTGCCTGTGCGCCACTTTCGGTCGAGATGTCGAAGGCATCTGCCGTGGAGACCGGATGGCTGCCGGAGTCCGAGGCCCAGCCGATCGAGGGCCGTTACAGCGGCATCGTCACGCGCAGCGCCGACGCGCGCGAGGGCATGCGCGCCTTCATGGAGCGACGGCCGCCGAACTTCACCGGCCACTGACGGCTCGGCGGCTCAGCTCGACGGCGGTCAGTTCGGCGCGAAGGCGTACAGGCCGCGGTCGAGGTCGGTGGTCGTGCCCGAGCCGATGTCGACGAGCTGGAAACCGTCGCCACCACTGATCACCGCGTGTTCGAGATCCGGTGCGAGCGCCGTCACCGATGCGTCCTTGCCCAGATCCTTCGCCTTGCCGTCGAGGACCACATCCGCCGAGTTGCCGGAGAGGCCGACAGCGCTGCAACCATCGGGGGTCGCCGCGAGCACGCCGGTGGTCGAGAGCTGGCCCACCGACTTGCCGTCGGCGATGGTGCGCACGTCGACTGCACCGTTCAACGTGACGCCGCCGCCGGGCCGGGTGAGGAAGCATCGAGCCCCGGGCAGGAACCCTTCGATGCCGAGTGCCACAGCCTCGGGGTCGCCCGTGCCGTCGTCGGCGGCAGCGAACGATGCAACCGTCTTGCCGTTGCCGTCGATGAGGTACGAGGTGTCCTGGTAGCCGACCACGAACAGGCGGTCGTGCGTCAACGGGATCACATAGCCCGGGTCGCCCGTCACCGAGCCTGCTGCCTTCGTCGTGCCGCCCTTGACGTCGACGGTCGCCATCGATCCATCGAGTCCGATCACGAGCGCTGCGTGGTCACCGGTCAACACACCGCCGAGGACCTTCTTGTCGACGGATGCCGCATCGACCTTCTTGTCGCGGTCGTACACGCTGATCGTGGTTGCCGTGTCCCCGATCGATGCCACGAGCGTGCGGTCACCGTCGACGTCGAGCACGTTTCCGGGCACGATCCACATGTCCCCCGTCTGTGGGACGACGAGCGTTCGCGGCTGGTCGCTCGTGGCGTCGAAGAACGTCTGCGCGCCGTCGTACGCGCGGCCCGGCACGAACCCGGCGTCCGAGATCCCGATGACGTCACGGGCGCTCGTCACCTCGTTCGAGCCGATGTCGATCACGAGGACGTCGTCACCGACACCGTTGACGAACTCCATCCGCTTCGTGTCGGCCTCGAGCCGGGTGTCGAGGGTGAACCCGTCGGGGATGTCATAGGACGTGACGCTGCCATCGGTGATGTCCATCACGGCGAAGCGCTTGTCGCCGTCGAACACGACTGTGCCCTTGGGACCCGCTGACATCGTCTCGTTGTCGTCGCCGGGGCCGTCGAAGGTCTTGGTGACCTTGCCGTCGGCGTCGAGCAGGTCGACCTTGTCGGCGTTGACGTCGTAGCGCACCAGGGTGCTGCTCGACGACGACGTCGTGTCGTCCTCCCCTCGGGTGGCCGCGAACACGATCACGCCGGCGACGAGGATGATCGCCACGATGCCGAGCGGTACCAGCAGGCGCGGCCGAGGCCGCTTCGGCGGCCAGTCCGTCGTGTCCCCCGACACCACAGGATCCGCCGGGCCATCCGCAACGGGCGGCGCGTACGCGGGTCCCTGCGGCGTCGGCAGCTCCTTCCCCTGGTCGGTCGGATCGTTCACGCCGCTTCCCATCGCCATGACGGTGACGTTCCCTCGTCGGTGGCCGAGCAAACCACCGCCCGGCTTCAGTCCAGGTAGACGGCCTTGCGGCCCTCCTTGCGCGCCTTGGTGCCCTCCTCGAAGTTGCGCGTCATCATCCGCACGAACAGCTGGCCGATCCCTTCGAGCTGGATGTGCTGCTGGAGGCTCGCTGCATCGAGGCTCGACCACAGGCTGCGCTTGGTCAGCTCGATGCCCGGCCGGCTCCAACCGACGATCTTCTCGGCGATGTCGTAGCACGTGTCGAGCAGCTGCTCGTTCGGTACCACGCTCGACACCAGACCGATGTTGCTCGCCTCCGTCGCGCCGACATCGCGACCGGTGAGCATGATCTCCGCGGCACGGGCCTGGCCGACGGTGCGCGGCAGGAGGTAGCTGAGCCCGAGCTCGCTGGCGGTGAGGCCGTTGTTGATGCCGGCCGCGCGGAAGTAGGCCGTCTCGGCGGCGACGCGGATGTCGCACGCCAGCGAGAGGCAGAACCCGCCGCCGATCGCCGGGCCGTTGATCGCACCGATGACCGGCTGGTGCATGTCGCGCAGCGCGAGCACCACCTTGTCGAGCACCTCGAGCGCGCGCAGCGCGATCGACACCGGGGTCAGTCCGGCGATGTGCGGCGGCGCACCGGCGTCGGCCTGATCAGCGCCTGAGCAGAACCCGTCACCCGCACCGGTGAGCACGACGACCCGGATGTCGTTGTCGACGCTCAGCTCCTCGATCGCGTTGCGCAGCGGCAGCATCACGTCGAACGCCATCGCGTTCATCCGTTCCGGCCGGTTCAGCGTGATCTGGGCGACGTGCGGGCGGGGGCGATCGATGAGGATGAACGACATCGGCACAACATGACAGGTGGCCTCCTCCCGAGTCACTCCGTGCTCCCGACGGCCGTCGCGCGGTAGCTTGCGGCGATGGACTCGGCATCGGTCGCCAAGGCTGCAGCGCGGCTGATGCTGCCCATCGAGGGCCGGCACCTCCCGGCACACCTCGCCGCCGGCGAGGAGGCGCTCGCCGTCGCCAGCATCCAGCTGACGAGCACCAAGCAGGCGCTGCTGGTGGCCACCGACGTCCGCCTGTTGACGCTGCGCGCAGCGTTCTCCAAGGATCAAGTCGATCGCCAGTTCCGCTGGCGAGATGCCTCGACGCTGTCGCGTCGGCCGCCGGCACCGCGGGAGCCCGGCACGATGGTGCTCGAGTTCCGCGGGCCGAGCGTGGCCGAGACCCTGTTCTGCTTCGACGGCTGGGAATCGATCGTGCGCGTCGCCGACGAGCGCCTGGCCGACAACCGTGCCGCCCGCGACCCCGATGCCGCTCATGCCCACGGCGCCGTCGACGTGCTCGACCCCGACCCCGTCGATGTCGTCGGCGGCCTCACCGCGCTCACCGAGCTGTGGCGCTCGGGGGCGCTCAGCGACGACGAGTTCGCCGCCGCCAAACGCCGCCTCCTCGGCACCTGACCTGAACCCCATGACCGGAGCAACCACGTGACCAACACCTTCAACGCACTCGTCGTCCGCGAGAGCGCCAGCGGCGACCACAGCCAGACCACGGCGATCGAGGCCCTGACCGACGACGACCTCCCCGCCGGCGATGTGATCGTCGACATCGACTACTCATCGCTCAACTACAAGGACGGGATGGCGCTCACCGGCAGCGGGCGGATCATCCGCCAGTTCCCGATGGTGCCGGGGATCGACTTCAGCGGCACGGTCGCGTCATCCGACTCCGCGCCATTCGCAACAGGCGACGAGGTGATCCTCACCGGCTGGGGTGTCGGCGAGCGCTTCTGGGGCGGCTACAGCCAACGCCAGCGGGTGCGCAGCGAGTGGCTCGTCCGCCGTCCTGCCGGCATGACCAGCCTCCACGCGATGGCCATCGGCACGGCCGGGCTCACCGCGATGATGTGCGTCGTCGCGCTCGAGGACGGCGGCGTCACGCCGGCGTCGGGTCCCGTCGTGGTGACGGGCGCTGCGGGCGGGGTCGGCAGCGTCGCCGTCGCGATCCTCGCCCACCTCGGCTACACCGTCACCGCCGTCACCGGCCGGCCCGAGCAGCACGACTACCTGCGCAGCCTCGGCGCGACCGAGTTCGTCGACCGCAGTGCGCTCGCCGGCGCAGGCAAGCCGCTGCAGAGCGAGACGTGGGCCGGGGCGGTCGACACCGTCGGCTCGACGATGCTCGCCAACATCCTCGCCCAGACCAAGTACGACGGCGTCGTCACCGCGTGCGGGCTCGCCGGCGGCACCGACCTGCCGAGCACCGTCATGCCGTTCATCCTCCGTGGTGTCCGCCTCCAGGGGATCGACTCGGTGATGGCCGACACCGACACCCGCAACCGCGTCTGGGCGCGCCTGCAGACCGACTTGCCGGCCACGTCACTCGACGCCCTCACCGAGATCGTGCCGATGTCCACGCTCGTCGAGCACGGGCCCGAGATCCTCGCCGGCCAGACCCGCGGCCGCCTCGTCGTCGACCCCAACGCCTGACCCGAAACCCCGTCCGGCGGCTGCCCCGCTGGCGCGTACGGTTGGCGCGTGGCCGTCACCGATGGGTTCGTCGATGCGATCGTGGCGGCACCGCTGGGTGTGACCCTGCTCGCCGCGATCGATTCGCGCGCACGCGGACGCCCGGAGTGGAACCTCGCGGGCGAGACCTCGACATCCGCCGTCGCCGCCGCGGTGGAGCACGTCGGGTCGATGTCGTTCGGCGATCTGCTCGCGCTCGCGGTGCACACCGGTCGCCTCCATGCGGGGCCGTGGATGAGCCAAGCGCCCTCGACGGTGGCCGTCGCCTACCGTCACGCAGCGGCTCGACGGCCGATCGCCGAGGCGCTGAGCGAACGCTTCGGGGATGCGCTGCACGCGCCGATCGATCGCGCCGCGCAGCAGTGGTGGACCGACGCGGCACTGCCGGCGTGGGTCGATCGCATCGCACCGCTGTTCCGTGAGTTCGAGCACGTCTACGGTGCCGGCCAGTTCACGTGGGCCGGGTTGAAGACCACGACCCGGCCACCCGTCGAGGTCGAGTGGGATCTCGCCAGCGCGTGGGAGCTGGACCGGGGACCGATCACCCGCTGGGACCTGGCGGCGCGGGCCGATGCACGGGTGTTGGACCTGCATCGCCCGACCGACTGGGCGCGTCTCGTCGTCGAGCACCCGCGCGACGGGCTGCCGCATCCCGAGTGGGAGCTGCCGGGGATCAACCAGCATCCTCGCGACCTCGCCGAGCTGCTCGCCGTGCCGGGCCAACGTGCAGCGCGGACGTCGATCCGACGTCACCTGGTGCCCGACTGGCGTGCGGTCGCGCAGCGCTACGACGGCATCCACCTGTCGTGGGCCGGGTTCATCACCACCGAGGGCTGCATCACCGACCTCGCCAACGGCGACGTCGCGATGCTTCGCTACTGGTTCAGCGAACGCACACTCTGGCTCGCCGATGTGTTCGGCGGGCCGAGACCGGCGGGCGAAGTGGTCATCGACGAAACGCCGACCGACGCCGCCGTTCTCGGTGCCCGGCATCACGAGGATCAGCGGTGCCTGCAGCGGCTCTTCGCGCGCTGATCAGTCCTGCGCGGCGCCGCGCACGGGGAACCGACGCGGCCCGTATCGGCGTCGCACCTTGTCGATGATGACGACAGCCACCGTGATGAGCGTGAGGATCACGAGCGTCTGGGCGAGGTCGCTGATGTTCGACAGACTGAAGCCTCCGGCGCCGCGCTTGAGCTCGCGGACCCCGATCGACGATGCACCGGACGGCAGACTGTCGCCGCGATCGTCGGCGACGATGCCGGCCGCTCCGCTCCACGACCACACGAAGCCGAGCGCGACCACGATCGCGACGCCGACCGACACGGCGAGGAAGTGACGGACGAGCTTCATCGCGTCGTCACCGCGTTGCGGTGCAGGATCCGCCGGCCGACCGTGAGCGCCCAGCGCCAGCTGAGCGCAACGTGCAGCCCGACGAGCGCCACGGTGACATCGGCCGACGTCGTGTGCAGCCCTGTCCAGAACGCGCCGGCCATCGGGGTGATCCCGATCGCTGGCAGCGCCGACCGGGAGATCAGCACGCCGGATGCGACGCACAACGTCATGACGATCAGCAGCGCGAAGTCGACGATCCAGCGGATCCGCTCGCGCCCGGCGACCTTGCCGAACAAGCGCCTCGTCGTCCGCAGCACCCAGTCCCAGTGGAGGGTC
Source organism: Ilumatobacteraceae bacterium (assembly GCA_025463305.1). The sequence continues at coordinate 39,068 of JAOBWK010000042.1, forward strand.
ATGTGGAGCAGCAGAGCGACGCCGAAGCCGAGGCCGATCCACTCGTGGATCGACAGGCCGGTGAACTGGAAGCTGTAGTCGAGCGCGAACGCGACGAGCAGGACGAGGTCGAGCCAGAAGTCGAGCCGGGTCCGCCCGGGGACCCGGCGCTGCCGCGTCGGTGCCGTCGACGGACGGGCGGCGACGGTGCTCACGACCGACAGTCAACTCCACGGACCTGAGAGCGAACTGAGCGCGGCCTGAGTGCCGGCGTCAGACCGCGACCATCGTGGCGCGGCGGACGCCGGCAATCCCGGTGCGGTCAGCTCCGCGCGTCGGCGTTCTCGACGTCCTTGTGGAACCGCTTGTGGACGAACATCTTCTCGCCGAGCACCTTGGTCTTGTAGGTGACGCCCTTCGGCGGACCGATCTTGGTGTTGCGTGGGACCGAGCGCAGCAGCTTCTTCGGGTTGCCCTGGGTGAACTTCCCGGACCGGAAGACGGCGATGCGTCGATCGGTGACCACGACGATGCGGTGCGTGCTCGGCATGAAGAAGAGGATGCGATCGAGCAATGCGGTCATCAGCAGACCCATCGTCGTCGCCGGAAAAACCTCTTGGATCTGTTCACCGGCATCCAGCATCGGTGCGACCTTGGACCTGATCTTTTCACGTACCCCGAGTTTCATGACCGGATCGTCGCACACGGCGGTGCTGCAATCGGGGATTCCATCACACTGTCTCGATGACCGTCACCTGTGGGTACCTGACAGCCATGACACTCGATGCGAACACGATGCATGATCAGAACACCAAGGTGATCGAGGAGTTCCGGCGCAACGGCGGACACGTCGGCGGCAACTTCGAAGGAGCACCGGTGCTCCTGCTCCACACGACAGGCGCCAAGACCGGAACGCCACGCATCAACCCGATGATGTACCAACCCGTCGGCGAGGCGTTTGCAGTGTTCGCGTCTGCTGCCGGCGACGACGCCAACCCCGCCTGGTTCCACAACCTCGTGGCCCATCCGGACGTGACGGCCGAGGTCGGCACCGACACCGTCGCGTTCCACGCGCGGGTACTGGACGAGGGCGAGCGGGCACCGATCTGGGATCGCCAGAAGCACGACTACCCCGGCTTCCGCGACTACGAGGCGAAGACCGATCGCACGATCCCCGTCGTGCTCCTCGAACGCTGAGCGGATGATGTCGTCCGGCACGAACAGCCAGCCACCCGTGGTCGACCTCGCGACCTGGGATGCAGCGCGCGACGAGCTGCTCGTGCGCGAAAAGGCACACACCCGCGAGGGTGACGCGATCGCCGCAGCCCGACGGCAACTGCCGATGGTCGAGATCGACGGCGCCGTGGAGGTGGTCGGCGCCAGCGGACCAGTGCCGTTCTCCGACCTGTTCCAGGGCCGCGACGAGCTCGTCGTCTACCAGCACATGTGGTACGACGGCGCGCCCTGGCAGGGTCAGTGCGAGGGTTGCACGACGACGGCCTGGCACGTCCGCGACGCCGTCTACCTCGAAGCGCGTGGCGTCTCGTTCGCGATGCTGACCTCGGGCCCGTGGGACGAGGTGGCTGCCTACGTGGAGTTCATGGGCTACACCCAGCCGTGGTACTCGGTGCGCGGCGTGGACGCGCCGATCGGCGGGGAGATGGGACACATCCTCTGCTTCCTGCGCGACGGCGACCGCGTGTTCCTGACGTATTCGACGACCGGTCGCGGCAACGAGCCGGTCAACGGCTCCTTGGCGCTGCTCGACATGACGCCGTACGGCCGCCGAGAGGCGTGGGAAGAGACGCCCGAGGGCTGGCCCGAACCGATCCAGGCCGGCTCCCCGGAAGGCGGCCACGGCGCGCCGATCTCGGTGACATGGCGATCGGACGCGAACGGGCTCGCCACGTGGGGCCCGACCAGCCGTCCCGTGCCACAGTGGACCCGCCCCGGAGCCACGCCCGTGGAGACCCTCGGTCGTGACGGTCACGGTCGATGAGACGGTGTCCCCCAGGCGATCACGCCGCCGACGACCACCGCCCTGTGGTGGCGGCCCGCCGAGCGAGCACGCCGAGCAGCACCGCGGCGAGTGACGCCGCTCCGGCGACGGCAAGCGGTTGCCCCGCACCCTGACCGCGGGTCACCAGGATCGAGTCCACGCCCATCGCCCCACCGACGACAGCGGTCACCCCCGCAGCCGCGAGCCCCACCACGTACTCCGCGGCGGCGGGGAGCGCGTACCGGACCGCACGGCTGTCCCATCGCCGCTGGAGCACCGATCTGGCGGCGATGGCGACGAGGCCGAGGATGCCGGCGAGCACACACATCGCGACGAAGTCATTGGCGTGATCGAGCGTCATCGCCGCGACGCAGTCCTTCGCCTGGGGGTACAGCTTCATCCACCTCGAGCAATCCGCCGACGTGTACGAGCCACTCGGGAACGGCGTCCCGATCGCTCGGGCACCCCAGATCGAGCGTGCAGCCGCCGCCAACGCGCCGGCAACGCCGATGAAGACGCCGGCCACACCGCCGACGGCGAGCACTCCGAGCACGACGCGTCGACGCATGCCACGGCTCGACCAACGACGCAGTGGTTCCCTGGTCGCGAGGTCGGTGGGGCCAAATCGTGCGACGGCCTGCGCCTCGGCCTGGACGCTCGGGACACCGTCGCCGGCGATCGCCTCGGCGGCATCCCGGAGATGGGCCTCGACCTCGGTCAGCAGATGCCGTACCCGACGCGGGCCTCCGGCTGTCGTGACCAGCAGTTCGTCGAGGTAGTCCTCGATCGGGCTGTCGTGCTCGCGTGGTTCGTTCATGCGGTGATCCCTCCCAATGCTCTGTCCATGGTCGTGCGCAGGTCGCGCCAGCGCGCTCGTTCCGCCGTCAACCGGGTCCGGCCGGGACGCGTGATGCTGTACACCTTGCGGCGACGACCGTTGGCCGCCTCCCATCGAGCGTCCAGAGCGCCGTCGGATTCGAGGCGGTGCAGGACCGGGTAGACCGATCCTTCGGCGAGATCGAACGCGCCGCCGGAACGCTCGCTGATGCGTTGGATGATCTCGTACCCGTGTGCCGCGCCGTCCGCCAGCGCGGCGAGCACGAGACCATCGAGATGTCCACGAACGTCGGATTCCTTCATACCTCGGCAGTCTAGGTATAGACCAGTGCGCCATGCACGTCATCGGGCGACTGCCGTCTCGATCAATCGTCGGCCGCCGTGTGGGTGGCCGCGACGAGCACTCGCAGCGCGCCGGGGCGGGAGCGGAAGGTGAGCGGCAGCTGCAGCTCGGTCGGTTCGCCGTCGAGTGCGATCGCCAGGCTGACGTCGTCGGAGTCGACGACGAAGGTCTGCGCCAGTCGGCGTTGCGTCTGGTCCGTCGACGCGATGCCCGTGACCCGGGACTTGATCGCATTGACGATGAGTCGCCACCGACTGGTGGTCGCGATGCAGTACACGCCCAGTCGGTGATCGGTGAGCGACGTCCGACGTCCGAGCCGCTCGCCGTGGTCGTCGAACGACCCGTTGCCGACGAACAGGAACGCGGTGGAGACCTCGACCGGGCTCTGCTCGTCGAGGGTGAGGCGGAGTCGGTGGACGGGCAGGTGTCGCAGGGTGCGGATGACGGCAATGGGCACGGCGCGGACCTTTCCCCATCCGTGCCGATCGCGGATCGCGTCGCGGTCGGCGACCATCGTCGGATAGACGCCGATCGATGCGTTGTTCACGAACGCTCGGCCGTTGACCTCGCCGATGTCGACGCAGCTCACCGGCGCTCCGGCCAACCACGACACCGAGGTGGCGATGTCGTCGGTCGGCACGCCGAGGTCCTTGGCGAAGTGGTTGAAGGTGCCCATCGGGAGCACCCCGAGCACCATGTCCGTGCCCGCGGCGACGCCCGCTGCGCAGTTGACGCTGCCATCGCCGCCGGCGATGACGATCGCCTCGACGCCAGAATCCCAGGCATCGCGCATCGAGTCCGGGATCTGATGTGGATCGATCGCGCTCACGGCTGCGTCGATGCCCGCATCGGCGAACGCCCGGGTGATCACGGCGAGCTCGTCATCGGTCTCCTCGACGGAGCCGGCGGCTCCGTTGACGAGAACGGCGAATCGCCGGCTCATCGGACGCGTCCCGCGTCGTCTGTGGTTGTCGGCACCGGGGCTCCCATCGATCACCGAGCCGGTGCCCGCCGACGCCGCCGACGAAACCACCGGTTCGGGGCGAGACGCCACCACGTCACGACCGCCCCGCCGGCCGCGGAGCGCGCGTGCACCTGGTCAACGTGATCCGTTTCGGATATGTTCCGACGACTTGATGCTCCGAGACCCCGAGCATCATGGATTGGGAGCCGCAGATGGATGCACGAGTTCGTGGAGGCACGGGCCGAGTGATCGCCGTCGTCACGATCGTCGGTCTCGCGATCACCGCTTCGGCGACGTTGGCATCGTGGTCCCTGGATCGCCACAACGAAGAACGACTGCTCCGGGTGCAGACTCGCCAGGCCGCTGCGCTGATCTCGGCCGAGGTCGTCAACATCACCAGCCCGCTCGTGACCGCCCTCCAGATCGCGACCGCGACGGACGGGAGCATCGAGAAGTTCACGACGTTCATGTCGACCGAGGTCGGCTCGGGAAGGCTCTTCGTCGACGCGTCGTTGTGGCGGAGCACGGGCTCGTCGCTCGCGTTGGTGACCGTCGTCGGCGTCACGCCGGAGCCGGAGTCGTCACCGTCGTCGGAGAGCGGCGAGCTGGTGCGTCAAGCAGTCCGCAGCGACTCGTTCGCCGTGGCAGGCCTCCCGAGCGGCACGATGACCCGCGTCGCGTACGCCATGGCCGATCCGTCGGCGCCCGGCTACGTCGTGCTCGCTGAGCGAGCAATCCCCTCGAATCGGCAGGTCTCGGTCGAGAGCAACGCGGCGTTCGCGAACATTCACTTCGTGACCTACCTCGGTGACGCAACCCTCTCGGCGAACGTGGCGACCACCGACGTCACACCATCGGAGCTGCCGCTGCACGGACCGACCGATCGGGCCACGATCCCGTTCGGCAACACGGTCATCACGCTCGTCACGACGCGCAAGGCCCGGCTCGGAGGCGACCTCGGGGCGCGCCTGCCGTGGATCTTCCTCGCCGTCGGGTCGCTGATGACCGCCGCGACCGCTGCCGGCGCGGCGCAACTCGTGAGGCGCCGCCACGAGGCCGAAGACAACGCCGACACGATCACCCGTCTCTACGAGCAGCTGGATGAACGACTCGGCGAACAGCGCCACATCTCCGAGACCTTGCAGCGGGCGCTGCTCCCCCAGCGGAACCCGACGGTGCCCGGCCTCGAGATCGCCTCCCGGTACGTGGCAGGAACGCGAGGTGTCGAGGTGGGCGGCGACTGGTACAGCATCGTTCCCGTCGACGACGGCCACTTCGCGTTCGTCGTCGGCGATGTGTCCGGACGAGGCCTGTCTGCTGCCACCATCATGGCCCGGCTCAGGTTCACGCTCCGCGCCTACCTCCTCGAAGGGCACCTTCCCGACCGTGCGCTCCAGATGTGCCGTCGCCAGATCGACATCATCGAGGACGAGCACTTCGCCACCGTCCTCGTCGGGGTCGGCAACTCTGCCACCCGCGAGGTCGTCCTCGCCAACGCCGGCCATCTCAACCCGCTGCTCGTCACCGATTCCCGCGCCGAGTTCGTCACGACCCACGTGGGCGTGCCGCTGGGCGTCGCCACATCGGCCGAGTACCGGTTGACGAGGTTCACGATGCCGGAAGGCTCGACGCTGATCGCGTTCACCGACGGCCTCGTCGAGCGCCGAGGCGAGGACCTCCTCGAGGGCATGGGACGCCTCGCCGCCGCCGCCACGACCCCTGAGACCGCACTCGACGACTCACTCGCCGGGATCGTGACGACGATGAACCACGACGGCGCCGAGGACGACATCGCGATCCTGGCGTTCCGATGGATCGGTCACTGACAGCCTGAGCGGAAGACGTCGCGACGATCGCAACGGCCGGCGACCGACGGCGACGGATCAGACGGGCGGTGTCTCGACGACGGCGATGTGGTTGCCGTCGAGGTCCCGGAGCATGAACAGCAGCGGGGCACCGGGCGTCTGCATCGGCGGCATGTCGATCGTGACGCCGAGCGCCTGGAGGCGGTTGAACTCGCCGATGACGTCGGACGAATCGATGCCGATCGACCCGCCGCCGGGCTGGTTGTTCATCGGCGGGTTGAGCGACAGGCGGCCGCTCGAACCGGGGGGTGCCACCTCGAGCCAACGGTTCTCGCCGTTCTCGCCGAAGCGGACATCGGCGCAGACCTCGAAGCCGAGCGTGTCGCAATACCACGCCTTCGACGCGTCGACATCGGCGACGGTGAACATCGTGACGCCGATGTTGGTGAGTGTGGACGTGTCAGGTACATGGTCGGTCATGCACTGATCGACGCCGGCGCCGGCTCGAACTCATCGGTGTGCGGCGAGAGATGTCGCGTGTCACGCAGATCGAGGAGATGTCCCTCCGCGACGCAGCCGACGCGGCCGGAGGCGGTTCAATCAGTAACGGACGAGCACGAAGGAGCACGCCATGGCACTCATCGGCATCGAAGAGCACTGGACCACCCCGGGGCTGAAAGCGGCGCTCGAGGCTCTGCCGGACGGCCGTCGCGACGAGAGCCTGGCCTTCAACGAGATGGGCGACCACCTCGCCCGGCTCGAAGACATCGGCGAGGCACGGATGGCGGCCATGGACGAGCAGGGCATCGACATGCATGTTCTCGGAGTGGCACCACCCGCCACCGGTCCCCTCGATCCCGCCGACGCGGTGGCACTCAGCCGGGAGACGAACGACATCGCCGACGACGCTGTCCGTCGACACCCGACGCGTCTGCGCGCGATGTCCACACTGCCCATGGCGGACCCGAGCGCCGTCGCCGGCGAGCTCGAACGTGCGGCCGGACTCGGCTTCGTCGGCGCGATGGTCTACGGCCGCACCCGGAACACGCCACTCGACGACCCGTGCTACGACGACCTGTTCGCCGCAGCGGCCGCACTCGGCCAGCCGATCTTCATCCACCCCCAGATCCCCTCGAACGCGATGCGGGCCGCTGCCTACTCCGGGTTCGATCCGATGACCGACCTGGCCCTGTCGACCTTTGCGTGGGGCTGGCACCTCGAAGCAGCACTCGCTGCACTCCGCCTGATCACTCGCGGCACCTTCGATCGGCACCCCGACCTCCAGATCGTGCTCGGCCATTGGGGCGAGCTGCTCCTGTTCTGGATGGACCGCACCGACAGCCTGTCGCGCATCGCCGGTCTCCAGCGGAAGGTGTCCGAGTACGTGGGAACCAACGTCCACATCACGAGCTCGGGAATGTTCAACCCTGCACTGCTCCGCCATGCGCTCGAGGCAACCACGATCGACCGCCTGCTGTTCTCGACCGACTACCCCTTCCAACATCCCGGTCGGGACGACATCCGGCAATTCCTCGCGGAGTTCGACACCGACGAAGACCGCCGGAGGTTCAGCGGCGACAATGCCTGCCGCCTCTTCCACATCGAACCGCCGAGCGACGAACGCTCTCGGGACGAGTAGGTTGGGTGGGACCCCGCCGGCCCCAGACCCTGACCGTCAGCGAGGTGGGTCGTTGTGATGACGGAGAGTGCGCGGCATTGGTTCAGCGGGTTGACGAGTCGCCAGCAGGTCGACGTTCGCGCCTCGGTCGGCGTGCATCCCGACTGGATGGGCAACAACTCACCCGTCGACGAGGCCGGCCTGTGGTTCGGCCGCCAGACGTTCGCGCATCAGATCGAAGTGCGCTCGATGATCGGTGACCTGCCGGCGTGGATGGTGGCCAGCCTGGCCAGGGCGATGCTGCCGGCGATCGCCATGCGTGACGCCACCGGCTGGCAGGGCCACATGATGCCTGCGGCGCTGCTCGAGTTCCTCGACCGTCCGTAGGCACGACCGAGTACTCAGCGCCCCCGGCAGGACTCGAACCTGCGACGCACGGTTTAGGAAACCGACGCTCTATCCACTGAGCTACGGGAGCAAGGCCGCGATCGGCCCGTTGGCGCTCACAACCTACTGGTGCGCTCCCGCTCGGGACCGCGACTCGTCCACGGTGTCACCGAGGATTGCGGAGGGCGCAATCCTCGGTGACATCGTGGGGCGGGGAGACGGTGGACTCAGCCGGGCTGGCGCTGGGTTCCGACCTTGAGGTCCTTGAACGGCACCTTCGTGTCGACCGATGGCTCGCGGGGCAGGCCGAGGACTCGGTCGCCGATGATGTTGCGCTGGATCTCGTCGGTGCCGCCGGCGATGCCGTTCTGGAACGTGTTCAGCAACTGGCGGTTGAGCGAGCCACCGCCCGGGGCATCCCAGGCCACCGAGACCGGACCGGCGATCTCGAGCGCGATGCCCCGGTAGTACCACGAGATGTTCGAGCCCATCAGCTTGCCGAGGGAGCCGCCCGGGCCCGGCGTCTTGCCGGCCTTCATCTCCGCCCGGGTGCGCATGGCGACCAGCGACTTGGTGGACTCCATGATGTAGAGCTTCATCAGCTGGTCGCGCACGACGGGATCGGCGATCTTGCCGTTCGCCGTGGCGATCGAGGCGAGCAGGTCGTAGTAGGGCTGGCTGACCTTGCCGGCGCCGGCGGACCCGATCGCGACACGCTCGTACATCAGCATGCTGGTGGCGAGGTTCCAGCCGTTGTTCAGGTCGCCGAGCAGCCAGTCGGCCGGGACGCGCACGTCGGTGAAGAACACCTCGTTGAAGTGGTTGCCGCCGTCGATCTGGTGGATCGGGCGGATCTCCACGCCCGGGGCCTTCATGTCGAGGATGAACATCGAGATGCCGGCGTGCTTGATCTGGTTCGGGTCGGTGCGTACGACGACGAGGCCGTACTCGGACTTGTGGGCGAGCGTGGTCCACACCTTCTGCCCGTTGAGGATCCATTCGTCGCCGTCACGTTCGGCCTTGCTCTGCAGGCTGGCGACGTCGGAACCGGCGCCGGGCTCGCTGAACATCTGGCACCACAGCGTGCGGCCGGCGATCATGTCGGGCATGAAGCGGGCCTTCTGCTCGGGCGTCCCGTGCTCGGCCATCATCGGCAGGCACATCCCGTGGCTGATGATGAACTCGCCGTCCTGGGGCGGGTAGGCGGCCTTCTCTTCGCGCCAGATCTTGTCGTGCGCTGGCGTGAGTCCGGCGCCGCCGTACTCCTTCGGGTAGACGATGCCGCCCAGGCCGGCGTCGACGGCGGCCTGGAGGAACACCTTGTCCTGCTCGAAGCTCGTCTTGCCGGCAGGCACGGCGTGCTCGGCGAGGAACGCGCGGCACGTGGCCCGGAATTCGTTCGCGCCGGGGAATGCCTCGGGCTCGGTCGCCCCACTGGTGTCGGTGGCGTCGTTGGTCTGCGTGAGCGTCATGACTGTATGGTGCCATATAATATGTCTGTGGGAAACATCGGAGCCGATACCAGTCACGAGCTCGATGCACCACCGTGGCTGCGTGTCGAGTCCACGTTGATGTCGACGGCACGAGCGGTCCGGGAGGCGTTCGATGCCTGCTTCGCCCCGCTCGGCCTCAACCTCACCCAGGCCAGCGTCATCGCCTACGTGGATCAGTTCGGCCCGAACACCCAGACCAAGATCGCCGATCACCTGCGCCTCGGTCGGCCGTTCATCGGGTCGTGCCTCGATCGCCTGCAGGAGCGCGCGCTGATCGAGCGCCTCGCCACCGACGACCGGAGGGTCTGGCAGATCTGCCTGTCGTCGGAGGGCACGGCGATGGCCCGCCGGATCACCGCGATCGACGAGGTGCTGCGCGCCGAGTTGCGCAGCGGCATCAGCCGCGAAGAACGCCACGCCCTCGCCTCGGTGATGACTCGTCTCCAGGCCAACCTCGCCCGCGCCGTCGAATCGGTGGCCGCGGCCACCCTCGAACCCGCGATCTCGCCCGCAACAACCTCATCAACAACGGAGCAACCATGACAGAAGCAGTGATCGTCGACGCCGTCCGCACGCCCGGGGGCAAGCGCAACGGCAAACTCAAGGACTGGCACCCGGCCGCGCTCGCGGCACACGTGCTGAACGCGCTCGTCGAGCGCAACGATCTGGACCCGGCTCTCGTCGACGACGTGATCATGGGCTGCGTCTCCCAGGTCGGCCAGCAGGCCCTCAACGTCGGCCGCAACGCGGTGCTCACGGCCGGCTGGCCGGAGTCCGTGCCGTCCACCACGGTGGACCGCCAGTGCGGCTCGAGCCAGCAGGCGATGCACTTCGCCGCCCAGGGCGTCATCGCCGGTGCCTACGACATCGTCGTGGCCGCCGGTGTCGAGAGCATGAGCAACGTGCCGATGGGTTCTTCGGTCGTCAAGTTCACGATGGGCTCGCCGTTCCCGCAGGAGATGGTCGATCGCTACGCCGAGACCGGCCTGCCCCCGCAGGGCATCGGTGCCGACATGATCGCCGTCGAGTACGGCATCACCCGTGAGGAGCTCGATGCGTTCGGCGCGCAGAGCCAGCAGCGTGCCGAGCAGGCCACCAACGAAGGCCGTTTCGAGCGCGAGCTGATCCCGGTGCCGTACGACCTCGACGGCACCAAGGAGATGTTGACGGCGGACGAAGGCATCCGCCCGGGCACCACGGCCGAGGGCCTCGCCAAGCTGAAGCCGGCGTTCAAGGAAGACGGCCTCATCACGGCCGGCAACTCGTCGCAGATCTCCGACGGCGCCTCGGCCGTGCTGATCATGAGCGCCGAGAAGGCCAAGGAGCTCGGCCTCAAGGCCCGCGCCCGCTTCCATGCGTTCGCGGTCGTCGGCACCGATCCGGTGACGATGCTCAAGGGCCCGATCCCCGCCACCAAGAAGATCCTCGAGAAGACCGGGATGAGCATCGACGACATCGATCTGTTCGAGGTCAACGAGGCGTTCGCCTCCGTCGTGCTGGCGTGGGCGAAGGAGACCGGCGCCGACATGAGCAAGGTGAACGTCAACGGCGGCGCGATCGCGCTCGGTCACCCGCTCGGCTGCAGCGGCACCAAGCTGATGGCGACGCTGCTCAACGAGCTCGAGCGCACCGGCGGCCGGTTCGGCATGCAGGTGATGTGCGAGGGCGGCGGTCTGGCCAACGCCACCATCATCGAGCGCATCATCGACTGAGCCGCGACCGGCGTTCGACCGGGCTCCATGGGGCCTCGACCGGACTCCATCGGGCTCGACCGAGCCTCCACCGGGGCTCGACCGGCCATGAGTACAACGAGAGCGATCATCGACGCTCGGAGCACTCGTGAGACGCCAGACCATCCTTCCCGCCCTCGTGGCGACGCTCGCCTTCGCCGGCGCGTCGTGCGCGAGCGGTGACGCCAACAAGTCGACAACGACCACCGTGTCGCCGGCAACCACCGCCGGCGACACGGCCGCGTCCACGGCCGGTTCCGGGTCGACCGACAGCTCGGCTGCCTCCACGGCGGGTTCCGCCACGGCCGACACCACCAGTCGGGCGGGCGGCGGTGCACAGCTCGTGCACGCGCTCGACGACGCCACGGCAGGCGGCGCCGCCGACGTGATCGCGGTCGACAAGGCCGGCAACCCCGTCGTCGCCTGGGGCGTCGCCAAGGCCGACGGCGACCCGACCACCATCATCTCCAGCTCGACGTACGACCCGACCAAAGGCGCGTACCTCGACCCCGTGCAGGTCGCCGCCGTGCCGACGTCCAGCAAGGACTACCTCTCGATCGCATCGGATCCCACCAGCGGCACGCTCGCCATCGCATTCGAGGACAACTCCAGCATCGACCTCGCCACGTCGGCCGACAACGGCGCGACGTGGACATCGAGCACGATCGCGCCGACCGAGGACGAGGCCCTCGTGCACCCGAAGGTGGCCATCGCCGGCGGCAAGGCGTACGTGCTCTACTCCTCCGGCGACGCACTCTTCGTGACGTCGGCCCCGCTGACGGGCACCGGAAGCGCCGACAACGTGCAGATCCCGGGCGATGGGATCCGGGGCGGGCTCAGTGGCGGCATCGCCGCCAGCGGCAGCACCGTCGGTGTGGCGTTCTTCGTCGCCAGCGCCGACGGAGGCACCGACGTCGACTACTGGAAGGTCGGTGATGCGGCATCGGTGAAGGTCACCGATTCCGGTGGGCGCCAGAACGACAGCCCGTCGGTGGCGATCGCGTTCTCCGGCACCAAGCCGGTGATCGCCGCATCGCTCGACCGCACCTCCGGCACGACGGAGCTGACCACGGTGTACACCTCGATCTCCGCCGACGGTGGCAAGACGTTCGCCGATCCGGTCGCGATGCCGCTCGACGCCAGTGCCTCGACCGGGTTCCAGACGGCCATCGCCACCGGCTCGGGCTCGTCGGCGGCCATCGCCTACTCGTCCAACAGCGGCGGTGGCGACGACGTGTGCGGCGAGCCGAAGCTGATCCAGACGACGAACCTCACCGACTGGAAGATCTGCAGCGTGGTGCCGGTCTCGCCCTTCACCGACTTCGGCTACCCGGCGCTGGCCGCCAGCCCGGACGGCAGCACGCTCTACGCGTCCTTCTCCAACGCCGAATCCGGCAGCAACCTCTACGCCCTCGGCATCTCCTCGGTGGCCATCCCCTTCAACCCCTGACCCATCTTCCCGCTGACCAATGGTCCCCTGACCCATCATCTCGGTCGGGTTCTCGGACTGCTCGGCTCGTCGATCACGTCGGCGAGACCATCCAGCCTTTCCTCATGAATCTCTGAGGTTCAGGGCGCATTCTCTCCTCAGCAACCAGAGGAGAGGTCATGCACCCGATGAACGAGAACCAACCGAAGCCGGCTCGCCGGCGCCGGCCCCACCCTGCTCGTCGTTCACGTCGGGCGGCCGGCGCCGGCAGTGTCGGCGTGATGCTGGCGCTCGCCGGAGCGATGGCGGTCAACGCCCAGGGCGGCTCGTCCACCGCCGACTCCGCATCGACCACGGCGGCCCCCACTGCCACCACGAGCATCGCTGCCACCGCGGCAGCCGACGTCTCGGTCGACACGACTGCCGCCACCACCCCTGCAACCGTCGCAGCGACCACCGCCGCGATTACGGCCGCAACCACCGCTGCAACGACGGCGGCGACCACCGCTGCCACCACGGCGGCGACGACCGCCAGCACGACCGCCGCCACCACGGCGCAGACGACAGCCACCACCCAGGCCAACACCTCGAGCGGCGGGAGCTGACGATGAGCGTCTCGACGATCGCCACCCGACCCGTGGCCGAGGCCCACTTCCGGGCGATGGGCACCCGGGCCCACATCATCGTCACCGACGGCGACAACGCACTGCTCCACCGGGCCATCGCCCGAGTCGAGGAGCTCGAGTCGCGCTGGAGCCGCTTCCGCGACAACAGCGAGATCAGCCGCCTCAACCGCAACGCCGGCGAGTTCTGCCACGTCTCCGCCGACACGTCGCTGATGGTCGAGCGGGCCATCGAGCTGTGGCGGATGACGGGCGCCAGTGTCGATCCGCTCGTGCTCGGCGCCGTCATCGACGCCGGCTACGACCGCAGCTTCGAGACGCTCTCCGAGCTGCGCAGCCGGGCGTCGTCACGCCGGGCACCCGAGCCCTGGACGATGATCGCCTGCACCGACATCGACCTCCACCTCGAGCAGGACGGAGCCTCACCGACCTCGGCCGGTGCCCGGCACCGCATCCGCCTCCCCCGCGGCGCGCAGTTCGACCCGGGCGGCATCGGCAAAGGGCTGGCTGCCGACATGATCGTCGCCGAGCTGCTGATGGCGGGGGCCTCCGGCGCCTGCGTCAACCTCGGCGGCGATCTCCGGGTCGACGGTCGGGCCCCGCAGGACGGCGGCTGGACGGTGGCCATCGACCATCCCACTGGCGAGGATCCGATCGCCGTCGTGCACGTCGGTGACGGGGCGGTCGCCACGTCGTCGACGCTGCGCCGCACCTGGATGGTCGGCGAGGAGCGCCGACACCACCTGATCGACCCCTCCACCGGGCGGCCGTCGACGACGGACCTCGTCCAGGCGACGGTCATCGCCGGCCAGGCCTGGGTGGCCGAGGGACTGGCCAAGGCCGTCCTGCTCCGTGGCTCCCACCATCCGTTCGACCTCCTGCCCGACGGCATCGAGGCGATGGCCGTCCACCGCGACGGACGGATCCTCGCCAGCGCGGGACTGCAGCGCTTCGTCGCCGACGGCTTGCTGCCGACCCAGATCTCGCTCGACATTCCTCACGCGAACACGATCGCCGAGATGACGGAGGCGACGTCATGAGCAACGAACTGTGGTGGTACACCGCCCGATCGGCTGGCATGGTCGGCTGGGCGATGCTCGCCGCGAGCGTGCTGTGGGGACTGTTCATCTCCACCAAGGCCCTCGGCAAGAAGGCCCGGCCGAACTGGATGCTCGACCTCCACCGCTTCGTCGGCGGGTTCGCCGTGATCTTCACCGCGATCCACGTGCTCGGCATCCTGATGGACAGCTACATCCACTTCGGCCCGAGCGACATCCTCGTGCCGTTCACCAGCTCGTGGAACCCCAACGCCGTCGCCTGGGGCATCGTCGGGATGTACCTGTTGGTCGCCATCGAGGTCAGCTCGCTGCTGCGCAAGCGGATCCCGAAGAAGGCGTGGCGGGCGATCCACTTCTCCAGCTTCCCGCTGTTCTTCTTCAGCACGCTGCACGCCTTCACCGCCGGCACCGACGCCAGCGGCATCGTGTTCACCGTCGTCGCCGCGGTCACCAGCCTCGCCATCGTGCTGCTGACGATCCGCCGGGTCAACCAGGCTCGCCGGCAGGCGCCGCCGACGGTGCGCCGTATCCCGCAGCGTCCGCTGGCGCCCGTCGACCCGGCGGACGCGATGCCCACGCTGCTCCCCCCACCGGCAGCCGCCCAGCGGATCGATGATCCCGGGTTGCTGGTCTCGTCAGGGCACTGACCGACGTCGATCCTGGCCGACACGGTCATCGAGCCCACGAGGCACCGGAGCGTCAGCGTCGCTGACGCTTCGGCGCGTTCGGGGGCGGATCGAGCCGGTCGCGCAGCACCTGCACCGCGCCGCCGAGATCGTCGAACGCCACGCGCCGACCCATCGCCCCGAGCAGCAGGCTCATCACCGGGCCGTGCACGACCTGACCGCGACCCCACGAGCGATCGCCGTCGGTGGCCACGAACTGCAGGCCGCGCAGCCGGCTGGGTTGCACGAACCCGATCGCTCGGCCACCGGTCACGAAGTTCATCGCCGCGACGGCGTGGGCCCACGGCACCGTCGACGCGATCCCGAGCGGGCGGCGGACGTCCTCGCCGTGCACGAGGAGGTCGGCGAGCGGCGCGACCGGCATGCCGGGTGGGTGCCTCGTGTTGGCAGCCTGGTCCCGGAGCTGGGCGACGATGCCCTCGATCGGGCGGCGGGTGTTCTCCCTCGTCCAGCGATCGATGGCACCACTGAACGAGACGGGCTCGACCAGCGACCGCCAGAGCAGTCCGGGCCCCGACACGTTGAACAGCATCGTGAGATGAGCGGCGACGTCCTTCACCGACCAGCCGGCGCACAGCGACGGTGTGGCGAGCTGCCGGGCGTCGAGCTCGCTGAACAGGTCCGCCAGGACGAGCCGCTCCTGGGCGATCGCGGCAATGAGTACCGGGTCGCTCACTCGTCCGCCTCGGGCAACGCCGAGCGATGCATCACGGCCCACGTCGGGGTGAAGATGACCCGCCGGCCGTCGATCGAGGTCGTGCCGTCGACGATGAGGCTCATCGCCGTTGCGGTCGACGGCGGGTAGACGAGCGTGACGGCCGGGTGCTCGGCCACGTTTGCGGCGGTGCCCTTGCCGACCTCGAACGTCAGCGTGCCGTCGGGCTCCTCGCCGGGGACGACGGCGAGCACACGCGCCTGGTCGGCCTCGCTCATGGTGAGCAGGTATGCCCATCCGATCTGCCCGGCGATGGCACGTGGCAGATCAGCGAGGTCGACGGCGATGCTCATGGCGCAACCGTAGATCGGTCGGGAGCCGATGCGGCTTCGACCAGTGCGGCGACGAGCGCGTCAACCTCGTCCTGCTCGCCCGCCCCACGCGCGATCGGCACGCCACCCACGACCCGGGCGCTGACCGCCGCGAGCGTGCGCAGCAGCGCGTCGAGGCCCTGGCGACCGCGGGCCGTGTGCACCACCGATGCGGTCACCGCGAACACCTTGCCCTCCAGCTCGCCCGAGCCGATGAGCCAGTCGATCGCGTTCTTCAGCGAGCCCGGCAGGCTGTGCCCGTACTCCGGCGAGGCGATGACGAGCGCGTCTGCCGCACCGATCACGGCGCGCAGCTCGGCCACCGGTGCCGGCGCGCTGCCATCGCGCTCGAGGTCCGGGTCGAACATCGGCAGGTGGCGCAGCCCGTCGAAGATCGACCACTCGACGCCGGCCGGCATCGCCGCACCGAGCGAACGCAGCAGCGTGAGGTTGCCCGATGCCGATTGGAGGCTGCCGCAGATCCCGACGATGCGCACGGCCGGAACGCTACGGCGTGTCGTGCCCGTACTCACGCGTCACCGTGGCGACGCGGACGCGGTAGCTGGCGTACCACTCCGCCCGCCCGAGCCGTTGTGCTTCGGCGTGATCGGCGACTCGCTTCCACGCCAGCGCGTCGGCCTCGCTCGCCCAGTAGGACACCGTGATGCCGACGCCCTCGCGGGCCGACTCGACGCCGAGGTAGCCGGGCTGCTGCGCAGCGAGCACGTCCATCCGCTCTGCCGTCACGGCGTACTCGGCGTCGCCCGCATCGGTGCGGATGCTCGTGAAGATCACCGCCGTGTACGGCGGCCGCGGCGTGTCGGCGATCTCGGTCACGCCGCCACTCTGCCCGTCACGGCACCGATCGACGCGCCGAATTTCGCCAGGAGTCGCGCGACCGGCCGGGCGGGGTCACACGGGGAGGGGGTCCAGGCCGAACCATGGTTCGGCGGCGAGGTCGGGGTCGAAGATGCTGCGGTCCTCGTCGTCGACGATGGGCACGGCAGCCGCCGTCGAGCGCTCGGCGGCGGCTTCGTCGTGGCGGCCGAGGCAGGCGAGCGCGCGGGCCCGGGCCTCGTGCGGGTAGGCGAGGTCGAAGTCGTGCAGGTCGTGCTCGTGGCAGGTCTCCATCACGATGTCGGCGTGGTGCAGCGCGAGCGCGCCGTTGCCGCGCACGACCCACACCCGCGAGAGCAACCAGTTGGCCCGGGCCGTGTTGGCCGGGCCGGTGCCGGCGGCACGTGCCCAGTGGTAGGCGGCGGCGTAGGCGGACAACGTCATCTGCTCGTCGTCGTCGGCGGTGCGCTCGCCGTCGGGCTTGCCGAGCCAGTCCCACGTACCGTTGTTGGCGGCGATGCCCTGGGCGCGGTGCCACTCGCCCTCGGGATCGCCCGACAGCTCGTCGGCCTCGGGATCGTCGATCATCCCGAGCGACTCGCCGGTCTCGAGCACGGTCTTGAGCCCGTCGATGACCGGCAGCCATCCCATCCGCACCGACTCCCACGTGAGCGGGCTCTTGAACAGATCCGTGTGTCGCAGCGTGAGACGCGTCGCCTCACCGGTCGGCGTGACGACCCACTCGACCCGGCTCGGCGGCTCGACGGGCATGCCGGAGTGGTTCTGGAACTGGAACGACATCACGATCCGTCGGCCGGGCTCGATCTCCTCGATCTCGCCCTCGATCGCGGTGTTGCCGTTGCCCATCACGTAGCGGTACGGCGCACCCTTCACGAACGTGCTCTCGACGGCGGTGCGATGGAAGTAGCGGACCGTGAAGGCTGGATCGACCAACGCCTGCCATACCTGCTCGGGTGTGGCCCTGATGTAGATCTCGTAGACGTGGCGGGCGGGGTTCATGCGGTGCGCTCCAGTGCTGCGGGTCGGCGGTCTGCGGGTTGGTGTTCGAGGTCGTGCTTGAGGCCGAGCATCGCCCGGCTGAACGGTTGGGCGTACTTCGACATCCAGCGATCGTGGATCTCCTGGATCGGCACCGGGTTGAGGTAGTGGTGCTTGTCGCGACCCACCTTCTCGGTGGTGACGAGACCGGCCTGCTGCAGCACCGCGAGGTGCTTCATCACGCCGAAGCGGGTCAGCTCGGGCAGCACCGCGCACAGCTCGTTGAGGCGCTGTCCATCGGTGACGAACAGCGCGTCGAGGAGCGCGCGGCGGCTCGTGTCGGCGAGCGCCTTGAACACGTCGACGAACGCTTCCTCGGTGGCCACGCCGAGCACTATAGGTGACTCGTTGGTCACCTGTCCAATTCTTGACCGCTTGGATCGGGTATCCGGCATACTGGCCAGATCGAGGGCGCCAGCGTCGGCGCCGGCAACATGCAGACACGAAAGAGGAACATCCCATGAGCGTCCGCCTTGGCGACATCGCACCCGACTTCACGGCTCAGACCACTGAGGGCGAGATCCACTTCCACGAATGGCTGGGCGACAGCTGGGGCGTGCTCTTCAGCCACCCGAAGGACTTCACGCCGGTGTGCACCACCGAGCTGGGCCTCGTCGCCAAGCTCAAGCCGGAGTTCGACAAGCGCAACGTGAAGGTCATCGGCCTGTCGGTCGACACGATCGACAACCACGGCAAGTGGGCCGCCGACATCGAGGAGACGCAGGGCACCGCGGTCAACTTCCCGGTCATCGGCGACAGCGACAAGAAGGTCTCCGACCTCTACGACATGATCCACCCGAACGCGAACGACACCCTCACGGTGCGCTCGGTCTTCATCATCGGGCCGGACAAGAAGGTCAAGCTGAACATCACCTACCCGGCGTCCACCGGCCGCAACTTCGACGAGATCCTCCGAGTCATCGACTCGCTGCAGCTGACCGCCAAGCACAAGGTGGCCACCCCGGGCAACTGGAAGGACGGCGACGACGTGATCATCGGTTCCGCCGTCACCAACGAAGAGGCCGAGACGCTGTTCCCCGGTGGCTGGACCACCGTCAAGCCGTACCTGCGCACCCTGCCCCAGCCCGGCAAGTGATGCACGGGCGCCGCGGGCGCCCTACGAGATGAGGTTGGCCTGCACCCAGGCCCGTACCGGAGGCGCCAGTCGATCGAGATGGTCGGCTGGCGCTTCGCGTATCCGGGTGGCGCTGATCGGCACGACGACGCGATCGGCGTCGACCACAACCGGCGCAGCGTCGAAGCGCGCGGCGATGCCGCCGACGTAGGGGTCGCTGCTGAAGATGAGGTGCGGGCCGTCCTCGTGTGGCCAGCGCGAGCGGAACAACGCCATCCACTTCGCCCAGAGCTCCTCGTCGTCGAAGTTCGTGTCGAGGTCGTGGCGCACCTCCACCACGGTGACGTTTGGGTGCAGCTCGGCGAGCCACTGGGCGCGCAGCTCGCCCGGCACGAGCTCGCCGTCGCGGGTGTTGACGAAGACCACCAGCCGGTCGACCCGCGAGGCGGCCCAGTCGATCATGTACGAGTGGCCCAGGTGCGGCGGGTTGAAGCGCCCGACGATCAGCCCGGTGGGACCGAGGCGGGGTGGCTCGGATGGAGCTGCGTCAGGGGATTCGTCAGCCGACATCGACCAAGCGTGGCAGGGCATCGACCACCGAGCGCCATCCGACGCCGAGCGCGTCGAGCCGGGCCGGACCGCTCGGATGGTCGCGGCCGAGCACGTGCTCGTACGCGGCGAGCGACAGTGCCGTGGCGACGACGTCCTGGGTGGCGCCGGCCTGACCGACGGAGTCGTCGAGCCATCGCTCGGCCGTCACTGCGTCGCCGTTGCCGGCGGCCGATGCACCGGCGGCCATCGATGCCACCACACCGTCGAGGTACGAATGGCCCGCCGCGTCGACCACGCCCTGCGCGGCGGCGACGGCCTCGTCGGCCGCGCGCTCGAGCGACGCGACGAGCGCGACCACGGAGAGGTAGAACGGGTTGCTGCGGCCGTCGTCGGGCACGTCGGCGAGCGCGGTGCGGGCCGCGTCGTACTCGCCGATCTGGGCCAGGCCGACGGCCTTGATGATGAGCGCCTCGCCGCCGTTGGCCTGCACGACCACGAGCCGATCGAGCGCTTCGTTGGCGTAGAGCAACGCCGTCTTGCCGTCACCGGCGTGCATCGCGATGCCGGCGGCGGCGATGTACGGGAACGCCGCCTGGGTCTGCATCTCGGCCTGGGCGACGAGCGACTCGCTGGTGCGCGCCGCGTTGGGATCGCCAAGGGCCACCTGCGAGCGCCCGAGGACGGTGAGCGACTGGGTGAGCCCGAACGCGTCGCCGAGCTTCTTGAACGTGACGCGGGCCTGCTCGGCCAGCGCCGCGGCGGCGTCGACGTGACCGCTCCACAACCGCACGGAGGCGAGCAGCGAGACCATCATCGCCTCGGCCCATTCGTCGCCGCGCTCTTTGGCCTCGGTGCGCACGAGCGTGGCCAGCTCCTCGGCGGACTCGAAGCGGCGGTTGTAGAACTCGACGAACGCGAGGAGCCCGAACGCCCAGCCGACGCCTGCCCGGTCGCCGAGCTCGTTGAGCGTGTCGGCCGCGCGGCGGAGGTGCTCCTCGGCCACGGCGATGTCGCCGATCAGGAACGCCATCCATGCCCGGTGCTGTTCGATGTAGCCGAGGCCACGCTGATCGGCGAGCTCGGTGTAGAGGCCCGCAGCCTCGCCGAAGAGCCACTCGGCGTCGGTGAGCGAGCCGCCGAACAGCTCGAGGAACCCGCGCAGGCGCAGGGTCTCGGCCAGCTGGGGCCGATCGTCGAGCTGGCGGAACAGATCGATGGCCTCGCCCAGCTGGGTGCGCGCGGCGGGCAGGTCGCCGGCGGCCTGGCTGATCAGGCCGCGGGCACGCAGCGCGCCGGCCTCGGTGGCGATGTCGGCATCGGCGAGCGCCTCGGCGAGCACGGACTCGGTCTCCGGGCGGGCGCGATCGAGCTGGCGGAGCTCGATCCACGCACCGATGCGACGCAGCCGCAGCCGGGCGCGAGCCGCGCGACACGACGGTGGGATGCCGCCGTTCTCGAAGAGCTCCAGCGCGCGCGTGGTGTAGCGCACGATCTGGCGCAGGTTGCCCTGATCGGTGGCGCGGATGGTGGCCAGCTCGAGCTCGGCGACGGCGCGCTCGCGGATGTCGGCCGGCACACCGGTGACGCCGCCCAGCTCGTTGGCGATCTCTGCCGCCGACGCGAGGTGGTGGCCGATGTCGTCGGCGAACGCCTTCTGGGTGGACATCGCGTTGGCGATGCCCATGTGCCGCAACGCACGGACGGCTTTGGTGATCGTGTTGTAGGCGACCTCGCGCACCGAGTCGCTCTTGAACGTCCAGCGCTTGTCGTTGACCTGCAGCAGCCCGGCGTCGACGAGCGTCTCGATCAGGGTGTCGTCGAAGCGCTGGCCCATCTCGCGGGCGAACCGCTCGAGGCTGCTCAGCTGACCCGACGGACCGAGCACCGCGGCGTTGTCGATGATGGACCGCAGATCGGGCGTGAGCTGATCGAGGCGGGCGGCGATCACGGCGCGCAGCGAGTCGGGCAGCGCGGTGACGTCGCCGCCCTCGGCGACGAGGACGGCGAGCTCCTCGAGGAACAGCGGGTTGCCGCCGGAGCGCTCGTAGATGGTGGCGATCGTGGCGTCGTCGACATCGGGGCCGACGATGGCCCGGCACAGCTGCGCGGCCGACACCGGCCCGAGCGGCTCCAGCGGGAGGCGCACCAGCGCGGCGCGGGTGTTGAGCGGAGGCCAGACGAGATCGGGGTCGGGGCGGTTGGTGGTGACGAGCAGGAACGGCGTGTGTGCGAGCGCGACGAGCAGGTGCTCGCACAGGGTGAGCACGGCCACGTCGGCCCAGTGGATGTCGGTGATGGACAGCACCACGGGACCCGAACGGAGCCGCCGTTCGAGCACCATCGTGACCGCGCGGGCGACGGCTTCGCGGGCGGCCTGCGGATCCAGCTCGTCGAGCTTGGACGGGTAGCCGAGCAGGTGCTGGAACGCCTCGGCGAGCTGCTTCAGCGCGAGCTCGTCGTGATCGCCGAACATCTCCTTGCCCTGCTGCACCGCCACGGCGCGGATGGACTCGGGCGATGTGCTGGGATCCAGTTCGAGCCGATCGAGCAGCGCATCGGCGATGGGCCACCACACGTTCGACTCGCCGTACGGCACCGCCGACCCCTCGAGCACCAGCGCCGACTGGCGCAGCCGCACGGCGTCGAGCAGCTCGTCGACGAGGCGGCTCTTGCCGACGCCACCCTCGCCGTCGACCGCGATCAGCGCGGCCTGGCGGTTGGCAACGGTGAAGTCGACGGTGGCGAGCGCGAGCGCCAGCTCGGTGGACCGGCCCATGATCGCGACATCGCGCCGGCGGTGCCGCTCGCCGGGTTGGGTGACGGCCACCTTGGCCAACCACGCCGGCACCGGCGCCTCGCGGCCCTTGGCCGACAAGTCGCCCAGCGATTCGTAGTCGATGCTGGCCGAGGTGAGCCCGTGGGTGGATTCGCCGACGAGCACGCCGCCGGGCGGGGCGAGCGTCTGCAGGCGCGAGGCCGTGTTGACGACATCGCCCATCGCGGTGTGGTCGGTGCCGGCGACGGTACCGACGAGCGCGACGCCCGTGTTGATGCCGATCCGCATCTGCAGCATCGAGCGGGTCTCGCCCGGGGCGACGAACGTGGACAGCGTCTCCTGCATCCGCAGTGCCGCGCGGACCGCGCGCTCGGCGTCGTCCTCGTGCGCGACGGGCACGCCGAACAGGGCGACGATGCCGTCGCCGACGATCTTGTCGACCGTGCCGCCGAACGTGGTGATGTCCTCGACGAGCAGCTGGAAGCAGGAGTCGATCATCCGCTTGACCTGCTCCGGGTCGAGCCGCTCGGAGAGCGTGGTGAACCCGACGAGGTCGGCGAACAGCACGGTGAGCACCCGCCGTTCCTCCACCGTGGAGGCGTTGAGCGCGAACCCACACGTGGGGCAGAAGCGCGATCCGGCCGGTACGGGGTTGGCGCACGACGGACACGGACTCACGAGTGGGGATCGTACGGCATGGGTGTCGAATCGGAACAGCAGTTTCGTAATCCCTGCGACGATCCACGACCTGCGGCGATCCCCCGGCCCACCGCCTCCCACCAGGGGCGGAGCGACGGTCATCCTCAGGACGGACGGCACCGCCACCGGCCGGTCGGTAGCGTGAGCGCGTGAACCGGTTCCCGCCGCTGCAGTGGATGCGCCGGCATCCGCGCGGCGCCGATCTCACCGTGGCCGGGATCCTCACGTTCGTCAACGTCGGCGCACACTGGAACGCACCGATCCCCGACCACGGCCGCGGTCCGAGCGCGCTCGGCACCGTGCTCGTCTGCCTCGTGTCACTCCCGATCGCGTTCCGACGCAGGGCACCCATCGCCGTGCTCGCCACCGTGGCGGTCGCGCAGATCACCGTCGACGTCATCGGCTTCCCCACCGCCGGCTGGATGAGCCTGATGATCGCGGTCTACACCGTGGCCACGCAGACCAAGGGGCGACAGCGCGCCATCACGGCGCAGGTGTTCGCGGTGGCGATGCTGGCGCTGCTGATCGGCGGGCTCGTCCGCCACCGGGTCGATGTCGGATCGTTCGTCTCGGCCATCGTCCTGCTGACCGCCGCGTTCATCCTCGGCGACAACCTGCAGCGACGGCGCGTGCAGAGCGCCGAGCTCGCCGAGAGCGCGGAGCGCGCCGAGCGTGAACGCGAGCTGCTCGCCCAGCAGCGCGCCCAGGACGAGCGATCGCGCATCGCCCGCGAGCTGCACGACGTCGTGGCCCACTCGGTGAGCCTGATGATCATCCAGGCCGGCGCGGCGCGCCGCTCGATCGCCACCTCGCCCGCGCAGGCCGAGGCGACGCTCCACACGCTCGAGGCCACGGGACGCCACGCGATGGACGAGCTGCGTCGGGTGCTCGGCGTGCTGCGCGCCCAGACCATCGGCCCCGACGGCAAGGACACCGGCGTGCTCGCGCCGCAGCCGTCGCTGGAGAACGTGCGCGAGCTGGTCGACGGCGACCCGTCGTTGCAGATCGAGCTGGCCGAGGTCGGCACGCCACCGACCGACCTGCCGTCGAGCGTGGGGCTGTCGCTCTACCGGGTCGTGCAGGAGGCGCTGACGAACGTGCGCAAGCACGCCGGTCACGTGCGGATGGTGTCCGTCCGCGTGACGTACGCGCCGGACCGGGTCGACGTGCAGATCAGCGACGACGGCCGCGGCGCCAGCGTCGCGGTGAACGAGGCCGGGCACGGCATCGTCGGGATGCGCGAACGGATGGCGCTGTGCGGCGGCACCGTCACCGCCGGGCCCCGACCGGGCGGCGGCTGGCAGGTGCGCGCGAGCGCGCCGATCGGGAGCGAGCCGCGCACGGTCGTCGCCGGCGCGCCGGGTCCTACGGCCACGACGGCAGCATCCACCGCGGCAACCACGGAGATCGCCTCGGTGCCCGCGTGATCCGAGTGCTGATCGTCGACGATCAGGCGATGGTGCGTGCCGGGTTCCGGATGATCATCGAGGCCGAGGCCGACATCACGGTGGTCGGCGAGGCCGCCGACGGCGCCGACGCGCTCGAGCTCGCCGCGCGCAGCACGCCAGATGTGGTGCTGATGGACGTGCGCATGCCGCGCATGGACGGCATCGAGGCCGCCGGGCGGTTGCTCGCCGACCGCACCGCCGACAGCCCGCGCGTGCTGATGCTCACCACGTTCGACCTCGACGACTACGTGTACTCCGCGCTGCGCGCCGGTGTCAGCGGGTTCATGCTCAAGGACGCTCCGGCCGAGCAACTGGTCGACGCGATCCGCGTCATCGCCGCCGGTGAGGCGCTGCTCGCGCCGTCGGTGACCCGCCGGCTGATCGAGGACTTCAGCCGGCGCCCGAGCCGCGAGACACCGCCCCCGACGCCGGGCCTCGCCCAGCTCACCGACCGCGAGCACGAGGTGCTGCGGCTGGTGGCCAAGGGGATGTCGAACGCGGAGATCGCCGATCAGCTCTACCTCGGCGAGGCCACGATCAAGACCCACGTCGGCCGGGTGCTGATGAAGCTCAGCCTGCGCGACCGCGTCCAGGCCGTGGTGCTCGCCTACGAGAGCGGCCTGATCACCCCCGGCGACCAGACCCTCGCCTGACACGCGAGCGCGGTCTCCCCCAACGGGGTGATCACGATCATCCGCAATGTGGATTCGGTGGCGCGCACCCCTCGGGTAGAACTGTGTCCATGACTGAAGCTCCAACAGCAACACTCGCCGCGTCCGGTGCGGCGGCCGGCGCCATCGACGCGACGAAGGTGTACGGATCCGGCGACAGCGAGGTGCGCGCCCTCGACGGCGTCACCGTCGCGTTCCAGGTCGGCAAGTTCACGGCCATCATGGGCCCCTCGGGCTCGGGCAAGTCCACGCTCATGCACTCCCTGGCCGGCCTCGACGGGCTCACCTCGGGCGCGGTGTACATCGGCGACACCTACCTCGCCGCGCTGAAGGACAAGGACCTCACCGAGCTGCGTCGCTCCAAGGTCGGGTTCATCTTCCAGGCGTACAACCTCATCCCCACGCTCACCGCCGACGAGAACATCCGCCTGCCGCTGCTGCTCGGCGGGACCAAGGGCGACGAGGCCTGGATCACCCGGGTCATCGAGACCGTCGGGTTGAAGGATCGCCTCAAGCACCGCCCGAGCGAGCTGTCCGGCGGTCAGCAGCAGCGCGTCGCCGTGGCGCGCGCGCTGGCCAGCCAGCCGACGATCATCTTCGCCGACGAGCCGACGGGCAACCTCGACAGCCGCACGGGGGCCGAGATCCTCGACTTCATGCGGCGCGCGGTGAACGAGCTCGGCCAGACCATCGTGATGGTCACCCACGATCCGGTCGCCGCCAGCTACGCCGACCGGGTCATCTTCCTGGCCGACGGCAAGATCGTCGACGAGATGACCGAGCCCACGTCGGAGAAGGTCCTCGACCGGATGAAGCGGTTCGGCGAATGAGCACCCGGACTCCACTCGCGGAAGGCTCGACATGCTGAGGATCGCGCTCAAGAACGTCCTGGCCCGGAAGGGCCGCCTGCTCCTGTCCTCGCTCGCCGTCATCGCCGGCTGCGCCTTCCTCAGCGGTGTGTTCGTGTTCAGCGACACGATCAACGACACCATCCAACGCGTGTTCGCCACCGCCTACGACAAGACCGATGCCTACGTCCGCTCCGCCAACGTCATCAAGAGCGACTTCGGCGGGGATCAGCGCGGCACGATCGACGAATCCCTGATCGACCAGGTGAGCAAGGTGCCCGGCGTGAAGTCCGCCGTCGGTGACATCGTCGCCACGGCCGTGGTCACCGACAAGGACGGAAAGGTCGTCGGCGGTGGCGGTCCCCCGCAGTTCGGCACCGTCTACAGCGACGCGCCGTCATCCCCCTGGAAGCTCAAGGAGGGCCGCGCCCCACAGGGTGACGGCGAGGTCGTCTTCGACCAGCGAACGCTGAAGCTGGCCGGCTACCACCTCGGCGACAACGCCACCATCACCGTGTCCCAGGCGCCGAAGACGTTCAAGATCGTGGGCGTGGTCACGTTCGGCAGCTCCGACAGCGGCGGCGGCCCCACCTGGGTGCAGTTCGACCTGCACACGGCCGAGACGTTCCTGCTCGACAAGCCGGGACAGGTGTCCTCGATCAACGTGGTCGGCGACGGCTCGGTGTCCGAGACCGTCCTCAGCGATCGCATCCAGGCGCTCTTCGACAAGACCCAGGTCGAGGTGCTGACGGGCAAGGAGATCACCAAGGAGTCGCAGGACTCGCTGGCGAAGTCGTTCTCGTTCTTCACCACGTTCCTCACGATCTTCGCGGCGATCTCGATCTTCGTCGGATGCTTCGTCATCTACAACGTGTTCAAGATCAGCACCGCACAACGGCTGCGCGAGAACGCGCTGCTCCGCGCCATCGGCGCCCGGAGCAGTCAGGTCACGTTCGCGCAGTTCGTGGAAGCCCTCGCTGTGGGGGTGATCGGGGCCGTGCTCGGGTTCGCGGGAGGAGTGGGCCTCGCGTTCGGCATCACCTCGTTGTTGAACGCGAGCAACAACGGCCCAGGCGACACCAACCTCACCATCGAGCCCCGGTCGTTCATCATCACGTTCGTCGTCGGTGTGCTGATCACGCTCGCCTGCGCCACGTTCCCTGCGTTGCGGGCCGGCCGGGTGCCGCCACTCGCGGCGATGCGCGACGTCGCGATCGACCGCTCCGGAACGTCGCGCCGGCGCGCCACGGTCGGCATCGTGAGCAGCGCGATCGCGATCATCGGCATCGCCCTCGGCCTCGTCTCCTCGGCCGGCTGGCTGGCGCCCGGCGTGATCGGTCTGTTCGTCGCGATCATCGCCTTCGGCCCCATCGTGGTGGCGCCGATCTCGAACTTCCTGACGCGTCCGCTCACGGCCCTCCGTGGCGTCACCGGCCAGGTCGCCGGACGCAACGCGGCGCGCAGCCCGGAGCGCACCGCGCTCACCGCCGCGGCGCTCGGTGTCGGGCTCGCCCTGCTGGTCGCGGTGTCCACGCTGGGCAGCTCGCTGCAGGATTCGCTCCGGGCGACGTTCTCGAAGTCGTTCGTCGGCCAGATCGCGGTCTCGCCGCAGACCTCGAACGGGGGCGTGCTGCCGGTCTCGATCGCCGACGATCTCGGCAAGCTGCCCGAGGTCGACACCGCGGTCGGCGTCAGCGCCGGCGCGTTCAAGATCCCCAGCGGCTCGTCCGACGAGCAGAAGGGCACCCGTGCCCTCACGCTCGACCCCATCAAGGGCCAGAAGTTGATCGGGCTGAAGTTCGCCAGCGGCAGCTGGTCGGCGATGCACGACGACAGCATCCTCGTGTCGAAGGACAAGGCCGACAGCGACCACCTCGCGGTGGGCAGCTCGTTCGGCATCGTCCTGCTCGACGGCAGCAAGGCGACCGTGACGGTGGGGGGCATCTACACCGACAAGGTGTTCGGCGACTACCTCATCGACCGCAAGGTGTTCGCCTCGCAGCTGCCGCAGTTCGACTTCCAGGTGCTCGCCAAGGCGGCGCCCGGCGTGTCGATCGACACGGCGTACGCGGCGATCAAGAAGGTGATCGACCAGTACCCCACCGCCAAGGTGCAGACCCGGACGCAGTTCATCGATGCGCAGGTCGCCCAGCTCGACGGCATCCTCAACTTCATCTACGCCCTCCTCGGGATGTCGGTCTTCATCGCCGTCCTCGGCATCGTCCTCACCCTGCTGCTCGGTGTCTACGAGCGGCGTCGTGAGCTGGGTCTGATGCGAGCCATCGGCACGACTCGTCCCCAGGTGCGCGGCAGCATCCGCTGGGAGGCGGTCATCACCGCGATCCTCGGCGCGATGATGGGCCTCGGCCTCGGCGTCATCCTCGGCTGGATCGTCGTGCGGGCGCTGAAGGACCAAGGCCTCGACCACTTCAGCCTCGCACCGGTGTCGCTCGTGGTCTTTGCGGTCCTGGCGCTGGTCCTGTCGTTGCTCGCGGCACTCGTGCCGTCCCGCCGGGCAGCTCGGGCACCGATCCTCGAGGCGATCGCCACGATCTGATCCCGCACTGCGGTGGTGCCGGGCGACTTGCCCGGAACCACCGCTACGGTCATCCGATGTTTCGCCTCGCCCTCCGCAACGTGACGGCCCGGTTCGGGCGGATCATGCTGACGGCGCTGGCCATCATCGTCAGCACCGCGTTCTTGTCCGGCACGTTCATCTTCCGCGACACCCTCGAGGCGAGCTTCGATGCACTGTTCGCGAAGTCGTACGAGAAGGTCGACGTCTACGTGCAGTCGGCCAACTCGGTCGAGTCGGCGTTCGGGTTCGAGCGTCGCGACTCCGAATCGATCGACGCGGTGGCCATCGCCGCAGCCGTCCCCGGGGTGCGCGACGCGCAGGCGTCGATCTCCGGTGACGCCGTCGTGATCGCCAAGAACGGCAAGCCCATCGAGCGCACCAGCAGGTCCACGTCGGGCGGCACCATCAACGACGGCGAGCTGTCGCTCTGGCGCATCGTCGACGGTCGCCGACCGACGGCCGACGACGAGGTCGTGCTCGACACCCAGACCGCAGCCGACGGCAGGTACGTGGTGGGCGATGCCGTCAAGGTCAACGCCGAGGGCGGATCCAAGACGTTCACGCTCGTCGGGACGGCCGAGTACAACGACATCTCCACGCCCGGCGATGCCACGTGGGCGCTGTTCGACACGACCACCGCGATGGACTTCGTGCTCAAGCCGGGCTTCATCGACGCCGTGCTGGTGCAGGGCGACGGCACCCTCACGGACGCGGCGTTGGCAGCCCGGGTGCAGGCCGCGCTCGACACCGCCCAGGGCCCCGAGGTCAGCCAGGCGCTGACCAGCGCGCAGATCGTCGCCCAGAGCCAGACCACGCTCGAGAAGGGCCTCGGCTTCTTCACGATCTTCCTGTCGATCTTCTCGCTGATCGCCCTCGGCGTCGGCTGCTTCGTGATCTACAACGTCTTCTCGATCACGGCGGCGCAACGGCGCGGCGAGAACGCGCTCCTGCGCGCGATCGGCGCGAGCCGTCGCCAGGTGACCCGCGTGATGCTGGCCGAGGCGGTCGCCGTCGGCATGCTCGGCTCCATCGTCGGCCTGATCGCCGGCGCCGGCCTGGCCATCGGCATCCAGCACCTGCTCAACACGTTCGGCTTCGGCGTGCCGTCGCGCACCCTGTCGGTCACGGGCACCACGATCCTGATCACGATGGTGGCCGGGATGGTCACCACGCTCGTCGCGGCGGTCGTGCCGGCGGTCGCGGCCGGGCGCATCGCCCCGGTGGCGGCGATGAACGAGTCGGCGTTCGAACGGCAGCGGAGCAACCGGGTCCGCTCCATCGGCGCAGCCGCGTTCATCGCGCTCGGCGTCATCGCGATCGTCGCGGTGCTCCACGGCGCGGACACGATCCTGCTCGGTGTCGCCGTCGTCGCGATCTTCGTCGGCGTCCTGCTGCTCGGGCCGATCATGGCCAACCCGATCGCCCGGGTCCTCGGTACACCCGTGCAACGCGCCCGCGGCATCACGGGTGCGATGTCACGCGGCAACGTGCAGCGCAACCCGCGACGTACCGCGCGCACCGCGGCGCCGGTGCTGATCGGGGTGGCGCTCGTCACCGGCGCCACCGTGTTCGCCGCCTCGATCAAGGCCCAGCTTCGGGACACGATCGGCCAGCAGTTCCGTGGCGACTACGTCATCAACTCCACCAACGGCGGGGCGCTCAGCTTCAGCCAGGGCTTCATCGACGGACTGAACGAGCTCCCCGCCGTCGGCGATGCCACCGGGCTCGGCTTCGCCGGTCTGCAGGACGCCGACAGCGGACGCTCGGTGTTCGCGACGACGGTGAACCCGGCGACGGCGTCGGGCCTGCTCGACTACTCGTTCGTCGAGGGCTCGTTCGCCGACCTCACCCCGGACGGCATGCTGATCAGCACGGGCGAGGCCACGCGCAAGCACCTCGTGGTCGGATCCCGCGTCGCGCTGCGAGTCGGCAGCAAGGACGTGACGTTGCGCGTCGAAGGCATCTACGCATCGAGCGATCTGGCCCAGGCTCGCGTCGTGCACCGCAACCTGCTCGACGGCACCTCGGTGAGCAACACCGCCGCGTTCGTGTTCATGACCAAGGCGCCGGGCGTGTCCGACCACGACTTCCGCGTCTCGGTGGGTGCCTCGATCACGGCCTACGGCATCGGCACGTTGCAGGACCGCGACCAGTTCATCGACGGACGCAGCGACATCGTCGATCGCAGCCTGTCGTTCATCTACGGACTGCTCGCGCTCTCGGTCATCATCGCGATCTTCGGGATCGTGCTGACGATGCTGCTCGCGGTGTACGAACGGCGCCGGGAGATCGGCCTCCTCCGTGCCGTAGGCATGACCCGGTCACAGGTGCGCACGACGGTCCGGTGGGAGAGCGTGCTGACGTCGCTGTACGGCGCCATCGTCGGGGTCGTTCTGGGCCTCGTGCTCGGCTACATCGTCATCGTCGCGCTGAAGGACCAGGGTCTGACGACCTACACGATCCCGACGACGGCGATCATCGTGATCGTGCTCGCCGCGTTCCTGACCGGCGTCCTCGCCGCGGTCATCCCGGCCTGGCGGGCCACCAAGCAGGACATCCTCCAATCGATCTCGATGGGCTCGTGAGCACCGCTCGTAAGCTCGAACGATGATCGATCCCCGTGATCCGGGCAAGGCCGTGCTGCAGTTCCTCGCCGACCGGCACCTCGCCACGCTGACCACGCTCCGCAAGGACGGCAGCCCGCACGTCGTCGCGGTGGGGTTCAGCTACTCGGCCGATGAGGGGATCGCCCGTGTCATCACGTTCGCCCCGTCGGTGAAGGCCCGCAACGCGGCTCGCGGCGGACGGGCCGCTGTGTCACAGGTCGACGGCGGCCGCTGGCTCACGCTCGAGGGCACGGTCCGGCTGGTCACCGACCCGGCGGAGGTGGCCGCCGCGGTCGAGGGGTACGCTGCCCGCTACAGCCAGCCCAAAGCGCGCGAGGACCGCGTGGCGATCGAGATCGCCGTCGACCGCATCATGGGCCGAGCCTGAGCCAACAGACAACCAACCAACCAGACCTACCAACCAGGACGGAGATCGGGAACGTGGCCGGCGACTCGGAGACACCACTGCTGCAGAAGCTCGGCATCAAGGAAGGCACGCGGATGGCCGTGGTCAACGCGCCCGCCGACTTCCGCGAGAACCTCGGCATCCTCCCGCTGGCGGTGGAGTGGGCCAACCGGGTGCGGCCCCCACTCGATCTCGTCGTCGCGTTCCACACCCAGCGGTCCGTGCTGATGGCCAACTGGCCGGCGCTCACCGCGGCCGCTGCGCCCGATGGCGTGGTGTGGGTGGCATGGCCGAAGAAGGCCAGCGGCGTGCAGACCGACATCAGCGACACCGTCTTGCGCGAGGAGCTGCTGCGCAGCGGATGGGTCGACAACAAGGTCTGCGCGATCGACGAGACCTGGAGCGCGCTCCGCTTCGCGCTGCGCGTCGAGCGCCGCCCGAAGCGCTCGGCCGCCGCGGCGAAGCCGGCCAAGCTGCGCAAGACCCGCCCCGGCTCCCACCGCTGAGGAACGCTCCGACGCTGTCACTCACGATGTCGTGGAGCGACATCGTGAGCAACCAGCGTCATCAGGCGATGGTGATCACGACGCCGCGGTCGCCGTAGGGGATCTTCTTGCGCTTGGCGATCCCGCCGATGGTGCCGAGCAGCTTGGTGATCTTGGTCATGAAGCCGTACTTTGCCACGATCTTGGTGCGGATCTCGTCGAGCTCCGGACCGGTGACGACCTTGGCCGTTCCGCTCGACGGGGTCGAGCCTTCCTTGACCTTGCCGCGGGCGTCGGAGGGTTGCACGGTGACCCGGTCCGTGTGCGCGAGGCGCTTGGCCTTGCCCGAGCCGGAGCTGGTCCAGAAGCCGTAGGTGCCGCCGTCGAGCGCGACGATCCACACCGGCGATGCCACCGCGTCGCCGCTGCGCTTGAAGGTCGTCAGCAGCACGTACTTCTCATCGGCGAGGCTCATGCCTCGACCGTACCCCAGCTCGATTCGGCCTAATACGCGAAGAAGCCGCGCTCGGTCTTGCGGCCGAGGAGGTTGGCTTCCACCATCCGGCTGAGCAGCGGCGGCGGCGCATAGAGCGGCTCCTTGAACTCGGCGTACAGGCTCTCCGCGACGGCGAGGGTCGTGTCGAGACCGATCAGGTCGGCGAGGTGCAGCGGGCCCATCGGATGGTTGCAGCCCTCGATCATCCCGGTGTCGATGTCCTCGGCCGATGCGAATCCGGACTCGAACATCCGGATCGCGGACAGGATGAACGGGATCAGCAGCGCGTTGACCACGAACCCGGCACGGTCCTGGCAGCGGATCACCCGTTTGTGGAGCACGTTCTCGGCGAAGTTGGCGACATCGTCGATCGTGTCGGCCGACGTGAGCAGCGACGGCACGATCTCGACCAGGTTGAGCACGGGCACCGGGTTGAAGAAGTGCACGCCGACCACGAGATCGGGGCGACGGGTGGCGATGCCGAGCTTCATGATCGGGATCGAGCTGGTGTTCGACGCCAGGATCGCGTCGCTGCCGCGCATGATCTCGTCGAGCCGCTGGAACAGGCCCACCTTCAGCGTCTGGTCCTCGGCGATCGCCTCCACCACGAGATCACACGACGACAACCGTTCCAGATCGGTGCCGATCCGGATGCCGTCGAGGAACCGCTCCTTGTCACCCACCTCGAGCTTGCCCGAACGAACCGCGCGGTCGAGCGACTTCGTGATCCGCAGCATCCCCGCATCGGCCGCAGCCTGGCTGCTCTCGCACACCGTCACATCGAGACCGGCACGGGCGGTCACCTCGGCGATGCCGGACCCCATCAACCCACACCCGACGACTCCGACACGCTCAATGGTCTTCATCCCGCCGACGTTACCGGTCGCCGCACCTGGTCTCGTAGCCCCCCACGAGCCGATGCCTACGCTGCGCCGATGACCAACGACGAACTGCTCGGCACCGCCTGTCCCATCATCCGCGACACGGGCTGGGCGTTCTACTTCACCCCGGCGACGATGGCTCGCGGCACGGAGCTGGGGCTCGACTACATCCAGTTCTACGTGATGGGCCGCGGCGGCGTGCTGGGCGATGTCGAGGGCACCTCGGTGGCGAGCGCGTTCGGCTACTTCAACCCGACCCTCGTCGAATCGACGTGGAGCGCGGGCAAGGCCGTCATCGCCCCGCGCGCGGCGGCCACCGAGTACATGGCGTGCTGCGGCAACCACGGCCGCGAGAAGCTCAGCGACGTGGCCGGCCTCGACGGCTTCGTCGCGGCAGCATCGGCCGTCAACGATGCCGCCGACCCGACCGCGCTCACGCTCTACGCAGCCATCTCCACCGAGCCGCTGGCCGACGATGCGCCGGCCAAGGCGATGCAGCTGCTCACGGTGCTCCGTGAATTCCGGGGCAGCGCCCACCTGCTGGCCCTGCGCGCCAGCGGCGTGGACAGCAAGACCGCGCACTTCATCAGCCGACCGAACGACATCGGGATGTTCGGTTGGACGGAAGCCGACAAGCCGGAGATCACCGACGCGACGCTCGCCGCCAAGCACGACGCCGAGCTGCTCACCGACCGCCTCGTGGCGCCCGCCTACGACGTGCTCGACGACACCGCGCGGACCGCGTTCGTCGACGGCCTCCACGCGATCAACGCCGCGCTCACCGCGGCCTGACGCGCGGCCCGGGTCAATCGACCGGCGGTGCAGCGAGCCAGGCGCGGATCTCCGCGTCGTGCTCGCCGAGCGCCGGCGAGTTGCGCCGCACCGACGTCGGCGTGTCCGACAGCCCGATCGGCGAGCGCACCGTCCGCTCGATGGCCACCGCGGCGCTCGTGTCGAACGCACCGGTGGTGACCACCGGCGCGATGCCGAGCCGGGTCGCGTCGACGAAGGCCTGGCCGATGTCGTTGATCGGTCCGGCGGGCACGCCGCCGGCGGACAACGTCGCGATCCAGTGCGCCGCGGGCTCAGCGGAGAACGCGGCCGACAGCGTGCGCTCGAGCTCGTCGAGGTTGGCGATGCGCGCGCTGTTGGTGGCGAACCGCTCGTCGGTGGCGAGGCCGGGTGAACCGATCGCCGCGGCGACGCGGGCGAACTGGCCGTCGTTGCCACACGCGACGACGAACCAGCCGTCGGACGCCGGGAACGTCTGGTACGGCGCCACCGACGGATGGCGGTTGCCCATCCGCTTCGGCACCACCCCGGCGCCGACGTGCGCTGAACCCTGGTTGATCAACGCGGCCAGCGCGCTGCCCATCAGCGATACCTCGACGCGCTGGCCGCGCCCCGTCGAGTGGCGGGCGTTGAGCGCGGCGAGCACGCCCACCGTCGCCTGCAGCGCGGTCACGTGGTCGACGACAGCGACGCCGACCTTGGTCGGCTGCCCGTCGGGCTGGCCGGTGATGCTCATCAGACCGCTCATCGCCTGCACCAGCAGGTCGTAGCCGGACATGTCGGCGGCCTCCTCGGTGGCCGCACCGAAGCCGGTGATCGAGCAGTAGACGACGCCGGGGTTGGCGCTGCTGACCTGCTCGAAGCCGAGGCCGTAGCGATCGAGCGTGCCCGGACGGAAGTTCTCGATCAGCACGTCGGCGCGGCTCGCCAGCTCGACGGCCAGGGCGCGATCGCCGGCATCGGACAGGTCGAAGGTGACGCTGCGCTTGTTGCGGTTGAGCGCCGTGTAGTAGGTGGCGACGCCGTCGACCCACGGCGGGCCCCAGGTGCGGGTGTCGTCCCCGGCGCCGGGCCGCTCGACTTTGATCACGTCGGCACCGAGATCGCCGAGCGTCATCGCCGCGTACGGCCCGGCGAGCACGCGCGAGAAGTCGGCGACGAGGATGCCGGCCAGTGGGCCATTGGGGTGGCCGTTCAGTGGGCCGTCGCTGGTTTCGGGCATCCGCAGAGTGTGCCAGCTCGACGGTGCCGGTCACAGCCCGCGCACGCCGCCACCCACGGCCCGACTCGATAGCGTTCGCCGGGATGATCGGCTTCCTCGACAGCGTCTTCGACCGCCTGCAGGACGTCTCGACGACGCACTGGTTCTACGCCGTGATCTTCGGCATCGCGCTGCTCGACTCCGTCGTGCCGATCGTGCCGAGCGAGACCGCCGTCATCCTCGGTGGCATCGCCGCCGCGCAGCACCATCTGAACATCTGGTTCGTCATCGCATCAGGCGCGCTCGGCGCGACCACCGGCGACAACGTCGCCTACGGCATCGGCCACCGGTTCAGCCTGCCGATCCAGCGTTGGTACAACCGCAAGCCCAAGCGGGCGGCCAAGCTCGAGTGGGCCACCAACCAGCTGCGCACGCGTGGCGGCAGCCTGCTGCTGACGGCACGGTTCATCCCGGGCGGCCGCACCATCGTCACGCTGACGAGCGGCATCACCCACCAGAAGCGGCTGCGGTTCGTGATCTTCGTGATCCTCGCCTGCGCGGTGTGGGCCGGCTATGCCGCCGGCCTCGGCTACCTGTTCGGCAACACGTTCGAGAACGACCACCGCACGGCACTGCTCATCGCACTCGGCGCGGCGCTGGCGTTCAGCATCGTCACCGAGGTGATCCGGCGGAAGTGGCACCGCCGGCGCGAACGTCGCGAGCTGGCCCGCGCCGGCGCGAACCCGTGAGCGACCCCCTGGGCGAGCGCAGCGCGCCGTGGCTCGCCGACGCGACCTGGACCGAGCTGGGTCGCGCCGCGACACCGCCGATCCTCGCCCTGCCGATCGGCTCGTGCGAGCAGCACGGCCCGCACCTGCCCCTCGACACCGACACGCGCATCGCGATCGAACTCGCCGAGCGGCTCGCCACCGCCGTGCCCGGTGTGGTGGTGGCGCCCGCGATCGCGATCGGCGCGAGCGGCGAGCATCATGGCTTTCCGGGCACGTTGTCCATCGGGCTGGCGGTCACCGAGGCCGTCATCGTCGAGCTCGTCCGCTCGGCCGACTGGTCGGCGGGTGTGGTGCTCGTCAACGGCCACGGCGGCAACGCCACGGCTGTCCGCGCCGCGGTCGCCACGCTGCGCCATGAGGGCCGGCGGGTGCTCGAGTGGTGGCCACGCATCGCCGGCGGCGACGCGCACGCCGGCGCGACGGAGACGTCGATCATGCTCGCGATCGCCCCGGCGCTCGTCCGCCTCGAAGCGATCGAGCCGGGCAACACCTCGCCGCTCGCCGAGCTGCTCCCGACGATGTCGCGGAACGGCATCGTCGCGGTCGCGCCGAACGGGGTGCTCGGGGATCCCACCGGCGCCAGCGCCGAGCATGGTGCCACGCTGCTCGACACGCTCGCCGCCGATCTCGTCCGCCACGTGCTCGACTGGTCGTGACCACCTTCTCGCTCGATCCGTCGGCGCGCCGGTCGGGCGAGGGTCGGGTCGTCGTGGGTGGCTCGCCGGTGACGCTGATGCGGCTCACCGAACCGGGTGCGCGGTTGCTCGACCGCATCGCCGCCGGCGACGACATCGCCGTGGTCGGCCCCACGCAAACGCTTGTCGATCGCCTCCTCGACACGGGCCTGATCCACCCCCGGCCGATCGGTGGGCCCTCGCCGGCGGACGTGAGCATCGTCGTCCCCGCGTTCGGCACCACTGCGGCTCGGCTCACCGAGATCGTCGACGCGTGCCAGGGGGTCGCCGAGATCGTCATCGTCGACGATGCATCGCCGCTTCCGATCGCGCCGATCGACGGCGCGACGATCGTGCGACGCCTCGTCAACGGCGGGCCCGGCGCTTCCCGCGACACCGGTCTGGCCGAGGTCGTCACGCCGTTCGTCGCGTTCGTCGATGCCGACGTCCGCCTACCCGTCGGATGGCTCGACGGGCTCCTTCCCCACTTCGCCGATGAACGAGTCGCGCTCGTCGCGCCGCGCGTCGCGAGCGAGCCCGGACCGTCGATGCTCGCCCGCTACGAGGCCGTGCGGTCGCCGCTCGATCTCGGTCCGACGCCGGCTCGCGTGCGCGCCGGCAGCCGGGTCAGCTACGTGCCGGCGGCCGTGGTCGTGTGCCGGGTTGCGGCGCTGCGCGAGCTCGACGGCTTCGACGACGCGCTCCGCTTCGGCGAAGACGTCGACCTGGTCTGGCGGCTGGACGAGGCCGGTTGGCGAGTGCGCTACGAGCCGGCGGTCGTCGCCCATCACGATCCCCGCCCGACGCTCGGGGCGATGGCTGCGCAGCGCTTCGGCTACGGCACGTCCGCCGGCGCGCTCGCGGCTCGACATCCCGGCGCGCTCGCGCCGGTGCGGGTCAGCCGTTGGACCGCGCTGTCGTGGGTCACCACCGTCGCCGGGTGGCCCGTCATCGGAGCGGCCATCGCCGCCGTCAACGGCGTCGGCCTCGCCCGCACGCTGCGCGACGTCCCCGACGGCAGGCGCATCGCACTGCGCCTCGGCACGCTCGGCCACCTCCACGCGGGACGGTCGCTCGCCGACGGTGTCACCCGCGCGTGGTGGCCGGTCGCGCTCGCTGCGTCCGTGGTCTCGAGGCGGAGCCGTCGCGCCGCGGCGGTCTGCGTCGTGGTCCCCGCCGCCGTGGACTGGTGGCAGGCGCGCTCGCGGGACGGGTCCGTCATCGATCCGGCGAGCTACCTCGCGCTGCGGATCGTCGACGACAGCGCGTACGCATCGGGGTTGTTCGTGGGTGCGTGGCGCGAGCGGTCGCTCGACGCCCTCCGCCCGGACCTCAGCGGGTGGCCGGGCCGATCGGCTGCGGATCGCCGGACGCAGCGCGGCGGGCAGCGGCCGACGCAGCAGCCAGCCGGCCGCTGATGTCGTTGCACGACTCGCACACGGATTCGGGGATGATGCCCCGACGCATCAGCATGCCGAAGATCATGCAGCCGAGGCAGATCGCGAACACCGACTCGAGCGTCGCCGCGACGACGATGAGCGACACGAGCACGATCGACGGCACGTGGCCGCCCACCGACCACAGCGCGAGCGCGGCGACCGACAGCGTGGCGCCGATGGCCTGCGCGAACCGCTTCGGCGGGCCGGGCACGAGCTTCTCGGCGACGGGCAGACGCGGCGTGACGACGCGGGTCACGAACTGGCCGAGCGGACTGAACGTGGGTCCGCCGGCCACCCGAGCGACGAAGCCGTAGGCCAGCGGGATCAGCTGCCACCACTGCCGGAACACGAGGAAGGCGATGCACTGCAGCACGACGCCGCCCGCGACGAGCCGGGCCGACACCTCGTTCACCGGGTTCGGGAAGCTGAACAGCTTGCGCATGCCGTCACCCTAGCGACGAATCCCGACCAGACAACTCGGGTATTGCCCGCGCACCCGTGCGCCGCCATGACATGTGCCCCTCGACGAACGGCGGCGGGCAGTACCGTCGAGCACATGGGCCTCCGTCTCGATGTGCAGCGCCGGGCGTGGCTCGACCACGTCGCGGCCGTGACGGCCGCACACCCCGGGCTGACGCCGGTGGTCAAGGGCAACGGCTACGGCTTCGGCCGGAACGTGCTCGCGCGGGTCGCGGCCGATCTCGTCGCACCCGGTGGGCACATCGCCGTCGGCACCGTGTACGAGGCCGGCGACGTGCCATCCGGCCACACGGCCTGGGTGCTCACGCCCCACGTCGACCGGTTGCCGAGCGATCTCCCGCCGCAGAGCGTGCTCACGATCGGCCACGTCGCACACGTCGAGGCACTGCGTCGCCAGGGCTGGGTCGGCGAGGTGATGGTCAAGCTGGCGTCGAGCATGCGCCGGTACGGCACGACGCCCGACGACCTCGCCGAGCTGCTCGCGGCTGCAGACGGCGCCGCTCTCGCGGTGTCCGGTTGCGCGCTCCACCTCCCGCTCGCCGGCGACGACGACGCCCGGCTCGCCGAGATCACCGCCTGGACCGAGCACCTCGAACCGCACGTGCCCCTGTCGGTGAGCCACCTCGGCGCCGATGCGTATCGCCGCCTGCGCGAGACGCATCCGCAGCGGTCGTGGTCGATCCGGCTCGGAACGGCGCTGTGGCACGGCGACAAGCAGCTCGTGCACCTCAGCGCCGACGTGCTCGACGTGCGACCAGTCACCGCCGGTGCGACTGCGGGCTACCGTGCCGCCGACGTCGCCGCCGACGGGCACCTCGTGCTGATCGCCGCCGGGTCCGCGCACGGCATGCGCGCGCTCGACGACGGCCGCAGTCCGTTCCACTTCGAGCGCACCCGCCTCGCGCTCGTCGAGCCACCGCACATGCACACGTCGATGGTGCTCGTGCCGACCGGCGGTCCGCTTCCCTCGATCGGCGACCGCGTCGACGTGCAGCGTCCGCTGATCACCACCGCGGTCGACGAGCTGGTGTGGCTCGATGACTGACCTCGCCGACACGGGGCGGGTGCCGCGGCCGCGGCTCGTCGGCCCCGATGTCACCCGGGCCATCGCGCTCGTCGGCGTCGTCATCATGAACTTCCACGGTTACCTCAACGGCGGCGACGACCACGTGAACCGATCGCTCGCCGAGCGGATCTTCGACCCCACCGACGGCCCGCTCACCACCCGGTTCGCCGCCGCGTTCGTGCTCGTCGCCGGCATGGGCGTCACGATGCTCACCAACCGCAGCCGGCTGAGCGGCGACCGCGCGGCGATCCGCGACGACCGCTGGCGACTCGCCCGCCGCGGCCTGCTGCTGTTCAGCTTCGGGCTGCTGATCGAGTGGATCTGGCCGGGGACGATCCTCTTCTACTACGGCGCCTACTTCATGGTCGCCTCCCTGCTGTTCACGCTGCGAGTGCGTTGGCTGGTCGTGATCGGCAGCGTCGCCACGCTCGCCGCTGCGGGGATCGCGTGGTTCCGCCTCGAACGGATGCTCGACGGGCACAGCACCGCCTGGCTCGAGCCCGAGGTGACCTCACCGCGCAACCTGCTGCTGCGCACCTTCGTCGGGTACACCCATCCGCTGCTGCCGTGGCTGGCGTTCGTGTGTGCCGGCATCATCCTCGGCCGCTCCCTCGACCGGATCGCCGAGCTGCGCGGCCGACTGATGATCGGTGGGCTGATCGCATTCGCCGGCACGTACCTCGTCAACTTCGTCGGGATCCGTTGGGCCACCCACGGCTTCACGGTGGACGACACGTGGTCGCGGCGCTGGCGCGGCCTGCTCTCGACCGGGCCGTACGACCGCGGACTGCTCTACACCGTCGGCACGCTCGGCATCGCCATCGTCGCGTACGGCGCGATCTCGTGGATCGCCGAGCGGTACCCGACCGCCGGCCTCACCCAGCTCTTCCAGCACGCCGGGCAGATGACGCTGTCGCTGTACCTGCTGCATGTCGTCACGTTCAACGCCGTCGTGCACTGGTGGCACTGGGTTCGTCCGACCGGGCTCGACACCGCGCTCGTCTTCAGCCTCGTCTTCTGGGTGCTGGCGATCTCGGTCGGCGCCTTGTGGCACCGGTTCGCCGGGATGGGACCGTTGGAGCGCATCTACCGCAACTTCGGCGGATGAGGCGCTGCTTGACCAAAACGTGACAGTGGACACGTCATGTTTCGGAACAATCCGCCTGGTAACTGTGTTCAACAGAGCATCATGAGCGACTCAATCGGTATGTACCTCAACGACATCGGCAAAGTTCCCCTGCTGACCGCAGAGGAAGAGCGCGAACTGTCCAAGATCATCGAAGAAGGCCACGCTGCGGCCGAGCGCCTCGCCAATGGCGAGAAGGGCGCCCGTCTGAAGTCTGCCGTCAACGCTGCGGCATCGGCGAAGGACCGGTTCATCCGGGCCAACCTCCGCCTCGTCGTCAGCATCGCCCGCCGGTATCCGCTGCCCCAGGGCATGGACCTCGGCGATCTCATCCAGGAGGGCAACCTGGGCCTCGAGCACGCGGTCGACAAGTTCGACTGGCGGCGCGGGTTCAAGTTCTCCACCTACGCCACGTTCTGGATCCGCCAGTCGATCGGTCGTGCGCTCGATCAGAAGGGAAGCCTCATCCGCATCCCCGGTGATCGCTCCGCCAACCTCCGCTCGGCACTGCGCCAGTCCGGTGGCGACGCCGAGAACCTCGACGCGGCCAACGCCGACCTGCACCGCCTCACGGCAACCGTGTCGCTCGACAAGACCGTCGGCGACGACGGCGATGCCACCCTCGGCGACATGATCGCCTCGGGCGACGAGAGCCCGGAGAGCATCCTCATGGCCTCGGTCGACAGCGCACTGCTGGACGAGCTCCTCAGCTCGCTCGACAAGCGTGGTCGGTACGCGGTCGAGGCCCGCTTCGGCCTCATCGACGGCGAACGCAAGAGCTTCCGCGAGCTGGGCAACGAGCTCGGCGTCACGGCCGAGGCGGCCCGCCGCCTCGTCAACCGCTCGGTCGCCGGCCTGCGCGACGACGCCATCCGGGTGCTCGCCGCCTGAGTGAGCTGGCCGTGAGCCTCAACCTCTAACGTC
Source organism: Ilumatobacteraceae bacterium (assembly GCA_025463305.1). The sequence continues at coordinate 80,955 of JAOBWK010000042.1, forward strand.
GCTGTCCATGTGGGAACCACGTGGACAGCGAGTGTTGGTCACCGGCGCATCGTCGGGAATCGGCGCCGCGACAGCGATCGAGCTCGCTCGTCTCGGCGCCGTCGTCGCGCTCGTGGCGCGACGGGAGGCAGCGCTGGGCGAAGTGCTCGCGCAGTGCCGCGAGCACTCGCCCGCGTCGGCGATGTTCGTGGCCGATCTGTCCGACCTGGACGCCATCCCGGCGCTCGCCGAGCTGGTGTCGTCGACGTTCGGCGCGATCGACGTGCTCGTCAACAACGCCGGCGTGCCGAAGCGGCGAAAGGTCGAGGCGATGAGCCTCGACGACGCCGAGTCCGTGATGCGGATCAACTACTTCTCGCCGGTCGCGCTCACGATCGCCCTGCTGCCGTCGATGATCGAGCGTGGCTCGGGCCACGTCGTCAACGTGTCGTCGATGGGCGCTCACATGGTGGCGTTCGGCGTGGGCGCGTATTCCGCCACCAAGGCTGCGCTGGAGATGTTCACCGAGTCGATGTTCGTCGAGCTCGCCGGCAGCGGCATCCACGCCCACGTCGTCGTGCCCGGCACCACCCGCTCGGAGTTCAGCACACCGAAGGACGGCAACGATCCGCCGTTCCCGTCGGACCCGGCCACCACGGCCACGGCCGAGACAGTGGCCGCCGCCATCATCGCCAGCCTGTCCGATGACGGCTTCATCACCTACGCCACCGAGCGCGACGCCGGCACCGCCGCCGCCAAGCACGCCGATCCGAACGCCTTCCTCACGTCGATGCGCCGGCGCCTGTCCGGCACCCGCTGAGTCGACTCACCGACCGCGCGATGTCGCCTGCGGGACGACATCCCGCGGTCATTCGCAACCCGTCGACTCACTGACCGCGCGATGTCGTCCGCGGGACGACATCCCGCGGTCAGTCGCGGATCACGTCTCGGCGAAGGTGGTGCACTGTTTGTAGTCGCCGGTGGTGTAGCCGCGCTGGAACCAGGATTTGCGCTGCTCGGAGGTGCCGTGGGTGAAGGTGTCGGGGTCGACGTGGCCGGTCTCTTGCTGCTCGATCCGGTCGTCGCCGACGGCAGCCGCGGCGTCGAGCGCCTCGTTGACCTCGGACGCGTTGTCGAGCTCGCCGCGACTGTCGGCGTCGTGCGCCCACACCCCGGCGAAGCAATCGGCCTGCAGCTCGAGCGCCACCGATTCCTTGTTCGCACCGCTCGGGTCGGCCTGGTTCGCGGCCTCGACCTTGGCCTCGGTGCCGAGCAGGTTCTGGATGTGATGGCCGTACTCGTGGGCGACGATGTACTGCGAGGCGAGATCGCCCTTGATGCCGAACTGGTTCTCGAGCTGCACGAGGAAGTTGAGATCCATGTACACGAGGTGGTCGTTCGGGCATTAGAACGGCCCCGTGTCGGCCGACGCCGTGCCGCAGCCAGTGTCGGTGGAGTCGGAGAAGAACACCGTCTTGGTGAACTCGTAGGTACGACCCTCGGACTGGAACTCGCGGTTCCAGAAGTTCTGCACGTCCTCGGTGGCGCCGCAGATGATGCTCTCCAGATCGCTGTTGCACGCGCCGTCGGCAGCATCGGCGGACTGCGAACCGTTGCCGGTCTGGGCGGCCTGGTTGGTGATGCCCTGGCCGTTGAGCACCCGCGGGAGGATGAAGATCGCCAGCGCGAGGATGATGCCGACCACGCCGCCGCCGAGCTTGCCGGGCAGCGGGATGCCGCCGCCACCGAGCATCCCGCCGAGGCCGCCGCCACCGGTGCTGGCCCGGCGATCGTCGATCATCGAGGAGTTGCCGGTCTCGCGGATCTTGGTCATCGTGGGCCTCCCGCCGCGGCGGCGCGGTTGCGCCGGTGCAGGCCACGGAGGCCGACCGCTCCGGCGCCGATCAGTGGGCCACGGTCGCCGAGCCGGGCGGGCGTGATGCGCACGCCACGCACGAAGCTCAGCCGGCAATGCTCGGAGAGGCTGTCCTGGGCGGCGTTGAAGAACGTCGCTCCGAAGCCGAGCGCCACGGATCCACCGACCACGACGAGGTCGAGATCCAGCGCGTTGCAGACCGATGCGCAGGCCCGTCCGACGAGGCGGCCGGTGCGCACCATGATGTCGTAGGTCGGCTCGGTGGGCGAACGCCCGGTGATCGATTCGATGGCCGTCCCGGAGGCCTCGGCCTCGAGGCAGCCGCGGGCGCCGCACACGCAGCGCCGGCCGTTCGGCTCGACGATGAGGTGACCGATGTGGCCGGCGTTGCCGGTGGCGCCGTCGAGCAACTGCCCGTCGAGCACGATGCCGCCACCGACGCCGGTGGACACCACCATCGCCATGAAGTTGTTGCGCCCCTGCGCTGCGCCGACCCAGCCCTCGGCGAGCGCCAGCGCCTTGGCATCCAGATCGCCGTAGACGTCGAGGCCGGTGAGCTTGACCAGGCGTTCGCGGAGCGGGAAGTTCTGCCAGGAGCGGATGTTCAGCGGCGAGATGGTCTCGCAGTTCGGCAGCAGCGGCCCGGCGGATCCCACGCCGACGACGACGGGTCGAACCTCGTGGTGCTCGACGGCGCGCTCCACCTGCGAGGTGACCAGCGCGGCCAGCTGGGCGAAGATGCCGTCGGCATCGAGATCGTGGTTGACCTCGACGCGATCGAGGTCGATCAGCTCGCCCGACATCTTCATCAGGCCGACCGCCATCTTGGTGCCGCCGATGTCTATGGCGAGTACGACATCCATGGACGGGTCAGGGTAGCGGGTCCTCCACATCCCCCGCGGGCGCCACGTCGGGCACCCCGCCCGGGGCGAACACCGCGGGGAGCCCGCCGGTGTGCACGAACACCACGTCGTCGCCTGGTCCCCAACGCCCATCGGCGGCGTTGCCGAGCATGCCCGCCATGCCCTTGCCGGAGTACGTACGGTCGAGCACCCATCCACCGCGGCGGGCCGCCCACACGATCGCGTCGTCGGCGGCCTCGGTGGGGATCGCGTAGTCGACGCCGATCCACCGGGTGTCGATCTCGACGTCGGCCTCGGTGACGCCGGCAGCGCCGATCAGCGCGAGCGAGTCCGCGGCCAGGTTGGCGATGTCGGGCAGACCGAGCACCACCCCCTTCGCCACGCCGATCGCGACGATGTCGGGGGGCTCGTGGCCCATCGAGCGCCACAGCGCCCGGCCGGCGACGAAGCCGGCATGGGTCCCGCCGCTCGACGACGTGAACACCACCGCTGCGGGTGAGATGCCGACGGCCGCGCACTGCTCCATCAGCTCGACGAACGCGGCGACGTAGCCCAGCGCACCGACCGGCGTGCTGCCTCCGATCGGGATCGAGTGCGGGTGCAGCCCGTCCTCCTCCAGTGCATCGGTGAGCGCCTCGCGGGCGATCTCGAGCTCGCCCCAGTTCGCCGCCGGCAGCCCGGTGAAGTGCAGGTGCGCGCCGAACAGGTGCGACAGCAGCTGGTTGCCGACGAGCTCGGCCGGGCGATCGCCGGACAGCACGAGATGCGTCTCCAGACCGAGGCGGGCGCCGGCGGCAGCCGTCATCCGGCAGTGGTTGGACTGGCCGGCACCGACGGTGATCAGGCAGTCGGCCCCGTTGGCCAGCGCCTCACCGCAGATGAACTCGAGCTTGCGCGCCTTGTTGCCGCCGACGCCGAGACCGGTGAGGTCGTCGCGCTTCACCCACAGTTGGGCACCGCCGTCGAGCTGGGGCCCACGCTCGAGCGGCGTCGGCAAGGTCGCCAGCTGCGCGCGTGGCATGGAGTGCAGGCGTCCCATCGACATGCCCACGAACTGTACGTTGGCTGTCAACCAAACCCTGACCGCCTCTGCGGCGTGTCACTGATCGGTGATGGTTGCTTACATGGACGACGCATCTCTTGTCGACGATCTCGAGTCGTTGTTCCGCGCCCACCACGGGCGCCTCGTGCGCGCCCTCACCGTCGCGTGCGGCGACGAGCAGCGCGCCGCCGACGCTGTGCAGCACGCGTTCGTCAAGGCCCACCTCCGCTGGCGCAAGATCGCGACCTACGAGGACCCCGTCGGCTGGATCCGCCGGGTGGCCATCAACCGGCTTCGCGACGAGCACCGCAGCGACGTCCGCAAGCGAAGGGCGATCGAGCGGATGGCGTCGGAGCCGACCTCGACATCGGATCACTACGCCGGCGAGTCCGGCATCGCCGACCTCGGCGCGATGTTGGCCGCGCTGCCACGCCAGCAGCGGCTGGCGCTGGCCTTGTTCTACGTCGACGACCTATCCGTCAACCAGGTCGCCGCAGCGCTCGACATCTCGCCGGGCACGGTGAAGTTCCACCTCCATCAGGGCCGCAACGCACTCCGCGGCTCCATCGACACCGACACCGACACCGACACCGACACCGATCCGACCAACGAGAGGGGCGACGCTCATGGATGAGTTCGACGATCCCTACCTGCGCAACAGCCTGCAGCAACTGGGTGGCCGCGCCGGTGACGAGGCGGCCGCGTACGCCGCCCTCCAGCGACGGGTGCGCACGGTCAAGCGCCGACGCGCCACGTTCGCCAGTGGTGGGCTGGTGGTGCTGTGCGTGGCCGCGATCGCCGTGGTGAACGTGCGCGGCGAGTCCTCGGAGACGTTGACCCCGTCGGCCACCGGCGCGAGCGCGTCCGACGGGGTCGCCTCGTCGACCCCCACCACCGACGCCGGCTCGACCACCACGGTCGTCGCCACCTCGACCACGCTCGCCCCGACGTCGACCACGGCGGCGCCGACCAGCACGGCATCGACGACGGCGCCGACCGATCCGGCGACGAGTGTGGCGCCCGATTCGGCGAGCCCCGGCGGCCTGCCCCAGACACCGGGGGCAACGGGGTCACCCGGCTCGACGACGCCGAGCACGCATCCGACGACGCACACCACTGTCCCGGCGACGCCCGTGACCGTGCCCGATTCGAGCCCGTCGGGCAACCCCGGTGGCGCCCAACCGGTGATCCAGACCTTCACGGCCCAGCACGGATCGATCACCGTCGAGCTGGCCAACGGACGGATGCGCATCGTCGGGCACACCGCCGCTGCCGGGTACGGCTACCAGGTCGACCGCACCGACGACACCCGCATCCGCGTGCGGTTCCGCAGCGGCGAGAGCACGTCGCAGATCGACGTCACCCTGTCCGGCGGCCAGATGGCGGGCTCCAGCAGCGAGGAGCAGTCCGGTCCACCGAACACCGCGCCATCGAGCACCAGCCCGTCGAGCACGACCCCGCCCAGCAGCGCACCGCCGACGAGCGAGGACCACGGGGGTGGCGGCGGTTCCGGCTCGGGCGGTGGCGGGTCCGGTAGCGGGTCGGGCAGCGGCTCCGGAGGCGGCGGGTTCAGTGGCGACGGCGGCCACGGTGGCGGCGGCAGCGACACCACCAGCACCCTCGACGGCTGACGCCTCGAGCCGCACCGTCGGCTCCCGCGTGCTATCACTGGCGGGCGATGGCGACCGACTGGAACCCTCTCCTGCGCGCCGAGTTCGACAAGCCGTACTGGCAGCCGCTCCAGGACTTCGTGCGCGACGAGCGCGCCCACCACACCGTGTACCCGCCGCACCCCGAGGTCTTCGCGGCGATCCACCTGACGCCGTACGCCGACACGCGGGTGATGATCCTCGGCCAGGACCCGTACCACGGGCCGAACCAGGCGCACGGGCTGTGCTTCTCGGTGCGCCGCGGTGTTGCCGTGCCGCCGTCGCTGATGAACATCCACAAGGAGCTGCAGAGCGACCTCGGGTACGCCCCGCCGCGCCACGGCAACCTCGAGCACTGGGCCACCCAGGGCGTGCTGCTGCTGAACACGACGCTCACCGTCCGCGCCGGTCAGGCCGGCAGCCACCAGGGCAAGGGGTGGGAGACGTTCACCGACGAGGTCATCCGGGTCGTCGACGCCAAGACCGATCCCGTGGTGTTCATCCTGTGGGGCGCGTCCGCACGCAAGAAGAAGGCGTTGATCGACGCCGGCCGGCACGTGGTGATCGAGTCCGCGCATCCGTCACCGCTGTCGGCGCACAACGGCTTCTTCGGCAGCCGTCCGTTCAGTCGGGCCAACGAGGCGCTCGTCGCGAGGGGCCGCCAGCCCGTCGACTGGCGGCTCCCCGACTGACGTCGACCCGCAACCCCGGGTGCGCCCGGCGCGCTCGCAACAGCAAGCGCGCCGCTCGCGCTTCTTCGCATGCGAATGCGCGCTCTGCCGGGCATTCGCCTTCGCGGAACTGGTGTGTCAGCCGGCGGGAGGGGCGGGGCTGGGGTAGGTCGGCGGGGACTCGCCGGGCGGCGGGGTGGTGTAGATCGTGACGGCGCCGGTGGGATCGAACGTCTTGTCGGTGGTGGGCCACGCTCCGGGCAGGTAGCGCTTGCCACCGTCGACGAACTCGTACATGCCCTGCCCCTGCTTGCGGATCTCGTCCGGGCCGGTGGCGTTCGGGTCCCACCAGATCTCGGTGCCGTCGTCGATGCCGACGTAGTCCGGATCTGGCCAGATGCCGTGGTTGCCCCAGCTGAGCGAGGGCTGGCTGATGGCCGACTGGGTCGGGGTCCCGTTGAACAGCGCCTGCTTCCACGTGTCGTGGGTGAGGTTCGGGCCGACGCCCTGCAGCGTCGCGAAGAACACCGCCGGCTCGGGGATGAACGTGCCGATGGTGTCCTTGGCCGGCGGCTCCTGACCGGTGAACCACTTGTACAGCGCGTAGTAGCCGCTCACATCGGGCGCCAGCTTGGCGGCCAGGCCGGAGTAGCCGAAGGCGTGCTTCCACTGCTCCTGGTCGTAGGTGCGGGCGAACGCGTTCAGGTCGACGAGCGACGACACGCCGATGATCCATTCCGGGAAGTAGCCCTCGGCCGTGGCCTCCTTGGTGAAGTCGCGTGGCGCGACGGGGTCGCCGCTGAAGATGATGCTCGTGACGCCTGCAGCCTTGAACTTGGCGATCGCCTGCGACGCGCTCTGTTGGATGCTCGCTGGATCCAGCACGTACGAGACGGTCTCGGCGAGCGGCGCACCATTGGCGGCCATCGTCGCCGCGAACTCGTCGGCGAGCTGCTTCGACGTCGCACTGCTCTCGATGTAGAGGTAGCCGAACTTGCGCGGCTTGTCGACGAACTCGTCGCCGGCGTGCGTCGCGTTCTTGCCGATCAGCTGCTTCTGGATCATCTCGAGCACGTGCACCTGGGCCTGCTCGGCGCCGGTGGTGATGCCCCACACGTACGGGTCGCGCTGGACGTACCAATCCGGCGGCTGGCCGGGCGTGCACGCCAGGCAGGAGACGCCACGCGCCGCCAGCTCGTCGGCGAACGCGCTCGTCAACGCCGGGCCGCCCCACACCATGAATGGCTTGATGTCCTCGGCGATGTGCACGGCGTCGGCGCGGGCCGCGGTCTCGTCGGACGCGGTGCCGGTGCCCTCGACGAACTGGAGCTTGATCTTGCGGCCGTACGTCTCGTAGTAGGTCTCGAAGTAGTCGACCATGTTGGTCATCGTCTCGGCCTGCTGGGCGTTGGTGTCGTCGACCTTGATCGCGTCGGTGATGTAGCTGATGATCGGGTCGTTGGCCATGCCCTCGTACACGGCGATGGTGATGTCGGTGGCCGTCACCCCTTCCGCCGTCGCGCCGCCGTTGTCACCCGTGAACGGGGCGTAGCACTCGGGTGCGAAGAAGTCGGGCACGGCGAGCTTGCCGGTGCTGGTGTCGCACGTGGCCTTCCAGTCGACGGGGATGCCCTGGGCCTTGGCCTGCGAGAACGACAGCGGGTACGTGACCGGCTTCGGGACGCCCGTCGTGGCCGGCTCGGTGGTCGCAGTGGTCGACGCCGCGGTCGAGCCCGGCTCCGAACCCGCTGCCGTCGCGGCGGTCGTCGCCGGAGCGGCGGTCGCGGGGACGGTCGTCGGCGCCACCGTCGTGGCGGTCGTGCCAGCGGTCGTGGCCGGCGACACCGACTTCTTGTCGTCTCCGCCGCCGATGATGATCACGGCCCCCACCACGATCACCACCACGACGACGATCGCGATGATCGGTCCATAGCGCCTCATCGCAGTGGCCTGCTTGGCGCCACCGCCTCGTCCTGCACTCGCTGGTTGCATCCGTCATCCCCCTGCTGTCGTGGTCGGTGTTGTCGTGGTCGGTGTTGTCGTTGTCGGTGTCGTCGTGGCGCCGGAGCGCGAGATGGCCACGCTCGACGTGCCGAGGTAGCTCTCCACCACGGCCGGGTGCTCGAGCACCTCGGCCGGTGGACCGGTCGTCACCACGGCGCCCTGGTCGAGCGCGAGCAACCGGTCCGAGATCGAGCTGATCAACGGCATGTCGTGCTCGATCACGATGAGGCTCGCGCCCATCTCGTCGCGCAGCCGCAGCAGCACCGGCGCGAGCGCCTCGACCTCGCGCTGGGCGATGCCGCTCGACGGCTCGTCGAGCAGGATCACCGTCGGGCGGTGGGCGACCTGGCAGGCGAGGTCGACCACTCGGCGGGTGCCGGTGGACAGCTCGCGGATGAACGTGTGGCGGTACTGCTCGAGGCCCATCAGCTCGAGCAGCTCGTCGACGCGCACGGCGGTCTCGTGCTCGCTGTCGAACGTCTGCGGGAGCCGCAGCGCGGCGGCGACGATGCTGCGGCTGCCGACGAACCGCTCCGTCGCGACGGCGAGGGTCTCGCCGACGGTGATCTCCGGGAACAGGCGCGCGTCCTGGAAGCTGCGCCCGAGGCCCTCCGCAGCGCGCCTCGACGCGCTCGCCTCGGAGAGGTCGATCCCGGCGAGCACGACACGTCCCGAGTCGGTGGGCGTGAACCCCGAGATGAGGTCGAACAACGTGGTCTTGCCCGCGCCGTTGGGGCCGATGATGCCGAGGATCTCCCGGGGCGCGAGCTCGAACGACACCCGGTCGACGGCGCGGATGCCACCGAAGCTGCGGACCAGCTCGTGCACCGCCAGAGCAGGTGGCTCCACCGATCCGTCGTCCGCGGGCTGGCCGGCGTCGCGCACCAGCACCGGCGCGCCGACGCTGGCATGCGAGAGGAACACCGAGCGGAGCAGGTCCGGGCGTTCGAGCAGCTCGGCCGTCGGGCCGCTGAAGCGCACGGTGCCGCGCTCGAGGAAGTAGGCCCGCTGGGCGACGCTGAGCGCGACGTTCACGCTCTGCTCGACCATGATGATCGCCACGCCATCGGCCGCGAGCCGCTCGATGATCGGCAGCATCTGGCCGACGATCACAGGGGCGAGGCCGAGCGACAGCTCGTCGATGAGCAGCACGCGGGGCTTGGCGATGAACGCCATCCCCAGCGCGAGCATCTGCTGCTGGCCACCGCTGAGGTCGGCGGCAGCATCGTCGAGCCGGCTGCGCAGCGCGGGGAAGGTGTCCAGCACCTCGGCCGTGCTGGCCGCGACCTCGGCCGGACGGCGACGCCGCGTCCAGCCGGCGAGTTGGAGGTTCTCGCGGATGCTCAACGATCCGAACACGCCCGCGCCGCCGGGCATCTGCGACACGCCGAGCACGGCGATCTCGTTCGGCGGGGCGTGGGTGATGTCGCGGCCGTCGAGCACGACCGCACCGCGGTCGGCCTCGACGATGCCGCTGATCGCCTTCAGCAGCGTCGACTTGCCCGCGCCGTTGGTGCCGAGCAGCGCGACGATCTCGCCCTCCTTGACGTCGATGTTCACGCCGAACAGGACCTGCCGACCGGCGTAGCCGGCGTCCACGTTGCGTACCAGGAGCAGGTCCGCCTCGCCGTGACGGCGTTGGTACAGCGCCTCCGAGCGGGCGGCCGTGGCCTGCCAGACCTGGGCGATGTCGCCGTCGATCACGTTCGAGACGCTGCCCAGGATCAGGCTGCCGACGATGAACAGTGGCACCATCACGAGCATGCCGATCCGCACGGTCCAGTGATCGGCCACCCATCCGATGAACGGCAGCACCACCAGACCGGGGATCACCCAGAGGGCGGCAGCACTGAAGCCGGTGGCCCGGGCGCGGGCCGGGATCGCCAGCGAGAACGCGACCAGGATCCCGGGCCCGAGCGTGGCCAGCGACGCCGAGATCACGCAGTTCATCGCGACAGCGACCACGACGTTCGGGGCGAGGGCGAACGCGACGAAAACGATCGAGGTGAGCAGCGCGATCCGGGCGAGGAACCGGATCAGGCCGGCCATGTCGCTGATGAAGCGGCGGGTGATGATCCTCGCCCCGAGCACGATGCCGACCAGTTGGAACGGCTCGGCGATCGCCGCGGCGAAGCCACGGGCGCGCTCGTCGAGGTGGAACTGCCGCTCGTAGAGCACGGAGGCGAGGGTGACGAAGCCGACGAGCGCGACGGCGAGGAACGGCAGCGACCACCAGATCCGGCGGAGGCTGTCGACCTTCTGCACGGTGCGCCAGCTCTCGGCGAACGACGCCGGGATCTCCTCGGTGTTGACCACCTCCTCGCTCGCGCCGGTGGCGGCCCGCTCCCATCGGCCGCGCAGTGGCTCGCGCATCCGCAGCGCGAGCACGGCGAAGATGAGCGTCGGCACCATGAAGACGAAGAACGGGGTGCGCCAGCCGAAGTAGTAAGCGAGCAGCCCGGCGCTCAGCGGACCGACGAACGCGCCGACCGCGTTGGCGGCGCGGTGGGCGCTGTAGACCTTGCTGCGCACCTCGATCGGGTAGTAGTCGGCGAGCAACGAGTTGTGGGTCGGGTCCACCACGGCCTTGCCGATGGAGGATCCCGAGCGGGCGATCGTGAGCACGATGACACCGGTGGCGAGACCAGTCATCCCGCTGAACAGCGCCCACACCACGGCGCCGACGATGGCGAGCGGCACGCGCCTCGAGCGATCGGCGTACTGCGCGATGGGCACCTGCAGCAGCAGCGCCGCGATCGACGACAGCGCGACGAGCCCGAGCGCGGTCTTGAGGTCGATGCCGAAGTCCTTGCGGATGTTCGGCAGCAGGATGCCGAACGCGGTGCGATCGAGCTCGTCGACCGCGTTGAGGCCGAACAGCACGATCAGCGGGAACGCGTTCTCACCACCGCAGAACTCGCGCAGCCGGCGCATCGCGCTCACGACACGCCGCTCTCGACGGCGACGTCATCGGGTTGCCCGACGACCTCGGTCGTGGCGACCGTCGCGGCATCCGTCGATGCAGGCTCCGACGGGGCGCCGGCCCGACGCTTCAGCGCGGCGCGGGCGATGAGGTCGCGCAGCTTGGTGACCTGGCTGCCGAGACCACCGGGCAGCACGAGCAGGATCAGCAGCACGCCGAACGACGTCGACAGCAGCCGCCACTCGAGCGTCGGCAGGCGCAGCGTCGCCCGCGAGAAGACGGCGCCGACGATGACGCCGGTGATCGATCCGAGGCCGCCGATGATCGCGGAGGTGAACACGCCGAAGCTCTGGTCCGCGCCGTACTGGGACAGGCTGAACGAGTGGTTCATGTGCACCAGCAGCCCTCCGGCCACGCCGGCGACGGCGCCGCTGAGCATGAACGCGGTGAGCTTGGCGCGCACTGGCGCGATCGAGAAGCTCTGCGCGGCGCGCTCGTTCTCGCGCATCGCGACGATGACGCGTCCGGTGCGCGACCGGCGCACGCCGCGCACCAGCAGCACGACGATGCCGAGCACGATCAGCGAGTACGCGTAGAAGCGCGTCGGCGTGTCGATGTCGACGCGTCCGAACAGCGGGGCGACGTGGAGGCGCTCGCCGATCGGCACCCAGCCGAAGAACCGGTCGTTGAGCAACCACGACGTCACGCTCAGCCCGAACGCGAGCGTGGTCACGGCGAGGTAGAGCCCCTGCAGGCGCAGCGCCGGCAGGCCGACGAGCAGCGCGGCCAGCGCTCCCGCGACGGCCCCGATCAGCAGGGCGAGGCTGAGGTCGACGTTCCAGCGTGACGTGCACAGCGCGCTCACCGCGCCGCCGACCGCGACGAAGCCCATCTGCCCGAGTGAGATCTGACCGGCCCATCCGGTGAGGATCATCAGCGAGATCCCGATCACGCAGAAGACGACCACCTCGTTGGCCTGGATCAGCCGGTCGACGCGCAGCACGAGCGGCAGGGCGACGACGACGCCCGCCACCACGACCGCGCTGCCCCAGCGGGCGACCCGCACCCAGGGCAGCCGTGCCGTGTCGGCATCGAGCGGGCGCACCTCTTCGGCACCGCGCCACGACGACGTGGCGTCGGTGTCGCGGCGGCTCGTGCTGCGCCGCTGCAGGAGCAGGGCGACGAGCACGGCGACGGACACCATCGGCACGACCAGGAGCGGGCTCGACGTGTGCCACGTGACCCAGTAGTCGAGGAAGCCGATGCACACGCCCGCGACGGCGATCGTGAACAGGTTCTGCAGCCGACCGATGACGAGCGCGGCCATCGCATACAGCAGGTTGGTGACGTCGAACGCGCTGCCGATCGGCACGCCGAGGATGCCGGCGCGCAGGTAGAGCGACACGAACGACAGCGCGGCGGCGAGCGCCCACACGATGGTGCTCAGGCGGGCCACCGGGATGCCGAGCATGTTCGCCCGGTCGCCGCGCTCGGCGGCGGCGCGCACGGCGATGCCCGTGCGGGTGCGGTTGAGGAACAGCGCCACCAGCACCATCGCCACCGGAGCGACGACGAGCGCGACGAAGTCGTTCGACAGCAACCGGACCACGCCGATGTCGACCTTGAACGTGAACATCTGCGGCAGCCGCTCCGACGCGGCATTGCGACCCCACCAGCGCGGGACGAGGATGCCGAGCACCACGAGCAGCTGGGTGATGCCCAGCGTCGCGACCGTGAGCACCAGCCGGGAGGCGTTCTTGAATCGCCGCACGAAGATCAGCTCGACCAGCCCGCCGAGCACGATCGCGATGACGAGCCCGACGACGAAGCCGAGCGGGTACGGCCAGTGGCTGAACACGACGAGCGCGACGGCGAACGACGTCGGCACCGATCCGAGATCGGCCTGGGCGAAGTTCAACACCCGGTTGGCGCGGTAGACGAGCGCGAGCCCCAGTGCCAGGAGCGCCGTGAGCATGCCCAGCACGACGCCGCGGAGCGCCGCGCCGTACGGCAGCGGGTACACGACGAACGCGATCACGAGCGCGACGATGACGAGCAGGCCGACCGCGCCGAAGCGGGCCCGGCGGCCGTACTCGGACCCCCTGATCCGGTCGTACATCCCCATTTGCACGCGAACGTAGCCGCTGCCGGATGACTACCGTGACACGATGGTCGAGCCCCGCAAGCCCCGCTGGACGGAGAAGGGCACGGTGCGCCGGCTGCGCGACCGATCCCCCGCCGTCGACTTCGTGTGCAGCGGCATCGACGGCTTCCTGCGTCACCGCACCGGTCGCAACGCGGCGTTGCTCGCCCACTACGGGTTCCTGTCGGTGTTCCCGCTGCTCGCGGTGATGACGACGGTCCTCGGCTTCGTGCTGGAGAGCTACGCATCGTTCCGCCAACGGATCGTCAACTCGGCGTTCGCCAACATCCCCTTCATCGGCCAGCAGATCAAGGAGAACCCGACCAGCATCCACGGCAACGTGGTGGTGCTCGTGGCCGGCCTCGCGACCGCGCTGTGGGCCGGCACCAAGTGCTTCGTCGCGGCCCAGTACGCGATGAACGACATCTGGGAGGTGCCCGACGACGATCGCCCGAACCTCGCCCGATCACGCGGACGTGCGCTCCTCGCGATCGGCATCGTCGGCATCGCCCAGGTCGGCTCGGCCATCGTCACGGGCATCATCGGCGTCAGCGGCACGGCGTGGATCAGCCGGATCCTGCTGGTGATCGCGGCGATCGCGATCAACATCAGCGTGCTGATGCTCGCCTACCGGGTGCTCACAGCTCGCGAGCTCGATCGCCGTCAGCTGCTGCCCGGGGCGATCGGCGCAGGGCTCGCCTTCTCGGTGTTGCAGGTGATCGGCACCACCATCGTGCAGCGCGCGATCAAGAGCGCGACACCGGTCTACGGCAACTACGCCACGGTCATCGCGCTGCTCACCTGGCTCACGCTGCACGCGGTCGTCGCGCTGCTCGGCGCCGAAGGCAACGCGGCTCTCGACCGGCACGAGCGACGTGTGCCATCCTCGATGGATGCAGCCTGACGACGCCGTCCGTGTTCCCGTCATCGACATCGCCGCGTGGAGCAACGGATCCGCGGCCGAACGCGCCGCCATCGCCACAGCCGTCGACGAGGCCTGCCGCGCCAGTGGCTTCTTCCAGATCGTCGGCCACGGGTTGGCCGAGCCACTGATCGACGACGTGCTCGGAGCGATCGACGAGTTCTTCCACCTCGACCACACCGAGAAGATGGCCATCGGTCCGTCGTCGGACGCGATCAACCGCGGCTTCCTGCCGCTCGGCAGCGAGGCGCTCGGCTACACCGTCGGGGTCGACACACCGGCCGATCTGCGCGAGGTGTTCGTGATGGGGCCCGACGAGCTGCCCGCCGATCCGCGCCACCACGCCGATCCGTTCAACGTGTTCGCGCCCAACCTCTGGCCGGCGCGGCCGGCGACGTTGAAGCCGGCGATGCTCGAGTACTTCGACGCCGTCGTCGCGGTCGCCCACACGCTGTGCGACATCTACGCGAGCGCCCTCGGCCTCGAGCCCGACTTCTTCCACGCGCACCTCGACCACTCCACCGAGACCCTGCGGGTGAACTACTACGAGCGCCTCGCGGCGGAGGTCGAGGTCGCCGATGGTCAGCAGCGTCTCGGCGCGCACACCGACTACGGCATCACCACCGTGCTGTTCGCCGATCGGGTGCCGGGCCTGCAGCTCCTGCACGACGGATCGTGGCACGACGTGCTCGCCGAGCCGGGTGCGCTGATCGTCAACCTCGGCGACCTGCTCGCCCAGTGGACCAACGATCGCTGGCGCTCGACGGTGCACCGCGTCGTCGCCACCGGCGGCCAGGGCACCCGCCGGCGTTCGCTCGCGTTCTTCCTCGACGGCAACTACGACTCGGTGGTCGAGTGCCTGCCGACGTGCTGTGACGAAGATCATCCCGCGAAGTACGCGCCGACCACGGCCGGCGTGCATCTCGTGGAGAAGTTGCGCGGCGCCCGAACACTGTCGAAAGTCGAGACGCTCGACACCGTCGGCGATCGAATCGATGCTCTGCGCGGGGCATGACGAGCGGTTCGATTTTCACCGCTCGCGTCAGTCGTTCTGATTGACGCAGCAGGCTCCACTGACTGACCTGTCAACGAGTAGTCAGGCGCGCGAGCGTTCCGTATGGTGTCCAACTCGTGACTGCAACGCTGCTCCCCCACACCCCTGCGATCGACCTCCGCAAGATCGACGCGTTCCTGCGCGAGACGGACGCGCCGACGCCGTTCGTCGTCGTCGACGTCGATCTCGTGGCCGAGCGGTACGCGCAGCTCGTCGCGGTCATCCCGTCGGCCCGGGTGTACTACGCCGTCAAGGCCAACCCGGCCAACCCGATCCTCGAGCGGCTGCACGCGCTCGGTTCGGCGTTCGACGTCGCCAGCCCGGCCGAGATCGACATGTGCCTCGCGGCCGGCGCCGACCCCGCGAACATCTCGTATGGCAACACGATCAAGAAGTCGCGTGACATCGCCTACGCCGTCGCTCACGGCGTCATGCGCTTCACCGTCGACTGCATCGAGGAGCTCGACAAGGTCAACCGCATCGCCGGTGCGGCCGCGTCGGTGTGCGTGCGCCTGCGCCACGAGTGCGGCGGCGCCGACTGGCCGCTCTCGCGCAAGTTCGGCTGCGATCCCACCGAGGTCGAGAACCTGCTCGTGCGTGCGAGCGAGATGGGCATGGAGTGCGGCGTGTCGTTCCACGTCGGCTCGCAGCAGCGCGACCTGCAGGCATGGGGGGAGTCGCTCGAGATCGTCGCCCGGCTGATGGACCGGGCCCGCGACCGCGGCGCACGCCCGAGCTTCGTCAACCTCGGCGGCGGCTTCCCCGGCACGTACCGCGAGGGCGTCCCGGGCATCGAGGCCTACGGCGACGCGGTGCGCGAGGCGCTGGCGACGTGGTTCCCCGACAGCGTCGGCGACGACGCGGTGATGCAGGTCATGGTCGAGCCCGGCCGGTACATGGTGGCCGACGCCGGTGTCCTGCGCTCCGAGGTCGTGCTCGTCTCCCGACGTTCGCCGATCGACACCGAGCGCTGGGTCTACCTCGACTGCGGCAAGTTCCACGGGCTCGCCGAGACCATGGACGAGGCCATCCGCTACCGCGTGCGCACGCCGCACGACGGCACGATGACCGGCCCGGTGGCGATCGCCGGCCCGACGTGCGACTCCGCCGACGTGCTGTACGAGAAGAGCTCGTACGAGCTGCCGCTCGCGCTCGCCGAGGGCGACATGGTCGACATCCTGTCGGCCGGTGCGTACACGACGACCTACAGCTCGGTGGGCTTCAACGGCTTCCCGGCGCTGCAGGAGCACTACATCTAGGCTCGGAGGCGGCGCCGGCAGCCTCACCGCTGCCCGGCGGGCGCGAGGAGGTCGTGATGGTGCTCGGGATCGGTCGGGGCAAGCACGTCCTCGAGCGCGGCGAACTGGTCGGTGGCCGCCTCGTCGGCATCCAGATCGTGATGGAGCGGATGGGCGGCGACACCAACATGAAGGTGCCCGTCAGCCAGTACGCCGTCGAGGTGCACGCGCCGCAACCATTCGTGGCCGGCGTCGAGCAGCAGCTCACGCCGCTCGCCTTCGTCCGCCTCGGCATGGACGTCGCGGTCCGGTACGTCGACCACGACGCCGTCATCGACTGGGCGGCGACCGGCGGCGGCACGTCCGGCGACCACATCAAGATCCTCCGCGACGTCCCGCCACGCGGCATCGATGACGAATCACTCGACCTCGACCGTCCACGCCGGAAGTGGAGCGCCGGCTCCGCCACCATCGTCGGCATCGCCACCCGGCCCGGCACGTTGCACCTCTTCCAGCAGCTGCACCTCGATCTGGTCGTGCACTCACCGGCGGAGAACGGCGGCCAGCCCTATCCATTGCAGCTGGACAAGCTGTCCACCGGCTACTACGGCTCGCACCTGGTCGTGCCGAACTGCGTGGTGCCCGTGTGGATCCGGCCCGGTCACCTCGCCGACGTCGTCATCGACTGGCCGGCCGCCGCGATGGCGTTCCCCGGTGTCGGCTGGCCGCCATCGCCGGCCGCCCAGGCGATCCACGACAACGTGAGCGTCGTCCTGCTCGACCCACGCCAGCCGCGAGCATGAAGCGGTGCCGGCGCCGGATGTGACGAGGCGCACTTCGCCGAGCTGAGCGCGTCGCTCGCCGCGGTCGTCAGATAACTTCCCGGGTGTCGGAATGCACTGCGTTCCGATGCCGTTGCAGCCACGTTCTGCCAACTCGATTGCCGATGCCCCCATCGGACGTACAGAAGGGAAGCTGCCGCCATGTCCAACACCCCCATGGACCGGATCGAGATCTGCGGGCTCCGCGTGATGACGCTGGTCGGCGTCCTGCAGCACGAGCGTGAAGCCGCGCAGCCGCTGGAGTTCGACATCATCCTCGAAGGCGATCTGCGCGATGCCGGCCGCAGCGACGACCTCGCCGACACGGCCCACTACGGGCTCGTCGCCGAGCGGGCCGCCGCGATCGCCCGCGAGACCAAGGACGAGCTGCTCGAGCGCCTCGTCCACCGCATCGCCGAGGACGCGCTCACCATCGACCGAGTGGAGGCCGTCGAGGTCGTCTGCCGCAAGCTGCGTCCGCCGATCGCCGAGGACATCGCCTACACGGCCGTGCGCATCCGCCGTACCCGCGCCGAGCTGCAGATCCCGCCGCACACCAGCCACCGGGCCATCATCGCCCTCGGCAGCAACCTCGGCGATCGCGTCGGCTTCCTGAAGCTCGCCGTCGAGGACCTGGGCGCGAGCCTGATCGCCCAGTCACAGGTGTTCGAGACGGCGCCGGTCGGTGGCCCCGACGACCAAGGCGCCTACCTCAACATGGTGGTCGCCGTGGAGACGTCGCTCGATCCCTTCGCGATGCTGCGCCGCTGCCAGCGGATCGAGTCGCTCGCGCTGCGCCAGCGCATCGTCCACTGGGGCCCGCGCACGCTCGATGTCGACCTGCTGTTCTTCGACGACATCACCATCGGCAGTCCCGAGCTGACCATCCCGCATCCGCGCTACGCGGAGCGCCGCTTCGTGCTCACCCCGCTGTCGGAGGTCGCGCCCGAGCTGTGCCCCGCCGACTGGGACGCCACGCTGCCGCCCGATGCCATCACGCCGCTCGGCGCGCTGGCCGACCTGCACTGACGACGATGTCAGACGACGTCGGGCTCGACGAGCCCCAGTGTGCGCTCGAGCGCACGAACCTGGTCGGGATAGTGCACGCGCCCGTACTCGGGCTGCTGGCGGAGCACGATCTCCATCAGCTCCCAGTGCTGCGGGGTGTCCTTCCACGGCAGCGCGATGTACAGCGGCAGGTCCCAGCGGCGGAGCGCATCGAGGTTGCTGTACACGATCTTCTGGTACTCGTAGCGCTGCGCCCACGGCCAGTTGCTGGGTGCGAACCCGGTGCCGGGATCGATGATGCAACGCTCACGCAGACCGAACCGGTCGGCATCGGCCAGACGGGCGTCGAAGAACTCGATGAGCGCCTCGACGGGGTCGGTGGTGACGTGCGCCATCTCGCGCGGGTTCGGGCCGGACAGGAACGGCACCACGATCGGCACCTCGTACTCGGCGGCCACCGCCCACATCTCGTCGGTCTGCATGCCGTCCGCAGCGTTGAGCACGGTGGCCCCGGCCTCGATCGCCCGGCTCGCCACCTGCGGGCGCCAGGTGTCGACGCTCAACGGCACGCCGAGGGCGGCCAGCGCCGGCACGATGTCGGCCAGGCGGGCCCACTCGGTCTCCCAGCCCACCACCTCGGCGGCGTCGGTGCTGCCCTGTCCACCGAGATCGATGCCGTTGGCGCCCTGCTCCAGCATCAGCTGCGCCCGGGCGACAGCCGACGCTGCACCGGTCACGATCGAATCGGTGTTGAGCGAATCCGGCGAGGCGTTGCACACGGCGAACAGTTCCACGCTGCAGGAGGTTATTGCCGGTGAGTGCATCTACCCTCAGCCACGTGAGTGGCGTGCGCACGTTCGACGCAACATCGTTCTCCGTGACCGACGCCGTCGCTGCGAAGCGCGGCCGCACGGTCAGCGTGTGCATCCCCTGCAAGAACGAGGCCGCCACGATCGGGCCCATCGTCGACATGGTGCGCAACGAGCTCGTGGATCGGCACGGCCTGGTCGACGAGCTGATCGTGCTCGACGACAACTCCACCGACGCGACAGCGGCGATCGCGGTCGCCCACGGTGCCACGGTGGTCTCGATCCACGCGGTGAACGACGTCTACGGCGAGGGCCGCGGCAAGGGCAACGCGCTGTGGGCAACGCTCGCGGTCAGCACCGGCGATCTCATCGTCTGGTGCGACGGCGATGTCACCACGGTCGAGCCGAGCTGGGTCGTCGGGCTGCTGATGCCGCTGCTCACCACCGACGACGTGTCACTGGTCAAGGCCACGTACCACCGCCCCACCGACCAGGGCGGCGGCGGGCGAACCACCGAGCTCGTCGCCCGGCCGCTGCTCAGCCTGTTCCTGCCCGAGCTCACGGGCCTTCGCCAGCCGCTCGGCGGCGAGTTCGCCGGGCGTCGCACGGCGATGGAGCAGATCCCGTTCGTGCAGGGGTGGGGTGTCGAGATCGCGATGCTGGCCGATGTCGCCGAGCGCTTCGGCGTGTCTGCCATCGCCCAGGTCGACGTCGGCGAGCGCCATCACCGCCATCACACGCTCGACCTGCTCGGCGTGCAGGCGGCCGAGGTGCTGGCCACCCTGCTGACCCGCGTCGGCGCCGACAAGGCGTTCGCCAACGATCAGCTCGCGCTGCTGCGCCCGAACGGCGATGCCGAGCCGCTCAATCTCGACGAGCGGCCCCCCATGCGCTCGATGCGCTGACCCGCTCCGGATCAGCGCTCGCGCACCTCGGCGAGCACCACCGGGCTGGCCAGACCGTCCCAGGTCGCGGTGAGCCCGATGGCAGGGCGTGGCCCCGCCGACACGTGGCGATGGACCGTCAGCTCGAACCGCTCGTTGCGGAGCCTGACCGTCGTCGCGTCGTCGCCCGCGTCGTGGCTGGCCTCGAACCCGTCGACGGGCACCCGTTCCATCGTCCAACCACCGCCGGACAGGCGGATGTTCGTGGGTGCGACGATCCACCGTCCGTCGTGCACCACCATCCCGAGCGCCTGTCCCTGACCCGTCATCGTGACACCGGCCAGCATCGTGACGAACAGCGGATCGCCCAACCCGTCGTAGACCCAGCGAGTGCCGAGCGCCGAGTGCTGCATCTCGGTGATGAGCGCATCGTCTGCGCCCTCGAGCGGCGCGTCGCGGTACGTCAGCGGGATCTGCAGCATCGTGTCGCCGGCCTGGACCAGATGGGTCTCCATCCCGACCCGGCCGTCAGGATCGTCGAACCGGAACGCGCCGATGACCTCGAGGCCGACGTCGGCAGACGGACCGCACGGTTGCGTCGGAACCCAGTCGGCGATCAGGTCGGCCTTGGTGGGGGTGATGGTCGCGCGGTGGAGGATGGCCATGACCGTCAGCGTAGGTTCCGCGGCCCGCCGCTTCGGCGTCGATTGCCAGCCGCGACCGTACCGCTCAGGTCGGACCGCCGATGGTGCGGTGCGACATCACGACGGGCGGTCCGGCGAAGAACTGGCTGACGCGTCGGGCAACATCGACGGCGCGCCCGCTCGACTCGTACGCGACCGCGTGGGCCTCGGTCTCCCAGATGGTGCAGGCCGAGACGGTGTTCGCCTGATCGGTCGATTCGAGCAGCAGGCAGCCGACGTTGCCCGCCGAGGCGCGCACGATCGGCGCGCACTCCGCCCAGTAGCGATCGCGCAGGCGATCGAGCGTCCCGTCCACGATGGGGAACGTCGCGATGCGCAGGAACATGGTCACAGGAGCCTCTCACGAATCGGTCCCGGCCGAAGCGCTGCCGTCGATGACCGGTGAGGCGACGTCGTGCCCGGTGATCCGTCACGCCGGCGTGGACAACTTCACCCCGGCCCGCCGGTGCTGATACACCGAACGGCGTGCAAGTCGCGGACCGGTCGAGAGGAGAGTCATGACGAAGTCGCTGAAGCTGGGGTTGGTGCTCGGCTACTGGGGCGCCGACAAGCCCGAAGGCGTGATCGAGAAGGTGCAGGAGGCCGAGCGACTGGGCTTCGACAGCGTCTGGGTCGCCGAGAGCTGGGGCAACGACGCATTCACGTACGCCGCCTGGATCGCCTCGAACACCTCGACGATCAAGATCGGCACCGGCGTGGTGCAGCTGTCGGCGCGCACACCGACGGCGACGGCGATGGCCACCGTGACGATCGATCACATCTCCAACGGTCGGTTCATCCTCGGCCTGGGCGTGAGCGGTCCGCAGGTGATCGAGGGCTGGTACGGCCGCCCGTCGAACAAGCCACTGGCCCGCACCCGCGAGTACATCGACATCATCCGCCTCGCGCTCAAGCGCGAGGGACCGCTCGAGTACCAGGGCGAGTTCTACCAGCACCCGTACCTCGGCGAGGGCAGCTCCGGGCTCGGCAAGCCGTTGAAGATCATGACCCACCCGCTCCGCGCCGATGTCCCGATCTTCCTCGGTGCCGAGGGACCGAAGAACGTCGCCCAGACCGCACAGATCGCCGACGGCTGGCTGCCGCTGTACTACTCGCCGTACCGCCAGGACGTGTACGCCGATCAGCTCGCCGGCGCCAAGCCCGAGTTCGAGATCGCCTCGCTCGTCAACCTGTCGATCACCGACGACGTCGCCGCCGGCCTGCTGCCGGTGAAGGGCGGGCTCGGCTTCTACATCGGCGGGATGGGCGCCAAGGGCCAGAACTACCACACCAAGCTGATGCAGCGGATGGGCTTCGAGCAGGAGGCGCTGCAGGTGCAGGAGCTGTTCTTCGAGGGCAAGCGCAACGAGGCGATCATGGCCGTGCCGGATCAGTTCGCCGACGAGATCAGCCTGATCGGCCCCGCCGACCGGATCCGCGATCGGCTCGGCGCCTGGCGCGACAGCCCGGTGACGACGTTGCTCGTCAGCGCGCGCACGACCGGGCAGCTCCGCGAGATCGCCGAGATCGTGCTGTGATCGGCTGACGGCCGTTCCGACCTCAGGGTGGGAACGCGACGCTCGCCACCGCGAACCGGCCGGTCGCCCGCTGGGCGAGCGTGATGACGATCGTCGAACCGTCGGCGGCTGAGGCCACGTAGGTGTTGGCGACCCCGTTGCCGGTGAAGTGCGTTGGCGAGAACCGTTCGCTGGCGATCGTGGAGAGGTCGGCGGCGGTGACCGATCCGCCGACGATGCAGTCGTCGTAGGTCTCCACGTCCGCGTCCTCGACGGCGGTCAGGAACGAGCCGGCGACGAGCAGCGGATCGGCCCTGGTGCAGGTGTTGGTGTCGAACGTGCCGGCCGTCGTCGACGGACGAGTCGTGATCGGGCGGGTCGTCGCAGCGCTGCCGCATCCGGCGGCCAGAACGCCGGCACCCGTCACCGCCGCGAGCACGGCGCGTCGCGACCGCCGACGAGCCGCGCTGCCCCGGACGAGCACGGTCATCGCGGGCGGAGACCGGCGGCGGCGATGTCGATCAACCTCGCGCGCTCCGCGCCGTCGAGGCCCATGCCGACGGCGGCCGCGACCACGCCGACGAAGACGGCCTTGACGTCGCGCGTGACCACGTCGGACCGCACCGCGCCGGCTCGCTGGGCCGCGCTCACCAACGCCTCGAGCGTGGACATGAACCGCTCCCCGGCCGCGTCGGTGGACGGGCTCACGTCGACGCCGGCACCGACGAGCGCTTCGGCCAGGCCGCGATCGACCACCCCGCGTTCGACGACGTCGGCGAAGAACAGGAAGAACGCTTCGCCGTCCGCGTGACCGGACGACAGGGCGAGGGCGCGCTCGGTGATCTCGGCCTGGCTCGTCGCGAGCACCGCGGCGAAGAGCGACTCCTTCGACGGGAAGTGCCGATGGACCGTGCCGGCTCCCACACCGGCGCGTCGGGCGATCTCGTCGAGCGGCGCGTCGGGGCCGAGCTCGGCGAACGCCTCACGCGCCGCGCCAAGGACCCGCTCGCGGTTGCGCACGGCGTCGGCGCGCATCGGACGGGCGCTCGCGTCAAACGGGGCGCTCGCCCCGTGTATCGTGGAGACGGGGCGCACACCCCGGATCGTACTCGGCTCGAAAGAGACCAATCTCATGACCACCAACTCCCCCACAACCACCTCCACCGCCGGAGACGCCCGATGAGGGCCGACGTTCGCGACGCCCTGGACATCGACGACACCTCCACGCTCGCGGACCGCACCGTCGACATCACCACCATCGGCCGGCGGACCGGCGAGCCACGGCGGATCGAGATCGTGTTCTACCGCCTCGGCGATCATGTGTACCTCAGCGGCATCCCGGCCCCCGCCACCCGCCACTGGCTGTCGAACCTGGCCGCTGAGCCGCACTTCACGTTCCACCTCAAGCACGGCGTCGTCGCCGACCTCCCGGCGATTGCCACGGTCATCACCGATCCCGCCGAGCGACGTCGCATCCTCGCCGTGTTCGTCGATCAGTTCAACCACCGCAACGGACCGGACGGCCCATGGCCGCGCGCCGTGCTCGACGAGTGGGTCGGGCACAGCCCGCTGGCCGAGGTGACGTTCGTCGACACCGACGACTGAACGAGGCGACTGAACGAGGCGGCCGAGCGAGCCGTCAGATCGCGCGCAGCGCCTGCAGCGTCTCGTCGAGCAGCGCGATGTGATCGTCGACCGTCGCGCACGGTCGCAACGTCGCGCCCATCATCGCCGACGACATCGTGCTCACCGACAGGTGGCTGCCGCCGCTCGCCTTCCAACTGGACGCCTGCTGCAGCAGCGCGTCAGGGCCGCTGCCAGTGTGCACCTGCGCACACATCGGGAAGGCCGCCGCATCGCGACCCAGGGCTTCGAGCTTGGTGCGCAGCTTGCCGGCGAGGTGCTCGATCGCCGGTCCGGCCGCCCCGAAGAGGTGCCCATCACCGACGGCCGCCGCGCGCTGCAGGGCCGCATCGGCGTGGCCGCCGAACCAGATCGGGATCTGCCGGTCGGGCAGCGGGAACAGGCCGGCGCGATCGACGCGGTGGTACTTCCCGGCGAAGTCGACGACGCGCTCGCCCCACAGGGCGCGCAGCACCTCGATCTGCTCGTCGAGCCGGCGGGCCCGGTTGCGGTACTCCTCGTTCAGCGACTCGTACTCGACGAAGTTCCAGCCCGTGCCGACGCCGAGCACGAACCGCCCACCGGACAGCAGATCGATCTCCGCGGCCTGCTTGGCGACGAGCGCTGTCTGGCGTTGCGGCAGCACGAGCACGCCCGGCATCAGCTCGATCGTGTCGGTGACACCCGCGAGGTAGCCGAAGAACACCATCGGCTCACGGAACGGATCGTTCTCGGTGTACGGGCCGATCAGCTTCGGCTCGCGCCCCTCGTGCACCGCACCGAGGACGTGGTCGTAGGCGATGATCCGGTCGTAGCCGAGGTCCTGCGCAGCCTGGGCCCACGCCTTGACCGCTGCCGTGTCGTTGCCGATCTCGTTGGTGGGGAGCACCGCTGCGAGTTCCATGGCGTCGATGCTCGCAGATCACGTCGTTCTGCCACGATGTGCGGATGAGCGCACCCTCACTGATCGACATCGCCACCTCGGTTCGCGGCGGACACCGCACGGCACGGAGCATCGTCGAGGGAGCACTGGCGGAGATCGCCGCGCAGAACCCGACGGCGAACGCGTTCGTCGCGGTCGACGAGGCGCTGGCCCTCGCCGAGGCAGACGAGCTCGATCGCCGCATCGCTCATCGCGAGGACGTCGGTCCGCTCGCCGGCGTGCCGCTCGGCGTGAAGGACACCGAGGACGCCATCGGCCACCGCACAACGTACGGGTCGCGGCTGTGGGCCGACGCATCGATCGCGAGCCGCGACTCGGTGCTCGTCGCCCGCCTGCGCGCCGCCGGGTGCGTCGTCGTCGGCAAGACGAACACGCCGGAGCTGGCGGCGAAGGGCACCACCGACAACCCACTGTTCGGGATCACTCCCAACCCGATCGATCCCACCCGCACCGCGGGTGGATCATCCGGCGGCGCAGCGGCGGCGGTCGCCACGGGCATGGTGCCGCTCGCCACGGCGTCCGACGGCGGGGGCTCGATCCGGATCCCCGCTGCGGCGTGCGGCCTGCCGGGCTTCAAGCCGTCGCTCGGGCGGATCCCCGACGGCGGCCCGATGCCGGTCGACTGGGGCGAGCTGACGAGCCGCGGTGTGCTGACCCGGACGATGGCCGAGTTGATCGCCGTGCTCGACGTGATCGTCGGCGCCGATCCGACGGACCTCCGCTCGCTGCCGACGCCGACCGTGCCATGGTCGACAGCGCTGGCCGAGCAACCGCTGCCGGCACGCGTCGGTTGGAGCCCGACGCTCGGCTACGCGGAGATCGATCCGCAGATCGAGTCGGTGTGCCGCGCTGCGGTCGATCGCCTCGCGGCCGCCGGTGTGGAGGTCGTCGAGATCCCCACCGTGTTCGCGTCGGACCCGGTCGGGCCGTGGATCACATTGGTGGCGAGCTACCTGCGCCGCTCGATCGGCGACCGGGATCGCGACGCGATGGATCCCGACGTGCGCAACTACGTGAGCTTCGCCGACACGATCACGACCCAGCAGCTGATCGAGGCCGAGGACGCCTGCCACCTCCTCAACCTCGACCTCATCGCGGCGTTCGCGTCGTGCGACCTGCTGCTCACGCCGACGCTCGCGCTCGATCCCGCGCTGCTCGGCGAGGACGACTCGGGCTTCGTGCGCGCCACCTACCCGTTCAACCTCACCCGTTCACCCGTCGGCACGATCCCCGTCGGCACCAGCGCTGCCGACATGCCGATCAGCCTCCAGATCGCCGGTCCGCAGCACGCCGACCTCGCCGTCCTCCAGCTGATGCAGCACCTCGAGACGACCTGACGCGCGACGGCAGTCGTCGTCGCTTCAGATCGCGGGGACCTGCTGGGTGATGCAGTGGATGCCGCCGCCGCCGTAGGCGAGGATCGGGCCGACGTCGAGGCCGATCACCTCGCGGCCGGGGAACTGCTCGCCGATGATCGCGAGCATGTCCGCGTCGGCCTCGTGGTTCGCCGTGGGCACGAGCACGAAGCCGTTGCCGACGTAGAAGTTCCCGTATGGCACCGGGCAGCGCTGGCCGCCGATCTCGACGAACGGCAGCACGGGGATCTCGACGACCTCGAGCATCCGCCCGGCGGCGTCGGACGAGCCACGCGCCCAACGCTGGTTGACGCCCATCCGCAGCCAGTCGGGCTCCGACGGATCGTCACAGCCCTGCATCACCACGACGCCCGGGCGGGCGTAGACCGCGACGTTGTCGACGTGGCCGTCGGTGTCGTCGTCGTCGGCCAGCCCGTACGGCAGCCAGATGACGGTGGTGATGCCGAGCTCGTCGCCGAGCCGCTCCTCGATGTCGAACTTCGTCAAACCGGGGTTGCGGTTCGGGTTCATGAGGCACTGGATCGTGGTGATGAGCGTGCCTTCGCCGTCGACGGTGAGCGATCCGCCCTCGAGCACCATCGGGATCCGCTTGCTGTGGTGACCGGCGTGCTCGGCCCAGCGCGCGGCGACCTGATCGTCCTGGTCCCACGGGCCGTACTTGCGACCCCACGAGTTGAACGTCCAGTCGGTGGCGACCCGCTGGTCGCCCCCGCTGCCGCTGGTGTCGGTGACGTAGATCGGTCCGCTGTCGCGGAACCACGAGTCGTCGATCGGGATCTCGACGATCTCCACCCGGCCACCGCACAGCTCGGCGGCGCGCGCTGCGGCCGGACCCGGCTGCACGATCATCGACACCGGCTCGTACTCGGCGATGACCCGGGCGACCTGCGCGTGGGCATCCTCCGCCATCGGCATCATCTCGCCGTAGAGCGCCTCGCGCGCCGGCCAGCAGAGCACCGTGCGCTCGTGTGGGCCGAACTCCGCCGGCATCCGCAGCGTCATCGGCTGGATCCGTCGAGCGACATCAGCGGCGTGTAGAGATCGGGGCGGCGGTCGCGGAACAGTCCCCACGAGTGACGCATCTGCTGCAGCGCGGTGAGGTCGAACGTCGACGTCAGCACGGCCTCCTCGGCGCGACCCGCCTCGGCGACCTTCGCTCCCGTGGCGTCGGCGATGAACGAGCTGCCGTAGAACGTGATCTCCCGTGCGCCGTTCTCGCCGACCTCGCGGCCGATCCGGTTCGCCGCCACGACGGGCATCAGGTTCGCGCCCGCGTGACCCTGCATGACGCGTTGCCAGTGGCCGCTGGAATCCCAATCAGGATCGGGCGGCTCACTGCCGATCGCTGTCGGGTAGAAGAGCAGCTCGGCGCCCTGCAGCGCCATCGCCCGCGCCCCCTCGGGGAACCACTGGTCCCAGCAGATGCCGACGCCGATCGGCGCGTAGCGGGTGCGCCAGACCTTGAAGCCGGTGTCGCCGGGGTTGAAGTAGAACTTCTCGGTGTAGCCCACGCCGTCGGGGATGTGGCTCTTGCGGTAGATGCCCATCCGGCTGCCATCGGCGTCGAGCATCACCACGGTGTTGAACGTCGCGTTGTTGGCCTTCTCGTACACGCTGATCGGCAGCACGACCGCGAGCTCGGCGGCGAGCTGCTGGAAGTGCTCCACCGTCGGATGTCCGTCGAGCGGGAGGGCCCGCGCGAAGTGGCCGGGCAGCATGTCGATGCAGAAGTACGGACCCTCGAACAGCTCGGGGATCAGCACGATCTGTGCGCCATCAGCAGCGGCCTGACGGACCAGCCGCTCGGCGGTGGCGATGTTCTCGTCGACGGACTCGGTCATGGCCATCTGCACGGCCGAAACGGTGACTTCCATGTCGCCACACTACGGGGCGCCGCTCGTTCGCCGAGCGGCTTCGCGGCCCTCAGTCGTTGGGTGGCACGCTGCGGTCACTGACCCAGTTGCCGTGGAAGCCGAACGGGATCCGCTGCGGCAGTGGCACCCTCGCCACGGCCGGGCGGGTGAGGTCCTGGGCGTCGAGGACGACCAGCTCGGCCGTGCCGGCCGGGACGTCGTGGACGAAGGTCATCAACCAGCCGTCGTCCTCGGCGGTGCCGCCCTCGCGTGCGATGAACACCGGTTCGCCGGCGGCCCGGCCGGCGCCGTGGTCGAACGTCCACTTCTCGCCGGTCTCCAGATCGTGCTTGATCGTCGGCCACTCGGTGTCAGGGCCCGACGCGCCGGTCGTGTAGCCGAACCGGTACGGCTTGGCGGTGAGCCGGCCGCGGTGGCGCGGGAACTCCTGCGGCGTCGCGTCGATGACCGTGGTGCTCGCGGTGCGCGCGACCGGGTTGATCACCCAGCGCTCGAGCCGGGCGAGGTTCTCCTGGAACGGGCCGTTGCGGTGCACGTCGAACATCGAGTCGTAGACGCAGAGATCGATGACGACGCTGCCGTCGGCCGCGTCGTAGGCGTTCATCGGATGGAACGCGTAGCACTCCGGCACGTCGACCCAGACGATGTCGGCGGCCTCGCCCTCGCGGGGCAGCAGACCGACGCGACTGCCGGTGCCGCGCTGCCAGCTGAACGGGAACCGGCCGGCGAACGCGAGGTCGAGATCGAGCCGGCAGGGGAAGTCGTAGACCACCGCGTAGCGCTCGGTCAGCGACATGTCGTGCAGCATCGTCGGCGCGTCGAGCGGGATGTCGACGGCGCGGCGCACCTTGCCGTCGGCGGCCACCACGACGTACTGCACGTGGTCCATCCACTCCGGCAGCGAGTAGACCATCGCGTGCATCTCGCCGGTGTCGGCGTCGACCTTCGGGTGCGCCGTGAACCCGCCGGGCAGCGTGCCGAAGAAGTCGTTGCGGCCGACCGTCTCCAGCTCGTATGTCAGCTCCACCGGCGGCGCACCGGCCTCGACCATCGCCCACGTCGTGCCGGCGAAGCCGCCGACGTTCGTGTTCGGGCCGTTGCTGCCGTCGTTCCAGTTGCGGCCGGGGATGTCGGGCTGTCCCCGATGCTCGCTCAGGCTTCGACTGCCGACGTAGCGGTTGCGGTACCACGCAGCTCGGCCACCATCGAGGCGCACACCGTGCACCATGCCGGCGCCCATGAACCAGTGGTGCGTCTCGGGCGTGTCGACCTGCCACGGGTTCGGCCCGTTGCGCAGGTACCGGCCGGTGAGCTGCTCGGGGAGCTGGCCGATGACCGGCAGATCGAACGCGGTCACCTCGTCGGCCACCGGTGCGTAGTTGCCCTCGAGATACATGTTGGTCATCACGACCCCCTTCGGTTCGACATCGATCACGACACGTAACATTGTTACGCCGTGCATCCGTAACATTGTTACACCGCACCGATATTGTCAAGGGCCGATGTCCGCGACCCCCGAGCACGCCCCCGAACCAGCGCCTTCGGTGCGCGACGGGATCCTCGCTGCCGCCATCGAGATCCTGCACGCGCACGGTGCCGGGGGTCTGACGGTGCGCTCGGTCGCCACGGCAGCGGGCTGCTCGACGACCGGCGTCTACACCTGGTTCGGCGGCAAGAACGGCCTCGTCGAGGCGATCTTCGTCGACGGCTTCGAGCGCTTCGGGGCAGCGTTGCGGCACGCCCGATCGACGTCGAAGGACATCGCGGTCGACGGGATGGCGAACGCGTATCGCGAATGGGCGATCGCCAACCCGACCCACTACATGGTGATGTTCGGGCGGGCGGTGCCCGACTTCCGGCCGAGCCCTGATGCGCTCACCACGGCGCTCGGCACGTTCGTCCAACTGGTCGACGCCACGTCGGCGGCGATGCACCGACTGGGCGTGCCGGGCGATGCCAACGAGATCGCCCATCACCTCTGGGCCGGCATGCACGGCTACGTGTCGCTGGAGGTCGCGGACATGGACATCACCGACGATGCTGCCGTCCGCCAGCGGCGCTTCGACGACGGTGTCCGTCACCTCGTCAGCAGTTGGTTGCCCCCGTCACCAGGTCGGGGTGGTGGATCGCCGCGACGTCGGGGTGCGAGCGCACCCGGAACTTGAGCCAGTTGTCGCCGTAGGTCGACAGCACCGGATCATCCGGGTTGGCGTTCTGCCCGCCGGGCGCGAGCGCAGCGAGGCGCGCCGGGAGCTCGACCGGCGCGAGCGTCGCCTCCATCGCCGGGTTGAAGAAGTACGCGATCGAGATCCGCTGCGCACCGCGCGGGCTGAGGACGCGGTGCTTGGTCGCTCGCAGGTACCCGTCGGTGGCGAGCTGCAACATCTCGCCGAGGTTGAGGATGTACGCGCCGGGGATCCGCGGCGCATCGACGAACGTGTCGCCGCGCAGCACCTGCAGCCCGCCGACGGAGTCCTGCATGATGAACGTCAGCAATCCGCTGTCGTGGTGGGCGCCGACGCCCTGGGATGGATCCGATGACGGTGCGGCCGGATAGCGGATGATCTTGACGAGCACCTCGGGATCGTCGGCGACGACGGGATCGAACCGGTCCGCCGGTTGGCCCAGACCGACGGCGAGCGCGCGCAGGACGGCCCGTCCGACGCGCTCCATCTGCACCATCCAGGCTGACACGTCGGGCTGCATCTCCGGCACCGCCGGCGGCCATTGGTTCGGTCCGCGGAGGCGCATCCAGCGCGGCGCGTCGTCGGCCACGGCCGGCTCGGGACGCTCGGGTCCGATGTCGATCTGGTCGCGCCGATCGGACACGCCGTTGGTGTGCTCGTGGCCCAGCCGGGTGTAACCGCGGAAGTGCGGTGAGCGGGTGTTGACGATCTCCAGGCGATCCGGCTCGGGCAGCGCGAAGAAGCGAGTCGCAGCGGCGAACACCCGGTCCTCGACCTCCGGGTCGACGCCGTGGCCGACGATGTAGACGAACCCGACCTCGTGGCAGGCGACGGTGAGCGCCTCGATGAACGCCGCCGCAGACGCGCTGCCCGGATCGTCGAGGAACGAGGACATGTCCAGCAACGGGAGCGATGTCATCCCCCCATTCAACCGCAGTACCCTGCCGGCATGAGGATTCTCGCGGCTCACGTCATCGCTGACTTCGGCCCCGGACGCGGGCGGCGAGGGCACATCGGTGGGCACCCGTTCCTGCTCGGCCTCGGCGTGCTCGCGCTCGCCGGTGTCGTCGTGCTGATCGTCTACCTGGCGCGCGACACCCGACGCCACGGAGCGCCTGTCGTCGCCACTCCGACGCCCGGTGCCGGCCCCTGGAACACGGGTCCTGCGGCACCGTCCGCGGCGTCGTCGGCCGAGATCATCCTGTCCGAGCGGTTCGCCCGCGGCGAGGTCTCGGTCGAGGACTTCGTCACCGCCCGCGCGGCCCTGCGCGGCGAGTGGGTCCCGCCCCGCGAGCCCGTCACCACCCCGGCCGCGCCGCCCACCGACGCCTGACGCACCGCCCACGTCGAACTCGCAGCATCGTCCCCGTCAGTGCGGGGTTTGGGTGTGCCGGCGTCGGAGCCCTCAGGCGGCGGAGGCGGTGGCGACTCGGCCACGGCCGTTGTGCTTGGCGGCGTAGGCGGCACCGTCGGCGGCGAGGACCAGTTCTTCGGCGGTCCAGCCGACCCGGCTGACGGACAGGCCGACGCTGGCGCCGATCGAGATCTCGTGCTGATCGACCTCGAACGGCCGGCCGATCGCGGCGACGATGCGCTGTGCGATGCTCAACCCGAGGTCGGCGGTCACCTGGCTGTCGAGCAGGATCACGAACTCGTCGCCGCCGAGGCGCACCGCGAGGTCGCCGGCGCGCAGGTTGTCCTTCAACCGCTGGGCGACCCCGACCAGCACGGCGTCACCGACGGCGTGGCCGTAGGTGTCGTTGACGTGCTTGAAGCGGTCGAGGTCGATGAACAGCAGGATGCGTCCGGGGGCGTGCCAGGTCTCGTCACCGATCGCGACGCCGAGCGCGCGTTGCAGGCACTGGCGGTTGGCGAGCCCGGTGAGCGTGTCGTGCTCGGCCTGCTGGGTGAGCACGGCTTCGCGCTGTCGACGCTCGGTGATGTCGGCGGCGAGGTAGAGGAACCCGGCCACCTCGCCGGCCTCGTCGTAGCGGGTGGAGACGATGAGCGAGCCGTCGAACGTGGAACCGTCCTTGCGGACGAACGCCCACTCCCGGGCGATCGACTTGCCCTCGGGCGGTTCGTGGTGGAACAGCTCGTCGGGCGTGATGCCGATCTCCCCGGCCAGCGCGGCGATCTCGTCCTCGAGATGGAAGACCCGGGGATGGAGCACACCGACGACCTCATCGGCGTCGTAGCCGAGGAGCACCTCGGCGCCGCGGCTGAACGCGACGATGCGAGCCTCGCGGTCGGTGACGAAGATGGCCTCGCTGGCTGCCGCGCGCATGACGCTGGAGAGCAGTGCCGCCGCGTTGGCGAGCTCCTCGTTGGCCTGATGGCGGGCCGTGATGTCGCGGGCGTTGACGATGAGCCCGTTCACGCCGGGCGTGTCGAGGTGGTTCGACGTGAAGGACTCGACCCAGCGCCACGAACCGTCGTGATGGCGGACGCGGTACTGATGGCCGACACTGTCGGCGTCGCCCATGATCGCGACGAACCGGGACAGCACACCGTCGAGATCGTCGGGATGGATCAACTCGAACGCCGGTGTACCGATCAGCGAGCCATCGGGGTAGTCCATGATCCGCGCCATCGCCGGGCTTGCGTACGTGATCGAGCCGACCGCGTCGAGGACGAGGATGACGTCGGAGCCCTGGGCGACGAGCGCACGGAACCGCTCGTCGGCATCGCGAGCTTCCGCCTCCGCTGCCTTCACCGACGAGATGTCTCTCGCGATGCCCGAGAAGAACATCGGGCGACCGTCGGGACCCAGGTGGGCGATGGCGGACTGGGACAGGATGATCGGCGGTCCGTCGGCGTTGTTGGCCTCGACCTCGCCGGTCCAGCGTCCGCCACGCCACAGCTCGGGCACGGCTTCGGCCAAGAAGTGCTCGCGGCTGCGCTCGGTGAAGAACGAGAACAGGCTGTAGCTCTCCGACGCGATGCCGTCGATCGTGCGGAGGCCGAACCGGTCGCGGAACGCCCGGTTGGCGTACAGGATCTGGCCGTACAGATCGGTGGTGGCCACGTAGTCGAGGCTCTCCTCGAGGATCTCGGCGAGGTGGATCAGGCGCGCGTCCGCGCCGCTGGCGATCAAACCAGCTGTATCCGACATCGCTGCGTCAACGCTCACGCCCCATCTATCGGCAGCGCGCCTTCAGCAATGAAAGGAAACCTTGTTCGCCTGTCGGTCACGGTGATGCCCGTCTACGCTCGGCCCATGGCCCATGACACCTGCACGCACCTGGACACGATCGCCGACGTGGCGCCGTCGAGCGCCGGCTGCGAGGACTGCCTGCGCATCGGCGCCCAGTGGGTCCACCTGCGGATGTGCATGGAGTGCGGGCACATCGGCTGCTGCGACAGCTCGCCCAACAAGCACGCCACGGCGCACTACCATTCCCATCCCGAGCACCCCCTGATCCGCTCGTACGAGCCGGGCGAGGAGTGGTGGTACTGCTACGCCGACGACCTGATGTTCGAGCTCGAGGGCGAACCGCCGTCGCCGTCGCACCCGTGAAGGCACGCCCGTGAAAGCACGCCCGTGAGAGCACAGTCCAAGTCCGGCAGGAGCACGTCGCAGCCGGTCTCGGTCGAGCCG
This sequence comes from Ilumatobacteraceae bacterium, assembly GCA_025463305.1. The sequence goes on from JAOBWK010000042.1 coordinate 114,644, forward strand.
CTGCCACCGCGGATCGATCGCCTGCTTCCTGACGCCACGATCGCCGATCTCCTCGTTGACCATCAGTGGACCCGCTGCCGCGTCACCGGTGATCTGTCCGGCGAGTCGCTGCGACGGGTCGACGTCGCCGAGTGCCACATCGACGACTGCCGGCTCACCGGTGCCGATCTGCAGGGCGCCCGCCTCGTCGACGTGACGCTGACGAACTGCGAGCTCTCGGCGGTGTCGATGGCCGACGCCGTGCTCACCCGCGTCGAGCTGCGCGACTGCCGGCTGTCCGGCCTCGTGCTGTCCGACGCCAAGCTGCGCGACGTCCGCTTCGTCGACTGCAAGATCGACGGCTTGAGCATGCGCATGGCCACGACGGAACGGGTCACCTTCTCCGGCTGCATGCTGCGCGACGCGGACCTCGCCGGATCGAAGCTCGAGCTGATCCGCTTCTTCGACTGCGACCTCACGTCGGCCGACTTCTCGTCGACGAGGTTCCGCTACGCGCGCTTCCACGGCTCCGACCTGTCCGGGCTGCGCGGCATCGAGCAGCTCCGCGGGATCACCATCGACTCGGAGCAGATGCACGACTTCGCGCTCGCCCTGCTCGCGGCCCACGAGGTGACCGTGGAGGACGAACGCGAGCCGCGTCCCGAGGCCGGACCCGGCCGTTGACGCTGTGGCAAGATGCCGACCGTGCGACGCGTGGTCACCGGCCTGATCGTGATGACGTCGCTCATCGCACTGGCCGGCTGCTCGGGCACGGACCTCGCGGTGCCGAGGCCGGACACCATCCCGATCCCGACGTTCGAGACCAAGCCCGACGACCTCGCCAGGTCGCCGCAGCTGCTCGCGCTCGTCGGGCGTGACACGGCCGGCATCCCGGTCAATGGCGATCCGGCAGCGGTCGGCTTGCTGACCCAGGCGTTGCAGACCCTGCAGGCATCGGCGGACAAGCCGACGGAGCTGACTCGCGTGGCGATCGACGACGAGTTCGTCGACTTCACGTACGAGCAGGGTGGGATCACGGGACGGAGCGTCACCGCGTCGTACCGAGCCGGTGAGGACCTGACGGTCAGCGACCCGGCCTACGTCACCGACCCCACGTTCGCCATCGCATCGATCGACTCCTCCGTCCCTGCCGCCGTCGTCGCCGCGATCGCCGCACACGTCCCCGACGCGTCGGTCACCAGGGTCGAGCTCTCGGCCACGTCGTCGTACGGCTTCGGCCTGGTCTGGAACTTCGACGTCGAGGACGGACGCGGCCAGCTGGCAACGGTCTTCGCCGATCTCGACGGCTCCATCGTCGCTGTGGACGAGAGCGACTGATGCACAGGGGCATGCAGCAGTTCCTCGCCGTCGTCGCGGCGATCATCCTCGCGGTGTTCGCGACGATCACCTGGTTCGGCGTCGGCACCGATCCCGTCTCGATCTCCGACCAGGCCTCGGGGGTGCGCAGCGTGACGTGGGCGGCGAACGTGTCGGCCGACGGGCGGTTGGCGATCTCGATCCGGTACCAGTACTCGGACAGCAAGCAGCATCAGGTCGATGTGCGCGTCCCCGACGGCGCTCGCTACCTGACGGTCAACGGATCCCCCGTTGCCGCCGACAACGGGGTCTACGCCACCGAGCTCACGTCCGACCACGCCGCCGTGAGCTACGAGCTGCCCGGCGCCGTCACCCGGTACCGCGACGGCTCGCTGCTGCGGCTGGCGAAGGTCTCCGACGGATCACTCGACGGCGACGGCGGTCTGTTCCCGTGCGTCGGCTGCTACGTCGAGGGGCTCGGCTACGGCAACGTGCCGGTGTACGGCACGATCGCCGCGCCGGGTGTGCAGGCGTCGCAGCTCGAGTTCGTCGGGCTGTCGTCCATCCGCAGTGCCGCCGACCACGGGACGATCCGCTTCGTCGGCATCGCGCACAGCACCGACGCCGTGTCGATGCTGGCGACCCTTCCGGCAGATGCCACGCCCGGCCTGCCGACCCGCGACGGGACGGTCGGGCAGGCGCTCGACACCGCGAGCATCGACATCGCGTCGACCGGTTCTTCGACCACCATGCCGTCGGTGCCGAGCCCGGGATCCGTCTGGTTGCCGCTGATCCTGACGATCATGCTCGTCGCCGTGATGGGTTGGCTGGTGCTCTCGATCAAGGGCCCACCGAAGGTGGAGGGCCAGTGACGCGCATCGGTGTGAGCGGTCACCGCAGCTACCGCGACGAGGCGGCGGTCGCGTCGATGACCGAGTCGGTGCTCGACCGAGTCCTGGCGAACGACGCCGCGCCCGTCGTGCTCTCGAACCTCGCCACGGGTGCCGATCAGCTCGTGGCCGAGCTGGTGCTCAACCGGGACGGCGCGCGTCTGGACGTGGTGCTGCCGCTGCCCGTCGACGACTACGGCGACGACTTCGGGTCAGCGCTGTCGCGTCACCAGTTCGACGCGCTGCTCGAGCGGGCGAGCACCGTCACCGTGATCGAGCAGATCCCCGGCGAGAGCCGCGAGGCCGCGTACGAACGGGCCGGGCAGGCCATCGTCGACACGTGCGACGTGCTCGTCGCCCTCTGGGACGGTGCGCCGGCGCGGGGTCGTGGCGGCACCGCCGAGATGGTGCAGTACGCGATCGACCACGACGTGATGGTCGAGGTCGTCCTCGTGGAACGAGACCCGGCGTGAGGTTCATGTCGCGAGCCCGCGCCCGGTGGATGGCCATCGCCGCGCTCTGGATCCTGATGTTCGTGCTGGCCGCTGGTGGGTTCCGCCAGCAGGCCACCGTCGGCCACGTCGGCCGCTCGAACCTCGACATCCTCTACCTGATCTTCCAGCTGATCACGCTGCAGTACAACGGCGCGGAGGCGGTGCTCAACTGGCGGCTCGAGATCGCCCGGTTCCTCGCCCCGGCGATGGCGTTCAGCACGGTGCTGCAGTCCGCATCGCTCGTGTTCACCGACGAGTTCCGCCGGATCCGCGTGCAGTACTCGCGCAACCACACCGTCGTCTGCGGACTCGGCGACGTGGGCACGCGGCTGGCCCAGGCGTTCGCGATGAACGGCGAGAGTGTCGTGGCGATCGAGGCAGATCCGGCGGCCAGCGGTGTGTCATCGGCGAAGGCCGCCGGCGTCGCGGTGCTGATCGGCGACGCCAGCGATCCGGCCCTGCTGCGCACGGCACGCGTCGGCCGCGCCGTGCGACTGGTCGCGGTGTGCGGCAACGACGCGACCAACGTGCAGATCGCCTCGCAGGCGGTGTCCGTCATCGGCGACCGCGGCGGCAAGGCGCTGCGCTGCAGCGTGCACCTCGACGACGCGGAGATGGCCACCCTGCTGCGCGCCGCTGACCTCGATCGCCACGGCTCCGTGCGGATGAGCTTCTTCAACACCCACGAGCGCGCCGCACGCGCGCTGCTGTCCGAGCACTCGCCGTTCACCCTCGACGAGTCGGGCCAGCCACGGCCGAGCCACGTCGTGCTGTTCGGGCTCGGCCAGCTCGGGCGCAGCCTCGTGGTGAACATGGCCCAGCAGTGGGCGGAGATCAACCCGATCGATCCGCTCCGGATCACCATCGTCGATCAGTCCGCGAGCGGCCGCTGGGAGGCGCTGCGCCTCGAGCACCCCGCGCTCACTGACGGCTGCGATCCGCAGGTGCTCGACTTCGATCTGAAGTCACCCACGCTCGCCGGCGTGGATGCGATGCAGCAGCTCTTCGCGGACGAGCGGCCGACGTGGGTCGTGGTCGCGCACGTCGACGAGTCGCTGTCGCTCTCCACCGCGCTGTTCCTGTACCAGAGCCTCGGCGTGCGCAAGATCCCGATCATCGTGCGAACCCGCACGGCCGTCGGCCTGGGCGCGCTGCTGATCCCCGGCGAGAAGCAGCCCGACGCCTTCCCGACGATGCGGGCCTTCCCGTTCCTCGACCGCACGTGCACCATCGACGCCATCGAGGCCGGCGTGCGCGAGCAGCTCGCCCGCGCGGTGCACGACGACTACTTGCTGCGGGGTGAGCTGGCTGCGGGCCTGGCGAAGCCGTGGACCGAGCTCGACGACGACGAGCGCGACCTCAGCCGGCGCCGCGTCGACGGCATCCTCGGCGACCTCGCGTCGATCGGATGCGAGCTCGGGCCGATGCGTCGCTGGGGAGCGCCGAGCACCACCTTCAGCGAGGAAGAGATCGAGCAGCTCGCCGAGCGCGAGCATGCCCGCTGGTCCGAAGACCGGCTCGCCGCCGGATGGACCTACGGCGAGACCCGCGACAACGCAGCGAAGAAGAACCCGATGCTGGTGCCGTGGGCGGAGCTGCCCGACGACGTCCGCGACTCGAACATCACGTCGGTCCGCGCCCTGCCGATCATGCTCGCCCGGGCCGGGTTCGAAGCCGTGCGCGCCGACATCCCGGCCTGAACCGGCGCCGGGTCGGGCGGCGCCTCACTGCTGGCCGGCGCGCACCGCGGCGATCATCTGGTCCAGCTGCTGCACCATCGGTGCGAGGTTCCAGTTGGCGGCCATCGTGCGTGCCTCGGTGAGCGCAGCGAGTCCCTCGGCGACCCGGCCCATGGCCGCGAGCACCTCACCACGGTTGGCCGTCGCGAACAGGTGGCCCTGACCGTTGTTCGTCGCCCGGGTGATCTCGATCTGCTCGTCGATGCACCGCAGCGCGCCCGGGAGATCGCCGGTGTTGCGGAGCAGGATCGCGCGGTTGCCGACGCACGCCGCAAGGCCGACCTGATCGCCGTGTTGACGGCAGATCGACTCCTGCTCGTCGAACAGCGCGGCAGCGGTCGCAACGTCGCCGCGCGCCATCACGAGCATCGCTCGCTCGCCGAGCGCGCGTTGCAGCCCCGCCGGATCACCGAGCGCCCGGCACACGTCGACCAGGCCGGCCCACACCGGTTCGGTCTCGTTCATCCGCCCGGTGGCGTACAGGTTCTCCACCGCCTTCGTGAGCATCTGCTGGCTTTGCGCCAGCGCACCGCACGCGGCGGCAGCGTGTCCGCCGGCGATCAGGTCGCTGATCATCGCCGGCGCGTTGCCGAGCACCGAGTGCACCTGCCAGCGGTTGCCGTAGAGCAGCGCCAGCGACGACTGCGCGCCGAGCGTGCGCAGGATCGGCTCCGCCTGGGCGTAGTGGGCCAGCGCCGCGGCGAGGTCGTTGGCGACGAGGTCGACCGACGCCAGGTTGACGTGCGCGGTGGCGATGGCACCGACGTCGCCGAGCCCCGTCGCGATCGAGAGCTCCTCGTCGTGTGCAGCGCGTGCGCCGGCCGCGTCGCCGAGCTCGCGGCGAGCCGTGCCGCGCATCCCGAGCGCCAGCACCAGCGCCGGCCGCGAGCCGGCCGATCGCGCGGTGAGGACGGCTTCCGCGGCCAGCTGATCGGCGTCGGCCCAACGGCCCTCCTCCACGGCGGCTCGGGCCCGCGCATCGAGGATCCGCGAGAGCAACGGCTCGTCGCCGAGCCGGCGGATGAGCGTCTCGGCCTCGGCGGCGCGGCTCGCAGCCTCGTCGCGCCTGCCGATCTGGCGGAGCAGGTCGGCTTCGCTGATGCTCGCCTCGGCCACCGAGCGCAGATCCCCGAGCTCCTCGCTCACGACGCGGAACGCGGTGAAGCGCTCCACGGCCTCGGCAGGTCGACCGGTGTCGGCCAGGATCGCGCCCTGCGCGGCCAACGCCCTGGCGACACCCGTCGAGTCGCCGATCGAGCGGCACAGCGCCTCCTGCTCACCCATCAGCGCGAGCGCGCCGGCGAAGTCGCCGCGCTGGCGCAGCACCTGGGCCCGGTTGCCGAGGCTCGCCTGCAACCCGATCGTGTCGCCGAGCCGCCGGCACAGCGCCTCGTCCTCGGCGAACAGCGGCAGCGAGCCGTCGAGATCGCCACGATCGCGGCGGACGAGCGCGAGGTCGCCGAGCCCGGCGCGCAGCACGGTCACGTCGTTGCGCGCCCGACTCAGGTTGATCGCCTCCTGCAGCACCGGCTCGGCCGCCTCCAGCTGTCCCTGACCGAACAGCGCCGCGCCGAGGTTGACGAGTGCGGCCGGCAGGCGACGTGCGCTCACGTCGTCGCGGCCCTGTCGGTAGTGATCGACGAGGAACCGGTTGAGCGCGACAGCCTCGGTGGGATGCCCGGCGTCGGTGACGAGGCGGGCCACCTCCCACGTGACCTCCGGATCCGCGCCGGGATCGGTGATCACGGCGCGGTAGCCGTCGACGACCTGGCGACCGGACTCGTCGAGCCGGCGCCACAGCCGGCGCAGATCGGGGTGCGACTGGCGATAGGCGGCGTCGGTGAACGTCGGATCGCTGAGCGTGGTGAACAGCGCGTCGAGGTCGCCGGCGCCGAGCTGCTGCCACGGCAGCTCCTCGACCACGCGCGGGCCGAGCGGGCTGCGCGCGAACATCGCCCCGAGGTACGCGTGCGCCTCGCGCTGGGCGTCATCGGTGGCGAGGTAGCGCTGCTCGGCCGCTCGCCGGTGCGGCTCCGTCGCGAAGCGCAGCAGGCCATTGCCCATCACCAGCCCGGCCTCGGCGGCCAGCGACAACGGTGCCCACACGGCCTGGGTCTCCGGCCGGCCGGGCGCGCCGACGATGTCGAGCAGCTCCGGTTCGGTGAGCCCGCGACGCGCGGCCCACAGGCTGCGCATCGCGTCGCGGACCAGGCCCGGTCGGTCGCGTTCGAAGTCGCGCTCGTAGCGAGCGAGCACGAGGCCGAGCAGCGCGTCGAGCGTCGGTGCAGCCAGGTAGCGCTCGATCACGTCGCCGAGGGTGAAGTGGTCGCCGTGCTGGCGGAGCTCGTCGAGGAGCGTGCGCAGGTACAGCACGTTGCCGGTCATCGGGGCACCGACCAGTCGGACGACGTGCACCTCGTCGAGGCCCTTCGCGTAGCGGCCCAGGAACGACCGGATCAGGGCGCGCCGCTCGGCCTCGTCCAGCGGCGGCACCGTCGCCACCGGCCAGCCGCGACGGTGGGCCTCGACGATGGTCGGGTCGGCAGCGTCGTCGCGGTTGGTCGTGACGATCACGCGAACCGATGGCGGCACCACGCTCGGCAACCACGTCAGCGAGCGCGCACCGTCGACGTCGGTCAGCAGATCGGCACCGTCGACCACGATCACGGTGCGACCCGGGCGAGCGCCGGCCGCGGCGATCGCGGCGAACAGCGCGGCCCGACGCGCAGCGCTGTCCGCCGGAGCATCGGTGGCCAGGTTCGTGCCGGCGTTGAGCGTGGCGATCGTGCGGTCGGCGAGCGACGTCCACTCGGAAGCATCGGACGTCGCGCCGACGTGGTGCTCGACGACGGTGTCCGCGGGATGGGCGGCCCGCCATCCCTCCAGCCACGCGGACACGATGGACGACACGCCCGACCCGGCTTCGCCGCTGAGCACCAGCGGCGGCTCCACACCGTTCGCGAACGCATCGAGCCGGGCCTGGATCGCCGGTCGCTCGATCTGGCCGAGGGTCTGGGCGTGGCCGTAGGCACGGTGCGCTTCGTCGTCCCGGGCGTGCGCATCGGGCACGTCGTGCTCCGGGAACAGCCGGTCGACCAGCGCGGTGAAGTCGGCGAGCACGCGCTCGCCCAACTGCCGCGGATCCGGGTACTGCCACGTCGAGAGGCCGGCCGTGCGGATGCGCGCCTTCAGCTCCTCCAGCCGCTCGCGCCGCGCCGCTGCCGCTGCCGCCGCGGCGTCGACGCCGAGCACGGCCACTTCATCGTCGCTCTCCACCTCGCCCAGCACGAGCCGGTCCTGCGCCGGACGGGCGTCGACCCACGCCGGATCACGGGTGTAGAAGTACGCGTGCTCGGCCGCCGCCGGGTCGTTGAGCACGCCGTGGAGGATCTCCATCTCGGTCACCGAGGTGCCGTCCAGCTCGGCCAGCCACGGCAACTGATCGGCGAGGCCCTCGGGCAACGCCTCGGGGATCCAGCCGTAGCGCTGCCCGAGCAGGCCGATGAAGTACGGCCGGCTGCGATCGATCTCGGCGAGGCAGATCGGCAGCACCGCCCCCTCGGCCTTCTGCTCGTCGGTGACGCCCCAGCGCAGGTCGACCTCGGACCACGCCACACCACGCGACTCGCACAGCCGGCGCAGGAGGGGGAAGACCTGCTTCACCAGCTCCTCGCGCTCTTCCTGCATGTCCCGGAACGTGGACGACACGAACACCCGGATCGATCGGAAGGACGTCGTGTCCGGTGGCATCGCCCGATCTTGCCAGCTCCATCGCTCCCACGGCAGACCGCACCCCGGCCGGTACTCTTCGACGATGGCTTCCACGAAGGGCGCTGCCGCGTACGCGTCGCAGGCAGATCTGCTGCCGCCCATCCCGCTCACGATGATGATGAAGTCGGGCGAGCTGCGCCTCGCCGGCCAGCGGCTGCGCTTCACCGACACCAAGCACGAGCTGCTCGTCGACGCACCCGTCGCCGAGCTGCACTCGCTCGAGCGGGCCGTGATCGGCATCCACATCTGGCACGGCCCGAAGCGCTACCGGTTCGCACTCGGCAGCCGCGACCGGCGCACACAGTCGATCGCGGAGGTCGAGGCCATCACCGAGGAGTGGATCACCATCCTGCAGCCGCTCATCGGGACACCACCCGCCGGCCTGACCGTGCGCAAGCCGTGGCCGCGTTGGGCGTGGATGCTCAGCGTCGTCGCGCTGTCCGCCTTCTTCGTCGCCGCGGTCGTGGTGCTCGTCCGCCTCAAGAACTGACCGAGCAAGGGAAGGAGTGGGCGATGCGCCTGTGGCCGAAGCACTGGCATCCCGAGACGTGGGTGTGCTCGCTGCACGGCCACGTCTCGCCGGCCGCCAACGCCGTCAACATCGCCCCGGCCGACGCCGCCATCGGGGCGGTCCTGTCCGACGGACGGCGCCTGGCGCGCTGCCTGCGCTGCGACACGTGGGTCGAGCACCCGGCCCCCGAGCCCGACGACGCGACGTGGACCGACCTGCCGCCCGTGTCCGAGCTGCCGAAACCGCGCCGTGGCAAGCAGCTGCAGGAGGCCATCCTGATGCGGCTGATCGCGGTCAACAAGGGTGCCCACGCAACGGTGTTCACGCTGCTGGCCGTCGCGCTCACGCTGCTCGAGACGAACCTCAACCACCTCCATCGTTGGTCGCAGAGCCTGATCGACCAGCTGTCCGGACCGCTCGACGACACCGGTCAGCAGGCGAGCCGCAGCTTCCTCGCCCGTCAGGCGCAGAAGCTGTTCGACCTCCAACCGGGCACGATCAAGGTGCTGCTCGTGCTCGCTGTCGTCTACGCGGTCACGGAGTGGACCGAGGCGTTCGGGCTGTGGCACGAGCGCCGCTGGGCCGAGTACCTCACCGTCGTCGCGACGGCCGGCTTCCTGCCGCTCGAGGTCCACGAGCTGATCGACAGCATCACCGTCGTGCGCGTCCTCGCGCTCTCGATCAACATGGCGCTCCTCGTGTGGCTCCTGATCAACAAGCACCTGTTCGGGATCAAGGGCGGGCCGTCCACGCTGCACGCCGACGATGCGCTCGACTGGGATGGCATCCTCGCCGCGCCGACACCGGCCGTCGGGCGGCGGATCGTCCGTGAGGGTGACGCGACGGTGGAGCTGCAACACTCGCACCATGCATGACTTCAACAACTCGGTCATCCCCGTGGTCGCGCTCGACCGCATCGGCTGACGCGATGGACCCGCGCCGTCTCGAAGACGCCGTCGATCACGTCGAGCTCCGGCGGGTGCAGGACGCCTACGCCGACATCGTCTCGCGCCGCAACTGGCCCGAGCTGTGGGAGGTGTTCCTGCCCACCGTCACGGTGGACCTGGATCTGCGCGACCGAGTGCTGCGCCTCGAGGGGCCCGACGCGGTGGGCGAGTTCATCGGCACCTCGATCGAGGTGTTCGAGTTCTTCCAGTTCAACGTGCGCAACACGCGGATCCACCTGCGCGCGGGCGGCAACCCCGATCGCGCCGCGGCCCGGATGTACATGAACGAGCTGCGCCAGACCCACTCCGGGCACTGGTCGCAGGTCTACGGCGTGTACCACGACACGTTCCACCGCGTCGACGGCCGCTGGTGGATCGCCACCCGCCAGTACCACTCGCTGGCCCGCAACAACATGCCAGCGGCGATCTTCGACTTCCCGCACGAGATCGACCTCGACACGCTCTGACGAACACTGGCGCGGTCGGCCGGCAGCCGGCTCAGCAGACCTCGGCCGGCGCCGTCCAGGTGGTGATCCGCTCCGCCCCGACCTCACCGTTGGTGTAGACGGGACGGACGCGGATGGTGCGCGCGTTCGCCGAGGGCACGAGCAGCGGCGTGTAGTTCGTGATGTCCGGCGCCGTCATGATCGCGAACTCGGTGTACGACAGGTCGAAGTTCTGGAACGAGAAGTCGTACCACGCGAGGCCCGGCAGCTCGCCCGGCCACACCGGGCGCAACTGCCAGCCGGCGCCAGGGTTGGGGCACGACGCGCTGAACGTCGCCGTCGACAGGTCGAGCGTGGTGGTGGTGCTCGGCACGACCGTGGACGATGTCGTCGTGGGTGCGGCGGTAGTGCTCGGCGGATGCAGGGCGAGCTGCTGCGCCGTCTTCTCGGTGTTGCGCGAGACGTTCCACACGATCACCACGGCCAACGAGACACCGGCGACGGCGGCGGCGAGGAACGCCACCCGACGCGGCCATCGCCGCGCCTTGGGCTCGCGCTGTGGCCCGTCGAAGCGCTCGGGTCCGGCGATCGGAGGGATCGTGCTGATGGCCGAGGTCTGGCCGGTGTCGTTCTGGTTCGGAGGACCGTCGCCGGCGGGCTGTGATTCGAACAGCGTCGGCCAGTCGTCGTCGTGCTCGGCGCTCGCCACCCACGTCGCAGGAGTGGCATTGGTGACGTCGTTGGTGCCGCGCCGTTGGGCCAGCTGCCCGGCGGTCTCGAGGATGCGGGCGACCTCGGTGGTGGACATCGTCGCGTGGGTCGAACGCACGATGGTGTGCAGCACGGACACGCGGCACACGATCACGCTGCCGAGCGTGGTGACCGGCTGCGGCAGCACCGCGTCGACGAAGCACATCACCGGCACGACCTCTTGGCCGAGGATCTCGCTCAGCCGCTCGGCCTCCCAGACCAGGATCTCCAGCTTGTCGACGATCGGGAACCGGCCGTGCCACAGCATCTTCTTGCTGTAGACGAGCCGCCCCGAGTACTTCTTCGCATCGACCAGGTAGAGCCCGCCGTTGCCGATGACGAGGTGATCGAGCCGGGTCTCGTCGTCGATGATCAGGTCGTGGAGCACGGTGTAGCCCGGCGGCAGCTCGTTCAGCTTCTTGCGCACCGACGGCTCGCGCTCGGCGCCGGACTCCCACGCCGTTGCCTGACGGGCGAGCTTGTCGGAACGGGTTCGCAGGCGGTCGGCCCGCTGCTGTGCGGACGCACCGCCGCCGCTGAGCTTCCAGAGTTGCGGCATCACCCCCGATCGTAGGCGGTCGAGTTCGCGCGGCACGTGGCACCCGGGCCCACTGCAAGCGGTTTGCTACCGTCGCTGGTCGTGGATGACTTCGCCGGCCGGGTCGCCGTGATCACCGGAGCTGCGAGCGGCATCGGGTTCGCCTACGCACGCCAGCTGGGCGCGCTGGGCATGCACGTCGTGCTCGCCGACATCGAGACGGCGGCGCTCGACTCCGCTCGCGAGCAGCTCAACGGCGGCGCGGCGTCGATTCTGACGGTGCGCACCGACGTCAGCGACGCCGCGTCCGTGCAGGCACTTGCGGATGCAACGTTCGCCGAACACCGAACCGTGCACGTGCTGTGCAACAACGCCGGCGTCAGCGTGACGCGCTCGCTGCTCGATGCCACCACCGCCGACTGGCAGTGGATGCTCGGCGTGAACGTGTGGGGCGTCATCCACGGCATCGCCGGCTTCGTGCCGACGATGATCGAGCGTGGCGATCCGGGTCACGTCGTCAACACCGGCTCGATCGCCAGCTGGACCGTGAACCCCGGCTACGGCATGTACTCGGCCACCAAGCACGCTGTCGCCGCCATCTCCGAGGCGCTGCAAGGCGACCTCGCCGCCGTCGGCGCCCCGATCGGCGTCACCACCGTCTGCCCGTCGCTCGTACGCACCAAGCTGTTCAGCGCCGACCGCAACCGCCCCGCCGCGCTGAGCACCGCTGCCGTCACCTCGACCGCCGAGCAGGACCGCGTCGACGCCATCACCGAGGGCATCCAGACGCCCGACGACATCGCCGCGGCGATGATCGCCGGCGTCCGAGCCGACGCCGCCTGGGTGTTCCCCAACCGCGAGCGCCTGTCCTTCGTCCGCGAGCGCTTCGACCGCGTCCTCGGCTCCTGACACCGCGCAAACCGCTCCGGCGGCCGGTTCACCGGGACGTTCCGCGCCCACGGTGGGCCGATGTCCCGCTCACCGGGATGACACCACCCAGAGGGCGGACTTCGTCCCAACCCTGCCGCTAGCTGATGGGGCAGCTGCCGCCGTCGGCCATGAGGGTGTTGCCGGTGAGGTAGCGGGACTCGTCGGCGAGCAGGAAGCGGACGATGGGGCCGACATCGGTGGACGGGTCGCCGAGCCGGCCGAGGGGGTTGCGAGCGAGGATGCGCTCGGCCATGTCGGGGTCCATCTCGAACGCCCGCTCCATCGCCGGGGTGCCGGCCAGCGGGGCGACGCAGTTGACGCGCACGCCGCTCGGCCCCCACTCACGGGCGAGGCTGCGCACCATCCCGCGTTGGGCGGCCTTGACGCCGGCGTACACGCTCAGCTTGGCCTTGCCCTCGAAGCCGGCCTCGGACGTGAGCACCACGAACGAGCCACCGACCGCGCGGAGGTGCTCGTACGCGCTCAGCGCGAGCAGGTGCAGCCCGCGGAGCGAGACGGCGACGTGGTCCTCGAGCTCGGCGATCGGCACCTCACCGAACACCGCCGGCTTCGGTGACAGGCCGCTGGTGGCGTTGAGGACGACACCGTCGAGCCGGCCGGACGTCGAGACGATCGTGGCGATGGTGCGGGTGACGTCGTCGGGCAGCGATGCGTCGCACGCGACGAAGTGCCCCTCGCCGCCCAGCGCATCGACCTCGGCCGCCACCTGCTCGCCCTCGACCGCACGTCGCGCCGCGATCCACACCGTCCAGCCGGCTTCGCCGCAGGCATGGGCGATGCCGCGGCCGACACCGCCACTCGCCCCGGTGACGAGCACCACCTTGTGCCCGGCCGTTGTCGATGGCGCGCTCATCGCCAGCTCCGGCCGCAGTCGGCGTGCACGACCGTGCCCGTCACGCCGTGCACGCCGTCGCCGAGCAGCATCGCGACCGCTGCGGTGACGTCGTCCTCGATCGTGCCGGGGTAGTCGGCGAGTGGCGGGGTCGGCGCGACGACGCGCGCCGGTGCCAACCGACTGGGCGAGGTGACGGCGTTGACCCGCACGCCGCGGGGCCCTTCGGACCGGGCGAGCGAGCGGACCCAGGCCTCCACCGCATCGGCCATGCCGCTCTCGGCGGCCCAGCCGGCGCAGTCGAGCGGTGCCGGACGCTCGACGACCGCGACGATCGCGCCGCCGTCGGCACAGCGCGCGACGGCCGCGCCGAGCGCTGCGTACCAGGCCGCGAACGGCCACTCGACGCGCTGCGCGAAGTCGCCGGCCGACACGTCGAGGAACGGCACGTTCACGTGCGACTCCGGCCAGACCGCCACGATCACCTGCGGGTGACGATCACCGTCGCTCGTCGTCGCCCGCCACGTCTCGAGCGACTGCGGGTCGGCCCACGCGACGTCGTACCCGTCGCCGGTGGCCGGCGAGATCGGGCACGCGGGCACGTCGGCCACGTCGGCACCGAGTGCCACGGCCATCGCGCGCAGGTCGGCGAGGGGCGACGTGATCATCAACGGGCGCTCGACGGATGCGGTGGTCACGGCAGTGTGTACCCGCCGTCGATCGGCATCGCCACGCCGACCACGAACGACGCCGCCGGCGAGGCCAGCCAGAGCACGGCTTCGGCGATCTCGTCGGCATCGGCGATGCGGCCGATCGGGTGCAGTGCGGCCACCTGGGCCTCGGCTTCGGCACTGCCGTTCATCCACTCGTCGACCATCCGCGAGCGGGCGGTGCCCGGGCAGATCGCGTTGATCCGGATGCCCTGGCCGATGTACTCCAGTGCGGCGGTCTTGGTGAGACCGATCACGCCGTGCTTCGCGGCGACGTAGTTCGCCATCCCCGGGAACCCGATCAGGCCGGCGCCGGAGGACGTGTTGATGATCGAGCCACCGCCGCGCGCGAGCAGCGCCGGCACCTCGTGCTTGATGCCGTAGAAGACGCCCGAGAGCATCACTGCGATCCCTCGCTCCCACGTCTCGTCGGGCATGTCCGCGATGTTCGCGCCGGCGCCCACGATGCCGGCGTTGTTGTGGGCGATGTCGAGGCCGCCGTAGGTGTCGACGGCGGCGGCCACCATCGCGGCCACGGATGCCGAATCGGCGACGTCGGTGTGCACGGCGAGCGCCGTGCCGCCGGCTGCGGTGATGAGATCGACGGTCTCGTGCGCACCGGCGAGGTCGATGTCGGCGACCACCACCCGTGCCCCGAAACCGGCGAACTTGCGGGCTGTCGCCCGGCCGATGCCACCGGCCGCGCCGGTGATGGCGGCGACCTGGCCGTCGAAGTCGTACTGCGGCGTCACACCCGAAAACTAACGTCCGTTCGCTCGTCGTCCGGCATCGGGGACGGTCAGACTGCTCCGATGAAGTTCTCCTTCTCGCTCCCCGTGCTGCGCGATGCCGGCGCTCGCGATCCGTTCCACCAGACGTACGAGCTGGCGCGCATCGCCGAGGAGAACGGGTTCGACACGGCCACCATCGGCCATCACCACTTCATGCCCGGCAACCAGGCCGATCCCCTGACGTTCATGGCAACCGTGGCGGCGCGCACCGATGTGCTGCGCGTCGGCACGGGCATCTTCCAGCTCCCGATCCACAACCCGGTTCGCGTGGCCGAGCAGGTGGCGACGATCGATCAGATCTCCAACGGTCGGGTGTCGCTCGGCGTCGGGATGGGCTGGTGGCCACTCGAGTACCAGGTGCACGGATCGGTGTTCTCCCAGCGCGGTGCGCGGATGGAGGAGGCGCTGCAGATCCTGCGTCTCGTCTGGGGGCACGAGGACGTCACGTTCGAGGGGCGGTTCCACCAGTTCGAGCACCTCACCGTCTACCCCCGGACGGTGCAGCAGCCCCATCCGCCGATCTGGGTCGCGGGTGTTGCCGACGCTGCCGTGGACCGGGCCGCTCGGCTCGGCGACGCGTGGCTGTGGGGGCCGGTGCAGTCGCTGTCGACGGGGCAGCGCTGCCTCGACACGTACCGGTCCGCGGCGACCGCAGCGGGACGGCCGGCCGACTGGATCCTGCGTCGTTACGCATGGCTCGGCACGGACCGCGACCAGGTCGCGACGGAGGTCCTCCCCGCCTACGTCGGCGGGCTGATGCAGCACTGGCGGGAGAGCGCCGAGGACGCCGAGGAGCTCGCCCTCTTCGCGCGCATCGACGCCGGCGACGACGTGTCCCCGGAGGAGATCGCCACCGATCGCCTGCTGTGGGGCGCACCGGACGACGTCGTCGAGCAGATCCGCGGCTACCAGTCGGCCACCGGGTGCGATCACATCCACGCCGCGTTCGGCGCCGGCCTGCCGGGCAACGCCGGTGATCGCTCGACGATGGGCGAGTTCGGCGAGGTGGCCGAGATGCTCCGCCTGTTCGGGCGCGAGGTCATCCCGGCGTTTCGGTGATCCCGGCGTTTCGGTGATCCCCGCGTTTCGGTGATCCCCGCGTTCAGGTGATCCCGGCGTTCAGGCCCTGACAGCCGCGACCTCCGGCACCGTGAGCAGGCCGCCGAGGAGCATGTCCTCGAGTTGCTGCACGGGGTCGGTCTTCTTGCTCGCCGGCTGATCGCGGTAGCGGACGGGATCGAGCATCGCGTGGATCGCGCCGGTGGCGATGCGGCTGACGAGCTCCGGGCTCATCGTCGAGCGCAACGTGCCGTCGGCGATGCCGTCCTTGATGACCTTGCGCCAGGTGACGAGCGTGCGCACGCTGATCTCGCGCACCTCGGCGATCTCGTCGAGCGTCGACAGCTCCTTCCAGTCGTAGTGGAGGATCGTCAGCTCCTCCGGGTACGCCTCGCAGACCCGGTACGTGGCGCGCAGCATCAGCCGGAACCGATCGGCGCCGGTGCCGGTGTGCGAGCTGGCCTCCTGCTGCGCCGCGATCAGGTCGCGGTAGAACACTGCGACGATCTCCTCGATCAGGAACGCCTTCGACTTGAAGTGGGTGTAGAGGCTGCCGGGCAGCAGACCGGTGGCATCGGCGATGTCGCGCATCGATGTGCTGACGTAGCCCTGCTCGGCGAACAGCCGACGCGCCGTCGCAAGGATCTCGTCGCGTCGTGCGCTCACGACAGCCCGCCGATGAACACGTTCTTCTGCTGGAGGAACTCCTCGATGCCCCACCGGCCGCCCTCACGTCCGAAGCCGCTCTGCTTGTAGCCACCGAACGGCGCGCCGGGCGACATCCCCGGCGGGCCGTTGACGATCACCATCCCCGCCTCGAGCCGTGCGGCCATCCGATGGGCGCGGCCGATGTCGCGCGTGTGCAGGTAGGCGCCGAGCCCGAAGTGGCTGTCGTTGGCCTTCGCGACGACCTCGTCCTCCGTGCTGAAGCGCAGCACGGACAGCACCGGGCCGAACACCTCGTTGGCGGCGAGGTGGCTGCCGTGCACGACGTCGCCGAAGATCGTCGGGGCGATGAAGTAGCCGCCGTCGAGGTTGCCCGTGAGGGCTTCGGGACGACCGCCGCCCGACAGCAGCGTGCCGGCGCCGTCGGACTTCGCCCGCTCGATCACGCCGAGGATGCGCGTGCATGCGGCAGCGTTGACGACCGGCCCGGTGAACGTCGCCGGCTCGCTGGGATCGCCCACGGTGAGCGCGGCCGCTTGGGCGACGAGGCGATCGACGACCTCGTCGTAGACATCGTCGTGCACGTAGAGCCGGGTCGGCAGCGCGCAGCCCTGACCCGACAGCAGCCCGACGCCGAGCAGCACCGACAGGAACGCCGCCGTGTCGAGATCCGCGTCGGGGAAGATGATGTTGGCCGATTTGCCACCGAGCTCGAGCGCGAGGGGCTTGAGCGTCTCGGCTGCGGCCACCATCACCGCGCGGGCGGTGACGTGACCACCGGTGAACGACACCTTGCCGACGCGCGGATCGCGCACCAGCGCCTGGCCTGCGTCGGCACCGCCGGTGACGACGTTGAGCACGCCCGGCGGCAGGCCGGCCTCGAGCGCGAGTTCGGCGAAGCGGAGCGCGCCGAACGGCGCGATCTCCGGCGGCTTGGCCACCACCGTGTTGCCCGCAGCGAGCGCCGGTGCCACCTTCTGGCCCATGCCCATCATCGGCCCGTTCCACGGCACGATCGCGCCGATGACCCCGTACGGCTCAGGCAGCACGTAGTCGAGCCCGCCCGATGTCGGCACGACGTGACCGCCGACCTTGTCGACCCAGCCGGCGTAGTAGCGCACCCACGACGCGGCGTACTGGCCGGGCCGCATCGCGCTGATCGGCGTGCCGTTGTCGCGCGCGTTGAGCAACGCGGAGCTCTTGTCGTTGGCGACGAGCAGATCGGCGAGGCGGTGCAGGATCGCGGCGCGGTCCTCGAGCGGCATCGCCCGCCACGCCGGACCAGCGGCCGCCGCTGCGTCGACGGCGGCCGTGATCTCGATCGCGCCACCCAACGCGACCTCGGCCTGCAGCGCACCCGTGGCGGGATCGTGGTGGGCGTAGCGCCCGGCCGAATCACCGGCCGACCAGTCGTCGCCGATGAGGTGACCCTGCGCGGTGAGCCGCTCGATGGTGCCCGCCGCGGATACGACAGGCGAATCCGTTGCGGCGCTCACGCCGACACCCCATTGCGGAGCAGCCGTCCAGTGCCCATCGCGGCGAGGTCGTTGCCGTCGAGGCGGATCGCCTGACCGGCCACCCACACGTGCTCGATGCCGATGCTGTGCGCGATCAGCCGATCGGCGCCACCGGGGAAGTCGTGGACGCGCTGGGGCAGCGTGGTGCCCACCGTCGCCGGGTCGAACGCGACGATGTCGGCCACAGCACCCTCGGCGATCACACCACGATCCGCCATCCCGTAGACCATCGCGGGATGCCCGGTGAGCCGCCACACGGCCTTCTCCAGGGTCAGGACGCCCTTCTCCCGGCACCAGTGGCCGAGGAGGTGCGTCGCGAAGTTCGCGTCGCAGAGCTGGCTGGTGTGCGCGCCGGCATCCGACAGCCCGAGCAGCAGCTGATCGTTGCCGAGGAGGCGGCCGACCGCGTCCTCGTCGTCGTTCGTCATCGCGACCAGGAAGCGGGTGTCGAACCCGTCGGCGGCGGCGATCTCCACCATCACGTCG
This sequence comes from Ilumatobacteraceae bacterium, assembly GCA_025463305.1. The sequence goes on from JAOBWK010000042.1 coordinate 133,038, forward strand.
AGCGATGTCGCGCCGTCGGCACGCGCCGTGGCGAGCTCGGCCAAGGTCGCCCCGTACTGCAGCTCGGGGTGGGCGGCGGACTCGGCGACGCGGGCGTGGTCGATGATGTCGCCCCACGCCGCACGCATCTGGGGATCGGCCCGCGTGCGCCAATCGGCGTCGCGGTAGAGCGCCGGGCGAGCGGCGCGCTCGAGGGCGAGGATCTCGCCGAACGCCGGCACGTTGGCGAACGGGAACGGGTCGTTCAGCGCGATCTGCACCACGATCGGCCGGCACGCCACCTGGGGGTGCACGTTGCCGCCGACCTCGATCCGCGCGGCCACGCCGTCGGAGTAACCCGGCTGGTTGCGCCCGGCCATGATGGCCGCCCACGACACCGGGCGGCCGATGTCGTCGGCGAGGCGGGCGAACTCGTCGACGAAGAAATCGGGTCCCCACGTCGCCTCGATCGTGCCCTTGCCGGCATCACCGAGGGCGCCGGCGATGCTCCAGATCTCGCTCAGCGCTGCGGCCCGGCTCGGCACGGGCTTGCCGTACGCGCCGAGGTGCGACGCCGACCGCGACGTCGAGAACCCGATGGCACCGGCCTCGATCGCCTCGGCGACGATGGCCGTCATCGACGCGACCTCGGCGTCGGTGGCCTCGCGCTCGGTGGCGTCGTCGCCCATCACGTAGAAGCGCAGCGGCGTGTGCCCGATGAGCGGGGCGACGTTGATCCGCAGCGGCAGCGCATCGAGCGTGTCGAGGTACTCGGGGAACGTCTCGAACGTCCACGGGATGCCTGCTTCCAGCGCGGCGAGCGGCATGCCCTCGACGTTCTCGAGCACGCGCATCACCGTGCCGCGATCCTGTGGCCGGGTCGGCGCGATGCCGAAGCCGCAGTTGCCCATCACCACCGTCGTCACGCCGTGCCAGGTCGACGGCGTGAGGCCGGGATCCCACAGCACCTGGGCGTCATAGTGGGTGTGCGGATCGATGAACCCGGGGGCCACTACGAGCCCTGCGCAGTCGACCTCCGTGGCGTGCGCGGCCTGCTCAGCGGAGATGCTTCCGATTGCAACGATCCGACCGTTGCGGACGAGCACGTCGTCCTGCCGGGGCGCCGCACCGGTGCCGTCGACGAGCGTGCCGTTGCGCAGGACGAGATCGCTCATACCGACACGTCCCCGATGAGCCGGCTCGTGGCGGCCTCGGCCGCGGTGCCGACGAAGAAGTCGGGGTTCTGCTGCATCAGCAGCCGGGCCGGGTTCTCGAACACGAACTCGCTGAAGTCCTGCTCGGTGAGGATGCCCTTGCGGACCAGGCCATGGGCCTCCTCGACCACCTCGTTCATCTCCGGCACGTCCCAGTGGCTGAGGTCGCTCGAGAACACCGGCTTGAGGCGGGCCCCGAACGGGTTGCCCGGCGCGAATGCGAAGGCGATCGTGCGATCGTCGGCCTCGCAGCCGAAGTAGAAGTTCGGCACGAACTTGTCGACGATGTCGCGCTTCTCGTGGATGTCGACGAACCGCCACTCGTCGATGTTGTCGGGCGGTGTGCCGGCTCCGGGGAGCGCTCGCATGGCGGCGTCGAGGTCGATGTCGCCGGCCTTGTCGAGCAGCGCCGAGCCGTGGCTGTTGAACAGCTGCTCGAACATCGCCCAGTCGATCGTGTCGGGATCGAGCCGCTTGAGGTCCTCGAGGTTGCGCTTCTCCCAGTGCTCGATGATGTCGCAGAGCAGGATCACGGCCCAGCCGACACCGCACTCGAGGAACCCGAAGTTGAGGTCGGGGAAGCGGTTGGTGACGCCGCCCATGAACAGCGACTTGCACAGCGGATGCATGCGGTGCATGAACGAGCCGATGTGGTTGAAGGTGTAGTTGGTGGTGGCGGTGAACGAGCCGGACGGCATGTTGCCGAGGCCGCCGTGGAACATCGCCGCGAAGCCGAGCTCCTGGGTCTTGGCCCACACCGGGTCGTAGTCGAACGGGCTGTCGATGCCGTACCAGTCGAAGTAGTGGGTCTGGCCGGGGAACAGGAACGGTGACGGGTTGTCGAGCACCGGCTTGGGGATCGCCCGCGTCACGCCCTCGGGGAACCCGACCGCCTTGAGGCCGAGCTGCTTGCAGTGCTCGAGCTCGGCGACGGCCTCCTCCGGCGTGTGCGTCGGAATCACGCCGGCGGCCGTCATCCGGTCGCCGTACGGCCGGTAGGTGTCGGCGTAGAACTCGTTGAAGCCGCGGCAGACGCCGAGGCGCAGGTCCTGGTCGACGATGCCCGCGATGCCGAACCCCTTCGTCGGGTACAGCACCGAGTAGTCGATGCCGAACTCGTCGAGCCGCTCGTACATCAACCCCGGGATCGCGCCGGTGGCGAGGTCTCGCGTGTTCTGCGCGGGCGTGCCCCACCACGCGGACTGTGGCGTGCGCTGCTGGGCACGCGTCTCGGTGTCGGCGCCGAGGATCTTGGCGATCGGCGACGGCTGGTTGATGTACTTGTCGAACAGCTTCGGGCCCATCGCCTCGCGCAGGTACGGCAGCACGGCCGGCATGAACTCGATGACGTGGCCGTCGACATCCAGCACCGGATGGCTGAGCGAGTCGCGGACCTGTCGTGATGTGTCACCCATGATGTTCCCCTGTGTTGGACAGCTGTGTGTTGTGAGGTCTCAGCCGGGCCGGACGACCCGGCCGGGCACCGCCCCGGTGCGCTCGCCGCGCTCGACGACCACTTCGCCGTTGACGATGGTGGCCTCGATGCCGACCGGTACGGCGCGGAAGCGCTCGACGCCGAGGACGACATCGCGGTCGGCCTTGCACGTGCCGACGTCGATCTTCTCCGGGTCGAAGATGAACACGTCGCCGCCGAACCCGGTCTGGAGCAGACCGCGGTCGGTGAGCCCGAGCACGGCGGCCGGGAGCGCGGTCATCCGCCGGATCGCCTCCTCGAGGCGCCACACCTTCTCCTCGCGCCACCAGGTGGCCAGGAAGTGGGTGCTCCACTCGGCGCCGTCGTCGCGGTCGAGATGGGCCCCGCCGTCGCTGACACCGGCGATCATCTGCGGGTGCTTCTGCACGTCCTTGAGCAGCTCGCGCCACTCGGGCGTCTCGTTGGCCCAGTGGAAGACGGCCTGCAGATCGTCGGCGAGGGCGATGTCGAGCATGACGTCGGCCGGATGGCGGTTCTCGTTGGCAGCGATCGTGCCGATCACACCGCCGACGTAGCGCTGGTTCGGGGCCGCGGCGGACGATGACACGCGCATCGACGCCCAGAACGGCGGCGGCAGCGTGGACCCCTTCGACGCATCGCGGTTCGGGTTGTCGATGGCCTCGCGCAACGCGGCGCGTGCGTCGGGGTCGGCGAGCCGGCGACGGCGCTCGTCGAGCGGCACGGTCATCAGCTCGTTCCACAGCGGCACGCCCTCGTAGCGACTGGTGCCACCGGCGATCGTGAACGGCCCGTTCAGCGGACGGGTCATCAGCAGCGAGTACACGGGCGAACCGACGGCAGCCGAGCGATCGAGGAAGTCGCGCGACTCGAGCCACGTCTTGGTGGGTGCGTCGACCTTCGAGCGGCCCCCGAGGCCCTGCGTCACCAGCGGCACGCCACCGAGCCCCGCGAGCTCGATCAGCAGGTCTCGGTCGTTCGCGTTGATGCCCTCGACCGCGCTCTCGGGCGCGTAGGCGATGGAGCCGCGGCCGTAGTGGCCGACCACCTCGGCGAGCACGCGCAGCTCGTCGATGCTCGACAGCCGGCTCGGCACCGGACGGTTGGCGAGGTCGAGGTGGGTCGGCGCGTGAGACGACGAGAAGCCGAGCGCCCCGGCTGCCATCGCATCGTCGACCATCGCGGCGATCTGGGCCATCTCGTCGGCCGTGGACTCGCGCTCGAACGCCGCGTCGCCCATCACCCAGCGACGCACCGCCGAGTGCCCGACGTACATCCCCAGGTTCACGCCGAGGTGTCCCGCACGGGTGTCGAGGAACTCGCGAAACGTCTCGAACGTCCAATCGATCTGGTCGAGCGCCGCCGGATCCATGCCCTCGACGCGAGCGAACATCTGCGCCGTGTAGGGACGGTCCGCGGCCTTCACCGGGGCGATCGAGAATCCGCAGTTGCCGGCGGCCACCGTGGTGACACCGTGCAGCGACGAGCTGTCACAGAGCGGGTCCCAGGTCAGCTGCGGGTCGTAGTGGGTGTGCGCGTCGACGATGCCGGGCGCCACCACCAGCCCGTCGGCGTCGATGGTCCGACGGGCCGGCTCCCCCCGAAGCCGGCCCGTCGCGACGATGCGCCCGCCCTCGATCGCGATGTCGCCCAGCCGGCCCGGCAGCCCCGTGCCGTCGATGACGAGTCCCCCGCGGATCAACAGGTCGTACACGCCGCCGAGGCTAACAGTCGTTTGTTTCCCACCCCCAGCCGAAGCAGGTTGCCGTCGCGAGCTGCGTCAGAAGATGGCGAGGGGGTTGACGGGGGAACCGGTGCCACCGGGCACGCGCATCGGGGCGACGGTCATCAGGAACTCCCAGCGCCGCTCGGCGGCGCAGACCTCGGACACGGTGTCGAGGCGGAGGTTGTCGATCAGGTGCAGGCCGATCGCGACGATGCCGATCTGGTGGATCGGGAACGGCCACTCGGCGATCGCGGTGAACGGCATCTGGTCGGAGATGCCGTCGCTGGCGAGCAGCGCGACCTGGCGTTCGTGCAGCCACGGGAGCGTGCGCGGGTGGAGGCCTGGCAGGCCCTTGAAGAACGGATCGAGGCGACCGTTGCCGGCGGCCTTGCGATGGTCGCGCCCGGTGCTGACGATCAGCAGGTCGCCCGTCCCGACCGTCACGCCCTGCGCCGCCTCGGCGGCCTCGAGATCGGCGACGGTGACCGACGACGTCGGGTCCAGGAAGTCGACGCCACGCACGCGCGGGATGTCGAGCAACACGCCGCGGCCGACCACACCGTCGGCCGTCGACATGATCGTGTTGGCGAGCGCGCCCGTGCTACGGACGAGATCGGCGGAGCGGCCGCCGTACATCTCGCCACGGACGAACATGTGGCACAGCGCGTCGATGTGGGTGAGCCCCAGCCCGTGCACCGCGGTGCCGAGGTAGTCCTGGGTGGCCTCGTAGTCGGGTACGCCACTCGACCCGAGCGCGTCGCCGCTGGACAGCATGTGGTGGTGCGCGGGGCTCGGCGTCTCGGGCGTGGGCCGGGTCGTGAGGTCGTGCGCCATGCTGACCGCCCGACCCGTGCGCACCAGCGTCGCGGCATGCGCACGATGGGCGTCGGTGAGGTGGTTGAGCGCGCCACGCTCGTCGTCGACACCCCACGTCTGCCAGTTCTTGACGGCCTCGAAGATCTCCTCGAGCTCGGCCGTCGTGGGCACATCATCCGGAGCAGGGTCGGCAGCGGTCATGTCCGTAGGTTGACGCACCGCCACCCTCCTGTGCCTCATCGGAGGGCCGCTTCATTCGGCCGGCGTCGACGCCCAGACCGCGTACAGCGGATCGCCGTACGACCCGTCCGGCGTGCGCCGCTGGACGACCGGCTCGGTCCAGCCGCCACAGCGCCGGAAGTACTCGGCCACGATCCGGCAGCGACCCGGCTCGTCGTTGGCGAGCCAGCCGTGCACCGCCTTGGTGGGGAAGCACCGGTTCGAGAACGTCGTCACCAGCAGCCCGCCGGGGCGCAGCACGCGCCGCGCATCACGGAACACGTCGATCGGCCGGACGAGGTAGTCGACCGAGACGCAGCACGTGACGGCGTCGAAGCGATCGTCCCCGAACGGCAGCACGGGATCGACGTTGAGATCATGAACGAGCCACGACGTGGCCATCCGGTTCGCAGCCAGCTCGTGCTCGTTCATGCCGAGTGCGACGAGCTCGGTCGGCGGCGTCACGAAGTGGGAGATCCACGACGACATGATGTCGAGGACGCTCCCGGTCAGGCCCAGCTCGTCGTACAGCGCACCGACCGCCGCGATGGCCCTGTCGTCGATGTGCGTCAACAGGCGATCGGGCACGTAGAAGCGATCGTCCGGCGACTCGTCCGTGCGCCGGAAGAAGCCGGGCGGGAACGAGTCGTGCGGATCGTCGTCGGCACCCGGTCCCGAAGGTGAGAGTTCTGTGACCACCCGCCGATCATGCACGAGCCAGCGGTACCTTCGCCTGCATCGCCACCATCTTCCCACCGTCGCGCCACGACGCGGTCGTCGTCGGCGCCGGGCCGAACGGGCTCGCCGCCGCGGTCACGCTGGCTGCTGCCGGCCGCTCGGTGCTGGTGCTCGAGGGCAACCCCACCATCGGCGGCGGCTCCCGATCGGCAGAGCTCACGCTGCCCGGCTACGTGCACGACGTGTGCGCCGCGGTCCACGCCCTCGGCGCCGCATCGCCGGCGTTCGCCACGATGCAGCTCGAGCGCCACGGCCTCGAATGGATCCATCCCACGGTGCCCCTCGCCCATCCACTCGATGGAGGGCGGGCCGGCGTGCTGCACCGTTCGCTCGCCGACACCGTCGACGGCCTCGGTGCGGACGGCGGCGCGTGGAAGCGTTGGTACGGGCCGCTGCTCCCGCACGCCGACGAGCTGCTCGAGCAGATCCTCGGACCCATCGTCAGCGTGCCCCGCCATCCGCTCGTGATGGCCCGGTTCGGCATGCGCGCCCTGCCGCCCGCCGCACTCGCCCAGCGGTTGTTCCACACCGACGAAGCGGCGGCCTTGTTCGGCGGCTGCGCGTCGCACGCGTTCCGCCCGCTCGACAAGCCGCTGACCGCGGCGTTCGGCACGATGCTCGGGCTCGTCGGACATCACGTCGGCTGGCCGATCGCCAAGGGCGGCTCGCAGGCGGTGGTCGACGCGCTCGCGGGCAGGCTGCTCGAGCTCGGTGGCGAGATCGAGACCGATCGTCCGGTGCGCACGCTGCGCGATCTGCCGCCGCACCGCGTCGCGCTGTTCGACACCAACCCGGCGCAGCTCGAGCACATCGCCGGCCGCACGCTGCCCGACGGCTACCGCCGGCGGTTACGTCGGTTCCGCCACGGCCCGGCCGCGTTCAAGGTCGACTACGCGCTCGACGGTCCGGTGCCGTGGACGAACGGGGCGTGCCGTGGCGCGGGCACCGTGCACGTCGGCGGCACGTTCGCCGAGATCGCCGACGCCGAGGCCGATTGCGCTCGCGGCCGGATGCCCGATCGGCCGTTCGTGCTCGTCGCCCAGCAGAGCCTGTTCGATCCCACGCGCGCTCCCGCCGGCAAGCACACGCTCTGGGCCTACGCCCACGTGCCCCACGGCTCGACGGTGGATGCGACGGATGCGATCGAGCGCCAGATCGAGCGGTTCGCGCCCGGCTTCCGCGACCTCGTCCTCGCCCGCCACGTGATGGCACCGAGCGCGTTCGAGGCGTACAACCCGAACTACGTCGGCGGCGACATCGGCGGCGGTGCGCACACGGCCGCGCAGCTCGTCTTCCGGCCGACGTGGGGCCTGCGCTCGTACATCACGCCCAACCCGCGGATCCTGCTCTGCTCGGCGTCGACGCCGCCGGGCGCCGGCGTGCACGGCATGTCCGGCCGGCACGCCGCACAGCGGGCCCTCTCCGGCCCACTCGCCTGACCGGACCCGGCGGACGGGACTCGGCGGGCCGCGCTCGGTGGGTTGGACTCAGAGGTTGCCGGCCAGCTCGATGCCACTCGTCTCGATCGACGAGTACGGGAGGTGGGCGAAGAACGCGTCGGCCTGCTTGACCAGCTTGCGCACGGCGACGTAGTTCGAGCCGCCGCCGATGACCGCGCCCACGCCGAGCGGCAGCGCCGTGCCGAGCGCGATCGCGCCGCGGCGGCTGCCGTAGCGGCGCACGATCATCCGGCTCAGTGCACCGTTCACGGCTCGCAGGGTGGCCAGTGACAGGCCGCTCTTGGTGTTGTCCTCCAGGTTCGCGCCCATCTGGTTGGCGATCTTGCTGAACCCCTGGCGGGCCGTGCTGCCGAAGATCAGCACGGCGAGCACCCATGCCCGCCGCTCCTCGATCGACGGCGTCGGCCGACCGTGCAGCGCGGCGATGGTGAGGATCACGTCGCCGGAACGGGCGGTGAACCAGCCGAGCTCGGCGGTGGCTGCCATCAGCGTCGCGGTGGTGCCGACCAGGGGCGTCGCGGCAGCGATGCCCGCTGCGGCTCCGACGGCGCCGAGCTCGCGGGCGAAGGAGTCCGACAGCGCCTTGATCTTCTCCGGCCGCACACCGCCCGGCAGTGCTGCGGCACGGGCGACCGCTGCCTCCCAGCGTGCGCTCGTGGTCTTCTCGACGCCGGCCAGCAACGCGTTGGCCACGGCCTCGACATCGACCGACGACAGTCGCTGCATCAGCCTCTCGCGCGCAGTGGACGGCCGGAGCACCATCGCTCATGTGTACCACCTGATCGCGGGAACCGCCCTCCACACCGTTCGCTAGGGTGATCGTCGTGACACAGGTGGAGCTTCCGTTGTCCGTGTCGTCGATCCGGGTCGAGGACCTCGAGCAGCACCGTCGCGAGCTCACGGGCTACTGCTACCGGATGCTCGGTTCGGTGTTCGAGGCCGACGATGCCGTGCAGGACACGATGATGCGCGCCTGGCGCTCCGTCGATCGTTTCGAGGGTCGGTCGTCGTTGCGTTCCTGGCTGTACCGGATCGCCACCAACGCGTGCCTCGACATGCTCCGCTCCCGTGGCCGACGGGCCCGGCCGATGGACATGGGACCTTCGACGAAGGCCGATGCGATGCTGCCCGATCCGCTGGCCGACAACGCCTGGGTCGAGCCGATCCCGGACTCGAAGCTGTACGGCGAGCATGGCGATCCCGCCGAGCTGGCCGCGCGTCGCGAGTCGATCCGGCTCGCGTTCGTGTCCGCGCTCCAATACCTGCCGCCACGCCAGCGATCCGTGCTCATCCTGCGCGAGGTCCTGCGCTGGGAGGCCACCGAGGTCGCCGAGCTGCTCGACACCACCGTCGCATCGGTGAACAGCGCCCTCCAGCGGGCGCGAGCCACGCTCGCCGAGCGCAACCTCGACGAGCTCGAGCTGCCCAGCTCCTCCGCCCCCGACGATGCCCGCCGCGAGTCGCTGCTGGCCGACTACGTCCACGCGTTCGAGCAGTACGACATCCCGCGGCTGGTCAGCCTGCTGCGCGACGACGCGATCATGTCGATGCCCCCCTTCCCGATGTGGCTGCAGGGACCGCACGACATCGGCGCGTTCTTCCTCGGGCCGGGCGCCGAGTGCCGCGGCTCACGGCTGGTCGCCACCGAGGCCAACGGCATCCGCGCGTTCGGTTCCTACCGCGTCGACCCCGCCGGCGGGTTCAGCCCGTGGTCGCTGCAGCTGATCGAGATCGACGGCGACCGCATCGTCGGCCACCACAACTTCCTCGACACCCGGCTGTTCGCCGAGTTCGGGCTCCCGGCCCACCTCGACTGAACCTCGAGCCGTCGACGCCAACCGGGCCAACGGGTGCCGTCAGCCGGCACGGTCCGTGGCGTGACCCGGCTCCGCTACGCGATCGATGAGGAGCGCCTCGACCCTCGATACGCCCACCGGCTGGTCACCCTCGACGCCGATGCCGACACGATGGCGTTCGTCGCCGACGAGCGGGTGCGCCGCCACGGTCACGTGCGCTGGGCCGTGCGGGCGATGGCCCGTTCGGTCGTCGGCGCCTTCTCGGCCAACGCGCTGCTCGACACCTATCCCCTGTTCATGCTCAGCCAGCCGCAGTGGCATCAGCTGCTCGGCCCGTATGCAGGCGGTCGCCTCCTCGACGTCGGCGCGGCCGCCGGCCACGTGACCTCGCGTCTGGCGACGCTGTACGACGACGTCACCGCCACCGATGTCTCCCGTCCGATGGTCCGTCGCCTGCGTGCGCTCGGGCTGCGCGCAGCCGTCCTCGACCTCGCCGCGCACGCCGCACCGGACGGTCCGTACGACACCGTCGCACTGCTGAACGTGCTCGATCGTTGCGCCCGTCCGCTGACCCTCCTGCAGGCCGCCGTGGAATCGCTGGCGGCGGATGGAACCCTCGTGGTCTCGATGCCGCTGCCCTATGACCCATGCTGGTACGACGGTCCGCGCGCCCGCGATCCGCTCGAACGCCTCTCCGTCCGTGCCCCGTCGTGGGAGGCGGGCGCGTCGGCGCTGGCCGAGACGCTGGAGAGCCACGGGCTCGCCGTCGAGGCCATCACCCGCGCCCCGTACCTGTCCGGTGGTGACCGCCACAACCCGCTGTACGTGCTGGACGCGGTCGTCATCGTCGCGACCTGCCGCTGACGCTGTCGCTGTCCCTGCCACGGCAGCAGTTCGACACGTCACCCGATCCCGAGGCTGATCCTGCCCGCGTACGGCGCGGTGTGCCCCGGGAGGGCGCCCATCCCGCGGCGCATGTGACGCAGCTCGCGCATCGGCACGCAACCGAGCTCGACGAGTGCGGCGAGGTGAGCGCTCTCGGGCGGCACGCAGATCCGCGCACCGTGCTCCCAGGGCAGCGATGCCGCGAACCGCACGAGCGTCGCGAGCACGTCGCCGTCGTCCGCCGCGAGCGGCCCGATCGTGACGTGCTGGGCGAGCACCCATCCGACGACGGCCCCGCCGGCGTCCCGGACGAGCGCGCACCGGCCGGGGTACTGCCGGATCAGCAGCTCGATGAGCACACGCCGATCGGCGCCGAAGACGCGCTCGTCGTAGTCGACGATCTCGTCCAGGTCGCCGACGGTGGCGACGCGGGCCGGCGAGGCCGTCGCCGCCAACGCTGACTCTGCCTGGAGCGGCACCGACAACACGGTGGTGGGCCCGTGGTCGGTGAACCCGAGACGGGCGTACAGCGGGGCACCGGCGCGTGATGCGTCCAACGCCGAGGCGCAACCGTGCTCGTTCAGCACCGCCGCGACCCGTTCGGTCACCATCGCCCCGATGCCGCGTCGCTCGTGCGTGGGGGCGGTGCCGATCAGGCCGATCCAACCGAAACCTGCGTCCGGATAGGCGATGCCGCACCCGGTGCCGACGACCACGCCGTCCTCCTCGGCGACGATCACCGCGTCCGGCTGCACCGCCACGTACCACTCGATCTGTGCCCGGAACGACGGCGCCGCGTAGGCCCGCTGCATCACGGCATCCATGACGGGCACCATCTCCGCCGCTTCATCCAGGGCGACAGCGCGCAGCGTGATGCTCATCGACTGCTGCCTGAACTACTGCTGCCTGAACTACTGCTGATAGTGCTCCACCACGGCGGCGGGGCGCACGGCGGCGCCGTCGGGATCGAGGCCGGCCGACTTGCGCGCCCGGCGCTGACGGAGCAGGTCCCAGCACTGATCGAGCGAGACCTCGATCTCACGGATGCGCGCGACGTGTGCATCGCTCGCCTCCTCGACGGACTTCGACTCCAGCTCGTGCTCTTCGTGCACCAACGCCTCGATCTGGCTCAGGATCTGCTTGTCATCCATGTCAACTCCTGTGGCTCGGGCTTCGACGGCAGCGTAGCGCCGGGATCCGCATGGCGTCAGGGGCGCAGGCCGTCGAGCACGGCGCCGACGGCGAGCGTCCAGCGCCGTTCGATCGAGGATTTCGACGTACCGAGCCAGCCCGCCCGCTCCTGGGCCGCCAGGCCTTGAGCGACGGCGAGCAGGACGTGGGCGATGTCGACGGGGTCGCCGGCGATGACGCCGGCATCGATGCAGCGGCGCACCCGCGAGACGATGAACGCACGGCCGGACGCGCCGGCCGCGCCTTCGTCGGGCCCCGGGTCGAAGTCGGCGAAGGGCCGCGAGAACATCACCTCGGCGAGCGCGCCGTGGTCGCGCACGAACGCTCGGACGGTCTGCACCGTCCGGACGAGGTCGGCGCGCGCGTCCTCCGTGTCGGCCAGCGCGTGGAAGCGCACCCCGAGCTGGCGGAAGCCGTCGAAGAACAGCTCGCGCACGAGTCCGGCCTTGTCGCCGAACAGCTCGTAGACCGCCGGCACCGACGTGCCCGCCGCGCCGGCAACCCCACGGGCGGTCAGGCCCGGAACACCTTCAGCCGTCAGCGTCGCGAGCGCTGCCGCCAGCACCCGGTCGCGCAGCTCCGCTGTGCGTTGCTTCGCGCGTGGCATGGCAGAGGATCAATGCGTTGTGCGCGCGGCGGCTCGTCGCATCTCGTCGTAGTCCGCCCCGATCCCGGCGCGCAGCGCGGCCAGTGACTGTGCCCGGGCACGCAGCTTGGTGGCGGCGTGAGCGCGCTGATCCAGCGCGGCGAGCGTGGTGATCATCTGGTCGACGGCATCGTCGAGCGCCTCGACATCGACCACGCGGTCGAGGAAGCCGGCGGCCGCCGCGCCGGCGGGATCGAACACCTCGGCGAGGATGCACGCCCGGTTGAAGTGGGCCGGCGTGAGCCGCTGCCGCATCATCTCGACCGCGGCAAACGGCATGGTCATCCCGATCGCCACCTCGTTCGCGGCATAGCGGAACGTGCCGTTCACGCCGATCCGGTAGTCCGTCGAGAGGAGCAGGAACGATCCCATCGCGAGCGCGTGGCCGGTGCTCACGCCGATCACGGGCACGGGGAACGACAGGATCCGCTCGGCCAGCTCGAGCCCGCCGCGCACCATCTCGACGGTCGCGTACCCACCGCCCTGGATGATCTTCAGGTCGAAGCCACCGGAGAACACCCCGGGCCGGCCGCGCAGCACCACCACCGCGGCGTGGTCGCTGTTGGCGCGATCGAACGCGGCGTGGATCTCGCCCAACATCGCGGGCGACATCACGTTCGCCTTGCCGTCGTCCATCGAGATCCGGGCGGCGGGTCCGTCGAGTTCGTAGGTCAGCTTGTCGCTCATCGCGACAGTCAATCAGAACACTGTTCCGAAACGCCGAGTCGGACCGCGCCCTTGCGGGGTCGCATCGGGCACGGTACGGTCGGCCGTGGATATGCGGACGTGCGGAACGGTCCATTCCGTCGGCGGGCGAGACGCCGACGACCACCTGTGTTGGGGCTATGCCGACCAGCACCAGTTCGGCGCGGCCGTGGCCGAGTTCCTCGCCGACGGCCTGGCTGCCGGCCAGCGCATCGCCTACTTCGGCACCTCGATCGAGGCCCAGCGCGAGCACCTCCGTGCGCTCGGTGACCTCGACGGCCTGATCAACGTCGGCGCGTTGGTCCTCGACTCGATCCTCGACATGTACGCCGGGGAGAAAGCAATCGACGCCGCTGAGCAGGTGCGCCAGTACGCCCGCGCCACGGCGGCGGCGATCGACGCCGGCTTCACCGGGCTGCGCGTCGCGGCCGACATGACGACGCTCGTCACCACCGCCGCCCAGCGCGACGCCTTCGCCCGCTACGAGCACCTGATGGATCGCTACATGGCCGAGGGGCACTCGTTCACGGCCATGTGCGCGTACGACACCGGCCGGCTCGCGCCGCGCGAGGCCGCCGAGCTCGCGTGCATGCATCCGCTGTCGAACAGTGAAGACATCCCCTTCCGCCTCTACGCGCCCGATGCTCACGCCGACCTGGCGATCGCGGGCGAGATCGACGCGTTCGGCGACGAGCTGTTCCGGCAGGCCCTCGAGCGGGTATCGCCTCCGCCGCTCGACGACGTGTGGATCATCGACGCTGTCGGGGTCACGTTCGGCGACCACCGGATGCTCCGCGCGATCGACCAGCGCGCCGCCGCGCACGGCGCCATCGCCGTGCTGCAGGTCACCGGTGGCACCGCGGCCACGCTCGTCGAGCTGCTCGATCTCCGCAACATCCGCATCGTCGAGTGGTCGGCGTGAGATCCGGCGCCGCCTCGGACCATCTCGGTTACTACCACGAGACCTCGATCTACGGCTCCGACGACGACTTCCTCGCGCTGGTCGTGCCGTTCCTCTGCGATGGTGTCGCCGCCGGCGAACCGACCATCGTCGCCCTCGGGATCCACAACACCCGCCTGCTCCGCAACGAGTTGACCGACCTCGACGGGATCACGTTCATCCCCGGAGAAGCCCAGTACATGAGTCCGGCGGCCACCATCCGCAACTACCGCGAGCGGTTCGCGTACTACGTGGCCGCCGGCGCGGAGCAGATCCGCGTCGTCGGCGACGTCCCCCATCCCGGGCTCGGCAGTCCGTGGGCGAGCTGGGCGAGGTACGAGGCGGCGGTCAGCAGCGCGTACGACGAGTTCCCGCTGTGGGGGCTGTGCCCGTACGACGCCCGGATCACGCCCGATCACGTGCTCGAGGACGTACTGCTCGCGCACAGCCACGTCTGCGTGAACGGACAGCACGCCGGCAACCGCCTCTTCCTGCCGACGGGCGACCACCTTCGCGGCCGGGCGATCGAGGTCGATGTCGAGCACGCCCCGCCCGACATCGTGGTCGCCGCGCCGACGCCGGCGATCGCTCGTCAGGTGGTCCGCGCCGTCGCCGAGCCGACCGCGCTCGACGAGGACACGATCGCCGGCCTCGAGCTCGCCGTCAGCGAGGTCACGGCGAACGCGTGGATCCATGGCACCCCACCCGTCACGCTGCGGGCGTGGGTCGCCTCGCCGATGCGGGTCGTCATCGCCGTCCACGATGCCGGCGAGGGAGTCGCCGATCCCCTCGCCGGCCTGATGCCCCACACGGAGGGGCGGGACGGCCACGGGCTCTGGCTGGCCCACCAGGTGTGCGCCGACGTGGTCCATCGCCGTGGCGATGGGTTCACCGTGTTCATGACCGCCGGCGATCCGCGGGTCTGACCGACGCGACGACGGGAATCATCTCCCGCCATTGTCGGTTGGCTGTGGCATGCCCACCGCTGTGCAGTACGCCAAGGATCTCCTCCCCGACGTCCGGATCGAGCCGACCGCGCGGAGGATCCGCGCGGTGATCGCCGCCGAGACCGTCGTCGACTCCATCGACGCGTTCGTGCTGTTCGAGCGCGATCACCTGCCCGCGTACTACTTCCCGCGCGCCGCGCTGCGCGACGACCTGCTCGTCGAGAGCGACCTGCACACGTTCTGCCCGCGCAAGGGCACCGCCTCGTACTTCCACGTTCGCGTCGGTGACCGGCTCGTGGAGAACGCGATCTGGTACTACCCGGATCCGCTCGAGCAACTGCCGGAGCTGAGTGGCCTCGTGTCGTTCTACTGGGACCGCGTCGATCACTGGTACGAGGAGGACGAAGAGGTGTTCAAGCACGCCCGCGATCCGTACCACCGAGTCGATGCGCTGCAGAGCTCGCGCCACGTCCAGGTCGTCGTCAACGGCACCGTCGTCGCCGACACGACGCAGCCCGTCCTGCTGTTCGAGACCGGCCTGCCGACCCGCTACTACATCCCTGCCGCCGACGTGCGTTCCGATCTGCTCACCGCCAACGACACGTCGAGCGTGTGCCCCTACAAGGGCACGGCCACGTACTGGTCGCTGACCGTCGGCGACCGGACCATCCCTGACGCGGTGTGGAGCTACCCCAAGCCGGTGCCACAGACGCCGACCATCAGGGGCCTGCTGTGCTTCTTCGACGAGCGCATCGACGAGGTGATCGTCGACGGCGTGAAGCAGCCGAAGCCGGTCACGCCCTGGTCCTGACCGGCCGGCGCGCCGCGGTCAGGGGATGGAACCGTTCCCGGCGTTGACCACGCAGTCGAGGAGCGTGCGGCGCATGAAGTTCGTCGATCAGCCGCGCGTCGATGATGCTGTGCTCGAACGCCTGAAAGGCGTCGCTCGGCGGCGAGACCGACGCTGTGCCCCAGACATCCCAGAGCGCTGAAAGACCGTCATCGCGCTGGAAGAGGTACAGCGCTCCGGTGATGCCCACGCCGCTGGCCTTCGTCGGGTCGTACTCGGAATAGTAGAACTCGTACGCGTCGGTCGGCTCTCCGCCGGACAGCACGTAGCGCACCGACGGGGTGATGCTGAAGGCCTGCGCCTCGCTCGAGAAGCTGTCGACGTACTGCTGCACGGCGTCCTTCGGTGAGGTTCCGGCTTGATCCTCGAACGTCTGCACGCTCACGTGCCCCGTTCCGTCAGGGGTGGTCAGCGTCTGTGGGCCGGTCGATTCCTGCTTCACCGTCCAACCGGCGGGGAGCGGGACGTCGACCTGGTTGCCGAAGTCGACGGAGCCACTGTCGTCGGTGGCGGCGTCGGCGGGGTGCCCATTCAGGGGATGCCGTACGCGATGTCGTCGGTCATCGACGTGTACATGAACGCGGTGGCGTTCGCCTCTGGCTCCGTCGCCTCGGACTGGGCCCACGCCCGGGTGATCGCGACGGCGTTCATCGTGTCGGGGTCCCAGTAGACGTCGATGCCGCCGGTGAGGGCGCTGCTGTCGGCGTTCGAGGTGCCGTTCCACGAGACGTAGTCGTGGCTGAGCGTGCCGTACGGGTCCGACGTGGACACCGTGGTGAACGTCAGGCCCGAGACCGCGCTGCCCAGGGTCGCCTGGGCCGTCGCGATCGCGGCGTCGACGCTCGCCTGCGCGGTCTGGTAGTCAGCCGAGAAGATCTCGTCGGACGCCGAGGCCTGTGCTGAACCGTTGCCGGGGCTGGTGTCCGTGAAGTTCGGGACGATGGTGAACCCGAGCAGACCGGAGATGGGCAGCGAGGCGGTCGGCGCGGTCGGCCGGAACGACGTCACCGCCTGGAGGTCGACCGGTGTGGCGATCTGCGGCGCCGTGATGTAGCTGTTCAACAGCACGTTGAAGTCGGCATCGGGGATGGCCATGCTGGCCGAGGGCCCGAACGTGTCGTAGATCATGCTCAGCCCGTCGGCGCGCTGGAACACGTAGAGCCCGCCGGTGACGCCGAGTCCGCCGTCCTTGGTGGCGTCGTAGCCCTCGTAGTACGTGCCGTATCGGTACGCCGGCAGTCCGCCGGAGATCGAGTTCCGCACGGTGGATGAGAAGCTGACCGCGCTGAACTCCGTGGTGAAGGTGTCGGCGTACGACTGCATCAGCACCGACGGATCCTCACCGGGCGTGCGGGCGAGGACCTGGATCACCAGCTTCAACGATTGATCGGCGTTGGCCAGGGTGTGCAGGCCCAGCGTGCCGGGCGTGTCGGTCCAGCCGTCGGGCAGCGGCAGGGACACCTGGTTGCCGAGGTCGATCGCGTTCGCCGGGACGGTGCCCGCATCGCTCGTCGGCGTACCGGCCGCGGTGGTGGGCGGTGCGGACAGCGGCGGGAACGTGATGTTCGGTGGCGACATGCTCACCGGGGGCGCGGCGGTCGTGGTCGGCGCTTCCGTGGTGGGCGCCGCGGTGGTCGGCGCCTCCGTGGCCTCGGTCGCCGGCACGGTCACATCGGTCGTGTCGACCTCGGTGGTATCCGTCGTGTCGACCGTGTCGGTGACCTCGGTCGACTTGGTGATGCTCTTCGAGTCGTCCTTCTTGGTCGCGAGGTAGACGCCACCGGCGGCGAGCGCGGCGACCACGACGAAGGCCGTGATGATCTTGCCGGTGTTGGACTTCGGTGCCGGTGGCTGGCCGCCGGGCTGGATCTGTGTCTGCCACGTGGGGGGCGGGGGCGGTCCGGGAGGCCCACCGACCGGCCCACCGATCGGCGCGCCCGGGGGCGGAAAGTTGCTCATTGCAACGGAACCATAATTCACGTCGGTTCGGCTCGACCGCCCGAGCCCCCGATTCTTCCGGCCCTCAAGAACATCGCGCTCGTTGCCGATCTCTTGTCGGACCAGAGCTGTGGATGGTGAGATCGAGATGGCGAGGGTGTTTCCGGCGATGGGCGATTCGGTCCGACTGCCCGCGGGCTCGACCGTGGGGCAGCAGCGCGTGCTCGACGCGTTGCTGCGCCTCGACGACCAGTGGTTGCTCGCCGTGCACCCCCGGTTCGGCATGGACCGCCCCGCCTTCGTCGTCGCCCACCACGCGTACGGTGTGTGCGCGATCGACCTCGTCGACTGGGAGCCAGGGACGCATCGCCAGAGCGCGTCCGGGTCGATCGAGGTCCGCATCGACGACACCTGGGAGCGGACGGCCGAGGCGCCTCGCTACAGCGCCCACCGTTACCGGAACACCATCTTCGAGGGCTTCTTCGCCAGCCCGACCACGCCGCACGGCGACTTCGGTCTGGTGCGCGCGGTCGTGCTGTTCACCGGTCTCGACACCGACGAGGCGCGCCGGCTCCAGCAGGTCCCGCAGTTCTCGCCACCGGCCGAGAAGCGGATCGAGGTCTGGGGCCGCGACGCGCTCGACCACCGCCTGATCGAGGTGCTCACGGGCGAGGCCCGTCCGCGCCCGCAGCCGGTGCGGCAGGACAACTTCGATCGACTGTGCCGCCACCTCGCCGCAGGCAACGACACGAGCGACGCCGGCGCGACGCTGATGCTGAGCGCTGCGGCTGCGAACATCGAGGCGAACCCGAACGGGGCGCGCATCCGGCGCGTCCGCGGCGCGGCCGGCAGCGGCAAGTCGCTCGGTCTCGTGGCCCGCGCGGCCCGCCTGGCTCGCGACGGCCAGGAGGTGCTCGTCGTCACGTACAACCCGACCCTGCCCGGCTACCTGCGCGATCTCGCCGCGCGCCGCTGTCGCGAGATCGGCGCCGACATCGACCTGATCACCTTCGTGCACCTCGAGGAGCTCTGCCGGCGGGCGCTCGACGACGCCCAGCTCGCCGGCCACTCCCCCGCCCGGACGGCGGAGTCCGACGCTGTCGAGGCCCACGAGCTGTCGGTCGACCTCGCCTCCGACGTGTACGCCCACGGGATCGGGCAGCGCTTCGACGCGGTGCTCGTCGACGAGGGCCAGGACTTCACCGTCAAGTGGTGGAACTTCCTGCGTCAGCAGGTGCGCCGCCCCGACGGCGAGATGCTGCTCGTCGCCGACCCGACGCAGGATCCGTACGACCGCCGCACGTGGACCGACGAACCCCAGATGCCCGGCGCCGGCTTCAGCGGGCCATGGACCGATCTGGCCGGCTCCTACCGGATGCCGCCGGACCTGATCCCGGTGATCGCCAGCTTCGCCGAACTGCACGTCAACGGTGCCAAGACCGAGGCCACCACGCCGGCCGACCATCCGCTGGAGGGCACCGGCTACACGCCGACGGTGCGCCGCTGGGTGAACAGCCGACCGGGCGACGTGCTCGGCCAGCAGTTCGGCGAGGAGGTCGTGCGGCTGCTCCGCGAGAACGCCGACCTCTCCCCATCCGACATCGTCTTTCTGGCACCGAGCCACAAGGACGGCCTCGTCGCCGCCGACATCGTCACCCGCGCCGGTTACCCCGTGAACCACGTCTTCGGTGTCGGTGCCTCCGAGCAGACCCGGCGGGCCGGGCGGTTCTGGTCGGCGACCCCTGGCGTGAAGGGCTGCACGCCGCAGAGCTTCAAGGGTTGGGAGTCACGCGCCGTCGTGCTCTCGGTCGATCGCAACGACTACTCGCACCGCCTGGCCTACGTGGGGCTGACGCGGGTGAAGGGCGACCTGTTCCGCCGAGCGGCCTTCGTCACCGTGATCAACTCCGACGTGCACCTGCGCAGCTTCCAGTCCCAGTTCGAAGCGGCCTAGTTCGAAACCGCCTGGTTCGAAGCCGCCTGAACTGCGGCCGACCACCAGGGGTCAGAAACCCTGGACGGGCTGCGGGGTGTACGGCGCCTCGAGCACGGCGCGCTCGTCGGCGGTGAGGACGAGATCGACCGACGCGATCGCGTCGTCGAGGTGCTGCGGCTTGGTGGCGCCGACGATGGGCGACGACACGGCCTTGTGGCCGGCGACCCAGGCGAGCGCGACCTGCGCCATCGACACACCACGGTTGGCGGCGACGTCGGCGACCGCGGCGATGATCGCATCGTCGGCGGACTTGTAGAGCGTCTTGCCAAACTGATCGGTCTCGCTGCGCGCCGTGGTGCCGTCGACGCGAGTGAGCTGGCCTCGGGCGAGCGGGCTCCACGGGATGGAGCCGACGTGCTGGTCGACGAGCAGCGGCATCATCTCCCGCTCCTCCTCGCGGTAGAGCAGGTTGTAGTGGTTCTGCATCGTGACGAACTTCGTCCAACCGTTGACCTCGGCGACGTGCTGGGCCTTGGCGAACTGCCACGCCCACATCGAGGACGCACCGATGTACAGCGCCTTGCCGGCCTTGACGACGTCGTGCAGGGCCTCCATCGTCTCCTCGATCGGCACCTTCCGGTCCCAACGGTGGATCTGGTAGAGGTCGACGTAGTCGGTGCCGAGACGGCGCAGGCTCTTGTCGATCTCGGACATGATCGCCTTGCGCGACAGGCCGTGGCCGTTCGGTCCGGTGTGCATCTCGCCGTGCACCTTGGTGGCGAGTACGATCTCGTCACGGTTGGCGAAGTCGGCGAGCGCCTTGCCGACGATCTCCTCGCTGGTGCCGTCGGAGTACACGTTCGCGGTGTCGAAGAAGTTGATCCCGGCCTCGACCGCGCGCTGGATGAACGGCCGGCTCGCATCCTCGTCGAGGGTCCACTCGTGCGTGCCACGATCGGGGATGCCGTAGCTCATGCAGCCGAGGCAGATGGCGGAGACGTCGAGACCGGTGGAGCCGAGCTTGGTGTACTTCATGCGTGCACCTTAGGAGCCGGCGACGGGGTCCGGCTGCGCGACGTGGGCGTCGTTGGCGGGTGTCTCACCCAGACGCGGACCGCTGTGCGAGCTGACCGCCGGCAGGTACTTGTAGACGACGATGGCGGCCGTGAGGGCCACGCAGCCGGCGACGATGCCGGCGAGGTGCATGCCCGACACGTAGGCGTCGCGGGCGATGGTGGAGATCCGTGCCCCGTCGGCACCGCCGACCTTGCCGGCGGTCTCGAGCGCGCCGGCCAGGCTCTCCTCGGCCTTGGCCCGCAGGGGTCCGGTGAGCGACGTCAGCGCCGGCACGAGCTTGCTGCCGTAGCGACCGGCGACGAGGCTGCCGAGGACCGCGACGCCGAGGGCACCACCGAGCTCTCGGGTCGTGTCGTTCATCGCCGATCCGACGCCGGCCTTGCCCATCGGCACCGCCGACATGATCGAGCCGGTCATCGACGGGATGATCATGGCCATGCCGAACGCCATGATCATCGTGATCGGGAGGATCACGAGGTACGACGTGTCCTTGCCGATGACGGCGAAGAGGAACATCGCCACGGTGACACCGGAGAGCCCGAACGCGACGACCTTGTTGGCGCCGAACTTGGCGGCCCAACCCGGCGCACGCGGCGCACACGTCATCAGGATGGCGGCGAACGGGAGCTGCTTGGCGCCCGCTTCGAGCGTGCCGTAGCCGAGCACCAGCTGGAAGTACTGGGTCATCAGGAAGAAGAACCCGAACATCGCGAAGAACGTGAGCGTGATCACGCCCGACGCCACGCCGAAGCGGGGATCGAGGAAGAAGCGCAGGTTCAGCATCGGGAACTTGGTGTGCAGCTCCCACCAGGCGAACGTGGCGAGCAGGATGATGGCGACACCGAACAGGGTGAGGCTGCTCGCGCTGGCCCAGCCGTTGTGCGGGGCCTCGATGATGGCGTAGACGAGGGCGCCGAGCCCGGCGATCGACAGCAGCGCGCCCGTGGGGTCGAGCCGGTCCGGCTCGGGATCGCGCGACTTCGGGAGCAGCACGTAGCCGGCTCCGAGGGCGATGGCGATGATCGGCACGTTGACGAGGAACACCGAGCCCCACGAGAAGTGCTCGAGCAGGAATCCGCTCGCCACCGGGCCGATCGCGGCGCCGCCGCCGGAGACGCCGGCCCAGATCGCGATGGCCTTGCCGCGCTCGTGCGGGGGGAAGACGTTGGTGAGGATGGACAGCGTGGCGGGCATGACGAACGCAGCGCCGAAGCCCATCACCGCACGACCGACGATGATCGCGTTGGCGCTGTCCATGAAGGCGGCGAAGAGCGAGCCGCAGAGGAACACGGTGAGACCGAACTGCAACGCACCCTTGCGGCCGTAGCGGTCGCCGATGGTGCCGGCGGTGAGGAGCAGGCCGGCGAACACGAGGCCGTATGCGTCGACCATCCACTGCTGTGCGGAGGTGGATGCGTTCAGCTCTCGGGCCAGGGTGGGCAGGGCGACGTTCAGCGCCGTGTTGCCGACGATGACCACCATCAGGCTCGTGCACAGCACGGCCAGGATCTTCCACCGCCGATCGAACACCACGGGGTCGATGTCGACGTTGACGAACTGGGAATCAGCGACTGCAGCGTCACCGGCTGGTGTGTTCATGGGAGCCTCCTCACACGGAAATCGATACGGTACCGTAGCGATCCGGAAAGCGGTCCGAACGTCGAATTTCATTCACCGACCGTTCACGCGTGCCGGCAACGAGCGGTGATCGCTACGATGGCGTCTCGATGTCCCCAGTCGTGCTCTCCCGATCCGAACGAGTTCGCCAGCAGGTGCTCGACGCTACTGTCGAACTGGTCGCGGAGGTCGGGGTCGAGCGCACGTCCATCGACGAGGTGGCGAGTCGGTCCGGGGTGGCGAAGTCGACGATCTACCGCCACTTCCCGAGCAAGCAGGTCCTCGTGATCGAGGCGGTGCACTCGTGCACGCTCATGCCGCTGGGTGCCGACACCGGATCGGTGCGCGACGACCTCGTGTCGTTCTTCGGTGGGATGACGAGGCTCTCCTACGAGGGGCGCCTCGGCGACATGATGCTGTCGCTGATGGACGCCGCCCAGCGCGACGCCGAGCTCGGCCGGTTGCTCCGGCTCCACTTCGAGCAACGCCGGCAATACGCCAGGGCGCTGCTCGAGCGAGCCGTGGAGCGCGGCGAGATGTCCCCCGATGTGGACCTCGAGCTGACGGTCACCCTGCTGACCGGCCCGCTCGTGTACACCAAGCTCGTGCAACGTCAGCGGATCAGCCAGGAGCTCGTCGAGGCCGTGGTCGACACCGTGCTCGCCGGGATCGGCGCGCGGACCCCGGCGCTCTGAGCGGGCATCGGCCTCCGGCCACTACCGTGCAGCGCATGGTCGACACCAACGCTCCCGCCGCCCTTCGGGTCGGTGCGCCCGCACCGCAGGACGACGCCACGGCGCGCCTGCCGTACCAACTCCCGCCCTCGCCCGATGTCGCCACCGACGTGATCGTGCCCGGCCTGCTCGACGAGGTCGACGAGCGGCTCTGGGTCCCGCAGTCCGAGCACGTGTCGTTCCGTCCCCTGCTGCTGTCCGCGTCCCAGGGCTACTACGTCAACCTGTTGCGGGTCCGCCGCGCGGGTGTGCTCAGCCGGCACCGCCACGCCGGTCCGGTGCACGCGCACGTCCTGCGCGGGCGCTGGTTCTACCTCGAGCACGACTGGGTGGCCGAGACCGGCACCTACGCGTACGAGTCGCCCGGCGAGGTGCACACGCTGATCGTCCCCGACGACGTGTCCGAGATGATCACCCTCTTCCACGTCACCGGCGGGTTGGTGTACGTCGATCCCTACGGCACGCCGATCGGCTACGAGGACGCGCACACCAAGCTCGCCCTCGCCCGCCAGCACTACACCGACGTCGGCCTCGGCGCCGACTTCGTGGAGCAGTTCGTCCGCTGACCCGGTCGCCCCGGCCGAAGCGACGGGGGCGACCCATGCAGCGGCAGAACCTACGGCGTGCAGTTGCGCTCGACGGTGAAGCCGGTGCCCGTGTCGCCCGTGGTGTCGCCGTACGCGACGGCGGAGTCGCTGCCACCGGTCGGCGCGGCGTTGATGGCGTCGTCGTACATGTCGGAGTCCTCGTGGAACGGCACGAGGTCGAACCCGCTCGAGGCGTCGAGGCGCACGTGGACCTTCCCCGTGGACGGGTCCGGGATGCCGATGCCCTCGGCCACCACGTTCGCCCCGTTGTCGGTGGTGAAGCGGTAGTGCACGAGGAACGGCGTGTCCGGGGCGTCGGCGCACGACTGTGACGCATCCGTCCCGTACCGGGTGTCGAACTCGACCGTGCGATGCGTGTCCGGCACCTCGACCACGTCGAAGGTCTGCGTGGTCGACGACTGATCGGGGTCGATGAAGATGCCCGTGTCGAAGTAGTCGTCGTCGGTCGCGCCATCGAGGAACACCCGCACGTCGACGAGGTTCGTGCCGACGGGCACCTGCACGGGTGCGGTGTAGTTGCCGTCGTCGTCGGTGGTGGTCGACACCTCCTGTGCGGCGGCGAGCGGCGTCAGGTGATCGGGCAGCCCGAACGTCTCGTCGTCGAAGTGGTAGGGGGTGATCACGACCCGTGTGTCGCCCTGCGCGAACGGGCTCCCACCCGACGTCACGACACCGTTGACCGTGAGGTCGGCGAGGGGTACGTACGTGTAGTGGCCGATGTCGGTCTGCGTCGTGAGGCCGGCGAGCGGGATGTTCACGACCGCACCGACGCCGACGCTGAAGTCCACGCTCGCTGCGGCGACGGGTGGCTTCGTCACGGTGGCGAACGTGCCGTCGCCGTTCCAGCTCATCTGGTAGCCGGTACCGCCCATCGACTGACCGTTCTCATCGCGCCACACGATGTGCACGGGCGCCGGCCTCGTGAACGGCATGGGTTGGTCCGCGTCGTCGACGAGCACCCCGGTGACCTCGAGCTGCTGGCTGTCGATCGTGAACGGCTCGTCGACGTCGTGACCCGGCGTCGTCGTCGTGCCGAAGCCCACGGAGTCCGGCGTCGACGAGCCGGCGATCGTGTAGGTCACGGTGATCTGGACGTTGTCGGCGAGGCGCGGTACCTGATGGAACGTCACGCTGTAGTTGCCGAGGCCGTCGACGTTCGTCGCGGTGACGTCCATCGGTTGGCCGAGGTCCACGTTGTTCGCCGACTCCTCGAGGTGCACGGACACCGCTGTCGCCGGGTTGCCGACGTCGCGGATCGCGCCGTGCACGGTGACGGTGACCGGGTGGTAGGCGACGTCGAACGTGTCGGTCACGTGCTGCGTCGTCGCGAGAGGGATGTCCTTCGTGAACCAGTCGTAGGTCGGACCGAGCTTGATGATGAGGTGCGCGGTCGCAGCGTTGTCGGGCACGAGCAGGCCGATGCCGTAGGCACCGCCGGCGGGGAACGTGAGCAAGCGATCGGACGAGGAGATCTGCTGGCCATTGGCGTCGAGGAACTGGGTCGTCGTCAGCGTCTGGCCGGCCGGCGCGACGCCGTCGGTGAGCACGGTGCCGGTCAGCGCGAGGCTGCGCGGGTGGGCGTCGATGTCGTACGTCGCGTTGTTCGTCGTCCCGTCCACGACGCTCGTGATGTCGTCGACCACGTCGTACGTCAGCTGCTCGCCGTCGATGCCGGGCGGCACACGGAACCGCAGCCGCACGGCATCCGTCGCGCCGCGCACCTGGCTGTCGAACGTGTACCGGCCGCTCGAGTCGGTGACGACCCGGGTGAAGATGGTGCTCTGGAACTGGCCGCCCACCGAGATGTCCTCCCAGACCGACACGTTGCCGACCACCGGTGCGCCGTCGCGCAAGATGGTGCCCGTCAGGTGCAGCGAGGTGCTCACGATGTTCGCGCTGAACGCGATGGCGTTGTTGCCGACGTGGATGCCCGTGACCGTCGTCTGTGGATCGTCCTGGCCGAGCGTCGAGGGCAGCAGGTCGGCGCGGACCAGCACCGACGTCGTGCCGGTCGGGGCGACGTACTCGATCGCGTAGTGACCGTTGCTGTCCAGCGTCGGATGGATCAGGTCGGCACCCACCTGCTGACCGCCATCGGTCGTCGACACCACCAGCAGCTCGACCGTGCCCGTGATCGGCGCGCCGTCCCGGGTGAGCGTGCCACTGATCTGGAGGCGGGGCAGCGCCAGCGCGACGTCGAACGTCAACGTGTTCGCGCCCGGCACCACCGTGCGGTTGACGACGACCCAGTCGCTCTGCGCGCCACCGACCTCGGCCGTGATGTCGACATCGGTCGCGAACCGCGCCGCAGTGGTCTGCAGCGAGTAGAGGCCGCTCGGGTTCGGTGTGGTCGCCAGCACCTCGCTGGACAGCACTGTGCCGTTCTGCTTGCTGGTGATGCGGAACGACGTCACCGCGGTGATCGGCTGCCCGAGGTCGTCGAGGAGCGTGCCGCCCAGCGCGACGAGCGGCGGGTCGTACACCGCCGAGAGGTCGAGGTGGTTCACGCCGGGCACGACCGTCGAGAGCTGCGCCGTCGCATCGTCGACGCCGACGAACCTTCCGATGGGTGCCGATGCCGTGACGGACGTGGTGCTCAGCGGCAGCGTGAACGTCGCCGAGAACGCACCCGTGCCCGCCGCCGGCGTGATCGACGCGGCATCGGAGGCGATCTGCTGCGCTCCGTCGAACTCCTTGATGCTGATGTTCAGCGGTGGCAGCGGGTGCCCGAGCGCATCGACGAGCGTGCCCGAGACCACGACGGTGGGCGGCCCGTAGACCACGTCGAACGTGAACGGATCGGGTCCGGCGACGACCGGTTGCAACGTCTGCTGCGGCCAATCAGCGGAGACCACGCCCACGTCCGCGGTCGCGATCACCTTCGTCGTACCGACCGGTACGTCTCGTGTCGTCGAGTACGAACCGTCGCCGGCGATCGACACCAACGCCGACACGGTCGTCCCCTGGATGCTGCCCTGGAACGTGGCGAACGTGACGACGACCGGACCAGTGATCGCCGTGCCGTCGGTGTTCTTCATCGTGCCGGAGAGCACGATCGACGGTGGATGGAAGTCGAACGAGAACGTGACCGCGTTGCTCCCGACGTGCAGCCCCGTCACCGTGGTCAATGGACGGTCGGCGGCCACGACGCCGAGCTGGGCGACGACCTGCGCCGATGTCGCGGCCAGGGGAAGGGTGAAGTCGAGCGAGTAGTGCCCGCCGGAGGCGGGCGTTGTGGCGGTGGTCGTCGCGATCAGCTGGTGACCCTGCGAGTCGAAGCTGGTGATCGTGACCGAGATCGGCGTGGTGATCGGTGCCGAATCGCGCTGGGCGATGCCGGAGACGGTGAGCACCGGCGGCTCGTAGTCGACGTCGAGCGCGAGGGCCTGCGTCCCCGGCACCAGCGAGTCGAGCTCGGCAGACGGGTAGTCGGCCGTGGCGATGCCGATCTGCGCCTGGGCGACGACTCGATCGGTGCCGAGCGGTGCCGTGAAGTCGATCGCGTAGGAACCGTCGACCGATGAAGGGATCACCGCGGCCGACACCGTGCGCACCACGGAGCCTGCCGCGTAGGCCGTGATGGCGACGGTCTGGCTGCCGGTGAGCGGATGACCGTCGGCTCCCTTCATCGTGCCGGCCACGGTGACCACGGCCGGGTCGTAGTCGAACGAGAAGGGCACGGCGTTCGGCCCGTTGACGAGCCCGGTCTGCACGACCGTCGGCTGATCGGCGAACACGACGCCGATCGGCGCGCTGACGGACACCTTCGTGGCACCGAACGGCAGCACCCGGGTGAGCGCATACGAACCGTCGTCGGGATCGGGTGTGATGCTCTGCTGCACGCTCGTCAGCTGGTTCCCGGCCGCGCTGTAGCCGATGATCGTCAGTTGCACCGGCCCGGCGATGGGCTGTCCCGCCGTCTTCATCGTGCCGGAGATGTCCACGTTCGGCAGCAGTGACGGGTCGATGTCGAAGTCGGCGCTCACGCTGGTGGGCCGACCCCCGACGAGCGCAAGGTTGGGGAACGACGTCGTCGTCGTCGCCACCGCGGTGGACTGGCCGGGGAAGCGGACCGAAGCGACCACGTGCAGCGGCAGCGCCGGCGGATGCGCCGTGATGGCAGCGAGGTCCGGCGTCATCAGGCACTGGTACAGACCGTTGGCGTCGGTCACGGCCGTGCACGGCCGCAGTCCGTCGACCGACACGCCCACCTGCGCGCCGGGGATCCCCGAGCCGCCCGACAGCGCCGTGCCCTGCACGACGTAGGAGCACGAGTAGGAGGTCAACTGGCTGGGTGTGCGCCCGATCGCGAGCTCCAGCGCGAGGCCGTCGACGAGGTGGCTGTCGACGCTGGTCTGGACATCGCAGACGGAGTCGAGCCCGGCCAGGAGGTCGGCCGCCTGCTGCCGGAACGGCTGCAGGATCGAATCGTCGGCGGGCAGCTGCGCGTCGTCGAAGCCGATGTACGGCACCGTGAACGGCGACGCGGCCGGGTCGGTGACCCGCCACGACTGGGCGAAGTCGTAGAGCGCCTGCTGGTGCCCGGCGATCTCGCCGTAGGCATACGTGTGGCCGGCGGCGGTGGTGATGTCGTTCGAGGGATCACCGTCCGGCGAGCCGAGCAGGCCGACGTACGGCGCGTCCGGATCGACCGTGACGGCCACGTCGAAGATGGTGCTGCCGTTGACGGCAGCGGTCACCACGATGCCGGGACCGGTGATCGTGTACACGGCCTGGCTCAGCGAGATCGACAGGTCGTCGGAGACCTGCAGCGACGACGATGGTGCGAGCGTCACCGGCTGGTGGTCGACGTACACGGCCGGCGCGGGGAGCAGCAGCCCGTCGGTGTTGCGCAGGTAGGTCTCGACCTGATGAGCACCGACCTGCACCGCGACGGCGGTCACGCTGGTGACCGGTGCGGTCACGTTGCTGATCTGCGTCGACTCCTGGCGAGTGGTGACCTGCACGGGCACGTCTGCCGACGGCAGCGTCTCGGCCCAGATGTACTCGCCCCGGACCTGCGCGTCGTAGCGCACGCCGTCGAACGACGTCATGTGCGGATCGCCGCCGCCCTTGCCCGTCGGCGGATCACACGTCAGGCGACCGACAGCGGGCTGTTGCACGTTGATCCGCGCCGTGCCCCGCGATTCGGAGTGCACGAACACCGTGGCGGTGACGGCCGGCTGGTTCTGGCAGGTCGGGTTGCGTCGATCGACCGTGAACGACATCAGCACCGACTGCTCGGTCACGGGCGCCGGAGGCAGGTCGCCCGTCATCGGCAGGATGTGCAGCCACGAGGGCACGGTGGCCGCGTCGACGGTGAACTGCTCGATGCCGAACCCGCGCGTGAGCAGGTGAGCCTGGCCGGAGCCGCTGAGCATCGGCACGTCGAACTTGAGGTAGCAGTTGTCGAACAGGCTGATCGGCAACGTCGCCGTGCCGCGCTTGTTGGTCGCCGAGGTGATCACGAGGTTCTCGGTCTTGGCTTCCTGGCACACGCCGCCGGGCTGGGTGACCGGCACG
Organism: Ilumatobacteraceae bacterium; assembly: GCA_025463305.1. The sequence continues at coordinate 162,036 of JAOBWK010000042.1, forward strand.
ATCGAGAGCGCCTGGCTCGTCGGGTTGTCCTTGTCGTGGTTCACCGGCCAGGTGCCCTCGAACGGCACGACCCGGTCGACGAACGATGGCTTCGAGGAGACCTGCCAGTCGGTCACGGTCTTGCCGTAGCTGAGCAGGTTCACCCGCGTCGGACCGGTGAGGTCCGTCACCTGGTCAGCGTCGAAGCTCATCTTGCCCAGCACGCACTGCACCGAGAACTTGCCGCCCCACAGCGGCACGTTGCCGTCGATCGTCCAGCCGAAGAGCGTCGGCTTGGACGCGGCCGCGATCTTGTACTCCAGCGTGTTGAAGTTGCCGGCGCCGTCGCCGGTGGCCGTGCAATCGTCGGAGGTGTAGGTGTGCTCGGCGACGATGGAGTCCCCGGACCCACTGCCAGCGGTGAACAGCGGCGACTTGACGAAGCCGCCGTCGGGCGAGCTCGGAGGCGTGTACACGCCGTCGAGCGTCAACCCTGGCGCCGATCCGGCAGGGAACGTGGAGCGGACGTGCAGCACGTCGTGCGGCTCGACGGCGATCGGTCCGCTCGGCGGCAGCGGTTGGTACGGATCGGACCCGATCGCGTACTCGAGCGTCGACGGAGCCGGCGCCTTGTACGCAGGGATGATCGTCTTGGTCGCGTCGAACACGACAGCGCTCGCCGAGCCGATCGGACCGAACGCCTGCGTCAGCCACTGGACGTTCTTCAGGTTCAGACTGACCGTGCCCTTGAAGTCGAGCGAGAGGTTGGTGCTCGCCGCCTCTGCGCTCAGCACGCTGTCGGCGTTCTCGGTCACGTAGTTGATGTTCGGGCCGACGTTGCCGGTCAACAGCGAGAACTTCCCGAGCGCTGGATCGTTGATCAGCCAGCCGATCGCCTTGGAGATGCTGCCGCCGATCGCCGCGCCGATGTCGACCTTGTCGAACAGGCCGCCGTTGAGCTCCAGCTGCTCGGCCTGCGCCGACGAGGTCGGCAGCGTCCCGCCCGCGGTCGGGCAGCCGAGCGCCGGCGTGAAGCCGGTGAGGTTGTCGAAGGTTCCCCCGACGCTCTGGAAGCCCACGTTCACCGTCCCACCGAGTTGGCACGTGACACTGAAGGTGTACTTCGGCCCCTCCTTCCAGGCGAAGCCGATCTTGGCGATCAGCTGGTTGCTGAGGTCGGCGGACAGGACGGTCGACAACGGTCCCACGGGCAGCGGCACGTATTGATCGACCTCCGGGGAGAGCTCGATCGTGCAGTCGGCACTGAGCTTGTTCTGCAGCTCCAGCGACAGTCCGGCAGAGACCGTGGCGGCCAGCGAGAACAGGATCTTGTAGTCGTTGGGAGCGTCGTCGTGCTGCGTGAAGGTCGCCTCGAACGTCGGGTCCAGGTGCACCATCGGGAGGATGATCTTGAGCTCGGCGGACGAGACCGCCGCGGAGCACGAGATCGGCGAGCCGACCGCCTCGGTCGCGCCGGTGGGCTTCGCGGCCGCAGGATCAGGGGGCTCGGTCGGCAGCCCGATGTCGCCGATCTGAGCGCTCGTCACCCCGTAGTTCAGGTCGGCGTACAGCGCGTCGAACGGAACCAGGGCGACGGTCACCAGGCTGAACCCGTTGCGCTGCAGCGTCGGCGCGCCGTCGCGCTCGATGACGGTACCGGTCACGCCCGAGCCGCCGGCCGTGATGATCACCGATCCCGTCGCCGGTGGGTCCCCTTTCAGGATCAGCGGGAAGTACGCCCCAGCTGTCTGGCTCGGATCATCGGCTGCGCTGGCGTGAGTGCGCGCAGCGATCTCGGCGATGGTGAATCCGGCGAGCTGATCGCCGCTGAGCATGTCACCGAGGGCAGCGCGCTGGCCCGCCTCCGTGGACTCGTACGGCGCAGGGAACACCACGGATTCGTCGGAGATCTGGGTGACGCCGGGCTGCAGGTGGACCACGGTGGCGGTCACGGCAGCGGGCACGGCCGCCTGGTCCGGGCGAATCGCGATCGTGGCCGACGTCGGATCCGCTCCGGCAGTCAGCTCGACGCGGTCGGCACCGATGTACTCGGCCGTGACGCCGTCGCCGGTGGCCTCGAAGGTGACGGTCGTCGCGGCCTCCGCGCTCGGATCGGGCTTGTCGTCCGATCCGAGCGCAATGAGGTCGACGACGGTCCGCTCCCCCGGGCTCAGCAGCACACTCGCCGGGCGGACCTCCCAGGACTGCGCCGAGATCCCGGATGCGAGCGGGAACCAGCCTTCGACATCCGCGACGAGGTCGGTGCTGCCGCCGTTGTTGTACAGCGACACCTTCCCGTCGGTCCCGACCGGGACGATCACCAGGTTCGGCGAGGTCTGCCCGGCCACCACGTTGAGGTTCGACGCCAACGGCCGGCTGAAGCCGGTCGGCCACGCGGTGATGTACGACGACGCGGTCGGGCCGGTCGCCGTGAGGTTCATCGCGACCGCGCCGACGCCGGTGGCGGGCACGCCACCCTGGCCGGTGACCTGCAGATCGGCGCTCGCCGCCTGCCCGAGCGCGACGGGGATCCCTTGGCCCGATCGGGTGTCGAGGACGCGCGACGGGGTGAGCGGGGTGTAGTCGTCGCCGGCGGCGAAGTAGCCCTCGACGTCGGCGATCAGATCGATCGAGCCGGCGTTGTTGAACATCGACACCCGGCCGTCGGCACCGACCGGCACCACCACGAGGTTCGGCACGGTCTGCGCGGCGACGACGTTGAGGTTGGACGCGAGCGGACGGTCCGCACCGGTCGGCCACACCGTGACGAACGACGACTCGGTTGGGTTGGTGGCGGTCACGTTCATGACGACCGCGCTCGCGCCCGTCGCCGGGACACCGCCGTGACCGGCGATCTGGAGATCGATCGAGGTCGCGGCGCCGAGCGTCTGTGGTGTGCCGAGGCCGGTCCGCGAATCGAGGATCCGCGACGACGTGAGCGGCCGGTAGCTCGATGCCGCGGGGAACCAGCCCTGCACGTCGGCGATCAGGTCGACGGTGCCGGCGTTGTTGTAGAGCGAGATCCGCCCGTCTGCGCCGACGGGCACGATCACCAGATTCGGGGCGGTGCCGCCGGCGTCGACGTTGAGGTTCGACGCAGTGGGTCGGTCCTGGCCGCTCGGCCAGGCAGTGACGTACGAGGACTTGGTCGCATCCGTCACCGTCAGGTTGAGGACGACAGCGCCGACGGCCGACGCCGGCACGCCGGCCTTGCCCGTCACCTGAAGATCCGCGGTGACGGCGTCGCCGAGCGAGGCCGAGATGCCGAGCCCCTCACGCGTGTCGAGCACCCGCACCGGTGACAGCGCCTGGTAGGCGTCGGTCGGCATGGCCACCATCGGTCCGCCGGCCGGGTCGCCCTTGGCCGTGTCGCCCGTCGGCGTGCTGGACCCTGGAGCGCTGGTCGAGGTCGAGGGTTGCGCCGAGGGCTGCGCCGAGGGCTGCCGAGTCTCGGGCAGCGCGGACGATGGCGCCGCCGGCCGTCCCTGCGGCGACGCCACGATCGCCGGCGCGGACGCGAACACGACGGTGCCCGCGCCAGCCCACAGCGCGCTCGCGAGGAGGATCCCCGACCATGTCTGCTTCCGACTGCTCACGTCCGTCGTCCTCCTGAACCGGACGCGACCGAGGCGAGCGTCCGACCCGTCGGCGATGATGACGACGCCGCGTCCCGCCGGCGTCCCACGGGCGGCGGCCCGTTCCGCAGACGGGTTACGATCACGAACGGCATGGAGGTCGACGAGCTGCTCCGACCGGGTCCGGGGGACGTGATCGCCGCGACGCGCCGCGCCGCGGTCGAGCGTGGGTTGCGGCTCGAGGCCAGCGAGCCGGCGGCCATCGTGCGGATCACCGGCGGCTGGTGGGCGGCGATCGACCGCCTGCTCGATCGGGCCCAGCGCGAGGACATCGCCGGGCTGCTGCTGCGCCCGAGCATCGTCGCCGAGCTGATCGCCGACCGGCTCAACGAGGCCGGCGAGTCCGCCGGGCACCTCGCCCCGCAGCTGGCGCGCATCCAGCCGTGCACCGACGCTCTGCTCGCCGAGGCCGGTGTCAAGGTCACCCGCGACGTCGTCGACGGCTGGGGCCTCCCGACGATCGATGGCAACGGCGGATGGGGCTTCGCCGAACCGATCCGGCGCGTCCTCGTCGATCGCGCCCCGGCCGATCCGGGGATGATCGAGAGCGTCGCCGCCGAGCTCGTCGTCCAGGCCGATCCCGTGCGCGGCGTCCGGCTGCTCATCGCGGCGGGCCTGCGCGCCGCTGCGCTCGCCTTGCTCGCCGGTCTGCGGCCGGGCGACGTGGACCGATTCGACGTCGACGAGCTGCGCGCGCTCGTCGGCGCGTTCGATCAGAGCCAGATCACCACAGCACCGCGCGTCCTCATCGCGCTCGCCCAGCTGTGCGCCGGCGCGGCACTGTTCAACGAGCGCACCAGCCTGCTCGATCGGGCCGACGTCGCGGCCACCGATCCCGCCGTGCGGCGCGAGCTGCGCGCCGAGCGGCTGATCGATCTCGCGCGCGAAGGCGACGTGGAGCCCATCTACTCGCTCGCCCCGGCGCTGCTCCGCGAGCTCTCGGCCGGCGAGACCCGAACCCGGGCGCGCACGCTGTTCGCGCTCGGGCTCGCCGGCGCGTTCGAGCGCACGCCGACGAGCCTGCACGCGGCCGAGTCCGCGCTTCGTGAGGCCGCCGTGCTCTACGACGTCCTCGGCGACGACAACAACCGCGCGGGCGTCCTGGTCACGCTCGGCTACCACGTGCACTTCGCGCAGCGGCACCTCGAGACCGCCATCCACGCACTCGATCAGGCCGAGAGCCTGATGGTGGGCCGCAGCCGGCAGCGCACGGCGTTCCTCTCGTTCCGGTCCGAGGTGCTCCGCGCCGCCGGCCACGCCGAGGCTGCGCGCGCCGACGTCGAGGAGGGGTGGTCGGCCGGCATCGCCCTGCACGACTCACGCGGCGCGGCGTACGCCGCCTGGTCGGCGGTGCTGCTCGCGGGCGACAGCGGCGACACGGCGGGCGCGCACAAGTGGATCACCCGCGCCCTCGCCAACCGGTCGGACTGGTTCGAGCACCCGGCCGGCATCGTGTTCCTCGTCAACGCCGCCGACGCGCTCGATCGCTGCGGCGACATCGCCGGTGCGCTCGATCTGCTCGCCCAGGCACAGGCCCGCGCCGACACCGACGATCGCGCACGTGAGGTCCCGCTGTTCACCGCTGGCGCGCTGGCCGCGCGTCACGGAGATCCGGCCGAGGGCCGCAACCTGCTCGACCGCTGCCGCACCTCGCCAGAGCTGCCGCCCGGCGAGCTGTGGCGGATCGAGTTGCTGTCCGCGCTGTGCATGCTGCGCAGCGGCGACCAGCGCGCAGCCGGGCGGCAGGCCGCGCTGGCCTTCGACCTCGCCGAGGTGGGCGGTCTGTCGGGCGAACTGATGCTGCTGGAGACCGACGCCGCGCACCGACTGATCCGGCTCGCCGCCGAGGCGGGATCCGATGCGGCGGCGGCCGCCATCGGCGATGTCGGTGGTGGCGGGTGGATCAAGGTCCTCGGCGGCTTCGCGGTCCGACGGCACGATCGCGAGGTGGTGATCCCGCTCGGTCAGCCGACCCGCCTCGTCCAGCTGTTGGCCGTGCGTGGCGGACGGGCCGGCGTCGACGAGATCGTCGAGGAGCTGTGGCCGGAGGTCGACCCGACGGTGGGCCGCAAGCGGCTTCGCAACGTCCTCAACCGCGTCGTCCAGGCGTATCCCGACCTCGTCATCCGCGAGGGCGAGGTGCTGGCGGTCAGCAGCGAGGTCACGATCGACCTCGCCCGGTTCACCGCTGCGGCGCGCTCGGCCCTGTCGGGCAGCGACGACGCGATCGAGCAGGCCCGCGGCGCGCTCGCGCTGGCCACCGGGCCGTTGCTGCCCGACGCGCCCTACGAGCCGGCGTTCATCGCCGAGCGCGACAGCGTGCAGCGGCGCCAGCTGCGGCTGCTCGACCTCATCGTCGACGCCGCGGACGCCGCCGGCGACGTCACAGTGGCCGCGGCCCGCCTGCAGGAAGCACTCGACGTCGACCCCGCCGACGAAGCGCGCTCGCTCCGGCTTGCCTCGATCCTGATCGCCGGGCACCGTCGCGCCGAGGCGCGGGCCACGCTCGCCCGCACCGAAGTGGCCCTCGCCGAGCTCGGGCTGTCACCCGGCTCGGCGCACGCCCGGCTGCTCGACTCGCTGGCGAGCTGAGCCGACGCACCACGTCCGCTCCGACGGACCGTACCCCCATGTCCTAGTGTCGGTTCACAGCACTTCCCGGGGGTAGCGATGAGTCTCGATGACATCAACCTGTTGGACCTCGACCGCTTTCAGCGGCTCGAGCACCACGAGATGTTCAAGAAGTTGCGGGCCGAAGCGCCCGTCTACTGGCACGACAACCCGGCCGGCAAGGGCTTCTGGAACGTGGTGCAGCACGCCGATCTGGTGACGGTGAACCGCCAGGCGACGATGTTCTCGTCGGAGATCGGTGGCATCAGCATCCCCGACCCGAACGAGTACGAACAGGGCGGCAGCGGACTCGACCCGCGCGGCCTGATGATGCTCTACACCGATCCGCCCAAGCACACCCGCTACCGCACGCTGGTCCAGAAGGGCTTCACGCCGCGGATGATCGGGCTGCTCGAGCAGTACCTCACCCACCGGGCGATCCTCATCGTCGACAACATCATCGAGCAGGGCTCCTGCGACTTCGTCACGGACCTCGCCGCCGAGCTGCCGCTGCAGGCCATCGCCGAGATCATGGGCGTCCCCCAGGAGGAGCGCAAGATGCTCTTCGACTGGTCGAACCGGATGATCGGCCTCGACGATCCCGAGTACGCGGGCGACGCGAACGACGGCGCCACGGCCTCGGCCGAGCTCTACATGTACGTCAACGGCCTCGCCCATCAGCGTCGCGAGGACCCTCGCGACGACATCGTCACCAAGCTGATCAACGCCGAGATCGACGGCGACAGCCTGTCCGAGCTCGAGTTCGACATGTTCATGCTGCTGCTCACGGTGGCCGGCAACGAGACCACCCGCAACACCACCGCGTGGGGCATGTGGGCGCTCATGGAGAACCCCGAGCAGTACAAGATGCTGGTCCAGGATCCCGACGGCAAGCTCGATCGGGCGATCGAGGAGATCCTCCGCTGGGCCACGCCGGTGTACCACTTCCGCCGCACCGCTGCGGAGGACACCGAGATCCACGGCCAGGCCATCGCCGCCGGTGACAAGGTCGTCATGTGGCACACCTCGGCCAACCGCGACGAGACCGTGTTCGACGATCCGTTCACGTTCGACATCGACCGCTGGCCGAACAAGCACATCGCGTTCGGCGGCGGCGGCGCGCACTACTGCCTCGGTGCCAACCTCGCCCGGATGGAGCTCAAGCTCATCTTCCGCGAGATCCTCGAGCGCATCCCCGACATGCACCTCGTGGGCGAGGTCGACATGCTCCGTTCCAACTTCATCGGCGGCGTCAAGCACATGCCGGTCGAGTTCAGCACCGGCGCGAAGAAGAACCCCGGCCCGGTGCAGATGGCCGGCACGCTTCGCGACGAGTGACGCACTGACGACGAGCGTGACGGGCCGAACGTTCGGCCCGTCACGCACGTTCTCCGCGCTCAGATCGGGAACGTGAGCACGATCTTGCCGCGCTCGCGGCCGCTCTCCATGCGGCGGAAGCCGTCGGCGACCTCCGAGGCGGGCAGCACGGCAGCGACACGGGTGACGAGTGCGCCGGACGCCACCTGCTCGAGCAGGTCGGCGAGCTGGGTCGGGTTCGGCTCAACACCCACCCGCCCGACGCGGATGCCGCGCTCGGCATCCGGCGGGGCACCGGCGGCAGCGACGAACGTGCCGCCGTCACGCACGGCGGCGAGCAGCGCCGCACCAGCCGCGCCCGGATCGAACACCGCGTCCACACCGTCCGGAGCGATCTGGCGCACGGCCACGACGAGATCGAGACCTGGCGTACGCGAGATGACCTCCTTGACACCGAGCGAGGCGACGAACGGCTCGTCGCCGACCGATGCAACGGCGATCACGTTCGCGCCGGCCGCCACGAGGAGCTGCGCGGCGAACGCGCCGACGGCGCCGCTTGCTCCAGTGACGAGCACGGTGTCGCCCGCCGCGGCACCGACGATGGAGAGCGCCTGGGCGGCGGTCTGCGCGTTCAGCGGGACCGTTGCCGCGGTCGGATCGTCGAGCCGATCCGGGATCTCGGCAACCCAGGCCGGATCGAGGCTGACGATGTCGGCGAGTGAGCCGAGCGCGCCGCCTTCGGCGAACCACGGGATCATCGCCGCCACCCGAGTGCCGGCGGCGAAACCGTCGCCGTCGATGACGGTGCCGACGACGTCCCAGCCGAGGACGAAGGGCGGTCGCAGGTCGGGGAGGTAGTTGGCGAACGCCCCGGCTCGCGCACCAGCATCGGCGGGATTGATGTCGGAGGCCGTGACCCGGACGCGAACGCGACCCGGTGCGGGCGTGGGCTCGGGACGGGATGCGACGGCGAGTCGCGACGCATCTCCGAAGGCAGTGACTTCGATGACGTTCATGAGGTGCTCCTCTCGAGCGCCCGGTCGTTCCGGGCGACGTGATGGTTTGAGTATGCACATCGGAGGAACGAAAAGAAAGTAGGTACCTTTTCGTACCTATGGAACCTGTATGATCTGAGGAGCACGACTCCCGGAGGAACCGCTGATGGCACGCCAGGCTCGCACCGACACCACCGACCAGCGCACGACCAGGCACACACCCGCGCAGCGCCGCCGCATCGAGGACCACGCCGTGTTCGACGCGTTCATGGCCACCTGCCCCACCCGCCAGGTGTTCGCGACGATCGCGGACAAGTGGGCGGGCCTCACCATCGCCGCGCTCGCCCGCGGCCCGATGCGCCACGGCGAACTGATGGCCGTCATCAACGGCGCGAGCCAGAAGATGCTGACCCAGACGTTGCGCACACTAGAGCGCGACGGCTTGGTCGGGCGCACGGTCACGCCCACGGTGCCGCTGCGCGTCGACTACGAGCTGACCGACCTCGGGCGGTCGTTGTCCCCGCTGCTCACCGCGATCAAGGACTGGTCGGAGACCCACATCGGCGAGATCATGACCGCGCGCGACGCCTATGAGGCGCGCGTCACGACATCGGTCAGCTGACCGGAGGCTCGGCTCAACCCGTCCGTTCGCCGAAGGCGATCATCGGGCCTTCGCCCGGCAGCGCCACCACGATGTCCCGTTGACCCCACGGCCGCTCGGTGAGTGGGATCGCCAGCTCGATGCCCGCCGCTCCGATGCGACCGATCAGCGCATCGAGGCCCTGCAGGGTCACATAGCAGGCGGCGCCGCCAGGGAGGGCCGGCTCGTCCACCTCCACGAGCGCGATCTCGGCGTGGTCCGTACCGACGATCGCGAACATCGGCGGCTCGCCTTCGGACATGATCAAGGGGAAGCCGACGACATCCGTGAGGAACGTCAGCGCCTCGCGCAGGTCGCCGACCTCGATCGACGGACGGGAACGCTCGAAGGTCGGGGCATCGGTTGCGGTCATGTGTGCGATGGTACGGACGCGTCGCACCGATGGATAGCGTCGTAGCGACACACCATGACGCCATCACGCCAACGAGATGTTCGCCACCTCGCCAGCCGGATCTCCCGCGGCGGCCACGTCGGCGCTCACCACCACGCCCATCACCAACTGCTGCGTGTCGATGCCGGCGCGCTGTCCTTCACCCATCGCTCAGCGAGCTGGGTGATCCCCAACGGCGGCGCGGTCTGGCTCCCCGCGCGGCTCGATCACCGGCTGGAAGCGCTCGAGGACGCGAACGTCGCAACGCTCTACGTCCGGCCACGATCACGCCGCACGGTTCCTGCCCCGGGGCCGGTCGAGATGTCCACCCTTCTGCACGAATTGATGCGGACGCTGGCGCACCGGATCGACGACCCGGCCAGGCGCCGACGTCTCGAGCTCGTGGTCCACGACGAGATCGCGCTGCTCCGGCCGCGGAGCTTCGTCGTCGCGCTGCCGATCGACGCAGCCGCGCGTGCCGTGGCACTCGCGGTCGTCGGCTCCCCGGGCGACATCCGCAGCCTCGCTGAGCTGGCGAGTGCAGCCGGCACGTCGCCACGCACGGTGCAACGACGGTTCAGGGCCGAAACCGGCCTCCCGTTCCAGACGTGGCGGCGACGCGCCGGGCTGCAGCACGCGATGGCCTGTCTCGAGCGCGGCCAGAACATCAGCGAGGTCGCCCATCGATGTGGGTTCTCCTCTGCATCCGCGTTCATCGCCGCTTTCCGCAGCGAGCTCGGGATCACGCCGGGGGTGTGGCGCGACCTTCATGTGCGCCGACAGCCGGCGGAGGCAACGCGTGACGGAGGAGCTCGGCGCCGCGCCGCTCCGCCATGTCTGGTGCAGCGAGACGTGTCCACGCCTCGTCCACCGTGAACAACTGGCGTTCGAGGCAGTCCTCCACGACCTCTTTCGAGGTGCGTCGCCGTGATCTCGGGTGCGATGTCGATGACCGTCCGGAGCGCCGTCGTGCACCAGATGCCGTGAACGGTGGTGACGTCGGACTCCGAGACGTCGTCGCGGTGGACGATGACTGCTTGGTCGCCGAGCCACATCCGCTCGGTCAAGAGCCCGTTGCCGTCGACGCCGAGCGGCTCGAGCGGTGCCTCATCCCCTTCATCGTCCTCGTCCCCGAGCTCATCCTCGTCGAAACGACATCCGCACGACAGCAACTGGCGGGTGCACACCAGGCAGCGTTGGAGGTCGCAGCCGGGGTGGAGCCAGCTGCCCCGCCTGACGCCGCAGTCATCACACCGCGTCGCGCTCGATCGGCCGCCGGGTTCTGCGACACGGTCGCTGCGGCGACGATGACGGAACACGAGTTCCGGCGGCAACGTCCGTCCGGTGCAGCCTCGGTTCTGCCTGGCGTCCTGCGGCGGGGTAGGACTCGTCCGTGCAGCAACCAACCGACATCCCCCACCTCGAGCTCGGCCATGCATTGATCACGATGGTCGAACCCGAGCCCGCCACCGTCGTCGAGTACAACGAGTGGTACGAGCGCGACCACTTCCTCAGCGGGGTGCTCGCCGGGCCCGGCGCGTTCGCCGGGCGGCGGTGGGTGGCCGACAAGGGCCTCAAGTCGCAGCGCTCGCCGACCGACTCCCCCATCGCCAGGCCGTTGTCGATCGGCACCTTCATCGCGCTGTACTGGATCGAGCGCGACCAGCTGCAGGCGCACTGCGACTGGGGCTTTCCCGAGGCGGCGCGCCTCGCCGGGCTCGGACGGATGCGCACCGATCGGCAGCACGTGTCGACCGCCTACTACGACCTCGTCGGCGCCACCGGCCGCGGCGAACGTGCCGTCCCCATCGAGCTGGCGTTGCACCATCCGTACGGCGCGCTGGTGATGATCTGGACCAGCGGCGTGGTCGACGACGGTGAGGCCGCTGCCGATCTCCGCGCTGCACTGGTCGCCGATGACGCGCCGTTCGGCACGGTGGCCACGTTCCGCCCCACCACGTACCCGGCGATGCCCGGCGCGATCATCGGCGAGTCCGATGTCGATCCGGGGTCCGTGCTGGCGCACTGCTGCTTCGTCGACGACCAGACGCACGATGCAGCGGCACTGCGTGGACGCGCCGAACACGCGGTGGCCGGGTGCGGGCTCGCGTCGCTGCTCATCGCCCCGTTCGTGCCGGTGGCCGCCGGCACCGACCCCGACGCCACCACCCTCTGGTGACGGTGACGACCACCCCTCGAAGCCGTGGTTCCGACCTGTCGAATGTGCGCTCTGCGGGGCAAAACCCTTCACGGAACTGGGGTGGTGGGGTCCGTTCCGTAACATGGCTCGGTGAGCGACGTCCGCATCCTGCGCCGTGACGAGGCCCGCCGGATCGCGGTCCGCGCCCAGCTGCTCGATGCAGATCGGCCGAGCGACCTCGTCTCCGTCGTCGACCGGCTGACCTTCCTCCAACTGGATCCGACGGCCGCCATCGCGCCGGCGGCCGACCTCGTCGCGTGGTCCCGCCTGGGCTCCCACTACGCACCGGCCCAGCTCCGTCAGGCACTGGACGTGGACCGGACGATGTTCGAGCACCGCGGCCAGGAGGTCGACACCGAGCAGGTCGTCGTGATGGTGCGGCCGATGGCGAACCTCGGGCTGTACCTCGCCGACATGGAAGCGTGGCCGGGCCGGTACCAGACGTATCGCGACTGGCTGACCGCGAACGACGGCTTCCGGCGCCGCATCCTCGATCAGCTGCGCGATGCCGGCGCGCTCACGTCACGCGACATCCCCGACACCGCGGACGTTCCATGGAGGTCCACCGGCTGGACGCACGATCGCAACGTCACCCAGATGCTCGAGTTCCTGTCGTCGCGCGGCGAGGTCGCTGTCTCTCGCCGGGTCGGCAAGCAGCGGGTGTGGGACCTCGCCGAGCGGATCTATCCACCCGACGTCGTGGCCGTTCCGCACGCCGAGGCGCGGCGGATCCGCAACGAGAAGCGGCTGCGGGCGCTCGGCATCGCCCGACCTCAGGCGGTCGGCGACGCAGGGGTCACCGTCGAGGTCGACGGCACGACCGGACTGTGGCGGGTCGATCCCGATGCCACCGCCGAGGGATTCCGCGGACGGACCGCCCTGCTCTCGCCCTTCGACCGGTTCGTCCACGACCGCGCCCGGGCCATCGACCTGTTCGACTTCGAGTACGTGCTGGAGATGTACAAGCCCAAGGAGAAGCGGCGTTGGGGCTACTTCGCGCTCCCCGTGCTGCACGACGATCAGCTCGTCGGCAAGGTCGACGCCATCGTCGATCGCAAGGACCGCCATCTCCACGTCAACGCGGTCCACGAGGACGTCCGCTGGACGAAGCCGATGCGGGGAGCGGTCGACGCCGAGCTCACCTCGCTCGCCCGATGGCTGGGCCTCGATGGTGTGCGCCGGCCGAACGGCGAGAAGAGCACGAGATGACGGGTGATTTCACGCCGACCGCCGGCGCCGGGCTCGGCCCGCTGAGGCAGCTGGCCCGATGACCGACGACCCACGCACAGCCCGTCGGACCGAACCGAGCTTCTGCCGCATCTGCAACGCGATGTGCGGCATCATCGTCACCGTCGAGGGCGAGCAGGTCGTGCAGGTGCGCGGCGATCCCGACCATCCGCTCTCCCACGGGTACACGTGCCCGAAAGGACGAGCGCTACCACAGCTGCACCACGACCCGCGGCGACTGAACCGCCCCTCGATCGGCGGACGCGACGTCGCGTGGGACGAGATGCTCGACGACCTCGCCGGGATCGTGCGCAGCGCGATCGAGGTCGGCGGAGCCGACAGCGTCGCCATGTACCTCGCCAGCGGCTCGGCGTTCGACAGCACCGGTCGGCGTGCCGCGGAGCGGTTCCTGCGGATGCTCGGCTCGGCTCAGAAGTACACCGCGACGACGATCGACACACCGTCGAAGCCGCTGGTGGCCGAGCTGATCGGGGGCTGGTCCGGTCTCACCCCGATGTGGGACCACGAACGGTCGACGCTGCTGATGCTGATCGGCTCGAACCCCGTCGTGTCCCACGGTCACTCGAACGCGATGCCCGACCCGGTCACCCTGCTCCGCCGCCACCGAGCCAAACGCGGCGAGGTGTGGGTGATCGATCCCCGAGCGACGGAGACCGCTCGCCTGGCAGATCGACATCTCGCGCCGCGGCCCGGCACCGACTGGCTCGTCCTCGCGCATGTGGTGCGGTCGCTGCTCGCCGACGCCGACCCCACACTGCACGAGCGCGCTGACGGAGTCGACGAGTTGGCCGACGCGCTCGCGCCATTCACGCCCGAGGTCGTCGCCGTCGGCACCGGGCTGGTGACGAGCGACCTCGACGATCTCGTCGCCGCCGTTCGACGCCACGGGTGCGTCAGTGCGCTCACGGGAACCGGTGTGTCGATGGCCTCGACCGCGAACGTGGCGGAGTGGTTGCTGTGGGCGTTGCACATCGTCACCGACTCGTACGACCGACCCGGCGGGATGTGGTTCAACCCGGGCTACCTGATGCAGCTCGACGAACGTTCGCTCGCCACCTCCGACGGGCGTCCAGGGCGGGGGCCGACGAGCCGGCCGGAGCTTCCCCGCCGCTTCGGTGAATGGCCGTGCGCAGCGCTCATCAGTGAGATCGAGGCCGGCACCGTGCGCACGCTCTTCGTCGTCGGTGGGAACCCGGCAACCGCGTTCCCCGACGCGTCGCGCACCCGCGCCGCGCTGGCCTCCCTCGACACCCTCGCCGTCATCGACATCCTGCCGACGGAGACGACCGCACTCGCCACGCACGTGCTCCCCGCCGTCGGCCAGCTCGAACGCGCGGACGTGCCGTGGCTGCTCGACGGCTACCAGCTCGCCGTCGCCACGCAGTTCACGCCGGCGATCGTGCAGCCGGTCGAGGACCGGTGGCCGATGTGGAAGATGTTCGCCGGCATCGGTGAGCGCCTCGGACTCGACGCCCTCGGCGGACGGCTCGGTGCCGACACGGCGACGGACGAGTTGCTCATCCGCGCGCTCGCAGCGTCGAGTCGTGGCGGCGCCGATGCCGTGCTCGCCGCACGCCACGGCACGATCCACAGCGGTGCCGTGTTCGGCTGGGTGCGGGACATCCTCCCCGCCGGTCGTTGGCAACTCGCACCGAGGCCGCTGATCGACCAACTCGCCGCCATCGATCCCCCGGCTCCAGCCCGTTTCACCTTGATCGCCCATCGCCAACTGCGCACGATGAACTCGCAACTGCGGAACCTCGCCGACGTCGCGATCCACGTCAGCCCCGACGTCGCTGAGCGCCTCGGCGGCGACGGCACCGAGGTCGAGGTGCGGTCGGCCCACGGCGCGGTTCGTGGCTCGATCCGCGGCGACGAACGTGTCCCGCCCGGCGCCGTCGCCCTCCCCCACGGTTGGGCCGCTCCCAACGTGTCGGGGCTCACGAGCGCCGACGCCGACATCGACCCCCTCACCGGCATGGTCACGCAGTCTGCTGTGCCCGTCGAGATCGCAGCGCTCGCGCAGTGACTGCACGTGGAGCCCATCCGCGACACGACATGACCGCTCTCGCGCCTCGGCGCTACGTCAGGCGTGCCCGAGCGGCTGCGCCGTATCGGTCGGCGAGCAGCTGCCATCCGGCCGGCTCGTCCGCGACGATCACACCGAAGTCGTCCTGGTGCTGGGAGAGGTCCTGCTCTGGATCACCGGCGTGGACGAGCAGCGCGTTCGCGCTGTGGTAGCGAACGAGGTACTCGGCGTCGACCATCCCGTGCTCGAGCGCGGCGATCACCTCGTCGGTCGCCGCGAACCGCGACAGCGCTCGCGCCGCATCGATCTTCCCGCTCCAGAACCCCGCACCCGTCAGCACCTGGGCCACCATCGTCGCATGAGCTTCGTCGCCGGTCAGCCGGGCCAGCGACTCGCCGACCGACACCGCCATCGACCCTCCGGCAGGGACGTCGGCGAGCGCCGAGACGAATCGTGCGGTGGCGGCTGCGTCGAGCGGCAGCTCCCTGATCGAATCGGCGGCGAGCGAGTCGCCCTCGCTGAGGCCCTGGAGCAGCATCGCCTCGACCCTCACCGGGTCGCGCTCCCACTCGGCACAGATCTCCTCGAAGCCCGCACCGTCGTGCCACACCATGTAGGGCTCACCGAACATCGCCTCGCGGAAGTCGGCGTACTCCTGGCTGTTCACGAGACGAAGCTAGACGCCACGGGTGTGAGGCACGACGCCATCGGGCACAACACGTGCATGTCCGACCTCTCTTCGTCCCCCCTCGGTGATCGCCCACAGCCGTCGCAGGCCGGCGGTGATCGGCTCCCGGATCCCGTCACGACTCGTACTCGCGAGTCCGGCAAGCTCCGCCAGCTGTGGTCGAAGGTCACCGGCCGCGGGTCCGCCGACGAGGACTGACCTTCCGCCGAACGCATCTCCGCTGCTAGTGTGCTAGCATGCTCACGTGGGTGACGATGAGGTCAAGCAGTTCAACGTGTACCTCCCGGTCGCGCTGATCAAGCGGGTGAAGCACCACGCCGTCGAGGCCGAGCTGTCTCTGTCTGCCCTGGTCGCCGAAGCGCTGCGCGCGTACCTCGATCACCCGCCACAGCAACCGACTGCAGAGGAGACGTGACATGACGACGACCGCGGGCATCGAGGCCGTGTTCCTGGAGACCCACAACTGGGGCAAGGCCGCCAAGTTCTTCCAGGCGCTCGGCTTCACATTGGACTTCGAGACCGACCACAACTCCGGCCAGCTCCGCAACGGCGACGGCCCGTATGTGTTCATCGCCGAGGTACCCGAGGATCAGGCCACGGGCATCCAACTCGTGCTCACGGTGACCGATGAGTCGGCCGTCCGGCTCGACCCGATCGTCGAGATCGTCAACCCGTTCGCCGACACCCACTTCGGCACGCGCGAGATGACCGTGCGCGATCCGGACGGTCGGATGTGGAGCCTCCAGGCCCCTGGCGCGACGCATCATCCGGACGCGCCGTGACCGAGCCACTCGATGCGCCCGACAGCACGGCCGTGCGCGTCGCGCTCTGGCGGGCGATGCACGTCGAGGTCGATGCGGCACCGCACGTGCTCGACGACACCCTTGGCCTGGCGCTCGTCGCTCCGGACGCCGGCTGGCGCGACCGGCCCGACATGCACCCCGAGGGCACGCGACCGTTCCGCGCGTCGATGGTGTCCCGGTCGCGGTACATCGAGGACCTGGTCGCGGAGGAGCGCGCAGCGGGCGTCTCTCAGTACGTGCTGCTCGGCGCCGGCCTCGACACGCTCGCCGAGCGCCGACCCGAACTCGCCGCTGCGATGCACATCTTCGAGGTCGACCAGCCCGGCACTCAAGCGTGGAAGCTTCGCCGCCTGATCGAGCTCGGTGTCGGCGTCCCCGACTCCCTGCGGATGGTGCCGGTCGACTTCGAGAGCGGCGCCGACTGGTGGGACGGCCTCGTGCGTGCGGGCTTCGACGCAGCGCGTCCGGCGGTCGTCGCGTCGGCGGGCGTGAGCATGTATCTCGCCAAGGACACGACCGCTGCGACGCTCGCCCGCCTCGCCGGGCTGGCTGCGGGATCGACGGTGGCGATGACCTTCCTGTTGCCGCCGCAGTTCCTCGACGAGGGCGACCGCGCCGGTCTCGAGAACAGCGCGCGCGGCGCGCGGGGCTCGGGCACGCCGTTCGTCAGCTTCTACGCCCCGGACGAGATGGTCACGATGGCGCGCGACGCCGGCTTCCGGTCCGTCCAGCACGTCTCGTCCACGGTCCTCGCCGACCGGTACTTCGCCGGCCGCACCGATGGGCTCCGGCCCTCCACCGGAGAGGACCTCATCCTGGCGACGACCTGAGCTGAGCGTCCGGCTACAGCCAGTCGCGCTTGCGGAACACCACGTAGAGACCGCCGGAGAGGGCGACCACGAGCGAGGCCGCTAGCCACACGCCCCACGTCTTGCCGTAGCCTGGGTACGGCACGTTCATCCCGTACCAGCCCGTGATGAGCGTCGGCACGGCGATGATCGCGGCCCAGCTCGTCACCTGCTTGGCGATCTGGTTGGTGCGGTAGTCGCGCAGGCTGAGGTTGGTCTCGACGATCGTCGACACGAGATCGCGCAGCGCGTCGGTCGACTCCGTGACGCGCAGGATGTGGTCGTACACGTCCTGGTAGTACGGGTACAGGTCGTCGTCGACGGACGAGTGCTCGCGCCGCATCAGCCCGCTCACGGCCTCGCGCATCGGCACGACGAGTCGATGGAAGCGGATCAAGGCCTGGCGGGTCTGGAACCAGTGCCGCTGCTCGCCCGGCGGGATCGGCTTCTCGGCGAAGATTCCCTCGCTGATCCGGTCGTAGAACTCGTCGAAGCACTCGACCGCCTCGAAGTAGCTGTCGACCACCGCGTCGAGCAGTCCGTAGAGGAGGAAGCTGACGCCGTGGGCCGCCAGGTCGGCGGAGCGGTCCCAACGCGCCAGGACCGGATCGAGCGAGAAGTGCTCGTCCTTGCGCACCGTCACCAGCCAGCGCTTGCTGATGAAGGCATCGACCTCGGTCTCGATCAGCGTCCCGTCGGCGTCCAGCTGCACGGCATGGCAGGCGAGGAAGTTGTGCGACGCGTAGTGGTCCAGCTTCGGGCGTTGGTGCTCGCTGAGCGCGTCCTCGACGGCGAGCTCGTGCAGACCGAGCTCGGCCGCGAGCTGATGCATCTCCTCGATCGACGGACCACAGAAGTCGACCCACACCACCGTGTCGGCACGCTCCAACTGCTCGGAGATGTCGGCGACGGGGAAGTCCTCCGCATCCAGGACGCCCTTGACGTAGACCCGTGTGCGTGCCACGCACCCAACCTAGTGGCGGTGGCTCAGACCGACGGGGTGACGAGCTCGTCGGCCACCCACTGCGCGACACCCACCGGGTACGGCGACGACAGCCCGAGGACGAAGTGGCGGAAGCCGGCATCCATCGCCTCGGCGATCGCGTGGCGCGTCGAGGCCGGGTCGTCGTACGAGACGCCCACGTGCATCGAGCGGGTGATCGTCGCCGGGTCCCGACCGATCTCGGAGCAGTAGCGGTCGAGCAGCGCGCTCCGACCGATCGCGTCGGCGATGTCGCCGCCCGGGATGTTCCACACGTCGGCGTGCTCGGCGACGAGGCGGAGCACCGCCATCGAGCGCCCGCCGATGACGATCGGCGGGTGCGGGCGCTGGACTGGCTTCGGGTTGAGGTACGCGCCCGTCAGTTGCACGTGGTCACCTGCGAAGTCGAACGGCTCGGTCTCGGTCCACAGCCGCGTGATCATGGTGAGCGACTCGGCGAGGCTCGCCACCGCATGCGCGGCGTCGCCGTACGGCAGTCCGTGCGACTCGTACTCGC
This sequence comes from Ilumatobacteraceae bacterium, assembly GCA_025463305.1. The sequence continues at coordinate 180,918 of JAOBWK010000042.1, forward strand.
GATGCGCTGTCGGGACGCTCGGGCGCGAGCCGGCACCGATGCCGAAGTCGAGCCGTCCGTGGGACACGACGTCCACCGTCGCAGCGATCCGGGCCAGCAACGCGGGCGGCCGGATGCGGTTGCTCGTGACGAGCAGACCGATGCGCAGCCGTTCGGTCTGCGCAGCGAGTGCGGCGAGCAGCGTCCAGCCCTCGAACGTCGGCCCGCTCGGATCACCGAAGATCGGCAGGAGGTGATCGAACAGCCAGGCGTGCTCGATCGCGGGGATCGCGTCGGCCTCGCGCCAGACCCGAACGATCTCGTCGTAGCCGACCTGGGTCGGTGCGGTCATGATCCCGAAGCTGGGTGTGGATGTCGGCATGGGCTTCTCCTCGATGTGACGTGGAATCGACTGCTCAGCGGGGCATCATGGACAACAAGCGGAGCAGTGTTCCGTTCTTGTTCGACTATACGGAACCTTGTTCCGCTTGACAACCGCGGGGAGGCGCAGTGGCTGACATCGATGACACACCGGCACCTCGTCCGCCGCGCAAGCGCGCCGATGCCCGGCGCAACGAGGAAGCGCTCCTGGAGGCCGCCGCAGCCGCGTTCGTCGCGTCCGGCGTCGACGTTCCCGTGCGCGACATCGCCGCCCGAGCCGGCGTCGGCATCGGCACCATCTACCGACACTTCCCGACCCGGGCCGACCTCATCGTCGCCGTCTACCGCCATCAGGTCGAAGCGTGCGCGGCGGCGGGACCGGCGTTGCTCGCGAGCAACGCCTCGCCCCACGCGGCGCTGGCGTCGTGGATCGATCTCTTCGTCGACTTCCTCGTGACCAAGCACGGCCTGGCGGAGGCGATGCAGTCCGACGACGCCGGGTTCCAGGCGCTGCACGCCTACTTCGTCGACCGCCTCCGTCCCGCCTGTGCGCAACTCGTCGACGCCGCAGTGGCTGCTGGCGAGATCCCGGCCGACACCGAGCCGTTCGAGCTGATGTACGCGGTCGGCAACCTCTGCGCCGGCTCGGGCAGACCCCGGTACGACGCCCGGCGGATGGTCGACCTGTTGATCAGCGGACTGCGCCTCCGGTGATCACCTCGACCGCAACACGAATCCCACCCACCCCAACCCCGACCACCTCACACAAGGAGACACCATGACCAGACTCGGCTATCAGATCCCCAACTTCACCTACCCCGGCGTCGAGGCGAAGGACATCTTCGCCAACCTCGTGCAGCAGGTGCAGGCCGCCGAGGCGAGCGGCTTCGACCGGGTGTTCCTGATGGACCACTTCTACCAGCTGCCCGGTCTCGGCGATCCGGACGACTACATGCTCGAGTGCTACACGACGCTCGCCGCGTTGTCGCAGCACACATCGAAGGTGCGCCTGTCCGCGCTCGTCACCGGCAACACCTACCGCAACCCGGCGGTGCTGGCGAAGATCATCACTGCCCTCGATCACGTCTCCGGCGGACGCGCCACGCTGGGCATCGGCTCCGGCTGGTTCGAGCTCGAGCACGACGCCTTCGGCATCCCGTTCGACACGTTCGGCAAGCGCTTCGAGATGCTCGAGGAGGCGCTCAACATCATCCTGCCGATGCTCAACGGCGAGCGGCCGACCGTGCACGGCAAGCACTACCACGTCACCGAGGCGATCAACTCGCCAGCACCCGTCTCGAAGATCCCCGTGATGATCGGCGGCTCCGGCGAGCGCAAGACCCTCCGCATGGTCGCCCAGTACGCCGACGAATCGAACCTCACCTGCCCCGCCGAGGAGATCCCGCGCAAGCTCGAGGTGCTCGCCGAGCACTGTGAACGGCTCGGCCGCGACCGGTCGGAGATCAAGGTGACCAAGCTCGTGATGATGATCATCGGCCGCACCCACGACGACGCCGTCGCCGCCGCGGACACCTACGTCAAGAACCACGGCTGGCCGCCCGAGGTCGTCGAGCTGATGGTGCCGCGGATGACGCTCGGCGATCCCGACGAGATCGGCGCGGCGATCCAGGACCTGGTGGCCCTCGGCATCGACGGCGTCACCCTCAACCTCGCCGCCAACGCCCACGATCCCGAGATGATCGCCCTCGCCGGCGCCACCACGAACGCGGCACTCGGCTGAGGTCGGGGCGTCGCTCGACCCGGCGGCAACGTCAGGTCCGCGTGGCCCCACGTTGGGTGCCGCGTGAGGCGACGCCGATCTGGCGAGCGGCTCGGTCGGCGGCATCGGGCCCTGCCAGCTGGCGGAGCAGGAGCAGGCCGTCGAGGACGGCGATGGCGCCTTCCGCTTCCGCACGTCGGCGTGCAACGGATCCGGTGATGTAGCCGCTCGCCCAGTCGATCCACCCAGTGACGAGCGCGGGGACGAGGCGCTTGTACGGCTCACGTCCACTGGCGGCCAGGCCGAGCGCCTCGAAGAACAGCGCGAACACCGGATCGGCGGTGGGATGCGCAACGATCGGCCACGCGGCACGCACGAGCGCGACGTGATCGGCGGCTTTCGATGTGAGCGTCGGCGCGAGCGTCTCCTGCAGCCGCGCTCCCAACGCACCGAGCACCGCGCCGATGAGATCGTCCTTCGACGGGAAGTAGTAGACGACGATCCTGTCGCTCGTGCCCAGTCGGGCAGCGACCTTGCCGAAGCTGAGCCCACTGAGCCCGTCGTCGAAGGCAACGGCGACAGCGCCCTCGAGGATGCCCTCATGTGTGTGTCGATAACCCACCCCCTTGATTGTAGTGATCGCTGCGACTACCATTTGTAGTTTTCACTACAGACGAGATGGAGCGATCACACGGTGGATCGCACCCAAGCGGTCGACCTGTTCCGCCGACCGCCCGACGGCTACATCGCCGTGGCCGGCGGCGACGGAGGCGAGGTGGCACACCGAACGATCGGGAGCGGACCGGACGTGCTGTTCGTGCACGGTTGGCCGGTGTCGGGCGCGACGTTCCGCACGCTGTTGCCGTACCTGGCCGAGCACGTCACGTGCCACCTCATCGACCTCCCCGGCGCCGGGTCCAGCCGATCCCCGGCCGACGGATCGCTGTCGATCGCGAACCACATCCGAGGCGTCCGAGCCGTCGTGGACCACCTCGGGCTCGAGCGGATCGCCGTCGTCGGTCATGACAGCGGCGGGTTGATCGCGCGACACGCGCTCGGGGTACGGGGCCGGGCTCGGTTGGGTGGCCGGCCGCCATCGGCTGCGGCGGAGCCGGTTCATCCTCGGGGGCGCGTTCCACGACCGATCGCTGCTCGACGGCGAGTTCGACGAGCTCTTTCTGCAGCCGCTGCAGCGGTCGGCCGAGCACCGGCGTGCGACCACCGAGATCCTGCGCAGCTTCGAGCACCGGCTGATCGACGACCTTCCCCGGCTCCATCGCCAGATCGACGTCCCCGTCCAGCTCGTCTGGGGAGCCGACGACCCGTTCTTCCCGGTCGACCGGGCGCACGAGATGGTCGCCACCTTCCCCGATGCACGACTCGAGGTGATCCCCGACGCCGCCCTCTTCGTCCACGAGGAGCGGCCGGCCGAGGTCGCCCGGGCGCTGCTCCCGATCCTCACCGAGACGAACTGACCGCACCGCACGCGATGAGTCCCGCACAGGCGCATCGTCGACACTGCAGGACATGACCGAACGGAGTCCTCGCATGCCGACCACCATCACCACGATCCACACCGTCGCGATCCCCGCGACCGATCAGGATCGCACCCTCGCCTTCTTCGTCGAGACGCTCGGGTTCGAGCAGCAGTTCGACGCCGAGCTGCAGCCCGGCTTCCGTTGGATCGAGGTCGCACCGCCCGGATCCGCCGTCTCGATCGCCATCATCGCGGCGTCGGCGAGCCAGCCGGCCGGCATCGACACCGGCATCCGCCTCCTCTGCACCGATGCGGAAGCCGAGCACGCGTCAATGATCCGCAACGGCATCGACGTCGGCGACCTGCTCCGCTGGCCCGGCGTGCCGACGATGTTCTCCTTCCGCGACATCGACGGCAACGCGTACTACCTGTCGCAGAACGACCCACCGTCCTGAGCCGTGGCGCCAGCGCTCAGATCCGATCGAGACGCCGGTACGTGTCGCGGTGGCAGGCGCAGAACATCTCGGGTGGCGGCAGGATCTGCACGAAGTCCCCAGCGTGCGGCGGTTCGCCGTAGTAGCGCGTCCACGAGTTGAACAGCCGCGTTCGAAGGTGCCGCTCGTCAACCACCACCAGTTCGACTCCCATCGACTGCAACTCGTGGCGCGCTCGAGGATCGACACCGTCCTTGACGACCGTCGCCACCTCGTTGATCAGGACCTTCGCCAAGCCGATCTCCATGTCGGTCACGACGAGCTCCGGATGGCCGAAGTTCTCGAGCAGGCCGATCGAGTAGGTCCAGGGTCTGGCTTCTTCAACGGCCGCCACGCTCCACCCGAAGACTCGGATGTGCATCTCGGTCATCCCGATGATCTGTTGTTCTGTGTATCCGTCGCATCTCAAGCACATGTAGGCAGGTTCGCGAAACGGTGTGACAGAGTTTCGGGGGATCATGTCGAGCCGAGTCGGCCTCCGTCGCTCCGAACCTGTGCGAGCGAACTCGCGGCCGCACGCGAGTTCGCTCACGCAGATCCCGGGAACTCCCGCGGGCCCACGACGACGGTGCCGAGAACGGCGAAGGCCCGGCCGTGTGGCCGGGCCCTCGAACGAGTGGCGGGGGCAGGATGTGAACCTGCGACCTTCGGGTTATGAGCCGTAGAACACGTGTTCGAGAACCTGTCACCTTGTGCCATTTCATGTCATCTACCTGCATGTTCGCGATTTGAAGATGTCACCGTGTGCCTGTGGATATCCGCCCATTTCAGACCGTCCGTTAGAAGTTCCGTTAGAAGTCCTGCCGAGAACGCGGGCCCGCCGGCGCTGAAAGAAGTGTTGCGCTCCAGAGCACTTGTCCAACGGTTAGAGTACAAGCGTTACTTAGACACCGGAGAGGTAACGGTTGTGGCAACGCTGATCAGAAGCCGCTGGACGTCCTCGTTCGAAGGGATGAGTCGCCGCGACCGTCAGGGCTGCGAATATGACGCCTACGTCCCGGACAGTCTCGCCGGGTGGGAGCTCGCACTTCCGGCCGACCTCGTCGCCGACCTCAATGACGCAGAAGCAGCGATTCGCCGACTGAACGCGACGGGAACATCCCATGTCAGCCTCGAAGGCCTGGCGCGGTTCCTGCTGCGAGCCGAGTCGGTCGCCTCCTCGAAGATCGAGGGGCTGGAGGCCGGACCGCGACGGTTGCTCGACGCAGAGGTCGTGCTCGCTCAGGGCGGTGACGCTGCCGATCGAATGGCGGTCGAGGTGCTCGCCAACGTCGCCGCGATGGAGGCCGCCGTAGAGCTCGGCTCGTCGACCGACACCATTCGTCTCGCCGACCTCCTCGGGATCCACCGAACGCTGATGGAGCGGTCAGCCACACCGGAGATCGGCGGCGTGGTCCGCACGGTGCAGAACTGGATCGGCGGCAGCAGCTACAACCCATGCTCCGCAGCGTTCGTCCCGCCGCCACCCGACACGCTCGACGCATTGCTCGACGATCTCCTCGCGTACGTGAATGGCGATGACCACCCCGCACTGGTGCAAGCTGCGGTCGCCCACGCCCAGTTCGAGACCATCCACCCGTTCGTCGACGGCAACGGCCGCACCGGCCGCGCCCTCATTCACGTCATCCTCCGCCGCCGCGGCCTCGCAACGCGCTTCGTGCCACCGATCAGCCTCGTGCTCGCCACCTGGGCCAACGACTACATCGCCGGCCTCACGGCATATCGACACATCGGCGCGTCGAACACTCCAGAACGCTCGACCGGCGCCGGCACCTGGCTGCGCACATTCGCCACCGCCGCACACCGATCGTGTGCGGACGCCGAGACCTACGCCGGCAAGATCGAAGCACTCGATGCGCAATGGAGAGAACAACTCGGTCGCGTTCGCGCCAACTCGGCAGTCGAGCTGCTCCTCGATCTCCTGCCAGGTGTCCCTGTGATCACCGTCGACAGCGCCGCCCGGCTGATCGGACGATCCGAGATGCGCACCGGTGAAGCCATCAACCGTCTCGAAGCCGCCAGCGTGCTTCGCCAACGAAACATCGGCCGACAGCGCTACCGCGTCTTCGAAGCAGCCGACGTCGTGGACCTGTTCACCGGACTCGAACGAGCCCTCGCCAGCCCCAACGGTGACACCGTCACCGAACCACCGACGCGCCGAGTTCCGCGTCGTGCGCAGCCCGTCTGAGACGAGGTCTGACGATGGCAGTTGCTCGATGCGGCCCAGCTTTCAACTGAGCCCATGACGGGCGAATGGAACGACGATCTCTGGCCGGGCGAGAGGCCGTTCACGGACTTCGGCCAGTTCGGCGTCGATGCCCTCGACCTTCGCGTCTTCGACCAGACCGACTGGTGGGTCGACCGTCTGGGCCGCCCGCACCGCCTCGATGAAATGACCGATGACTACCGTCGCAACGTCATCGTCTTCCTGACCAGCTTCGTCGACGGGTTTCACGCAGCGAGTGCGCTGCGCGAAGCGGCTACGACGCTCGGCGACGCATTGCTCGGACGTGTCTCCTATGCCCTCCTCGCAACCGACGTCGGCGCTCCCCGCACGCTCGACCTCGAGCCGATCTCATGGCTCGAGGCAACGCCGCTCATGCGACGGCTGCGCGCTCTCACCGGCACCGCTTGAGTCCACGACTGCGAGAAGCGGCGCAACGGCAGGTGCTTGCCACCGACGACTCCATCGACTTGAGATCAAGGTGCCCGGGGTGGGGATCGAACCCACACGGAGTTGCCTCCAAAGGGGTTTAAGCCCCTCGCGTCTGCCAGTTTCGCCACCCGGGCCTGGCCGGCATCGTAGTGAGTGCACCTCTGCGACCCGTCGCAGGTGTTGGTCGTCGCTACGGAGGACTCGCTGAACCTTCGGCCGCGACATCAGCTGCTCTGGAGCTGCGAGTCCAGCCAGCCGGCTCCCATCGGTATGCCTCTGCTGAGCCCAGCGAATTTGGATTGACACCAACCTGCAGCGCAATTGACTTGAGAATCCGATCGGTCATCGGGCGGCACATCGTGTCCCGGAGCGTTCGCACGAGCCGGCGAGATTGTTCCTCGAGCCGCTTGACCTCATCACGCAGCCAGGCGACATCGTCTGCTCGGCCAACGCTCGTCGGGTTGCACCAGCCGAGCGCAAGGTTGCAGGCCTCGCGCTTTGTTGTAAACAGCTCTCGGTACGAACGTCCCTCGAATCCCTTCAACGGTCTGTCGTCTCCAGTCAGGGCCCCCGACCGGTACTCCCGCTCTGCCTGCCGGAGAGGATCTGCGACAACGTCGCTGTGCTCACTCGCGAGTAACCGCGCCAAGTTCAACGCGGCGGGCCACGCAGCAACAAAGAGCTCGCCATCCCAGAAGCCACCGGTTCCTGTCGCAGCCGACAGAGCCGATACGTCGGCAGCCGAGCTCCCCGCGACAATCAGCACACCCGCGCGCGTGCCTGTCTCGCTGAACTCAATCGCGTCGCTGTTGGGGTCGAACGCCGAGAAGACTTCCTCGCAAGCGTTCGCCTCGACCGTGTACCGCGCTGGCTGCGACGCGGAAACGACGCGCTGCCACTCCAACTGGCGGGTTACCCACACGACGCTCTCCGACCACGGCGACACCAGGCGCGCAGGGGAGACCCACTCTGACCGCCCTTCGTGTTCGTCTCCGACGAACCTGACCAACACTCTCGGCGGGCGTCTCACTCCCACCTTCATGACCTCGACCTTGGCGACCTCGGCGGCTAATGCAGCCTTGGACAGCCGGAAGGCCCACTCCGACCCCGGCAACGCTCCCAGTTCTGCGGCTGTTGCCACTTCGGCACCATTCCCACGCGTTCAATAATCGCGCTGCCGGCAACGCCAACCGCGAGTTGGCGGAGACCGGTCGCTCCGGTAGGGGTCTGCGCCGTCAACGGCCGCGATGGCGGTCAGTAAGTCCAGACCACCCGCGATCGGTGCCCGAGGCGTATGCATTGCTAGTCGCAGTGCGCCGCAGACCTGCGACCCACTCGTCGGTGTTTCGATCGCGTTGCCTCGAACTGGCAGCTGCGCGCGGACAAGACGTAGGACTGCGAGCTGTAGACGGCCGGCGCAATGAGGACGACACGAAGGGCTCGTCAGAGGCCATACGAACCGAGTCGATCGGTCGACAGGTCGGCCGAACATGACACGTTGATGTCAGCCCCAATGCGAATCCCGGTAATCGATCAGATCGTCGCCGTGCATTTGTTTGGTTGCATTGCCAGTTCGAACCCAGAACTCAGTTGGGCCTTGGGCTCCCTCGTGAGGTCGCGCGAAGGCCGGCTTGCCAGAGGCCGCCACCGATACGAGACAGACGTCCGCTCCACCGATGTCTTCGAAACGAATTCGGACGATGCCAGCCGTGGCGACAGAGAGGTTCGAGTCGAGTAGCTGTCGAAGGAAGAGTTCATAGCCGTCTCGGTTCGACTTGCTACCGAGCGTCTGAAGATCTGCGCTGAGACCGAGCACGTTGCCGGCGTCGTCCACGCCGATAAGCAACGTGCCACCCTCACCGTTGAGGAAGCCGCACACTGTCTTGACAACGACATGCTCCATCTTCTTGTCGGGTTGCTGCGTGTGGATGTTCCAGCGCGCGGTGGACTTGAACTCGACCGTCTGCGATTCTCCGAGTGCAATGAAGTCCGTCACGGTGGTCAATGCCTGCGCCGAGGTCTTGTCATCCCATAACCGCTCAAAGCCGTCTCGCACCACCTTGGCGATGAGGTCACGCCGCCTTTCGAGAAACGTGGGGTAATCGAGCTGCTCCCAGCCGACGGGGAGCGCATGCCAGTAGGTCTGCCGTTTCAGGCGCTCGGGATCGGTGCTCGACGTCATTGCGGGCCAGTACTCCAGAGGATCGTTCGCGCTGATCGATGCGTTCTCTGGCCAGTCGAGAAATGCCATGTTGGCGATTGCGTTGACCTGCCGCGTATTGCTGACCCCTTTCGCAGCAAGGAAGGCCTTCGGGAAGAGATGGTGTCGTTCGATTGATCGGGGAGCGGTGACAGCGGGGTCGAGCAGCTCTCGAATCCGCAGCTGGCTAAAGAGCAACTCTGCATCGAGAAGGTTGAGAGCCGCCCAGTAGGCGTAGAGCACCGGAGACCGCGCTGACGACGTGTCGAGACGGTTGGGTAGGGAGATGTCCCAGTAGTCACCGGTGAAGTTCGAACGCGTGATGCGGTCCAATTCTGCGCAGAATGACTCGCCGTCCCCGGGAGCGAGAGCGGAGATCCGGCCGAGATCTGCCTCGATCTGGCTCTCTGGCGACGATGTATAGCGGCCGGTCGTGTGAGCCATGAAAAACCATCTGCTGATCACGCCACGGAGTGTCTTGAGATCTAGGCCGAAATCTCGGCGGCCGATCAGCCAGAGGATGTACGTGTAGATGAGGGCGTTCTCGGATGTCACCATTCGCCGGCTCCGGAAGCCTGCATGGTTCATGCACTTGAGGAACTCGAACCAGTTGGTGAGGTCGGTGACCTCATCTTGTGCCTTTCGGAGCTCCTCGAATTGCTCCGTACGCCGGACCGCCGAGACATTGCCAGATTCCAGGTCCTTCCCGCGCAGGATGTTGTAGACGTGCTGTAGGCGGCCGCGTCGGAACGCGAGACCAACACCCGCTCGAAGGAGCTGATCTGGGCTGGGGTCGATGAACGGATTCTTCGGCGATGGACCAACGACTTTGGGATCGACGCACTGCCTGCAGAAGTCTTCGAGTTGTCTGCGACCATTCTCCCAGTGGACTGACATCAGGGTGAGAATGAAATCGGCCTGGTTGAGTTTGACGCCCTCCGAGTTGATGCGCACGAAGATCTCCGCGACTTGCTCTTCGTTCGCGTTCACGTTGAGTTCGATCACCTGGAAACGGAAATCTCGGAGGTCTCGCACGCGGTCGATTCGCTCCTCCAACTGATCCTCGAGGTCGCTCTCAAGCCCATCCGACCGATTGTCTGCGAGCCGGCTCATGAAGTCGCGAACGGTCGACTTGAAACCCGGAGCCCAGAGAACGGTGATGTCGGCAATGAACTCCGGGTCCTTTTCAATCGCAGCATCAGTCACCTCGAACGTCTCGTCGGCAGGTCTGAAGGCGACGCGTATGCGCTTGTCCTCGAAGGTCTTGGTGAGAACCGTTCGGCCAGTGAGCACGGCGTAGAGGGAGGTGAGGCGTTGTTGCCCGTCGACGATCAGTAGCTTGGCAACTCTGTCGCTCTCCGCCCCTCCGACCTGACGGGTCCCGACATCTGCCCCGGTCTCCCAAAACATCAACGTGCCGACCGGGTAGCCGCGGTACATCGAATCGAAGAGGTCCCGAGCCTTGGCCGATGACCACACAAACGGCCTCTGAATGTCGGGAAGCGCAATGTTGCCGTGCTTGATGTCCTCGACCAAGTGGGTCAGTGAGTAGCCGGTGTCTCGGTAGAGCGTTGGCATTGGAATCCTTCGTGAGCCTCTTGGTGTCGCGCCGAGGGAAGCATCAGCGGCTGGACCCCATTGTGGCGCGAACTACGATCGGTTTCAGGGTGCGAGTCCGCGACACTCCGCGGTTGCAAGGTCCCCTACGGCAACTCAGCCATGACAAGCCCACACTCTCGCACCCGCAGTCAACAATTCGGCTCGTCGGCGCTCGTAATCGAGCATGGCTCGCTCGACGTTCGCCCAGTAGCGATCAGTGTGGTTGAGCTCCTTGAGGTGAGCCAGCTCGTGGACGATGACGTAGTCGATGAGGCTGGGCGCCAGCTGCAGGGTTGCCCAGTGGATGTTGATGTAACTCTCGCCCTTGGTCGAACCCCAGCGGTAGCCGAGGTCGCGTACTGCGACGCCAATTCCGGCCGCACCCATACGGCTCGCCCACGGCTCGACGCGCCGTCTGAGCCATGGCTCACCAGCCCGGACATACCACCGGCGCATCGCTTCATCCCCGCTCGCCGCTGTCTCGGGTGACATGCGGAAGCGACCCCTTTCGAGACGCACGCCCTCGATCCCGTCCTCGATCTTCAGGCGGTAGTTGCGGCCGAGGTACGAGAAGCCTTCTCCGTCGACGAACTGCTTGACGACCGGCAGCCCGACGAGCGCATCCTTCTCCGCGAGCTTGCGGTACACCCAACCGCGCTTCGATTTGATGAAGCGCTCAACTCGTTCACGCGTCACTTCGGCTGGAACTCGGAGCACGAGGGAGGCATCTCGATCGACGGTGATCTCGAGGGTCTTGCGTTCGGTCATCGGGGCAATCGTGAACACGAGGTCGCCTACCGCGAGCGACCCGAGGCCGTGGATTCCGGTGCTCATCGCAGCCTCTGCTGGTTTGCCTTCGACAGCGCGACGAGGTCGACGGCGAGTTCGTCGAGGTCGTCGTATGCGAAGAGATTGCTAGAGTCGAGGCTGCGCTTGACGCTCTTACGGAGCTCGTCTTGCTTGGTGCCGTTCTCCCAGAATCCGACAACTGCGATCTGCCGACGGATGTCGCCGACGAGTGCGCCAGTCAATGCCACGAGTCGGTCCCCTGCGTCCGCGCCTGAGTTCCCGACGCGCTCAGCCATCAACCCGTGGAAGGGCAGCTCGGTGGTCGGGTCGAGTCCTGTGTGCTCGACGTCTTGGCGGCCGGCGTTGATCTCGCGGACGATGTCCTCGAAGAGCGAAATCTGCGTCCAGCGGTCTTCAAGTCGCTCAAGGATTTCGTCGACGCGTTGCGACAGGCGCTCGTAGTACGCCGGGTCTTCGTCGATGTGCTCCCGGATGTGATGGCGAATAGCGTGTTCCATTTCCGACGCCTTCGTGCGTGGCGAGACGATGCCTCGCACGTGGGCGGCGAACTCGGCATCGGTGACCTTGATCGGCGCGATCCGCTGCGAAAGGTCGAGCACCGTGATGTGCTGGTCGATCAGCCGGCGCACCTTCTCTTTGTACTTATGCGGATCAAAGTCGCCGTCGATCGTGTCTCTGTAGCGGCGGCGGGTGAGCACCTGGATCTCGCCGAACAGATTGACCGCCGCCACGAATGGCAGTGCCTCGGGTCGTGGCAGCACGATGTCGAACGTCGTAAGGAACAGCTTCAACGCGACATCGAACTCAGCGCGCAACCGTTCGTCTTCGAGTAGCAGGACACAGTCTTCGATCGTGTCCTCCGATGGCTGTACGCCTCGCTGCACGAACAGCTGACGAACACGCTCGAGTTGCGGGTCGAGCTTCTCGATCTCGGCGAGTAGCGGGCGGAGTGCGCCGTCGACATCGGGGTCGATCTCTCCATCAGCGCTCGTGTATGCGGCAAGCGCCACGGTGAGCTGTGACGCGACGCCGTAGTAGTCAACAACCAGCCCATAGTCCTTCTTCGACGCCGTGCGGTTCACGCGGGCGATCGCTTGCAGCAGCTCAGCTTCTTGGATAAGCCGATCGAGATAGAGCACCTGAGCGTGGGGAGCATCGAACCCGGTGAGCAGCATCGACTTCACGATCACGATCGCCAGCGGGTCGTGCCGTTCGTCGGCAAGGCCGAGCGGCCGTTTGAAGAGGTTGGTCCGCACCTGCTGTCGAATCTTGTCGCTCCAGGCGTGGTACTCGGGTGGGTCGTTGTGTTCGGCCGAGATCACCGGGGCGAAGTCGAGCGCCCGCAGCAGTTCCAATTGCGTTGCAGCGTTGCGGAGAAACTGATCGTCAGCATCGAGCGAGTCGAACGGGCGATCATCTGGCTCGGCCAAATGGGCTTCGATCTCGGCGACGAGCTCATCGCGGGCTGCGGTGAGCGCGTCGTAGTAACGGATGCATGCCTTGCGGCTGGTTGCGACGATCATGGCCTTGAACCCATCGGGCATGACCGTGCTCACGTAATGACGAAGTACGTCGCTGGCCTTGGCCGCGATCATCTCGGGCGCTTCGAGCACTTGCGCTGTGGTGGCGTACTTGGTTTGGAGGATTTCGCGCTGTTGGTCGGTGAGTTCGGCGAACCACCGGAAGAACACGTCGTCCATTTTCGAGGCGCCGGCGACTGCGGCTTCGGTTGTCTTGCCTTCGTAGTAGATCGGCACGGTCGAGCCGTCGGCTTCGGACTCGGTGAGGGTGTACTTGTCGAGGTAGCCGCCGAAGATCTCGAGCGTCTTCTTACGTTTGCCCATGATGATCGGTGTTCCGGTGAACCCGATCCGAGCGGCGTTCGGTAGCGAGTTCATCAGGTTCGCGTGCAGCGCCGAGGCGTGAGACCGGTGCGCCTCGTCGACCATCACCAAGATTGATTCCGACTCGTTCAGCGTCCCGAAGGTGTCGGCCCCCGACAACTCATCTCCGATGTCGCCATCGGTGTCGCGGTACTTCTGGATCATTGCCATCACGACGGCCGGACCGGGCTGACTGAGCAACTCCTTCAACTGCTTGGAGTTGCGGGCGACCCTGACGGTCTCGCCAGCGAGACCGGCGGTGTCGCCCAATTGCTTCTGTAGCTGCGTGCGGTCGGTGACGAGTACGATCTTGAATCGGCGCAGTTCGGTGTGGCTGCGCATCGCGCGGATCAGGAAAACCATCGTGAGGCTCTTCCCCGACCCTTGTGTGTGCCACACGATTCCGCCTCGACGATCGACGTGGCCGTCCTGTGCCCTGGTTGCTCCAGTGAGCATCCGCTGTATTGCTCTTTGCACGCCGCGGTACTGCTGATAGCGGCACACCAGTTTGATCGTTGGGCCGGAGTCGAGCTCCATGAACAACGTGAAGTGCCGGACGATGTCGAGCAGCCGCTCCGGTGCGAGCATTCCAGCGGTAAGGATCTCCTGCTGGCTCAGCTGGTCGGCCGACTTGTCGAGCGATGCCGCCAGCTGATCGAGCGTCGTCGGGTACGGGTCTTTCCAGGCGAGGTAGTGCTCGGCTTCCGCTGAGAACGTGCCCGCCTCGGCCCTCTCGCTCGTGGTGGCGACCGTGAACTGGTTGGTCCAGAACAACTGCTCCGACCCCTCAGCCACCTGGCCACCTCGCTGATTGGCGTAGCGGCGAAGTTGGACGACAGCATCGGTGATCGCGCTCTCCTTGCCCGGCGGCTTAGCCTCGATCACGACCACCGGGATGCCATTCACGAACAACGTCACATCGGGCCGAATGTCCTTCGCCTGCCCTGGTGTCAGAATCCGAAACTGCGACACCGCAAGAAAGTCGTTTGCGGCCCAGTTGTCCCAGTCGATGTAATTGATCGTCTGATCCCGACCGCCATCCCAACCATCGAGCCCAGCCACAGTCACCCCGCCGAGCAGCAGATCAGTCGACAGCCGATTCGCTTCGAGCAACTTCGTGCCGGCCGGCATCGACCGCAACTCGGCGATTGCCGAGTTGAGCCGGGCCTCGTCGAGCCACTTCCCGTTGTCGGGTCCAGGGTTGATCTGCTGCAGCGACAGTCGAAGGCGCTTCTCAAGGAGGACGTCACGCTCAGACGAACGATCGCAATTGTCGCTCAACTTTTGCGCGCCCCAAACCAAAGTGCCCCAACCAAGCAAGGCAAGATGATCGAGCAGAGGTTGCTCAACCATCTCCCACTCAGCGCCAGAACTCACGCCGCTACCGTTCGCACACGACCAGAAAGGAGGTCGGCACTCAAGCCGGTCCGAGTATGCCGAAGCTTGTCCAACTCCGCGCTCTCTGCGTTGAGTCGAGCGTTCGCCGAATCGAGCACTGCAGCTACTCGCGCCTGCTCTTGCCAGTCCGGGATCGGGAGTTCGAAGTCACCGACAAGTCTTGAACTCAGGTTCTCTTGATGCGAACCATGCGCTAGAGATCGGAGCGCCTCATAGCTGCGCTTCAGGAACTCAAAAAGGTACGACCCGAGCACCGCACCAGAGGCGGCCTGGATTGCGACACATGCCTGGTTGGTCGAGGCAGGCACACCGAGCATCGCCACCCGACCGCGAGTAGCGCCCTGTCCATACATAGCAACCAGAACGGTTCCTACGGGGTACACCTCAAGGGGGCACTCGGCGAGAGCTCGCGCGGTTATGAACTCCTCCGATTTCTCGATCACGTTTCCCCGAACCTCGCCCGTCTTCACCCATGGGATGGTCCCACCCCAGTAGTCCGGACGGCCTCGGTTCGGAGTTGAACCCGACGACAGGGAGGCAAGATCTCGGATGCGTGAGGGAGGCTCGTTGATGCCATCGAACAGGTCACGTGCGAGTCCGACTCGGGTGTCCTCCAGCTTCGCGATGATGCGTTCGGTGGCATGGATGGTGTTGTCGATCGTGTCAAGGATCTCTCCAATCCGCCGCTGCTCCTTCAGCGGCGGGAGCCGAACTGGGTAGTCGAGCCACTCCTCCTGCTGAAAGTTCAGCTTCTCGACAACGACGCCGTGACTGGACTCCCAGAAGTAGCGGACCATGTGGGGCTGCTGCGCCAGTGCAAAGAAGTACTGAGCATCACAGACGGGCGATCCGCGGAAGGCGGAGTAGCTCATCGACATGATGTTGCCGACAAATTCCGGCGCTGCGATCGCGCAGGCACCATGAACGATCTGCCTGCGCGCGATGACGAAGGAACCCGGCACTACTCGCTGGACACTCTTCGTCAGGATCGCTCGTCCTGGAAGCCGCTCTCGATGGAACATCCCGCCGTGACGCCGACGGATACTGATCAGGTCGTACTCAATGTCGCTCACCAAGTCCACCCGATCGGCAAAGTATTCCAAGGCGTCGCCAATCCGCACCTCGATCCATCCTGTCGGTAGTTCGCCGTCGAACCCCGCGCACGCACGGCTACTCATAGCCAAGGCCATGCAGGAACTTGCCCAGCCGGGCGGACGCGTCGTCCCGCCACGCTTCGAGCTCTCGGAGTGTGGTGCCGTACTTGTCGGCGAGATTGTCGTACCACGCGATGACTTGGCGTCCGATTTCCGCGAAATGATCGCCGAGAAGTCGTTCGATGCGGCCTCGGAGTTCGCCGATCACGCCGTCGGTGGCAACCTCGACCGTCATAGTCGCCAGCGCCGATCGCGCCGCGGCGAGGAGTCCGGCGTCGACTGTTTTGAGATCCCTCTTGGCCTTCGTTCGGGCTGCTTTGAGCGTCTTGAGTTCCTCCGCGCTGACCGTGTCTTCAGGCTCGACATCCGCGTCGGCGGATGGCTCGGCGGCCATGATCTCGCCATCGAGACGGGCGGCCTCGGAGGCGAGTTCCCGGCGTCGGCCCAGGGCGTCACCGGCGAGAAGCCGGATCGCAGCGTGGTCGGCGAGGTCGGGGGCGTTCGTATCGTCCTGGCCCGCCTCGGCCGTAGTTAGCCAGCCGTCGAGGACAGCCTTCCATCCCCGGCTGGCTGCAGTTTGAAGATCGAAGACGCTCTCTTCCCACCACGTTGCCGCTATGCCTGCCGCGACGAATCGGCCTATGCCTTCCCATTCGAGATGCCCCACGAAGTCATCGACGAAGTCAGAGCGAAGCCCGACGAGTGTGCCCCGTTTGGGCAGCGAAAGAAGCGCGGGGTAGGCCGCTACGTGCCACCACTTGTCGAGTCCGGCCCCGGTGTTCTGCTGAGTGACGGCATCTTCAATCGCCACTCGAGCGACGTCTCGGCCTGTGGACGTTCGGACGTCGTGGTTCCAGTCTGCAAAGCCGTCCCCGCGATCGGTGAAGAACGAGTCGACAGCGAATCCCGCCCTTGCGAACAGCGATGCTGCATCGTCGAGCTCGGTGATCGGAACGCCGCCGTGTAGGTGGGCTCGGACGTCGTGGGCCTCGGGCGGCGGGGCGTTGTCGGCGTAACGGCGGATGTTGCAATTGAAGTCGTTCTCGGCCAATTCGGCTGCGGTGACGACCTTGGCGAACGCGTCGACATCTACGAAGTCGCGGAAGGTGGCGACCATCTTCTGCTCATGTTGGGGGCGAAGCACGTTCTGGGCGCGACCCTCGATGAACTCGCGGTCGGCGTTGATGAACAGCACCTTGCCGCGGCGTTCGGGTGGCTTG
The DNA here is from genome assembly GCA_025463305.1 of Ilumatobacteraceae bacterium. Next base: position 197,889 of record JAOBWK010000042.1, read on the forward strand.
GATCCTTTGGCTCGGAGGATCAAGATCGCGGCGGGGATGCCGGTGCCGTAGAAGAGGTTGGGGCCGAGGCCGATGACGGTGTCGAGTAGGTCGTCTTCGATGATGCGCTGGCGGATCTTTCCTTCTTCGCCGCTGCGGAACAGAACGCCATGGGGCATGACGGTGGCGGCGATGCCGTCGGTCTTCAGGACGGCGAGCATGTGTTGAAGGAACATGAGGTCGGCTTTCTTGCCGCCCTCGGGGGTGTAGCCGTAACGAAAACGCTCGGTGTGATTGAGCTGACTGCGGTCGTAGTTCTGTGAGAACGGCGGGTTGGTGATCACTCTGTCGAACCGCATCAGCTCGCCGTCACGCACGTGTTCGGGATCGGTGAGGGTGTCGTTGTTGCGCAGGTCAGCGTCGCGGATGCCGTGCAACAGCATGTTCATCTTCGAGATCGACCACGTAGTGCCGTTGGCCTCCTGTCCGGCGAGGAACAGGTTGGCGGGGTTGCCGCCGTTGTCGGCGACGTGGTTCCGGGCATAGATCAACATGCCGCCAGACCCCGAGCACGGGTCGTAGATCGACATGCCCCCCTGAGGGTCAACGAGCCGGACCATGAGCTGGACGACTTGACGTGGAGTGTAGAACTCGCCGCCCTTCTTTCCGGCAGAGTCGGCAAAGTCGCGGATCAGGTATTCGTACGCAGCTCCGAGCAAGTCGGGGAACTCGAAGTCCTCGTTGCGCAACCGGTACTTCGAGAAGTGGTCGATCAGGTCGCGCCACTTCTTGTCTGTGACGGTGGTCGTGCCGACCCGCCGGTTGAAGTCAATGTGCTGGAGCACGCCCTCGAGAGCTGGGTTGTGAGTCTCAAGGGCGGCGAGCGCCTTGTTGAGTCCGTCACCGACTTGGTGGTGAAGGCTGTCGCGGATGTGACCCCAACGGCCCTGCGGCGGTACGAAGAACGCTTCGCGGTAGTAGTCCGGGTCATCGGCCCGACGATTCGCGTCCAGTTGGCTGCGGCCCTGGGCGAGCTGGTCTGCGATGACCTTCTCGCGTTCGACGTCGAACACGTCGCTCGACCGTTTCAAGAACAACGCGCCGAATATGTACTCCTTGAACTCAGAGGCATCCATCTTCCCGCGCAATATGTCTGCGGCGGCGAAAAGGTGTCGCTCAAGCTGAGGAAGGGTGAGCACCTTGCGAGAGTACGCGCTCAGACATACGCGGCGACGTCTCCGCAAACGCGAGGGGTCAGAAGTCGATCTCAGGCAATGAGAGCTGATCGTCGCCGGTCCGCATCGACTGGAGCACATCACGCAACTGCTCGTCCACCTCTCGGCTCCGTTCGTGGGATCTGTCGACGTCAACCCTCTTACGCTCAGTGGCGTCCATGACGCCAAACGCTGCTTGTACTTGAGCGAGCCGGCCGGCCGCGACATCCCAATCTCGTGCCCTAGGGCCAGGCATTGGCCGTTCGCCGAGTACGTCGATCACGGCTGCAGGTCGTTCTGCTCGTGTGATGCGAGTGCGGATGCGGCGATCGCGATCGAGCCGCTGGTCGATGTCGCCGATCATCGAGTCCAGCTCCGGTCGGCGGCAAACCACGTCGCGGGCCGCAGCTTCGACGCTGGCGAGTTGGCTCAACTTGGCGGACTCGAGTTCGCCGTCGTTCGTCGCAGCGCGAATGCGATCGGGGAGTCGTTCGAGGTCCCGGTGCGCAGCTGCGATCTCGGTCTCGTGCTTGCGGCGGTGTAGTGGTCGGTCGTGTTGGTCGAGGACGTCCTGTGCTCGTTGGTATGCGCTCGTGGCGTCCAGGAGCGTCTGGTCGGCGCGGGCGAGGGTCTGCTCGGTGGTGCGTCGCTCGTCGGGTAGACGGCGGAGTGTTTGCAGGGCATCGTCGATCTGTTGGCTGAGCGCGTGACGTTGCTCGAGGAGCCGACGGAGCTCGCTGCTGTCGAGCAGGCCGGGTCGGTGTGGTTGCTCGTCGCGTAGTTCGCTTCGTCGGGCGTGTGCGGGGAGGTCGATCCAGTCGGTGGCGATTGCCTGGGCGAAGACGTCGACTGCGGTCTGTTCGCCGGTGGTGACGATGAACGCTTCGTTCGTGGCGGTGCCACGGGTCATGGCGACGTAGAGATTGCGGACGTCGGTGGGGTTGTCGAGCAGAGTGGCGCCACCGGTGACGGTGCGACCTTGGGCGCCCATCACGGTGCGGGCATAGGCGAGTTCGACGTGCTCAGCCACGTAGTCGGGCGGCAGGTGGATGCTGCCGTGCTTTCCGGTGACCGTGATCGAGCCGTCCTCGTCGATGTGGTCGATGGTCCACGTCGCGCGGTTGCGGACCATCTCGTTGTGGCTCGTGATGAGTTGTCGGTGGTTGTGGCGGGTGGTGACATTGTCGCCGATATAGAGCATGCTCTCGCCGACATCGATGCGTGGGCCGGCTGGGTCGAGTTCGCCTGCTTGGATGCGGAGTTGCTGGGCGCGCTGGTTGAGTCGATCGGCGGTCTCGTTGGTGGGTGCCATCAGCAGGCCCGTGTCGCCGGCTTGGCGTCGTTGCCACCAGGCGTGGACGGCGGCGCGTTCCATCTGGTTGCGGGTTCCGCTGTGGAGACGTCCCTGTTCTTCGTAGACCTCGGCGACCGTGCTGTCTCCGCGGCGGAGGCGCAGACTGGCGTCGCGTTCCCAGTCGTTGTCGAAGCGGTGGACCCGGTCGAGCTCGATCGCGCCGAAGGTGTCGACGAGCAGTCCGAACATGCCGCCTCGTCCGACGGAGGAGAACTGGAGTGGATCACCGACGAGAGCCAACCGCCAACCTTTGAGGTCAGCGAGGTCGGTGAGTTCTGCGAGCTTGGCCGTCGGCAGCATGCCGGCTTCGTCGACGATGACGGTGGCGCCGGCGGACAGGTCGAACCGCCGGCCGGGTGGCCGGTTGAGGCGGTGTTCGATGAGCAGCTTGTCGAGCGTGTCCGCGTCGACGCCGGTCTCTTCGGCGAGGACCTCAGCAGCAGTCGCCGACGGGGCGATGCCGAACACCGTGCGACGTTCGGCGTGGAGCTGCGCAACTGCGGGGGCGAGGGATGTGGTCTTGCCAGTGCCGGCGGGCCCGACGATGAGGACGAGATCCTCGGTCCCAGCGACCGCTGCTGCGGCTTCGGCTTGGGCGGCGTTGAGAGTCCGTGTGCTGCGGGTGATGGCATCGGGTTGGTCGCTGCCGTCGTAGGAGAGGCGGTTGTCAGCCCAGTCGATGACGGTCGCTTCTTGGATGAGGATCGCTTCGGTGGTCAGAGCGCGGTCGAGGACTGACTCGGTGATTGGTCGTCCGTCCTTGCGGAGCGTGGCACCCGGATCGATTGGTCTAGAGATGTCGATGCAGTACTGGTTGGCGATGACGAAGTCGGTCAGTTCGTTCAACCAGGGCACCAGCCGGCCCGACGGGATGGCGAAGTTGGTCGGTGAGACGGCTGCGAGCTCACGCAGGATCTCGGTCGGTCGCCAGCTCGACTGCTTCTCCGACAGGTTGGCGATCGCCTGGTCGACCATCGCCGCCATCGTCGTGCGATCAACGCTCCGCCGCAACGATGCTCTGCCGACCGCCTCGGCGATCACGTCGGCCGGTTCCAGACCGAGATCATGCGTCTGCTCAGCCCACTGCGCATGGAGGCTTACGGCGTCGACCCCGTGTGCCTTCGCAGGACGGCTGTCCTTGGCTGCCTCACGCTCGAGCTGCCACCGCTCACGAGGTGTCGGCTCACGATCCATCGTCTCGACGAACCGGTCGAGCTTCTCCTCGACCCGCCGTGCCACGGACGCTGCACGCGTCGAGAACTCGGCAAGAAGTCGCTCGGGAACATCGGCGATCTCGGCGATTCCATGTTCGGGCTGCTTCCATCGCACCCCCAACCGCTCGGTCAGCTCGGCGCGCAAGCTGGCGTGGTAGAGCGCCGACAGTGTCTGTTGATCGCGTTTGATCAGTCGAGCGTCAAGCGCGAGCCAACGACCATCAGGAGACTTCACCCGGTTCGCGATCACCAGGTGCGTGTGCAGCTGAGGATCAAGGGCACGGCTGGTGTGCTGACGGAACGCAGCCGTGATGATCCCTTCAGCGTCGAGGACCGCGACCGCTCCCCCGACCCGGTATCGGGTGTGCGCGTGATCCTCGATCCAACGGGCCATCTCGCGCACGGCTGCGTCGTGCGCTTCAGCGACCTCGCGTCGCACGGTCAGGTCGCCGAGCGCCCAGAGGACCGACACCGACTTCGGCGCAGACGCCGTGACGTCGAAGCCACGTGCGGACTTCTCGTTGTACATCCCGCCGAGACTGCGATCCGGTCGACGTGGATCCATCCCGGCCATCACCGCGAGGAAGGCGTCGTCCTCGACCTCGCCGGCGACACCAAGCTCCTGCGCGCCCCTCCCAAACCAGGTGCCTCTCGGCTCGTCCGCGTCGAGGTAGTAGTTCGGTAGCCCGCCGACGTAGTAGCCGCCAGCGTCGACACCCTTCAACGTCGTGACCCGAACCGTCACCTCACACCGTCACTCACTGGTGTGTCTGTGCACTCGTCTGTCTTTGGTGTGTTGTTGCATCGGGCACGTGAGATCGGGTTCATGACGATCACGCAGGGAAGGGCAGGGATGACTGCTCAGGTGCTGCCGGCCGCTGGCGCTTGGCGCGTGCCGAAGTCGCGTGCGTCTTGATCGGCTCGACGACGTGCTCGACAACCTCGTCGATCTCGATCGGCCAGGTGATTGGACCACCGAGATCGCGTTCAATCGCAGCGCGTGGGACACGCATCTGCTTTCCGTAGCGGACGGTCGGGATGCCATCTGCTCCATTGGTGGCTAGGAACTTGCGGGCCAGTCGGTACGCAGTCGTGCGGCCGAGGCGGAGAACCGCCCCAGCCTCCTCCACCGTGAGGAAGTCAGGGGGCGCGGTCTGGGTGTTCGACTCCGTCGTGCTCATTCCGAGGCTGCCTCTCCGTACGCGCTTCCGAACGCTGGTGACGTACACCGGGGTTCCGAACAGGCAAGTTGGGAGCAACAGGGCGGAGCGCGGCCAGCGTTCAGCTGCGCGCCTGCGCGCTCGGCGGCACGCGGATCCGGGCCTATCGGGGCCGACACCGAGGGCGTAGAATTCACCCATGGCGCGCGCCGTTCAGGTCGCGAGCGCCCGGCGGCTGCAGGAATTCGCGGCGACCGAGGTGCCGTTTCGGCGGGAACGCAACCCGCTCACTCAAGTGCACCAGATGACACGAAGTGTCACGATCTCGCGGAGGACCTCACAATGAGAGGACACGTCGCCAAGAAGGGCAACCGGTACTACGCCGTCGTCTACGAAGGCTTCGACCCGTCGACGGGGCAGGAACGCCACCGGTGGTACGCGGGCGGCAGCACGCGTAAGGAAGCGGACAAGGTGCTCGGTGAGCTCGTCAAGCGGATCCACGACGGCGACTACCGATCGCCTGAGCGGATCACCTTCGGCGACTACCTCCTCGAGCGGTGGCTACCGACCAAGCAGGCTCAGCTGCGCCCCTCGACCTACAGCTCCTACAAGAACAACATCATCACTCACGTCGTGCCCAGGATCGGCTCGATCCCGTTGCAAAAGCTTCAGCCAGAGGATCTCGACCTCTTCTACGCGACTCTCCTTCGGGAGGGGCGTCGCAATGGCGTCGGCGGTGGGCTCGCGCCGAAGACCGTGCGGATCATCCACGGCATCCTCCGCAAGGCGCTCGCCGACGCGATGCGCAAGGGCAGCGTCACTCGGAACGTGGCCGACCTTGCTGATCCGCCGAAGGTGAAGCTCGCCGGCGCACGGCACATGACGGTGTGGTCAGCGGAGGAGTTGCGCGACTTCCTCGCCAGCATCGAGGACAACGAGTGGTATGTGCCGATCTTCCTTACTGCGAACACGGGCATGCGACGGGGCGAGGTGCTCGGCCTCACCTGGCGCAACATCGACCTCGACACGGCTCGGCTGGTCGTGTCCCAGCAGATCCTTTCCGTCGAGTACACCGCCAGCGTCGCCGACGTGAAGACCTCGAACAGCCGGCGGACGATCGACCTCGATCCGCGAACCGTCAATGTGCTGCGGGCGTGGCGGCGTCATCAGCTCGAGAAGAAGATGAGCACCGGACGTCGAGCCGATGACGAGTTCGTGTTCACCCATCCCGACGGCGGACCGATCCACCCAGACTTCTACTCGCAGTCATGGCAACGCTTGATGCGCGACAGCGAGCTGCGTACGATCCGCCTTCACGACCTCCGCCACACGCACGCCACGATCCTGCTCAAGGCCGGCGTCCCGGTGAAGGTCGTCAGTGAGCGCCTCGGCCACTCGAGCCCGGCGTTCACGATGACGGTGTATCAGCACGTGCTGCCCGGCATGCAGGCCGACGCCGCAGTGGCGTTCAGCGACGCCGTATTCGGCAATCCATAGCCGAAACGCGCCGGACCCCCGCCGTGACTGGCGACCTCAACGGCGGGCGAATTCATCTGCCGGCGGAAGATACGAAGTGATAACGAGCTCCTTCGCCAGGACCTTGTCGGAGCCCGACGAGACGAACCTCCTCACGGCGATCTCATTGATGACGAAGTCCGAGTACCACTTTCGAACCAGAGGACTATCGCCCTCGGTGATCATCACCCGAACATTGTTCGAGGCAAGATTCGCGGCCGCCTCGGCCACGCGCTCGTGGTCGGCCGTGTCGAACCGACCAAGCGTGTAGTGGTTGAAGAAGGATGTCGCGCTCAGAGGTAGGTACGGGGGGTCCAGGTACACGAAGTCACCCTGGCTGGCCGTTACTAGAGTCTTCTCAAAGTCTCCATGTAAGAGCTGGGCGGTCGCGAGCGCATCAGCGCATAAGCGAAGCTGGCGGCCGTCTGGAAATCCGGGTTTGGGCTTTCCACCAAACGGAACGTTGTACTTGCCGGTGCGACTGACGCGCCAGATCCCATTGAACGAGGTCTTGTTCAGGTAGATGAAGAGGGCTGCTCTGCGGTTGGACGCTTCAGTGCTGTTGAACTCAGCTCGGAGCGTTGTGTATTCTTCCCGACTCTGTTGTTGCATCAAGACGCGGAGATGTCTCCAGACGAGGTCTGGGCGCTCCGCCACTCGAGTGAAGCAATCCACCAGGTCCCGATTCTGGTCGCCGAGCACCGCTCTTCTCGGTCCCAGGCGGAAGTAAAGACTCCCAGCTCCCAGGAACGGTTCGAAGTAGGTTGCGCCGTCAATTGACGGCACAAAGGGACGCAGCCGTTCGATGATCCGCGCTTTCCCGCCCACCCACCGGAGAAATGGGCGGGCTCCGTCACGCATTCGTCGCCCCGTACTGCGGTCTCAGACTCATCAGCTCGAGATAGCTGATGCCCTCCGCCCTGATCTCGTACCGCACTCGCGAAGCATCCGCGCCAACGTCAGGGTCAAGTCGAGTAACCAACGCTGGCACCGCCTTGAGCACCTTGTTCGCATTGTTGTGACGAATCCGGGTGCCGCCGGCTTCGGTAGACCGGACCTCGATCTCATCGCATTGCAATGCACCGCCTGCCCTCAGCAGCTCAAGACATCGGAAGAGTTGATTGTGCTCCGGTCCATGCCGGGGTTGGGCAGTGAAGGTCAATCCGGCCACCCCCTCGCGCCCAGCGAGAAGCGCATCGATCTGCTGGTGAAAGTCCTCCATTCGACCTTCGTTAAGAATCCGAACGTCCGCGAGGTCTTCAGCAACCGGTAGCACCCCGAAGAGGTCTTGACGGCGATCCCGAGTTCTGAAGCTTGCCAGCTTGGTCTCAGCTCCGGGCCGCCTTCGTCTGATATGGCGATCGAACCGCGTGCGTTCGCTCGCCTCCACGAGCACAATCTTGCTTCGTGGGACTGCCTCGCGAAGGAAACGAACCTCCTCGATATCACGTAGCCCGGACACGACGAATGGGCCTTCGAGGTCTGACCCGTAGTGCTCGACGATCTCTCGGGCGACAACGTCGTGCCCGAACGTATCAAGCACACGCATCGCATAGGCGAACCCGTCAGCGTCATCGTCATCCTCTCGGGGGACAGCCAACGACCGAACGATCGAACTCGCCTCGACGCTCAGGAGGCCTTGGCGCCCCGAGAGGTACTCTGCGAGTGTTGTCTTTCCCGCGCAGGTGCGTCCGACAACAAGAAGCGCGGGCGACGGATTGTCAGCTGATTCGAACAGCGTTAGCGGCTCGTCACGCGGAAGTATCAGTCTGCGCCGCCGGCGATAGGCCGTGCCCGGCAGATTGAGCGCGGCAGCATATTCCTCGAGCCGCTCGACCATCGCTGAGAATGCGCGTACCCGAAAGTCGTACTGCCAAGAATCGTCGGGGCTCAACGCTCCCAGTGGTTCTGAACATCCGTCTGGAATGAACCATCCGTTGAAGGTGTCAGGTGTCAGCCACGGGTACTGCGGGTTCGTCGAGAAAGATGGAGGCGTGTCGGCGACCATGCCGCTCGTTTCAGCGTGGAAGAAGATTGGACGACTTAGAGCTGGAAGGTGCAGCGCAATATCCGACTTGACGATGGCGCTTCGATTTCCACCGGCCGCCTCAATCTCTTCGTTGCATTCCTCCCAAGAGGTACGCTCGAACCAGCTCTTCACATGCAGACCGGGGAAGTCACGGGATGCTTCGCTCAGTGCCTCGATCCGCACAGAGGTGTCCTCAATGAAGACCAATCTTCCCTCGCCGATCTGACCAATGACCTCTCCAAGCGCCTTGGTCAGAAGCTCACGGGAGGACCCGCCCTCATCTTCATCGTAGGGCTCTGTTCTACTTTTGAAGTAGTCGATAAGCAGGCCGTGCTGGTCAAAGAATCGTCGAGCCTGAAGGTACTTGTCAGTGCTCGATGTATAGAAATACACACGTTCGAGCCTGCGATCGGTAGCGACGAATGACGGTCGCGGTACTGGACGGTCAGGTGTCATGGACTCTGTACCCACCGTTGGTGAATTGAGTCGTGGCGACCAAAGTCGCTCCGACCCGTGCCGCTTCCTGGTCAATGATTGATTTTGCCACTGGGTCGACGGCGCCGTACACAGCGTAGATCAGTGGGCCAATGCTGCTCATTCCTGCAGCGATGGTAGGTGTGGCCTGGAGTGCACCGAGGAGTGTTCGCACCGCCAGAGGCTGCGCCTCGATCTCGCGCCGTTTGAAACCAACTAGCTGAAGACTCCGAATCGCCGAAGCGAAACCGGGAAGATCGCGCTCGACGACGGAAGCTGCTACATCCATGCAAACGATTGCAACGGCGCGGTCGACTTCGCGGTCGTCGATAGGGCTGTTCTCGAGGAAGAATCTCTGTTCCGCTGCCGCTGACCACCGCACACCATCGATGAGAAGGAGCGCAACTTTCCAGTCGACCGGCATCGGGAGAGACGCCAAAACGGGCGGAATCTGTCCTCCAGACGCCGCCGATGACGGCTGGTAGTGCCTCGGCTCGACCGCACGATGTCCTGAGTCGATAATCAGCCCACCTCGAAAGAAGGTGTGAATACCGATCCCTGAGGTACCGCCTCGGCCGCTGATGACCTGAAGTTCGCGCTCGCCAAGATCGAGATCGAGCTCAAGGTTTACGGCGGTAAGGGTTGCCAGGACAATGCTCGTCTTCGATCCGAGCCCAATGTGTGGTGACGGTGCGGCTTCTATCGTGACTAGAACTGGAGCAACGTCCCGTCGTACCGCATGAAGTCTCTCGAGCGCCCGCGATACATCGCGCACGTGCCCTTCAACGAGGTCCGGGCAGCTGACCGTCATCACAGACTTTGAACGTTTCACCGTTACTCGGGTCTCCGGACTTTCGATCGCGGCGCCGACGCCTCCAAAGAGTCGTTGCGTCGCGCTGCCGAGGTCGAGAAGGCCAAAGTGCAACCGGGGATGGGCGACGACCGTTGTCACAGAGCGGGTGACGGTGGCTCGTGGCTCAGCGCTTCATCGCTCCACAGCCGATCGAAGTGCTCCTGGAATGCGTCGAAGAGCGTGCCACCCCTCCGGACGAGAAACGTTGGGGTGTTTCTGCTTTGCCGTTTCACGAGATATGGACCCCAGAAGAGTGAGTCGTCGACTCGAAAGATGTTGATGCTTGGTAGCGCCGTGAACAAGCGAACCTTGAACTGCCCGTCCGGATCCGCCCGAAGTGTCGAGGTGAGGTCGAGGAATGCCTTCACGTCACCGGCGATCGACCCAAGCACGTTGCCCTCTTCGCTGTCCCGCTGATCCGCGTACGTGTGCGTTGCTGCGGGCACAACCGGATCGAGAAGGAGGATGCGGACCTGAGCTTGGCCGGACCACTTCTTGAAGTCGTCACCGAAGTCTTCTCGCAACTGCCTCAATCCGAAGCCCAACACGTCAATCGACTGCTTTGCTCCTACAAGCCGATCGTCGTATTCGTGTTTGATCGATGCGGCGCGACCCTGGAACGCATCGATAAGACCGAGCCGAGTCAGAAGGTCAAGCCGCCGCGTTTGCGTCTCGTTCAGAATCACCCAAAGGAACAGCACCCAGCCGGCAACCCCTGCGGCGATTAGAGATGACCCAACTCCAGCGACCCATGAGCTTTTCGAGCTGACGAGGAAGATCCCGGCGCCGAAGACAACAACGTGCAAGACCAGGTACAGCCAGTTGCCAGGCGTCAGTTTCCGTAGCCGCGCCATCGCACGACTTCGCAGTCGCCGTCGGCTCTTGGACGTTTGGGCAGGCACCTTATTACTCCGTCCGACAGCACGACACACGCCTTGTGGCCGGCCTAAATATAGAGGTGCGCTGGCGTCGCAGATCGCGTGGGCGGTCGGCAAGCCGTGCGAAGCCCATCGTCCGTTAGAAGTTCCGTTAGAAGTCGGTGCCGAAAACGACGAAGCCCTGGCCGGCCGGAGTGGCTGACCAGGGCTTTCTTAGTGGCGGGGGCAGGATTTGAACCTGCGACCTTCGGGTTATGAGCCCGACGAGCTACCGAGCTGCTCCACCCCGCGTCGTGTTGTGCCACCAAGTTAGCGAGCAGGACCCACACCCACAACCCGCACTATGGTGACTCTCGTATGGGCCTGTTCAGCAAGAAGGTGAAGGTGGATCCGGCTGAGCTGGTCGACCTCCACGGCGAGATCGAATCCCTGCGGCAGCGGTTGGAGGCATCCGACGCCGAGCGCGACAAGCTGGCCGCCCGGGTGCTGACGCTCAACGACATCACCAGCCTGCTCAATGCTCGCTCGAACGAGATCGACGAGATGACCCAGCGGATGGCCGAGGTCGACGTGATCAAGCGTCAGATCGCCCAGCTCGACGTCGTCAACGCCAAGCTGATCTCCCTCGAATCGCTCAACGGCAAGCTCGCCGACCTGGCCGACCGGGTGAACGTCACGTCGAACGACGCGAAGGCCGCCAAGGACCAGACGGTCACGTTGAACGAGCGGGTGTCGAACCTGTCGCGTGAGTTCGCCAACCAGCTGGGCGAGCTCAGCCACGAGCTCGACGAGCTGTCGTCGCGTCCCGCCCCGGCGCCGGTGATGGCCGGCAGCCAGACTGTCAGCGACGACATGATCGAGCAGCTGCACGACGGCCAGGTCCGCCTCGCGACCGAGCAGGCCCGCTACGAGATCGCGTTCCGACAGGATCTCGCGACGCTCGCCGATCAGCTGCGCCGCCCGTCGAACTGACGCGCTGACGCGCGTGCCGAGCGGCGACGGTCGCCCGTCGCCGCCCGTCACGGTGAGTACGTCAGCTGCCCTGGAGAGCCGTGATCGCCTGGGCGATCAGGTCGCGTGCCTCGGACTGCTTCGACCCGTACGTCGCGTAGTCCGGTGGCGTCTGGGCGAGGGCCGCGTCGGCCTCATCGAACAGCGTCTGCGCCTGCTGCAGCAGCTCGTCGGGCGTCTGATCCGAGTCGGGAACGGTCGTCGCCGTGGTGCCGCCGTCGGCCGGCGTGGTGGTGGCCGTGCTGCCGTCGGACGGCGTGGTCGTCGCCGTGCCGTCGGTGGTGGTGGACGTGCGGTCGCCGATGTCGGCCGAGAAGCCCGGGAACAGCTGGCGCAGCGCGCCGCCGATGGTGTCGTCGATCACCGCGATCGCGTTGTACGACACGATGATCTTGCGGTAGTTGGCCTGGCCGTTGACGGACACGAACAACGGCCGCAGGTACAGCACGCCGCCGGAGAGCGGGACGAGCTGCACGTCGCCGAAGCTGACGTCGGACCCACCTCCGGCGCTGTTCAGCAGCGTGAGCTCGCGCGAGATCGCGTCCGCGGACTCGGCGCTGGCCGCGACCTTCAGCGGGCCGTCCACCGTGGGGTTGACGACGTACGACGTCAGCTGTCCGTAGTTCTTCGGATCACTGGACGCGACCATGAACGCCTGCAGCTCGGTGCGTGAGTCGTCCTTGGAGTACGGCACGAACGGTCTGAAGAGCGAGAACGTGCCGGCGTCGTCGGATCCCGGCGGATGGAACATCGTGTAGTAGGGCGTGAAACGTTCAGAGGTGCTGCCCGCGTCATCGGCGGCCTGGTTGCTGACCGCGTCGGTGGCGAGGGTGGTGTCCGCCGTGGCTGCTGAGTTCAGGTGTGGCGTCGTCGACGGGGCCTGGGCGACGCTCCACGCACCGGTGCGCTCGAAGAACTCGCTCGGTGACAGCTGGTAGCGGGCGTACGCGGCGGTCTGCACCCGGAACAGGTCCTCGGGGTAGCGGAAGTGGTCGGTCAGGCCCTTCGGCGCCTGGGACACGTCGACGAACAGCTTCGGGAACGCCGACTCCCACGCCTTGAGGATCGGGTCCGCCTTGTCGACCTGGTAGAAGGTGACATCGCCGGTGTACGCGTCGACGGTCACCTTCACGCTGTTGCGCACGTAGTTGAACGTGTGGTCGAGGCCGCTGTTCGCATCGAGCTGGCTGCGGTCGCCGTCCTGCGCGTACGGGTACTGATCGGTGGTGGTGAAGGCATCGATGACCCACAGCACCTTGCCGTTGAGCACCACCGGATACGGATCGCGGTCGAAGTACAGGAACGGCGCCAGCTTCTGGGCGCGCTCGCGGACATCGCGGATCCACTGGATGCGCGAGGTGTCGGTGATGGAATCCGAGCCCCACAGGTTGTAATCGAAGAACGACCACGCGAACGCGAGCTTCTTGAGGCTCGAGTTGAGCTCGACGCCACCGTTGCCCGTGTAGTTGCTGGCCGCCACCCCATCGCACGGCTTCTCGCTGGTGGTCGTGTCGACCACCGCGAAGTCGGTGATGGCCGCGCTGAAGTACAGCTCCGGATGCGTGGTCTGGAGGTTCTCGTAGAGCGGCCGGTTGTTGTCGCCGACCTGGCTGGCCGGGGCTGCGACCACACCACAACCATGGGTGGCGATGAGGTGCTTGCCCTGCCACGAGGTGTTGGCGACGTTCTTCAGATCCAGCTCGCGCGCGGCGACGATGGTCTGCTGCTCGCGGCCGTCGATGTTGTACCGATCGACGTCGAGGTCCTTGATCGCGAGGCCCGCGACCTGACCTTCGTCGAACGTGAACCGGCTCAGCAGCACGGTGGGATCGAGCAGGCGGACGTCCTTCAACGGCTCGGTGTCGGCGGTGACCTTCGTCGCGGTGAGGTCGCCGAACGAGACGTCCTGGGTCTTCACGTTGTTGATCCCGAGCGCATCACGGGTGGCCGTGATGTTGCGATCGATGTAGGTCTGCTCCTTCTCCTTCTGATCGGGGTTGACGACCAGGGCCTGCACGATGGACGGGTAGATCACGCCACCGAGGAGCGCGATGACGACCCACAGCGCCGAGGCGACCAGCGGGATGCGCCACGATCCGGAGCGGATGCTGTAGAGGAACAGCGCGCCGACGAGCAGCGCGATGAGCATCAGCAGCAGGATGGCCGGCAGCTGCGCTTTCACCACCGAGTACGTGGCGCCTTGCACGTACCCACGTCTTTCCGTCGTGAGCTTGTAGCGCTCGAGCCAGTAGCCGCCGCCGCGCAGCACGGCGAGCACGGCGAGCAGCACGGCGAAGTGGGCCTTGCTCGCCCGGCGGATCTTGGGCATCGGCGGGGTGATGACGATGCCGCCGTTGAGGATGTGCGCCGCCACCGTGAGGAACAGCACGAGCAGGACGGCGAGGAACAGCCAGTCGATCAAGAAGGTGAGGAACGGCAGCCGGAAGACGTAGAAGCCGATGTCGGTGGCGAACTGCGGATCGGTCTTGCCGAAGCTGACGCTGTTGCGGAACAGCAGCCACTCCTGCCAGTGACCCGACGCCGGCACGGCGACGATGAGGCCCATGATGACGCCGGCGACGATGCGGACCAGGCGCATCCGATGGCCGAACAGCTCGTGGAACCGCATCACGACCGGATGGGTGTCGCCGGTGAAGCCCGACGGGGCGAGGCGGTCGGCGATCAGGAGGTTGAGGACGGCGAGCACGCCGAACAGCACCGCGAACCCGACGAAGAGGAACAGCTTGGCGTCGAGGATGCCCCAGAAGACATCGGTGCGGCCGAGGTTGCCGTGCCACAGGTAGTCGATGTAGAAGCTCGCGATCGCCCGCGATGCCACCAGGAAGACGATGAGGACGGCAGCGCCGATGATGAGGAACATCCGCCCCCGATCACTGACCCGGCGTGTCCGAGGACGTGGGATGGGGCGTGGGGGCAGGTCGGCGGGATCTCGCACGCCGCGAGGTTAACGGGCGTCAGCGGGATGCGAGGGTCAGAGCGCCACGGTCGTAGGCGAGCCGGACGATGTCCTCGACGTGCTCGTCGATGCGGTGCGTCTTCCACTCGCGATACAGGGTGCGGACCTGGTTGGCGAGCTCGGCGTTGTCGCCCTCGGCCCGGTCGATGCAACGGATCAGCCGATCGCGCAGCGGGGCGACGATCTCGTTGGTGACGGCGTCGAGCGCCGGACGGACGATGGCCGGATTGCCGCCATCGGTGCCACCATCGGCACCGGCGCACGCGGCGGCGACGAGGTCGGGCTCCACGGATGCGGCATAGCGACTGGTGTGGTCGGCCTCCCACGGCAGCAGCGCGTCGAGCGAGCGCACCGGCTCCTTGCGGCGCAGGGTGTCGAGCACCTCGTTCTGCTCGTCGGCCAGGATCCGCTTCAGCTTGCGGGCCGCGGCGAGGATGATCGGCACGACGACCTCGTCGGGGGACGGGGCAGTGGGCTCGGGCACCTCGTCGACGTTCCGGACCGGGGCCTCGGGCTCGGGCTCGGATGCGGTGACGACCGGATCGATCGCCGGTTCGGACGCCTTGGCGACGACATCGTCGGCGCGAGCGGCGCGCAGCCGGGCGAACAGGTCGCCGACCGTCTCGCCCTTGACGGGCGCCGATCCGTCGGCCGGCCCAGCGGTCGGCTCGTCGACCGCATCGGCATCGGTGTCGTCATCGGCATCGGCATCGGCATCGGCGAAGAGGTTGACGACCTCGGCCGGCTCGCGGGTGTCGTCGGCTGCGATGGACGCCGCCGTGGGCTCGTCAGCCGGCACCTCCCGCAGCGCGAACACGTTGGTCACGTCGGTGACGACCGGCTCGACGGTCGCCTCGGGCTCGATCACGTCCGGTTCGGCCGACGCGTCCTGTTCGGGCTCGGCCGCTGCCGGCTCGATGGTCGACGGCTCGACCTCGGGCACCTCGACGACGTCGACGGTCTCGACGGTCTCGACCACGTCCATCGGCACGGTCTCGTCATCGGCAACCGATGCGACGGGCTCGTCCTCGTCGATCACGTCGGAGGCGAGGACCAGATCGATCGCGCGGGTGGCGTCGGTGACCTCGGCCTCACCCATCAGGTAGGCCGTGGTGCCGGGCTGCGTGGGGCGCGGTGTGGCGGGCACCATCAGCGGGACGGGGCCGGTGGTTGGCTGCAGGTTGACGTACTCGCTCGGCTCGCCGAGTGGCGTGAGCTCGGCCATGACCTCGACCGCGGCGATGCGCGAGCGCTCGAACGCCTGCAGCAAGCGGTCGCGGCCGTGGATCAACTGCTCGATCTGCTGGCGGGCGAGCTCTCGACGCCGAGCCAGTTCGCTGAGCACGCGCTCGCGGTAGGCGCGGGCCTCGTTGACCATGTCGCGGCCCTGTTGCTTGGCCATCTGCAGCTCGGCCTCGGAGTCGGCCGATGCGTCCTGGCGCCGACGGGCGGCCTCGATCTCGGCCTCTTCGCGCAGGCGCTGGGCCTCGTCGGTGGCCTCGCGCAGCAGCCGCGCCGAGCTCTCCTCCGCACGCGTGCGGATCTGCGCCGCGGCCTCGCGGGCCGTCTGCAGCACACGGGCGGCTTCCTCGCCGAGCAACCGGGTCGCGGTGTCCTCGTCGATGATCTCGCCCTGCACGGGCTTGTTCTGCTGCAACAGCCGCAGCTCGCGCTCGAGCGACCGCTCGCGCTCTTGGATCCGCGCCATCTCCGCGGCCACGAGCCGGAGGTAGTCGCCGACCTCGGCCTGGTCGTAGCCGCGTCGCGACACCGGGAACTGTGCCGAGGACACCGAGGCCGGCGATGCCGGATCGGGACGC
Organism: Ilumatobacteraceae bacterium; assembly: GCA_025463305.1. Next base: position 214,367 of record JAOBWK010000042.1, read on the forward strand.
GTGAACGAGAGGGCCATTCAGCGAAGCGTAGATGTGGATGACCGGCAAGTGGTGGCAATCGACGTGCGCGGCCTGCCGCGCCTGGTCCGCGTGCTCGTCGCCGCCGCTTTCGGGGCGGTCAGCTGGCGGGCGTGTAGCTCTTGCCGGGCGTGCCGATGGAGTCGCCGTTGCCACCGAGCTTGGTCAGCGCGGCGAGGGCGTCGTCGAGCGTCGCGACCGGGATGATGGTGACGTCCTTGCCGACCACCTTCTGGGCCTCGGCGATGTCGGACTGCGACGCGGGGACCAGGAAGTACTTCGCACCGGTCTGGCGCACGGCCGACGCCTTCTGCGGCAGTCCGCCGATCGCGCCGACCTTGCCGTTGACGTCGATCGTGCCCGTGACGGCGATCCGCTGGCCGCCGGTGAGCTCGCCGGGCGTCAGCTCGTCGATGAGGGTGAGGGTGAGCGCGAGCCCGGCCGACGGACCGCCGATGCCGTCGAAGTCGAGCGAGATCGGGAACGGGGACTTGCCGACGGTGGTGGTGTCGAACGGCGTGAAGCCGACGATGGTGCGGCCGGGGGTGTCGGGCGAGTCGATCAGTTGGATCGTTCCCGACTGGACGCCGCTGACACCGGGCCGTTCGAACGTGACCTTCACCATGTCGCCGGGCTTGTGCTTGGCCAGCGCGGCGACGAGATCGTCGACCGTCGAGATCGCCTTGCCGTCGATGCTGTCGAGCTTGTCGTCGGCGTCGAGCACCTTGCCCGACGGCGCCTCCTGCTCGCACTTCGTGCCGGCAGCGTTCGCCTTGAAGCACAGGATCTGGTCGATGACGATGGCGCCCGGCTTGAGGTCGATCGGGTAGCCGAGCTTGGACAACGCCGCGTACTCGGCCGACTGCTGCGCGCTGATCATCTGCCGCTGGCCCCGCGTGTCGAGCTGGGCGGGGGAGGACGTGCCGTAGATGTCGGTGTACGTCTTCGGCGAAATGTCGTCGTCGTCGTGGAACATCAACCACGACAGCAGCGGCAGCTGGGGCTCGCGGATGGTGACGAACAGGATCTTGCCCTTGGCCGGGTAGCGCTGCACGTCCTTCAACCCCAAGCGCGCCTCGACCTGCTCCGCGTCGGACGGCACGATGGCGTACGGCCGTTTGATCGAGGTGAAGCGCTCGGCGGTGACGATGCTCGCCAGGAAGATCGAGGCGAGCGTCGCCAGCGCGAGCACGGCCAGCGGAACCGCCCAGAACCGATGCCTGGGATCGGGTGAGATGGCCGCAACTGGTGCTGCAAGTACCATCTCCGGTTGCGTGTCTGTCACTGAGTTCACCGTCCGTGCGGCCTGGGTAGCCGGCCTCGCCATGTTCGCACTCCTGTGCGTCGGGTGGCGAAAGACTGCCAGAGCCGCCCCACGGAATCCACGCGGTCATCGGCCACCCCGGGCGGGCATCGCGGTCACCGAGCTCGCCGCTGACGGCTACCGACGCACCCCGGTCTGGCGGCGTGTGGTGGCGCTGTGCGGAACCGGCTTCCTCACCGTGCTCACGGGTGCCATCATTGCGATCGTGACGGCGTTCGCCATCTCGTGGGCCGTCACCACGCTGTCGAGCCTGTTGAAGAAATGACCACCTCTGTGCCCTCCGCCGCCCTCGCCGCCGAACGACGGCGCGTGGTCGCGCTCGCCGGGCACATGGGCGACCCCGATGTGGCCCGGGCCGGTCTCGACGATCCGGAGCCCACCGTGCGAGGCACCGCCCTCGGCGCGCTGCACCGCCTCGGGGCGCTGCGTCACGACGAGCTCCGCACCAGCTTCCGCGATCCGGCGCCGCAGGTCCGCAGGCGCGCCGCCGAGGTCGGGGCGCACTATCCGATGATCTCGATGATCGATCTGCTCCACGACACCGATCCGTCGGTGGTCGAGGTCGCGGCGTGGTCGAGCGGTGAGCACGAGGTCGTCGACGACGACGTGCTCGAGCGGCTGGTCGAGTTGGCCACCGATCACGACGACCCGCTGGTGCGCGAGGCCAGCGTCGCCGCGCTGGGCGCCATCGGCGACGAGCGTGGTCTGCCGGCCATCCTGGTCGGCTGCACCGACAAGCCGGCCATCCGTCGTCGCGCCGTGCTCGCCCTGGCGCCGTTCGAGGGACCCGAGGTCGAAGCGGCGCTCGCGGCAGCGCTCGTCGACCGCGACTGGCAGGTCCGGCAGGCGGCCGAGGACCTCACCCGAGACTGACCGCATCTCGCGACGGGCTCGAGCGCGCAGTACCGTTCGCCTGATGTCGCTCGCGCTGCAGACCATCGTCGCCGGCCGGCTGCGTGGCACACCGCTGTCGGCAGACACGGCTCGGGCGATCCTCGACGGCGATCTCGCCGGCGTCGTTCCCGGCACCGGTTGGCCACATCCCGGCAGCGCCGAGATCATCGGTGGCGCCGTGACGCGGCCCGAGCCGGCGATGTGGCTGATCACGCTCGTCGGGTTCGTGATCGGTGAGGCAGCGGTCACCACGGACGTCGATCCTGACGGAGCGGTCGGGATCTCGATGGCGATCGCACCGACGTTCCGGCGGCGCCTCCTCGGCATCGAGTTCCTGCAAGCGTTCTCGCCGTGGTTGCTGGATCAGGACGGCATCGAGCAGCTGGTGGTCGACGACGTGGACGCCCACGATGTGCCCGTCACACGGTGCCTGGAGTCGGCGCGCTTCGTGGTCGATCGGGAGGACAGCGGCAGGCGCCGATACACGTACGGACCGTTCGCACCGGCGAGCTCTGGCTGGCCGTAGCCAGCTGGCGGCGTCGGGCCGCTACAGGTCGTAGCGGTAGATGTTCGTCTCGCGGGCCACGAAGCCGATCCGCTGGTAGAGCCGGTTGGCAGCCTCGCGCGACGGCCGCGACGTGAGGTCGACGGTCTTCGCGCCCTTGCTCCGGGCGAGGTCCAGGGCGAACTGGTTGAGCGATTCGCCGACGCCGCGGCCACGCGCCGAGCTGTCGACCACGACGTCCTCGATCCACGCCCGCACGCCCGTGGGGATGCGGAACACGACGAGCGTCAGCGCGCCGAGCACGGTGTCACCGTCGAGCGCCACCAAAACGTCGGTGGCCGGCGACGCGATCATCTCGGCGAGCTCGGACGAGGTCGGAGGTGGCGCCGACTTGGACAGCTGCGGGATGAGCGCGGCGAACGCCTCGACGAGCGCGGGGGTGGCCTCGTTGGCGATCTGCACGGTGACGGTGTCGGGCACGGCGCGCACGATATCCGACACGTCGCCGGTCCGCCGCGGGGAACGATTCGGTGGGCTCGTGTACGAGAGCAGTCGGAGCGGGGCATAGGTTCGGGCGATGGACACCGCGACGCTCTCGACCCTCGCCCGCAAGCTGGCATCCGTGCTGGAGCCGCTCACCGGGCAGGTGTACTTCTCGCCGGAGGCACATGCGAACTACGTCGAGCTCGGCTTCGCACCGAGCGCGGCGACGTCGAAGGGCGTTGCCATGCCGGATGGTCCGGCGTACTTCACGAGCCGCGGCAGCGTGATGGGTCAGGTGCCCGGCGAGGTCGTGGCCGCGGCGTTCGCCGTGTTCAACCCCGACGTGGTGATCCCCGCGGTGACGTACGGCTGGACCCTCACCGACGCAACGGCGATCTGCGCGGCGCGTGACGCCGGCGGCATCGCCCAGCTCGTGCGGATCCTCGGCGAGGCGCCCGACGGCATCGACCGCGCCAACGAGTTGCTCCAGCGAGCGATCGCGCCGTTGCGCCCGGAGGGCCGGCCGCTCTACGCCGGCCTGCGCTCGCTCGCGATCCCGACGTCGCCGGTCGGAGCGATGTGGCGGATGGGCGACATGCTGCGCGAGTACCGCGGCGATGCACACGTCGCGGCGTGGGTGTCGGCCGGGTTCGACGCTGCCGAGATCGGACTCCTGAGCGAGCTCTACTGGGGCCTGCCGATGCGTTCGTACAGCCGCACGCGGGCATGGACGACCGAGCAGTTCGACATCGCCCACGAGACGCTGAAGGCGCGCGGTCTGGTCGACGAGGTCGGGTTCACCGTGCAGGGCCGCGAGGCGCGTGAGCTGATCGAGACCATCACCGATTCCCAGATGGCACCCGTGGTCAAGGCGCTCGGTGACGACATCGAGGAGCTGATCCGGATCCTCGATCCGTGGGGCGTCTCGGTTCGCGAGCAGTTCGGCTACCCCACGTCGGGCCCGCACGACCTCGCTTCGGCAGCGACGCGCTGAACCCGCGCGAACACCGCCCAGATGTCGTCTCCACGTCGCCTCGATAGCATTTCCGGTTGATGGAACACGTCCGTTGGCTCAGCCAACCCACCCTGCGGAACCCCGTCGTGGTTGCCGCGTTCACGGGTTGGAACGACGCCGGCGACTCCGCGTCCGGCGGTGTCCGTCACCTCATCGAGGATTGGGGTGCCTCCGCGCTGGCCGAGATCGACCCCGAGGAGTTCACCGACTTCGCGACGATCCGTCCGCACGTTCGCCTGTCCAGCGGCCTCACCCGCAGCATCGTCTGGCCGACGGTCGGGCTGTGGTCGGCGAGCACTGCAGGCGCCGATGTCATCCTCGTTCTCGGGCCCGAGCCGGCGATGCGCTGGCGCTGCTTCAGCGAGCAGATCATCGGCGTCGCCCAGCACTACAAGGCCTCGCTCGTGCTCACGCTCGGCGCGCTGCTGGCCGACGTGCCGCACAGCCGCCCGGTGCAACTGATCGGCACGGCCAGCGAGCAGTCGATGATCGACCGCTTCGACCTCCAGCGCTCGCGCTACGAGGGGCCGACGGGCATCGTCGGCATCCTCCACGACGCGTGCACCAAGGTCGATCTCCCGTCGGCAGCGCTGTGGGCTGCGGTGCCCGCCTATGCCTCGCAGGTGCCATCGCCGAAGGCCACGCTCGCACTGGTCGAACGGCTCGGCGCCATCATCGGCACGACGATGCCCACCCTGCGGCTGCAGGCCCAGGTCGAGGACTACGAGAACCGGGTCAGCGCCGTCGTGGCCGACGACGACGACCTGTCCGGCTACGTTCGTCGGCTCGAGAGCATGAGCGATGCCGGCATCGAGGACTTCTCCCTCGACGACGATGACGACATCGACGAGGACGACGACGAAGACGACGTGGTGGGTGGCGAGCTCGATGCCGACCTGCCCGAGCACGTCGACGGTCCGGCGTTCATCGACGAGGTCGAGCGCTTCCTGCGCGACCAGTGATCACACTTTCGCCGAGCGAGCCGCCTCCAGCACCGCTTCGGTCCGCCGGAGGCCGACCTCCAACGCCTTGCTGAGCCGCACCCGATCGCCGGTGGCCATCAGGTCGACGATCAACCCGGTGAACATGCCCTTCAGCAGCGAGGCCTCGCTGATGGCCGTCGCGCGGGGCACGCCCTCGCTGATCAGCTTCTGCTCGATCTGCTCGCGCCACACGCCGATCTGCTCGGCGCGCACATCGCCGCTGAGGCCGGTTTGGGTGGCCTCGAGCGTCGCCGCCTCGAGGCCGAGCCGGGTGAGGGCGAGGTTGGCCGGCGAGTCGTTGAGCCACTTCCACCACTTGCGCAGCTCGGTGGTCTTGCTCATCTCCGGCTGACGGCGCAGCCACACGTCGCGCACGTCCTCCTGGATGCGGGTGGCCTGCCCGAGCGCCGCGGCGAGCAGCTCCTGCTTCGAGCCGAAGTGGTGGACCAGCCGATTCGGGCTGGTGCCCAAGGCCGCCGCCATCGGCCGCAGCGACATGTCGCCGAGCCCGTGCTGGGCGAGGTAGGCCACGACGCGGTCGAGCAGTTCGCGCTTCATCTCGAGATCCGGTGTGCGCGCCATCCCGTTCGACCCTAGTGGTCGGTGCCCTCGACACCCGGTGACCGCTTCCGGTGATGCGCGACATGTCGGACCTTTTCGGGCGCTGTCGTTGCGGTGGATGACGCGCAGATCGCTCACGCGTGCGCGGATCGAGCGAACCGGTTCGCGCAGATCGCGCACGCGTGGGCGGTTTGCGCAGACGAGCTACTCCCTGGCCAGCTCCATCGCCGCGGTGGCAGCGATGTCGGCGGCGTCGCGGCGGGTGTGGATCTCGATCGACACCTTGCGGATCTCGCCGGTGAAGGGGAAGGGACCGGCGTAGTCGTCGACCACCGTCGACAGCGCGTCGCGGCCGATGTCGAGGCCGGTCGAGCCGAGCATCCGCACGATCTTCGGGATGCGGACATCGGCGAGGTTCGTGCCGTCGGCGCCGATGGTGAGCACACCCTGCTTGCCGTCGCGGCGGAACTCGGCCGTCAGGGTGTGTGCGCCGGGCGTCAGCGACAGTGGCGCGGACGCTCGCTGGTGGGTGCCGAGCGCGTTGTAGTCGAAGTGCAGCTGGCCGTCGTGGACGAAGAACGTGTGCCCGATGTTGTGGGTGCCGCGCGCGTAGACGACACCCTCGAGCGGCCCGACGGCCAACGGGCCGCCGACCACCACGTCGGCCGTCAGCGTCCACTCCCGCGCACCGAGCACCGGCGACGCATCGGAGGGGATGTGCGAGATCGGCGCCAGGTAGTCGTAGCGGCCGCGGGCGTGCGGGCTGTCCGAGCGCGGCGAGGCACCGAACAGCTCGATGGTGCGGTCGTCGAGCGGCAGCACGCCCATCTCCCCGGCCTGGGCCCACCAGGTGTCGATCATCTCGCGCAGCTTCTCGGGCATCGCCGCAGCGAGGTCGTTCGTCTCGGAGAAGTCCTCGTCGAGGTGGAACAGCTCCCATTCGTCGTCGTCGTACGGATGGCCGGGCACGTGGTAGGTGGTGGCCTTCCAGCCGTCGACGTAGATGCCGCGGTGACCCATCTGCTCGAAGTACTGCACGGTGCGCGGCGCTGCCACCGAGCCGGAGTCGAACGTCGGCGCGATCGAACGACCGTGCAGCGGCAGTTGGGCATGGCCGTTGAAGGAGTCGGGGACCGGCGCGCCCGTGATGTCGAGGATGGTGGCGGCGATGTCGACCGCGTGGCAGAACTGCGGGCGGATCGCGCCCCGGTCGGACTCGGCGATGCGCGCCGGCCAGTGCACGACCAGCGGGTCGCGCACGCCGCCGCCGTAGGTGTTCTGCTTGTACCAGCGCAGCGGGCTGTTGCCGGCCTGGGCCCATCCCCACGGGTAGTTGGAGTGGGAATGCGGGCCCCCGATGTCGTCAATGTGGGCTTCGACGAGAGCGTCAATGTCTTCGAACATGCCGTTGAAGAAACTGAACTCATCCATGACACCGAAGGGCCCGCCTTCGCGGCTGGCGCCGTTGTCGGACAGTACGGTCAGCAGCGTGTTGTCCAGCAGGTCGTGCTGGGTGAGGAATTCGACGAGCCGGCCGATCTGCGCATCGGTGTGCTCGAGCATCGCCGCGAACGCCTCCTGGAGACGGCACGCGAACGCCTGCTGGTTCGGGGTGAGCTGGTCCCATGGCGGCACGCCCGGGTTGCGCGCTGCTGGGTTCGTGCCGGCCGGCACGATGCCGAGCTCCAGCTGGCGCTCGAACCAGCGCTCGCGCATCACGTCGTAGCCCTCGTCGAACGCACCGCGCCAACGCTGCAGGTACTCGTCGGGCGCCTGGTGCGGCGAGTGCATCGCGCCGAACGCGAGGTAGAGGAAGAACGGTCGATCGGGCCGCACGGACACGAGGTCGCGGATCCAACCGGTCGACTGGTCGATCAGGTCCTCACTGATGTGGTACCCGTCGTCCACACCGCGCGGTGGGTCGATGTGGTGGTTGTCGTGGGTGAGCTCGGGATGGAACTGATCGGTCTCGCCCTGCAGGAACCCGTAGAACCGGTCGAAGCCCTTCTGCAGCGGCCAGTTGGTGTGGGGGCCGGCGGCCGAGGTCTCCTCCATCGGCGCCAGGTGCCACTTGCCGGCCGCGTACGTCGCGTAGCCGTGGGCGCGCAGCAGCTCGGCGACGGTGGCGGCACGCGGGTTGATGCCGCCGCGCATGTGCGGGTAGCCACTGCTCCAGTTCGACACCGCACGCATCCCGACGCTGTGGTGGTTGCGACCCGTCATCAGGCACGCCCGTGTGGGCGAGCACAGCGCCGTCGTGTGGAAACCGTTGTAGCGCAGGCCGCCGGCCGCGAGCCGGTCGATGTTCGGCGTCCGCAGGCTGCTGCCGTAGCAACCGAAGTGGGCGAAGCCGGTGTCGTCGAGGACGATCGTCACCACGTTCGGACCGCCGAGCCCGGCCGGTGGCGTCGGCCATGCAGGCGTCGATTCGAGGTGCGTGCGGCCGATCCGCCCGGCGAAGTCCGGTTCGATGTTCATCGCGGCAACGTACAACCGCGCCGGGCACGCGGATGATGTCGCGCGTCAGGCGAAGGTGGCGTGTCCGGTGAGCGTGGCGGCCAGCACCGTCTCGTCGAGCTCGACGCCGAGGCCGGGTCGGTCCGACAGCGTGATCCAGCCCTCGTCGTCGGCCTCGATGGTGTCGGTGAGGATGTAGTCGCGGCGGGCGGTGCTCCACTCCGGCGGATCGAACGGGAACTCGATGAACGGTGTGTCGACGGTGCCCGCGGTGAGCTGCAGGTTGGCCATCACGCCGATGCCGTTGCCCCACGTGTGCGGGGTGAAGACCTTGCCGGCGGCCTCGACCTCGACCGCGAGGTGGCGAAGACCGGAGATGCCCATCGAGCACACCGCGTCGGGCTGGAACACATCGAAGCACTCGCGCTGCAGGAGCTCGCGGAACTCGTACGGCTCGCGGGTCAGCTCGCCCCCGGCGATGCGGATGCCGACACGCCGGCGCAGCTCGGCCATCCCGTCGTAGTCACCGCGGTGCAGCGGCTCCTCCATCCAGTAGACGCGCTCGCGCTCGAGGGTCTCGGCCACGCTGGTGGCGTGGTCGAGCGTCCACGGCTGCTGGATGTCCCACGGCATCCGCCAGCCCTGGTTGCAGTCCACCATCAGCTCCAGCCCGTCACCGACGGCGTCGCGCACGGCGGTGATGACGGCCAGGTCGTCGGCGAGGGTCGGGCGTCCGAAGCGCACCTTCAGCGCGGGGAAGCCGAGGTCCATGATCCGCCTCGCGACCTCCACCATCTCCGCGACCGGACGGTGCACCCCGCTCGACGCGTACGCACGGATGCGGTTGCTGCGGCCGCCGAGCATCTGCCAGATCGGCTCGTCGCGGATCTTGCCGGCGAGGTCCCAGAGGGCGATGTCCATCGGCCACGGACGGCCGGCGTGGAACTCGATGTTCGCCAGCACGGCGGCGTGCCGATCGAGGTCGAGCGGGTCCTCACCGAGGAAGTACCGCTGGTAGTCGGCGAAGCCGTACATCGCATCTCCCGAGCCGATGCCGACGCGGCCGTCGGAGTCGTGGACGCGCACGATGGTGGCCGGGAACTTGGTGCGCGGCTGGGTGTCCCACGACGCTGGAAACGGCGGATCGAGCGGCAACTGGTGATGGGTGATCTCGATGCGCGTGATCGTGCTCATCGGCGCTCAGTTCGCCGCTGCGGTGAGCGAACGCAGGCGGTGCCAACTCTCGACGGTGAGCTCGGCGAGCTGCCGGCGCTCGGCGTCGTCCGGGACCCGGCTGTTGTTGTTCACCATCGGCTGGTTCTCGACGGCCACCATCATCTCGGCGATGTCGCCGGCCGACAGCTCGAGCTCGGGCATCCGCCGCAGCACCTCGTGGAACCGGCTGGCCGCGAACAGGTCGCGCAGCACGGCCGGCACATCGGTGGGCGACGCGTTGAACGCCGTCGCGGCATCGAGGTACGCGTCGGGCGATCCCTCGACGTTCCAGTCGATCGCGGCGTCGAGCCCGACGGCCACCGACACGCCGTGGGGCAGGTGGTACAGCGAACCGAGCGCGTGGCCGATGGAGTGGGCGATGCCGGTGCCGCAGTTGTCGATGGCGGTGCCGGCGAGCAGCGCTGCCTCCTGCATCCGCTGCCGCGACGCCAGGTCTGCGGGGTTGGCGACGGCAACCGGCAGGTGCTGGGCGACGAGCCGCAGGGCGTGGATCGCGGGTGCGCCGGAGAGCACGTTGCGCCGCTGACCGCTGCAGGCCTCCAGCGCGTGCACGAACGCATCGAGGCCCGTCGCCGCGGTGACGTGCAGCGGCATCGTGGCCGCCGCCGTCGGGTCGAGCAGGACGAGGTCGGGCAGCATCTCGTCGCCCCACGTCCACAGCTTGCGGCCCAGCGCGTCGCTGAGGATGCACGTGCGAGTCACCTCGGCGCCGGTGCCCGACGTGGTTGGGATCGCGATGATCGCTCGGCGACCGACGAACGGGTTGGCACAGAGCACGTACTGCTCGACGCTGCCGAGGCCAGCAGCCACGACGGCCGCCTGCTTCGCGGTGTCGAGCGCGGAGCCGCCACCGATGCCGATGACCACCGCGCCGGGCAGCGACCGGACGGCATCGGCTGCCGCGTCGACGGTGGCGACCGTCGGCTCACCGGCGGGCACGATGTGTTGCACGAGGGGGGCACCGCGCAACACGTCGGCCACGCGACCGGCGTAACCCGTGGCGGCGACGGCTTCGTCGACCACCATCACCGCGCCGCCCTCGCCGAGCGACGAGACAGCGGCGATCAGCTCGTCGAGTGCTTGCTCGCCGGCGACGATCCTCGGCACTCGACCGAGCTCATGGACACTCACGACTGCTCCTCATCACGGTGCGAGAACGTGCCCGGATAACCAGCACGACCGTTACACGATATACGACCGACATCCTCGGCGACGGTCCATCAGCATGTGGTACGAAAGGGCATGGCACCTGTTCCTGCACCGTCCGACGGCGACCCTCTCCTCCAGCCGTTCACGTTGAGGAACCTGACGCTGAAGAACCGGATGATGTCGAGCTCGCACGAGCCGGCGTACGGCGACGGCGGGATGCCCAAGGAGAAGTACCGGCTCTACCACGCCGAGAAGGCCAAGGGCGGCATGGGGTTGACGATGACCGCTGGTTCCGCGGTCGTGTCCCCCGACAGTCCGGCGGCGTTCGGCAACCTGCACGCGTACAAGGACGAGATCGTCCCGTGGTTGCGCGAGATGACCGACGCGATCCACGAGCACGGCTGCGCGGCGATGATCCAGATCAGCCACCTCGGTCGGCGCACAGGATGGAACAAGGCCGATTGGCTGCCGCTCGTCGCCCCCACCGCGATCCGCGAGCCGGCCCACCGCGCGTTCCCGAAGCAGGCCGAGGACTGGGACATCGCGCGGATCATCGCCGACTACGCGACGGCCGCAGCACGCATGGAGGCCGGCGGCATGGACGGCGTCGAGATCGAGTGCTACGGCCACCTGATGGACGGCTTCTGGTCACCGGCCACGAACCACCGCGACGACGAGTACGGCGGTTCGTTCGAGAACCGGATCCGCTTCGCCCGGGAAGTGCTGGAGGGCATCCGCGCCGCAACGGGTCCCGACTTCATCGTCGGTCTGCGGATGGCCGTCGAGGAGCGCGTGCCGAAGGGCCTCACCCGCGAGGACGGCATGCAGATCCTCGACGTCTTCGACGAGCACAAGCTGATCGACTTCGTCAACGTCATCCGTGGCCACATCGAGAGCGACGCCGCGCTCATCGACGTGATCCCGATCCACGGCATGCGCTCGGCGCCATCGCTCGAGTTCGCCGGGCAGGTCAAGGCCGGCACCTCGCTGGCCGTGATGCACGCCTCGAAGATCGACGACGTCGCGACCGCTCGACACTCGATCCGCGAGGGCCTGCTCGACCTCGTCGGCATGACCCGCAGCCACATCGCCGACCCACACATCATCCGCAAGATCATCGAGGGCCGCGAGGCCGAGATCCGCCCGTGCGTCGGCGCGACGTACTGCCTCGACCGCATCTACGAAGCCGGCGAGGCGCTGTGCATCCACAACGCGGCGACGGGTCGCGAGGCGACGATGCCACACGAGATCCCGCCGGCGGCGACGAAGCGTCACGTCGTGGTGATCGGCGCCGGCCCGGGCGGGCTCGAGGCGGCGCGTGTGTCCGCCGAGCGCGGCCACCGCGTGACGCTGCTCGAGGCGATGCCGCAGGCCGGCGGCCAGATCCGCCTCGCCGTGCGCAACCCCCGCCGGCGCGACCTGATCGGCATCATCGACTGGCGCGTCGCCGAGCTCGAGCGGCTCGGCGTCGACGTGCGCTACGACACCTACGCCGAAGGCGACACGGTGACCGCACTGGCGCCCGACGTCGTGATCGTCGCCACCGGTGGCCTCGCCCAGCCGACCCCCATCGAGTCCGGCGCCGAGCTGCTGACGTCGAGCTGGGACATCCTCGGCGGCGACGCCAAGCCCGCGCCGCGCGTGCTGCTGTACGACGACAACGGTGGCCACCCCGGCGTGTCGGCCGCGGAGGTCATCGTCAACGCCGGCAGCGAGCTGGAGTTCGTCACGCCCGAGCGGTTCTTCGCGCCCGAGGTCGGGGGCCTGAACCACGTGCCGTACGCGAAGGCGCTGACGAAAGCAGACGCGCGCATGTCCATCAGCAGCCGACTGGTGTCCGTGCGGCGCGACGGCGACGAGCTCGTCGCACGAATCGGCAACGACTACGGCGAGGAGCGCTTCGACCGCCGCGTCGACCAGGTCGTGGTGGAGTACGGCACCGCCCCGCTCGACGAGCTGTACTTCGAGCTGAAAGAGCAGTCGAGCAACCGAGGCGCGGTCGACTACGGCGCGCTCATGCAGGGCCGACCGCAGGCACTGCGCACCAACCCCGACGGATCGTTCCAGCTGTTCCGCATCGGAGACGCCGTCGCCTCGCGCAACATCCACGCAGCCATCTACGACGCGCTCCGCCTCTGCAAGGATCTGTGACCACATCAGTCGACAAAAGCGCAGATGAGACGGCGGTAAGAATCGACGAGACGCGTTGACGATCTCGCGAAACCGGTGCCTATGCTCGCCCTCATCGCCGGTGTTCCGGCGAACTAAGGAGATGCCGTGATAGTGGCAGCAAGTTCCGTACTGATCATCCCCGCGGCAATCGCCGTCGGGGTGATCATCCTCCTCATCCTCTTGTTCAAAGCGGCCTGGCGAGTGGCAGAGCCCAACGAGGCGCTGATCATCTCGGGCCTCCGCGACAAGGGCATCGCCACCGATTCGTCCGGCGACGAGATGGGCTTCCGCATCGTCACCGGCAAGGGCACGCTCGTGTTCCCCGGCGTGCAAGCGGTGCGCCGGCTCTCGCTCGATCTGCACCAGGCCGACCTCCAGGTCGACTGCGTGACCCACCAGGGCATCCCCGTGCACGTGAGCGGCACGGTCATCTTCAAGATCGGTGACGATCCGGGCAGCATCACCAACGCCGCCCGACGCTTCCTCGATCAGCAGAACCTGATGGACCAGCGCGTGCACAACGTGTTCGCCGGCCACCTCCGCTCCATCGTCGGCTCGATGACGGTCGAGGACATGATCCGCGACCGCGAGCAGCTCACAGCGCGCACGCGTGAGGCGTCGGGCTCGGAGATGACCAAGCTCGGCCTCATCATCGACTCCCTGCAGATCCAGGAGATCGACGACCCCACCGGCTACATCAAGAACCTCGCGATGCCGCACACCGCAGCCGTCGCCAGCGCGGCCCGCATCGCCCAGGCCAACGCCGACCGCGAGGCCACCGAGCGCGAGCAGGAAGCCAACGCCCTCAAGGCCGAAGCACAGCGCAACGCCGCCATCAAGGAGGCCGGCTTCCAGGCCGAGGTCGACAAGGCCAAGGCCGAGCAGGCCCAGTCCGGCCCGCTCGCCCAGGCATCCGCTCGCCAGAACGTGGTGGAGCAGGAGACCAAGACCGCTCAGCTCGAAGCGGCCAGGCAGCAGCAGCTGCTCGTGGCCACGGTCATCCGCCCCGCCGAAGCCCAGCGCGATGCCGACATCGCCGCCGCTGAAGCCGCCAGCCGCGTGGCCGAGCTGACCGCAGAGGGTCAGGCCAAGCGCACCACGCTCGAGGCCGAGGCCCGCGCCACCGCCACCCGGGCAACCGGTCTGGCCGAGGCCGATGCCACCCGCGCCAGGGGCGCTGCCGACGGTGACGCCATCCAGGCCAAGGGCCTCGCCGAGGCGGCCTCCATCAAAGCCCGCGCCGAGGCACTGGCCACCAACCCGGAGGCCGTCGCCATGCAGGGCCTGGCCGAGCGTTGGCCCGAGGTCGTGCGCGAAGCCGCCGGGGCGTTCGCCCACGTCGGGAACTTCACCGTGCTCGACGGCGCCGCCGGCGTCAACCGGGCGATCATGGAGATCGCCTCGTCGGGCATGGCCAGCTTCGAGTTCCTGCGCGGTCTCTTCGTGCCGAAGCCCGTCGCCGCTGAGATCAAGAACACAGCCGCCACGAACGGGCACGCGATGAGCGCCCCGGCCGCAGGCTCCGACGGCGCCGGGACGAACGAGGGCTGAGTGGCCGAGCAGTTGTTGGTCGGCAAGACCGCCACCGTCACCGGCCGCATCGCCGCCGGAACCGTGGGTGAGGTGGCCGTCAAGGTCCGGGGCGGGACGGAGACCTACTTCGCCCGCCCCGCCGACAACGCCGACGTGATCGAAAAGGGTCAGCAGGTGCTGATCGTCAGCGCCGCCGCCGGCCGCACCGTCTACGTGACCGCGATCGAGGTCTTCTAGCCATCGCACTCACCGACCGCGTGATGTCGTCCGTCGGACGACATCACGCGGTCAGTCGCGCTGTCTCAGCCCTTGACAGGCGCGTGGCGCTCGAGCAGCCAGGCGAGCTCGGCGTCGTAGTCACCGTCGTCGAGCGCGACGAAGTCGCGGATCATCAACACGTCGAGCGCGTCGGCAGCATGCCGCTCGCGGACGGCTTCGACGAACGCGTGGCGCCAGCCGTCGCGCTCGGCGTCGGTGGCGTGGGCGCCGACGATGACCGGCAGGCACGGGACGAACGGCCCGTTGCCGACCTCGACCAGACCGGTGAGCGTCTCCGGCGCGGTGCGCTGCTGGAACGCCCACGTCATCCCGTCGATCGAGGCGACGTCGGCCAGCCCGTTGCGCACGGCCTGGATGCTGTCGACATGGGCACCGGTGTACAACACCTCACCGGGCCACACCGCGCCGTGACCGAACGCAGCGAGGAGGCTGATGTGCCCGGACAGGCTGTCGGGCGAGTTCACGGCCGTGCGGGCGGACGCGAGGTCGGCCAGCGGCACATCGTTGCGGGCGATGATCACGGTGCGGTAGACGTGAGGCGCGGGCCCGGCGACGGGGAGGTCGTAGGAGAACGTGCCCACCATCCGCACCTGCTCGCGCAGCGCGGTGACCAACGGCCATCCGCACGTCATGCCGACGGCGAGGTCGGGGTCGAGCCAGGTGTCGTGCGGATCGACGTCCCAGCGCAGCTCGGCCGGCGCGTCGACGCCATGCGAACGGGCGATGTCGGCCACGGAGGCGTAGAGCGCGTCCCACGCGTGGCGCAGCGCCGGGAACGGATACATCCCGAGCGCCGCGTAGCGCGTGCCGACGGCGCTCATGCCGAGGTCTTCTCCAACAAAGGGTTCACCGGCTGCTCGAACGGGCGGAACAGGAAGCGACGGGCGATCGCGAGGTAGCCCGTGTAGAAGCCGGCACCTTCGGCCGCGAGCGCGGCAGCCCCGAGATCGCGGTTCAGCTGCGGCAGGCGGTACCAGGCCGCGCCCGGCAGTGAGTGGTGGGCGTGGTGGAGGTTGTTGTTGAGGTACAGCAGGCCGAAGAACCAGCCACTCTGCACGACGGCCGAGCGGGTCTGGCCATCGCCGACGGCGCGGTGCTCGACGAACGACCGCAGCGACGTCACCGCCATCCCGCCGTAGACGAAGCCGAGTGCGTACACCCACAGCGGGGTGCCCGTCATCCGGATCGCCGCGACGATCAGCGCGACGGCGACGATGTGGATGGCCCACGCGCGCCGGAT
Organism: Ilumatobacteraceae bacterium; assembly: GCA_025463305.1. Next base: position 230,216 of record JAOBWK010000042.1, read on the forward strand.
GCCCGCCTGGTAGCGCAGCAGCCGGACGTCGTAGCGCAGCATCTGCCACGACGAGTAGATCGGGCCGATCGTCAGCCGCGCGAGCAGCGTGCGGTTGGCGAGCAGGAACCAGCGCTTGACGATCCGCGCATCGCGCCAGACCTCGGGCGTGACGTAGAAGCTCTCCGGATCGTCGATCGGGTTGGTGATGTCGCTCGCATGGTGCGCGGTGTGGACCGCGCTGTAGCGCTCGAACGGCTGGAGCAGCACCAGCGGCGCACCGACAGATGCACAGTTCAGCGTGCGCCACGGCGTGGGATGGCCGTGGATGACCTCGTGCTGCAGCGACATGTAGAAGCCGCTCAGCAGCGCGAGCACGACGACGGTGACGGCCGTCGGCAGGTGCCGGTGCTCGAGCAACACGGTGGCGAACGCGAGCCAGAAGCCCACGATCACCACGACCGTCGGCCACTCGATTCGCTTCGTTCGATCGAACACGCTGCCTGCCACTGCTGTTGGTCTACTCGACACCGGCCGTTAATCCCGACCATTTTGGTGGGGTATTTGCGCACATTCACCCCATGTGGAGCGGTGCTGGACCACATGTGATGCGCATGTGCCACATTTGTTGCGAACACACCGCACGTCATTTCCACCGCGAGTAGTGTGAGCAGGCGTGATCGACCGCCAGGATCTGCTCCGTACGTTCCAGGAACGACTGACCAAAGTGATCCACGATTCCGGATTGAACCAGAGTGAGTTCGCCGCAGCGGTCGGACTCGACCGCTCCACGCTCTCGCAGCTGATGTCCAGCACCAACCGCCGGCTCCCGCGCGTCGAGACGCTCGTCACCATCGCCGAGCAGCAGCAATCGTCACTCGACTGGCTGATCGGGTTGAGCAACGTCGGCCCGATGCAGGCGGAGATGATGGACGAGCAGATGTCGTTCGCCAAGAACGCGCTCGCCCACAACGACGAGCGCCTGATCGGCTGGTTGAAGGACGCGATCGGCTACAAGATCCGCTACGTCCCGTCGACCCTTCCGGACCTGTTGAAGACCGACGAGGTGATCCGGTTCGAGATGAGCGACTTCGTCGCGACCACACCCGAGCAGCTGATCGAGACGGCGTCGGCTCGCCTCGCCTGGACCCGTGGTCCGGAGACGGACATGGAGTGCTGCAACTCGATCCAGGCCGTGGAGTCGTTCGCCCGCGGCGCCGGCATCTGGCGGCACCTCGAACTGAAGAGCCGCCTCGCCCAGCTCGACCGCATGATCGAGCTGTGTGCCGAGCTGTACCCCACCCTGCGTTGGTTCCTGTTCGACGGACGCCAGCGCTACGCCGCACCCGTCACCATCTTCGGGCCGTTGAGAGCCGCCCTGTACCTCGGCCAGATGTACCTCGTGCTCACGTCCACCGAGCACGTGCGCACCCTGACGGCACAGTTCGACGACCTCATCCGCGGCGCGGTCGTGCAGCCCCACGAGATGCCGACGTTCCTCAAGGAGCAACGCGCGATCGCCCTCCGCTACCGCACCTGAGCCCGGCAGGGAGCCGCCCTGTGTGAACGCTGTGTGGACACTCATTCGCGGTACGGACGTGCTGACTAAGCGTGACTAGTATCTCGCCGGTGACCGATCTGCACATCGAGACGAGCGGTGGTGGCGCGAGACAGCGCAAGGGTCGGTCGACGGCCGAACGCAGCAAGCTCCCGCTGCAGCGCCCGTTCCGGCAGCCGCGTCTCCCGTACGCGCCGACCAACATCGTGTCGGCCGACGAGCTGGAGTCGATCCACATCGCCTCGATGCGGATCCTCGAGGAAGTCGGTATGGACTTCCTCGACGAGGAGGCGCGCGATCTGCTCGTCGCGGCCGGCGCCACCGTCGACTCCGGCACCGAGCGCGTGCACTTCGACCGCGAGATGGTCGCCGAGCTGATCAAGATCGCCCCGTCGCAGTTCACGTTCCACTCACGCAACCCCGAGCACAACCTCGTCATCGGCGGCGACTACACCGCGTTCGGCTCGGTCGCCAGTGCCCCCAACGTGCTCGACCTCGATCGGGGCCGGCGCATCGGCAACCACGTCGACTACCAGAACCTGCTGCGCCTCGCGCAGATGCTCAACTCGGTGCACTTCATCTCCGGCTACCCCGTCGAGCCGATCGACCTGCACGCATCGATCCGCCACCTCGACGCCACGCTCGACGCCCTCGTGCTCACCGACAAGCCGTTCCACGCGTACAGCCTCGGCCGCCAGCGCAACATCGACTGCCTGGAGATGGTGCGCATCGCCCGCCAGATCGACGACGAGACGCTCGAGCGCGAGCCGTCGATCTTCACCATCATCAACACCAGCTCGCCACTGCGCCTCGACACACCGATGATCCACGGCATCCTCGAGTACTCCAAGCGCAACCAGATCGTGTGCATCACACCGTTCACGCTCGCCGGGGCGATGGCGCCGGTGACGCTCGCCGGGGCGCTCGCCCAGCAGAACGCCGAAGCGCTCGCCGGCATCGTGCTGACCCAGGTCGTGCGCCCCGGCTCTCCGGCGATCTACGGCGGGTTCACCTCGAACGTCGACATGCAGAGTGGCGCGCCGGCGTTCGGCACACCTGAGTACATGCGCACCGCGATGGTGGGCGGCCAGCTCGCCCGTCGCTACAACCTCCCCTACCGCAGCAGCAACGTGTGCGCCGCGAACGCGCTCGACGCGCAGGCCGCGTACGAGTCCGTGTTCTCGCTCTGGGGCGCGATCCAGGGCGGCGTCAACCTGCTGATGCACGGTGCCGGCTGGATGGAGGGCGGCCTCCACGCCAGCTACGAGAAGATGATCCTCGACGCCGACCTGCTGCACATGGTGTCCGCGTTCCTCGAGCCGCCGGTCGTCGACGACGCGACGCTCGGCATCGACGCGATCAAGGACGTCGGCCCGGGCGGCCACTTCTTCGGCACCCAGCACACCCAGGACCGCTTCCGCACGGCGTTCTACAAGCCGATGATCTCCGACTGGCGCAACTACGAGTCGTGGGAGGAAGCCGGCAGCCCGCAGGCGCCCGCCAAGGCCAACCAGATCTGGAAGGCGATGCTCGCCGAGTACCAGCCGCCCACGCTCGACGAGGCGATCAAGGAAGAGCTCGAAGCCTTCGTCGCCAAGCGTCACGCCGAAGGCGGAGTTCCAACAGATTTCTAGGATCGGCGCAGCCGGTCCCTGACCCAGCAAGGATTGCCGAATGAAGTCTTCAGCCCAGGTCGTCGTCGTCGGCGGCGGTGTCGTCGGTGCGAGCGTGCTCTACCACCTGACCAAAGCGGGTTGGACCGACGTCGTCCTGCTCGAGCGCAAGCAGCTGACGGCCGGCTCGACGTGGCACGCGGCCGGCGGCATGCACACCCTCAACGGCGACCCGAACGTCGCCCGGCTGCAGCAGTACACGGTGAACCTGTACCGCGAGATCGAGGCCGAGTCGGGCCAGCACTGCGGCATCCACCTCCCCGGTGGACTGCAACTGGCCGACACGCCCGAGCGCCTCGACTGGCTGCGCATGGCGCAGGCGCGTGGCCGCTACCTCGGCATGAAGATGGAGATCATCTCGATGGCCGAGGCCAAGGCGATGAACCCACTCCTCGAGGAGAAGTACTTCGTCGGCGCGCTGTACGACGAGGACGAGGGCAGCGTCGATCCGCACGGCGTCACCCACGCGTACGCGATCTGCGCCCGCAACCGCGGCGCCGAGGTCTACCTCGACACGTGGGTCACCGGGCTGAGCCAGCGCGCGGACTCGACCTGGGACGTCATCACCGACCGCGATCACACGATCCACGCCGAGCACGTCGTCAACGCCGGTGGCCTGTGGGCGCGTGAGGTCGGCCGGATGGCTGGCATCGAGCTGCCAGTGCTGGCGATGGAGCACCACTACCTGATGACCGAGCCGATGCCGGAAGTCATCGAGTTCAACAAGACCATGGGTCACGAGCTGCCGCACATGATCGACTTCGCGGGCGAGATCTACGCCCGCCAGGAGGGCAACAGCATCCTTCTGGGCACCTACGAGCAGGACAACCGGCCGTGGGCGCCGAAGGAGACGCCGTGGGACTTCGTGTTCCAGCTGCTCGATCACGACCTCGACCGCATCGCACCGGAGCTGGAGAAGGCGTTCCAGCACTTCCCGCTCGTCGGCAAGGCCGGCATCCAGAAGTTCGTCAACGGACCGTTCACGTTCAGCCCCGACGGCAACCCGCTCGTCGGCCCGATCAAGGGCCTGCGCGGGATGTGGTCGGCGTGCGCCGTGATGGCCGGTCTGTCCCAGGGCGGTGGCGTCGGCCTGTCGCTCGCCAACTGGATGGTGGAGGGCGATCCCGGCGCCGACATCTGGGGCATGGACGTCGCCCGCTACGGCGACTTCGCGACGCTCGCGTACACGAACGCCAAGGTGCGCGAGAACTACTCGCGCCGGTTCCGGATCACGTTCCCGAACGAGGAGCTGCCCGCCGCGCGCCCGCTGCACACCACGCCCATCTACGACCGGCTCACCGACCACAACGCGGTGTGGGGCGCCGGCTTCGGGCTCGAGCACCCGCTGTGGTTCCAGGAGGCCGGCAAGGCGCCGGTCGAGGACGTCACGTTCTACCGCTCGAACGCGTTCGACATCGTCGGCGAGGAGTCCCGCGCGGTGCGCGAACGCGTCGGCTTCTCCGAAGCGTCGAACTTCGCCAAGTACCGCGTCACCGGCGACGGCGCGGCCGAATGGCTGCTGACGCTGTTCACCAACAAGCTGCCCAAGATCGGGCGCACGTTGCTGACCGCGATGCTCAACCCGCAGGGCCGCATCGTCGGCGAGTTCTCCGTGTCCCGGGTCGGCGAGAACGACTTCTTCCTGTTCGGCTCGCAGGCCGCCGAGACCCACCACTGCCGCTGGTTCGTCGACCACCTGCCGAGCGACGGCTCCGTGAAGTTCGAGAACCTCGCACTGTCGATGGTCGGCCTCACGGTCGCCGGCCCCAGGTCACGCGAGCTGCTGCAGGGGCTCACCGACACGTCGCTCGACACCAAGGACTTCTCGTTCATGTCGTTCCGGCGGGTGAACATCGGCTTCGCCGAGGTGTGGCTCTCGCGAATGAAGTATTCGGGGGATCTCGGATACGAGA
>JAOBWK010000077.1 GCA_025463305.1 Ilumatobacteraceae bacterium
TGGATCGACGTGCCGTAACGCAGCATCTCGTCGACGGCCGTCGGCCACAACGACTCGTCGCCACGCAGCCGTTCGGCCTCTCCGGGGTTGTCGATCAGAGCGAGCATCGCATGGTTGACGAGGTTCCGGGTCGTCTCGTTGCCGGCGACGATCAGCGTCACAAAGAACATGTTCAGCTCGCCGTCGTCGAGGCGCTGTCCGTCGACCTCGGCGTTGACGAGGGCGGTCATGATGTCGTCGCGCGGTTCGGCGCGACGGGCGGCGGCCATCTGATCGCACAGCGCGTAGACCTCCATCGCTGCCATCTGACCGGCGTTCTCGCCACCGATGTCGTCGAGCGAGCCGATCATCATGTTGGTCAGCTCGACCATGCGCGGCCACAGCTCGTCGTCGAGGCCGAGCATCGTGCAGATCGTCTGGATCGGCACCTTCGACGCGATGTCGTTGACGAACTCGCACTCACCGCGCCCGATCACGTCGTCGACCACGCGCACCGCGCGGGCGTCGATGTCCTCGATCAGCTTGTTGATCACGCGCGGGGTGAAGCCCTTGGCGACGATGTTGCGGTAGCGGGTGTGCTGCGGATCGTCCATGTTCAGCACGCTGAGCCGCAGCATCATCAGCGTCTCCTCGTCCTGATCGGGGATGAACGTCGCGCCGAGCGCGGACGAGAACGTGCGCGGGTCGCGGCTGATCCGCTTCACGTCGGCGTGCTTGGTGACCGCCCAGAACCCCGATCCGCCATGCTCGGTGTGCCAGTAGACGGGGGCCTCGCGACGGAGGATGTCGAACTGGTCGTGGGGCACGCCACGCGCCCACGTGTCGGCGAGGAGGTCGATGCGCGGCAAGTCGGTGGTGCTCATGGGTTGACTCCTGTGCTGTTGGGTTGGGGGGTGTTCGATTGGGGTTGGTCGGTGACGGAAGTGATCGCCGAAGTGACGACGAGGTGGTGCAGGGTGCGCACCGCCATCTCGTCGGTGATCGAGCCGGGCGAGACCTGGTGCATCATCGCCATGCCGAACAGCACGCCGACGACGGCCGGCGCGTTCTCGCGTGCGGCGCCGAACTCCGGCCACGGCTCGGGCAGCATGCCGATCCCCTCCCACGTCGCGGCGTAGCGGGTGCGCAGCCGTTCGAGCGCCACCGGGTTGCGGATCGCGTGGCTCCACACCTCGTGCTCCAGCGCCAGCCACCGCGCCGACGAGGGCTGCGAGACGGCGCGCCAGAGCGCAGCCAGTCGCCCGTCGGCGTCGTCGGCCAGCTCCAGCTCGGCAGCGACCACCGTCGCGGTGTCGCCCAACCACTCGTCGACGACGGCGAACAGCAGCTCGTCCTTGCTGGCGAAGTGGCCGTACAGCGCGCCCACCGTGCGCCCGGCGCGCTGGGCGATCGCGTCGACGGAGGCACCGGCGATGCCGTGCTCGGCGAACAGGTCGGCCGCGGCCGCGAGCAGCCGTCCTCGGGTCTCGGCCTTGCGATCGTTCTGACGCATGCCAGAAACATAGCGAGCGCTCGCTATGTGGTCAACGCGCCCCCACGTCGGGCGCTGATCGGATCAGCGGACGTCGGTGACGAGCGCCCGCGTCGGCGCGAAGTCGATGATGAGCCGGTGATCGTCGGGACCGTCGAAGTTGCGGAAGTCGGCGCCGTAGCGCACCGCGATGCGGTCCGCGATCGCATAGTCCGCGTCGTCGACGAGCGTCGCCGTGCCGCGGATCTCGACGTAGTAGTCGACGGACCCGGGCAGGAAGATCAGCATCGAGATGTTCGGGTTGGCCGCGATGTTCTTGGTCTTCTGCCGGCGGGCGACGGCGGACACGATGATGTGGTCACCGTCGACGAGGTACCACACCGCCGTCATCTGCGGATCGCCCTTGGGGCCGATGGTGGCCACCGTGGCGATGGTGTTGGCGAGGATCTCAGGGTCGATGGTGTCGAGCACGGTCATGGGCGGGAGCGTACTCAGCCGCCGATCGCGAGCAGCTCGCCGCGTCCGATCTGGCGGACGAGGTCGGCGCTGTCGAAGTAGACCCGCTCGTTGGTGATCTGGTCCCCGTCGAAGAAGAACACCGCGATCACCGGCACGCGGTACGCCTGGCCCGTCGGCGGCAGTCCGTAGAACTCACCGAGGTTGGTGCCGAGCAGATCGAACTCGGCGATCACCGCGTCGTCGGCGACGTGCAGCCGCACGTTCTCGTGGCGCTGGTCCGGGAACGCCGTGCGCGTGGTCCGGTAGTAGCCCATCACCTCGTCGTCGCCGTCGAAGACCTGCCCGGTGGGCATGATCTCGTAGTGCGGGGCGTGCCCGTTGAACGTGGCGAGCGTCAGCTCGAACTCCTGGGTCACCTCGCTCCGGAAGTGCTCGTGGATCAGCTCCAGCCGCCGTGCGCGCAGTTCGTCCGTGATCATGGTCCCCCCTGTTGGTCCGGGTGCAGTCCAGCAGACCGCGTCCGCGCTGTCGACCCCGGATCTGTGCGAGGCGCGAACGGATGACACCGAGCAACGTGACACCATGACGGGATGGCTTCGTGGTTCCGGTCCCGTCCGCGTCGGGCCACCGCGCCGCGCCGGCCACACGGCGCGACCTCGGCACACATGTGGTTCCACGACCTGCCGCCCGGTCCGTGGCGGAGCGTGTCGGCGACGCTCGAGATCGTCACCGAGCCGAGGGCCGACTCGCTGTACTTCTGGGCGCTGCAGGCGACGTTCACCGACGGCACCGGCGCCCCGCACGGCGTGGCCCACACCGGGCTGCAGTGGAACCCGCGCCATCCCGGCAACCGCGCGGTGAACTGGGGCGGCTACCGGCAGGCCGCCGACGTCACGAGCATCCTCGACGGCACGCACTCGGCGCTGCCGGGCATCCCCGGCGACGAGAACACCCGCAACTTCGCCTGGCGCGCCGGCGTCGGCTATCGCTTCACCATCGCGCGTGGCGACCAGGGTTGGCGATCGACGGTGACCGACCTCGAGACGGGCGCGCAGACCGTCATCCGCGAGCTCCTCGCCGCCGGCGATCGGCTCGCCGGGTTCGTCGTGTGGATGGAGGTCTTCGCCCCGTGCGACGCGCCGACCACGACGGTGCGGTGGAGCGATCTCGAGATGGCGGACGACGATCGTCAGGCCCGGCACTCCGTGCGCTCGGTCGCGACGAGCTTCCCCGATGCGGCCGGCGGCTGCACGAACAACGACTCGCGCGTCGACGGCAACGGTGGCTGGTTGCAGCTCACCAACGACGAGAGGACGGCCGCCACGGCGACCGTCCTCTCGGTTGATTGAGCTGGGAACTGCTCAGGCGTTGAGCAGCTGCTCCTGCGACCGCAGCAGCGCCTGGTTGGCACCGTCGGGCAGCGAGACGAGTGGCCGGGCGACGTCGGCGACGCGCGGGCCGATCTTGTCGGCCAGCGGCTGCAGCTTGGCGAGGTCGAAGCCGTAGAGGTCGGCCGCCGTGCCGGCGAGCATCTGCTGCACGGTGGTGCGGTCGAGGCCCGACATCGTCTGGCGCAGCGACTCGAGCGTGAAGGGGTAGGTGCCCTCTTCGTGCGGGTAGTCGCTACCCCACATGAACCGGTCGGGGCCGACCTCGTCGAGGCAGGCCGCGATGTCGGCCGGGGTCGGCTGGCTGGCGCCGACGTAGCAGTTCTGGTGGAAGTACTCGGTGGCCGACTTCGGCGGCACGGTCTCGCCCTCGAAGCGCATCTCGCCGACCTTGTTCGAACGCATGTTGAACAGGAACGTGTCGAGCTGCTTGAGCGTCGGCGGGATCCACGCGCAACCCATCTCGGTCATCACGAACTTCAGCTTCGGGAAGCGCTCGAAGACGCCGCCGAGGGTGAGGTACACGAACGGGCGCTGCGAGTAGAAGCTGATCTCGAGGAAGTGCACGAGCGGCATCGCCGGTGCCTGCTGGTACACCGGGCCGCCGGTGCCGCTGTGGCTGTTGACGGGCACGCCGAGCTCCTCGCACAGGCGCCACACGGGATCGTGGTCGGGGTGGTACAGCGGCTTGATCCAGTCCGTCGTGGGCGGGATGGAGCCGACGAGCACGCCGCCGCGAAGGCCGTTGTCGTGGCACCACTGGACGTCGGCGAGGGCGTCCTCGGTGTTGTTGAGGAAGATCTGGCCGATGCCGGCGCGGCGGTCGGGCTGCTCGGCGACGAAGTCCTTCATCCAGCGGTTGTGGGCGCGGATGCCGGCGAGGCGGTGCTCGTACTCGTCGGGCTTCGGCGGCTGGGCGAAGAGCACGAAGTTCGGGAAGAACGGCGGCACCGTGTTCGGGAAGATGACCTCGGCGACGACGCCGTCGGCCTCCTGATCGTGGTTGCGGCGCTCGGTGTCCCAGTTGCGGATGCGGAGGTCGGTCTCCTTCAGGTCCTTGAACGGGTTCTTGTACTTGCCGCGCCATGCGTCGAAGTCGTCGCGGTACTTCGGATCGAGGTACTCGCGGTACTGAGCGTGGCTCCCACCCGCGTGGGTGTCCGCCGAGATGATGATGTAGCGATCGTCCGAATCGGTCATGGCCCAAACCGTACTGCGCATGTGGCCGTGACGGTCCCTCGAACGACACAGAAGCCGAGCCGGGAGTCGGCTCCGAACCTGCGGACCATCGCCACCTTGCGCATCTATACGCTGTGTGTATACTCCGAGAGATGAGTGTACCGCTGGCATTGTTGGGATTGCTCGAGCGCGAGCCGAGCTACGGGTACGATCTGAAGCGCGACTACGACACGTTCTTCGGGCGTGGCAAGCCGCTGCCGTTCGGCCAGGTCTACGCGACGCTCGGCCGCCTGGCCAGGGACGGCAAGGTCACCGCCGCTGACGCCGAACCCGGTGCCGGTCCCGATCGGAAGCGCTACGTCATCACCGACGACGGCGTGAGCGACCTGCAGTCGTGGCTCACCGAACCCGTCGCCCCGGAGCCGCACCTGCAGACGGTGCTGTTCGTCAAGGTCGTGCTCTCCATCCTCTCCGGCCGCTCGGCGGAGGAGTACCTCGACATCCAGCGAGCCGCGCACATGGCGCGCATGCGCGAGCTCACCAAGCTGCGTCGCAGCGCCAGCGTCGTCGACGCGCTGCTGGCCGACCACTCGCTGTTCCACCTCGAGGCGGACCTGCGGTGGATCGACCTCACGGCATCACGTCTCACCGCGCTGGCCGGCGAGGTGTCGGCGTGAGCGCGCCGGCCCACGCCGTCCCGGCGGGCGATCTGGCGCCCGTGCTGGAGGCCCGCGACGTCGTGATCTCCTTCGGCGCCACGATGGCGTTGCGCGGCGCGAGCGTGGCCGTCGCGCCGGGTGAGCTGCTCGCCGTGATGGGCCCGAGCGGTTCCGGCAAGTCCACGCTCCTGCACTGCCTCGCCGGCATCCTCGTCCCCGACTCCGGCGAGGTGCTGTTCCAGGGTCGGCGCACCGACACCGTCCGCGAGTCGGAGCGGAGCGCGCTACGTCGGACCCGCTTCGGGTTCGTCTTCCAGTTCGGTCAGCTCGTCCCGGAGCTGACGGCCGAGGAGAACATCGCGCTGCCGTTGCTGTTGAACGGACTGAGCCGTTCCAAGGCACTCGCCGAGGCCCGCGGTTGGTTCGACCGCCTCGATCTCGGCGGCTTGGAGCAACGACGGTCGGGCGAGCTGTCCGGCGGGCAGGCCCAGCGCGTCGCGCTCGCCCGTGGTCTCGTCGCCAAGCCCGACGTCGTGTTCGCCGACGAGCCGACCGGGTCGCTCGACTCCCTCGCCGGCGAGCAGGTGATGGAGCTGCTCGTCGGTGCCGCACGCGACCAGGGCAGCACGGTGGTGCTGGTCACCCACGACCCCAGGGTCGCCGCGTACGCGGACCGCGAGATCATCGTCCGCGACGGGCGCGTCGCCGGTTCAGGGCTCGGCCCAGCATGATCCGGCTCGGGTTCCGCCTCGCCGTCGCGGGCGGGCGGGAGGCCATCACCCGACTCGCGCTCATCGTCGTCGCCGTGGCGATCGGCGTGGCGTTGCTGTTGACGACGGTCGCCAGCATCAACGCCCTGCACGCGCAGAACGGCCGATACGCGTGGCTCGAGACCGGCTACTCCGGCGCCGCGGTCGCCGCGAGCGCCGATGGCCCGCAGCACGACCCGATCTGGTGGCGGCTGACCGCCGATCACTTCGGCGGGCAGCGGATCGGACGCGTCGACGTCGCCGCGACGGGCACGAACTCCCCATTGCCACCCGGCATCCCCGAGTTGCCGCGGCCCGGCACGTTCTACGCCTCGCCCGCCCTCGCGAAGCTGCTGCGCGACACGCCGGCCGACGAGCTCGGCGACCGGTTCCCCGGCACGCAGATCGGCACCATCGGGCCCGATGCGCTGCCGGCACCCGACTCGCTCGTCATCGTGATCGGCAGACGCGTCGCCGAGCTCGACCACGGCGGCGCGATCCTCGTCACGCAGATCAGCACGACGTCACCCAGTCAGTGCCGAGGCGAGTGCGCCTTCCAGGTCGGCACGGACGACAACGGCATCATCCTCATCCTCTCGGTCGTCGCCGCAGCACTGCTGTTCCCGGTGCTGGTGTTCATCGGCGGGGCGACGCGACTGTCGGCGACCCGGCGCGAGCAGCGCTTCGCGGCGATGCGGCTGGTCGGCGCGACACCACGCCAGATCTCGACGCTGTCGACCGTCGAGTCGGTGGTCGCCACCGTCATCGGGATCGCGCTGGGTTTCGGTCTGTTCGTCGTCGCCCGGTCGGAGATCGCCAAGATCCCCTTCACCGGCGCGCGCTTCTTCACCTCGGATCTCACCGTCGACCGCACCGACATCCTGCTCATCGTGATCGGCCTGCCGTTGGCCGCAGCCGTTGCCGCACGGATCGCGCTGCGACGCGTGCAGATCTCCCCGCTCGGTGTGAGCCGCCGCGTCACGCCGAGGTCGCCTCGCGCCTGGCGCGTGCTCCCGGTGCTCGCCGGCATCGGGTGGCTCACCTACCTCGCCGCCACCGACGACGTCGCCGGCTGGACGAGCCAGGATCAGGCGTACGCCTACCTCGCCGGTGTGTTCACGGTGATGATCGGGCTCGTCGTCAGCGGCCCGTGGGTGACGATGGTGGGCTCGCGGTTCCTGGCGGCTCGGGCGAAGCGACCGGCGAGCCTGATCGCTGCGCGTCGCCTCGGCGACAGCCCGTCGACGGGCTTCCGCGCCATCAGCGGGCTCGTCCTCGCGGTCTTCGTCGCGAGCTGTGCGATCGGGATCATCACCGGCATCGAGTCCGGCAATGCCGGTGCCGCCGGAAGCACAGCGGATGCGAAGGGGCTCCTCCAGGAGTCGTTCTTCGGACCCGACGAACAGCAACCGGCCACGGCCGCCGTCGGAGCCGGCGGGCTCGACGATCTGTCGTCGGTCCCCGGCGTGCAGGGCACGATCGTCGTCCGCCAGAGCGGGCGCGATCAACCCTTCCCCCCACCTCCGATGTTGATCGCCCGATGCGACCAGCTCGCGACCACGACCGCGCTGGGTCGCTGCGCTCCGGGCGCCGAGCTGGCGAGCGTCCTGATCGACTTCGGCGGCGCCGTCATCGACCGCTCGAAGCCGATGACCCAGATCACGTGGCCCTCGTCGACGTTGAGCCTCGAGCAGTTCGAAGCGCTCCCGGTGCAGTCGATCATCGTCGCCACCGACGGCACGACGTCCGCCGTGGAACGCGCCCGCACCGTCCTGGAGCGGAACATCGTCGTCATCGACGGCCCCGAGACCGTGACCGAGCAGAACGCGGAGCACACCCACCTCGTCGACAGCTACCGGCGCCTCGCCAACGTCGTGCTCCTCACCAGTTTGCCGATCGCCGGATGCAGCCTCGCGGTCAGCGTTGCGGGCAGCCTCGCCGAACGCCGGCGTCCGTTCAGCCTGCTCCGCCTCACCGGGGTACCACTCTCGACGCTGCGGCGGGTCGTCACGCTGGAGGCAGCCGTCCCGCTGCTGATCGGCGTCGTCGTGTCGGCCTGCGTCGGGCTCCTCTCAGCGGCGTTGTTCCTGCGCGCCCAGCTCGGGGAGGCGCTGCAGCCACCGTCGGTCGGGTACTACGCGCTCCTCGCCGGCGGCACCCTCGTCTCACTGGCGATCATCGCCTCGAACCTGCCGCTGCTAGCGCGCCTCACCGGACCCGAGAGCGCGCGCAACGACTGAACGGTCCTCGTGGCAGGCGGCGGAGCGGGTACCGTCTCGGGCATGACGCCGGAGGAGATCGCGGACCTCGCCCATCTGCGCCGCGCCCGCGACCTGATCGATCGCAACCACGCCGAGCCGCTCGATGTGCCGTCGATGGCGCGAGCCGCGCTGATGTCGCCGGCGCACTTCTCGCGCAAGTTCCGCGCCGCGTACGGCGAGACGCCGTACGCGTACCTGATGACGCGTCGCATCGAGCGTGCCCAGGCACTGCTGCGCCAGGGCACGTCGGTCACCGACACGTGCATCGCCGTCGGCTGTACGTCGCTCGGTTCGTTCAGCTCGCGCTTCACCGAGATCGTCGGCGTGACGCCGTCGGAGTACCGCTCCCGCGACCACCGCGATCTCGAGCTGGTGCCCGCCTGCGTGACGATGTTCGCGACGCGGCCGCAACGCTCGCCCATCACGGTGTGAACGGTGTGAGCACGCACCGAGCAGGATCGGAGAAGCAAGGGCAGCGGCGCTTTCGTACGGTGATGCCATGACCGTCACCGTCTCCTCCATGTTCATCATCGTCCACGATCCCGAGGCCGCGCTGGGCTTCTACCGCGACGCGCTCGGGCTGGAAGTCCGCAACGACGTCTCGGCCGGCGAGTTCCGCTGGATCACCGTCGGCGCCCCCGGCCAGAACGTCGACATCGTGCTCTCCCAGCCGCACGGTGGCCGCTCCCAGACCGAGGGCGACGCGCTGCTCGCGCTCGTCACCCAGGGCTCGCTGCAGGCCGCGATCTTCCGCGCCGACGACCTCGACGCGACCTTCGAGAAGCTCCAGGCATCCGGCGCCGAGGTGCTGCAGGAGCCCGTGTCCCAGCCATGGGGCGCTCGCGACTGCGCGTTCCGCGATCCGTCGGGCAACCTCGTGCGCATCGCCCAGGCCTGATCCATGGCACCGCGCGCCCTGAACGCCCTGAACACCCGAGAGCACGACGTGATCCGCGTCCACGGGGCGCGGGTGAACAACCTCAAGGACGTCAGCGTCGAGATCCCCAAGCGCCGGCTGACGTTGTTCACCGGGGTCAGCGGTTCGGGCAAGAGCTCGCTCGTGTTCGGCACCATCGCGGCCGAGTCGCAACGGTTGATCAACGAGACGTACAGCTCGTTCGTGCAGGGCTTCATGCCGACGCTCGCCCGCCCCGACGTCGACGTGCTGGAGGGGCTGACGACGGCGATCATCGTCGATCAGGAGCGGATGGGCGCCAACCCGCGCTCCACCGTCGGCACCGCCACCGACGCGAACGCGATGCTGCGCATCGTGTTCAGCCGACTCGGCAAGCCGCACATCGGCTCGCCTCAGGCGTTCTCGTTCAACACCGCCACCATCAGCGGCGCGGGCGCGGTCACGTTCGAGAAGGGCGGCAAGAAGACCCGGGAGAAGCGCTCGTTCACCCGCACCGGCGGGATGTGCTCGCGCTGCGAGGGCATGGGCTCGGTCACCGACTTCGACCTCACCGAGCTGTACGACGACACCAAGTCGATCAACGAGGGCGCACTGCGGGTGCCCGGCTACAGCATGGAGGGCTGGCACGGCCGCATCTTCCGCGGCTGCGGGTTCTTCGACGCCGACAAGCCGATCCGGAAGTTCACCAAAGGTGAGCTGAACGACCTGCTGTACAAGGAGCCGACGAAGATCAAGGTCGAGGGCATCAACCTCACGTACGAAGGGCTGATCCCGAAGATCCAGGCGTCGATGCTCTCCAAGGACGTGGAGTCGATGCAGCCCCACATCCGCGCGTTCGTCGAGCGGGTGATCACGTTCACCACGTGCCCGGACTGCGGCGGCACTCGGCTCAACGAAGCCGCACGCTCGTCGAAGATCGGCAAGGTCAGCATCGCCGACGCGTGCGCGATGCAGATCAGCGATCTCGCCGAGTGGGTGCGCGGGCTCGACGAGCCGTCCGTCGCGCCGCTGCTCGACGCGCTGGGCAGGGCGCTGCAGTCGTTCGTCGAGATCGGGCTCGGCTACCTCTCGCTCGATCGGCCGACCGGCACGCTGTCGGGCGGCGAGTCGCAGCGCACGAAGATGATCCGCCACCTCGGCTCGTCGCTCACCGACGTCACCTACGTGTTCGACGAACCGACGGTCGGGCTGCATCCCCACGACATCGAGCGGATGAACGCACTGCTCCTCCAGCTCCGCGACAAGGGCAACACCGTCCTCGTCGTGGAGCACAAGCCGGAGGCCATCGCGATCGCCGAGCACGTCGTCGACATCGGCCCCGGCGCCGGTGCGGCGGGTGGCCGGATCGTGTTCGAGGGCACGGTCGCGGGCCTGCGCGCGAGCGGCACGCTCACGGGCCGGCACCTCGACGACCGCGCAGCGCTGAAGCCGTCGGTGCGCGAGCGCACGGGCGCGCTCGAGGTGCGCGGCGCGAGCACGCACAACCTGCAGGCCGTGGATGTCGACATCCCGCTCGGCGTGCTCGTCGTGCTCACCGGCGTGGCGGGCTCGGGGAAGAGCTCGCTGATCACCGGCTCGGTGGCCGGCCGCGACGGCGTCGTCACCGTCGACCAGACCGCCATCAAGGGCTCACGCCGCAGCAACCCGGCGACGTACACGGGCCTGCTCGATCCCATTCGAAACGCGTTCGCCAAGGCCAACGGCGTGAAGCCGGCGCTGTTCAGCGCGAACTCCGAGGGCGCCTGCCCGCACTGCAACGGCGCCGGCGTGATCTACACCGACCTCGGCATCATGGCCGGCGTCGCCGCGCCGTGCGAGGTGTGCGAGGGCAAGCGCTTCGACGGCGAGGTCCTCCAGTACACGTTCGGCGGCAAGGACATCAGCGAGGTGCTGGCGATGTCGGTGGCCGAGGCCGAGGCGTTCTTCGCCGACGGACCAGCAGCCACACCAGCCGCGCACAAGGTCCTCACCCGCCTCGTCGACGTCGGGCTCGGCTACCTCACGATCGGCCAGCCGTTGCCGACCCTGTCGGGCGGCGAGCGGCAGCGGCTCAAGCTGGCCACCCACCTCGGCGACAAGGGCGGCGTCTACGTGCTCGACGAGCCGACCAGCGGCCTCCACCTCGCCGATGTCGAGCAGCTCCTCGGGCTGCTGGACCGCCTCGTCGATGGGGGCAAGTCGGTCATCGTCATCGAGCACCACCAGGCCGTGATGGCCCACGCCGACTGGATCATCGACCTCGGTCCCGGTGCCGGCCACGACGGCGGGCGCATCGTCTTCGAAGGCACGCCGGCCGACCTCGTCGCCGCGAAGTCGACGCTCACCGGCCAGCACCTCGCGAGATACGTCGAGCACTGAGCATCGACCCCGCCCGGGCCGGGTGCACCCCGCCCGCGTCAGCGGTGGATCACGCGCACGCCGTCCCGACGCGAGGCCCCAGGGCGCGATGTCGACCACAGCTGCGAATGGTCGGAACAGTGTTCATGCGCAGGGCCTCCGAGCGGCGCTCCGGGCAATCACCCGGCGTCGAGATCACCGTACGGACGGGCCGGATCGGGCGACAGTGGGAGAGTTCCCACACTTTGCGGGCGACCAGGTGGCGGGGCGGTTTGCAGTCGGCCGCTGCCCGTGCGATCCTCCCGTGATGCATGGGGACGCAGGGACCGCTGGGACGTCCGTGTTCCGCGGCCGATCGGCGGCCATCGAAGCGCTCACGCACCTGCTCAGCGACGCCGCAGCCGGTCACGGCCGGGCGATCCTGGTCGAGGGTGTCGCCGGTGTCGGCAAGACCGCGCTGATCGACGAAGCCGTCCGCAACGCCGACGCCGCAGGGTTCGAGGTGCGTCGCACCGCCGCCGACCCGAACGAGTCCACGCTGCCGTTCGCCGCGCTCGCCGCGCTGTTCGGACCGGAGCTGCGCGACGACCGGCTCACGGCCGACACGCCGGCGCTCGCCGCTGCGTTCGGCCGATCGGTGTCGGCCCAGCCGCCGATGGTCGCGGCGGTCGCGGCCGATGCCATCCAGGTGCTGTCGGCCCAGTCGACCCACCAGCCGCTGCTCGTGGTGCTCGACGACGCTCAATGGGCCGACCCGTCGAGCGTCGCCGTGCTCACCAGCGTCGCCACCCACCTGCTGGCCGAGCGGGTGGCCGTGGTGATCGCCAGGCGGATCGGCGACACCGAGGCGGAGGACCGCCGCGCCGACCGCCTCCTGGCGCGACTCCCGCTGCTCGCCGTCGAACCGCTCGCCCACGCCGAGGCCGCCGAGTGGCTGGTCGTCGCCGGGTTCGACACCGCGTCCGCCGACCGTTGGGCGCTGATGTCGGGCGGGCTGCCCCTGGCCCTCGCCGAGATCGCCCGCGGCGGGCCGCGCCAGTCCACCGAGCGACGTGCGGTGGAGAAGCTGTTGCCGGAGATGTTCCGCGCCCAGCTCGCCGAGCTGCCCGGGGGCGTCGCCGATGCACTGGTGTTCGCGGTGCTGTGCCCCGACCTCGGCGTGCTCCGTGCGCTCGGGCGGCCCGACATCACCGCCGCGGTCGATCGGGCCTGCGACCTCGGGATCGCCGGCGTCGAGCCGTGGTCGAACGGGCTGCGGATCACGTTCCGCCATCCGCTGCTGCGCGCTGCGGTGCTGACCCGATCGAGCGCCGTCGACGAGCGCGCCGCCCACGCCGCGCTCGCGCTCGCGCACGAGCAGCTCGGCCTGCACGATCAGGCCGCTGTGCACCACAGCCACGCGGCCGATGGACCCGACGACACGGCCGCTGCGGCGATGCGTGCGTTCGCCGAGCGCGCCCTCGCCCGCGGTGCGCTGCCGGAGGCGGCGAGCGCGTTCATGAGCTCGGCCCGCCTCGTCGAGCACGTCCACGATCGCTCGGCGCTGTTGGTGCGCGCCGGCGACGCGCTGTACGACAGCGGCGACTGGCTGGCCGGTCTGCAGCTGCTCGACCGCGCCCTCGACACCGCCGCCGACGCACCGGCCGCTGCCGACGCGCGCATGCTCCGGGCAAGGATGCTGATCTGGATGCGGTCGCCCCAGGAGGCCGTGCGCGAGCTGGTCGCCGCGGCCGACGCGATGGCCGGCGTCGACCCGCATCGGCGGTCGAACGCACTGGCGTCAGCCTCGACCCTCGGCTACCTCGCGGGCGACATCCACAGCGCTCTCGACTGGGGCCGCGAGGCCGAAGACGTCGCCACGGATGCGGGCGACCTCGGCGCTGCCGTCGCCGCCAGTGGCGCGCTGTCGTGGAACCTGTTCCTCTGCGGCGAGTGGGCCGAGTACGACGACCGGATTCGCGACCTGGAACCGCTGATGCGGGCCTTGCTCGACGGGCGTACCTGGGACGGCATCCACCTCGCCGAGCTGTTCGGGCTGACGTGGGTGTGCAACGAACGCTGGGACGAAGCCGAGGCGCTGATCCGCGAGGTGCTCCACCTCGTGCGTTGGATGGGCGTGCCCCTCACCGTCGCCTCGACCACGTTCGCGCTGGGCTCGCTGTGCTGGCGGCGCGGTCGGTGGGAGGAGGCGTGGGCGATCGAGCGGCCGCTCATCGACGACGACGACACTCCGCCGCTGACCCTCGCGTTCGCACGCACGCTCGTCGCCCAGCTCGCCTCGTCGATGGGTCGCGTCGAGGAGACCCGCTCGCTCGTCGCCGCCGCACTGCCCGTCGCGTCGGCGGCCGGCGCCCCGCTCACCGTGATCACCGGCTATGCGGCGCTCGGCCACCTCGAGCTGTCGCTCGGCAACGACGAGCTGGCACTCACCCACCTCGACCGCGTCGCCGCGCTCGCCGACGACATCGGCCTGATCGAGCCCGAGTACCTGCCGTGGGCCGGCGATCATCTCGAGGCGCTGCTGCGCTCCGGCCGCACCGACGAGGCGGTCTCGCGGCTGGACGCGCTCGAGGCGCTCGCTGTGCGGGGCAGCCGGCGCTGGCTGTCCGGCGTGGTCGCGCGAGTGCGCGCCCAGACCTCGACCGATCCGGCGCGTCGTGCCGAGCTGTTCGCCGAGGCCCACGCCCACTTCGAGGCCATCGGCTGGCCGTTCGAGATCGCCCGCACCCACCTCGCCGCCGGCTCGGCCGCCGACCGCGCCGACGCGCGGCGCATCTTCCTCCGCCTCGGCGCCACCGAGTGGGCCCGCCAGGCGGCCGACGCCGGCGACCGCCACGACGATACCCCGCCGTCGCCCGGCGTGCTCGACTTGCTCACGCCGTCGGAGCGCGCGGTCGCGCTCGCCGTCGTGTCCGGGCGCTCGAACCGGCAGATCGCGTCGGAGCTGTACCTCAGCGTGAAGACCGTCGACCACTACCTGCAGCGCTCGTACCGCAAGGTCGGAGTGCGCAACCGGGTCGAGCTGGCGTCGACGATTGCACGCGGCATCGCCGCGCCGTAGACGCGCGGCCGACGACGGGTCGCCCGGCCTCAGGCGGGCACGAGGGTGACGGTCAGCGCACCCGTGTGCGCCGGGTGCTTGCGACCCGCGGCGAGGATGCCGGGCATCACCGCTGCCGACAGCGTGACGGCCTCGTCGATCGAAGCCAGCGACACGTCGTACAGCGTCACGAAGTCGGCGCCGAGCGCTCGCCGCGGCTCACGGAGCCAGCGGGTCGCCGCACTGAACGCGCCGCTGGCCATCATGTCCGGCACGTGCTCGCGGTCGTACCACTCGTCCCACTCCGGCTCACGTGTCGGATCGTTCGGCATCACCATCGCCAGGATGTGACCGCGCAGCTCGTCGCTCGGAACGGGCTTGACGTTCCACGCGCCGTGCGCCGCGTACGTTGCGGCGTCGACGACGGTGTGGGTGGGGTGGATCCTTCCGTGTGCACGCATCGTTGCCAGCGCCGTAGCGAAGTCCGGCACGTCGAATGTCGAGTACTCGACGATCGTCACGTGCGAGAAGCCGAGCCCGGGCATGCCCGGGACGGGCTTGGTGGACAGCTGCCAGAACGTCACGTGATCCGCTCCTGTGGCGAGCAGGTCCGGCTCGTGCACCTCGCGATGCCACGCGACCCACTCCCCCTCGAGCACCGGCTTGTTGCACTTCTCGTGCACGATCAGCAGGGCCCGCGTCGTCATGTGGTCACGCCCGTTCCGGGATCGGATCGAGCGCGCCGAGCCCGACCAACCGAGCGATCGCATCGTCGTCCAACCCGAGCAGATCGTGGGCGATGTCCCACGTGTGCTCGCCGGGCAGCGGCGCCGGGGCGAGACGCGGTGACCCGAGCCGCGACCCGACGAACGCGGGCCCCTCGACGATCAGCTCACCGGAGTGCGGCTGGTGCAACGGCGTCGGGTAGCCGCGCGCGACGAAGTGCGGATGCGTCGATTGCAGCCGCCCGTGCAGCGCCTGCCCCGCCGCGATGCCGGCGGCCTGCAGACGCTGCTCGGTCGCCGCGGCGTCGCACGTCCGCAGCCACTCGCCCACGGCCGCATCGATCGCCGTACGGTCGACGAGTCGACCCGCTGCCGACCGCCACTCGGGCGTCTCGGCGATGCCCCCGTCCGACGCGGCCACCAGCGCCGACCACTGCTCGTCGGTCTCCACGCACACGGCCAGCCAGGTCTCGCCCGTCTCGTCGCCGGCGCAGCGGTACAGACCCCACGGCACGTGCTCGGCCGAGGCGTTGCCGACGGGCAGGGCCGCTCCCGGCGTCAGGCTCTCGGCGAGCAGCAGATCGCCGATCAGCCCGGCGACGGCCTCGAACTGGGCGAGATCGATCCGGCACCCGACGCCTGTCGCATCGCGGTGGCGCAGCCCGGCGAGCGCGCCGATCGCGCACATCCGCCCGGCGAGGTGATCCGGGTGGATCACCTGCACGCCACGCGGCGCGTCGGGCCCGTGCGCCCACAGCCAGCTCAGCCCGCCGATGGCCCGGGCGCTCGGGCCGTAGCCCTTCTTGTCCGCCCACGGCCCACGGTCGCCGTACAGCTGCGTGCCCACCAGCACCGCCCGCGGGTTGATGCGCGAGATCACGTCCCAGCCGACGCCCAGCCGATCGAGCACGCCGGTCGCGTTGTTCTCGATGACCACGTCGACGTCGGGGAGCAGGCGCTGCACCAGCTCGCGGCCCTCTGGCGTGCCGAGCTCGACGGCGAAGCTGCGCTTGGACCGGTTGGTGGTGGCGAAGGCCGGGTTCATGTCGCCGCCCATCACCAGCCGCTGGAAGTCGGGATGGCGACGGCTCTCGATCTTGATCACGTCGGCGCCCCACTCGGCGAGGATGCGGCCGGCCTCCGGTGCGGCGACGCCACTGCCGATCTCGAGCACGCGGATGCCGGCGAGTGGCAGGGCGGTCGTGGTGGTCCGCGCCGCAGGTTCCCGCGCCGGCCACGACGGCGCCGCCTCGATCCGCGTCCCGGTGTCGGCCACGCCTGCGCGCTGCCCGTCGACGCTCATGAACCCGGCGAACATCCGGCCGGTCTCCCCCGGAGCGATCTCGACGTCGACGAACGTCCCCCGCGCGTCGACGTGCTCGTTGTCGAGCACCTCGGCCGGCGTCAGCACCGGGGTGATCTTCAGCCCGGCGCGGTCACCCTCGGCCGCGATCTCGTCGCGCGTGCCGTGTGCGAACCGGGCCACCATCCGCTCCACGACCTCGGTGCGTTGGGCCGGCCCGAGCATCCCCTCCCACTCCGGACCGGTCCACTCCGCCGGCGAGCCGAGCCACTCGATCGTGCGCCGCCAGTCGTCGATGCTCATCGGCAGCACGATGCGGGCCATGCCGTCGGTGCACTCGAAGATCGGGTACGCCCCGGCGCCGGACCGGGTCTGGTGCATCCGCAGCAGGCTCCACAGCGGCAGCCCGAAGTCCGAGCACTGCGCTGCGGCGAGCACCGCCGACACGTCGATCAACTGGCCGGCACCGGTCGCATCCCGCTGCCGCAACGCGACGAGCGCGGCGAGCACACCGAGCGCGGACCCGATGTCCTCGGTCATCCGCCCCGGCGCCGCAACCGGCGGCAGCTCCGCCACACCGGAGCGATAGACGAACCCCGCCATCGCCTGCGCCACCAGCTCCGTCGCCTGCCAACCCGCCGCCGGGCCCGTCAGCCCGAACGGTGTGATCGCGATGACGATGAGCGAGGGATGGCGCTCGGCGAGCGCAGCGGGTTGCAACGCCGATCCGACGCCGTCGCTCGCGACGATGGCGATGTCAGCGCCGGCGAGCAGCCGCTCGGCCTCGTCGGCATCAGCCGTGTAGACCGACTTCCCGGCGCTGCGGAAGTCTCGATACAGACTGCCTTCGGCGTCCGGCCGCTCGACATGGACCACCTCCGCCCCGAGCTCGGCGAACAGCCGTCCCGCCAGCTCGGCATACCCATCGGTCAGGTCCAGCACCCGCAAGCCACCCAGCAACGAAGTCACGCGCCCATCATCGTCAGGTGGGCACGCCGGCCCGTGATCGGGCGACCGCGCCCCCGGAAGTGACGATCGGTGACGGTCAGCGGCGAGCTTCGCCGGTGATCCGCTTCTTCGTCGCCGCGAACGAGCAGATCGGGCAACCCGTGAGGTCGTGCCGCAGCGCCGGGCAGTACTCCCGGCCGAAGTAGATGATCTGCAGATGGCGCCGGATCCACGTCGCCTCCGGGAAGACCGCCTTCAGGTCGCGCTCGGTGCGCTCCACCGAGCTGCCATCGGACAGCCCCCATCGAGCGGCGAGCCGATGGATGTGGGTGTCGACAGCGAACGCCGGCACTCCGAACGCCTGCGCCATGACGACGCTCGCCGTCTTGTGGCCGACACCGGCGAGCGACTCGAGGAACGCCCACTCGGGGATGATCTCGCCGCCCGCGTCGATGATCTGGCCGGCCGCACGCCACAGGTTCTTGGCCTTCGTCGGCGCGAGCCCCACCTCGCGGATCAGCTCCAGGATCCGCGCCTCGCCGAGCGCGTACATCGCCTCCGGCGAGCCGCCCTCGGCGAACAGCGCCGGCGTGATCTGGTTGACCTTCTTGTCCGTGGTCTGCGCGGAGAGCGCGACGGCGACGAGCATCGTGTACGCGTCCGCGTGATCGAGCGGCACCGGCGGCTCCGGGTACAACTCGTCGAGCAGCAACCCGATCCGATCAGCCTTGTCCTGACGCCGCATCGGCCCGACGGTATCTGGCGGGCGGCCCGGCGGCGGGGCTCAACCCGCCGCGTTGGCCACCATCTCCGGCGTCGGCTTCAGCTGCGGCGAGAGCAGTGCGAGCACGCCGTTCACCACGATCAGCACGATCACCACCGCCATGCCGTAGTGGTACGTCGCCGTACCGGGATCGACGCGGCCCACCGCGTGCGACAGCGCGACCGCCGTGATCACACCGAGGCCGAGGGCGCCACCGACCTGGTAGCTCGCGTTGAAGACCCCGCTGCCGATGCCCGACTGCTCGTGTGGGAGGTCGGCAACCGCGGAGATCTGGCTCGGCACGCCGACGGCGAGGATCCCGGCACCGAACAGGACGAACCCGGGCAGCAACTCGGTGAGGTACGAACCCGACGGTGACGACGTGGCGAGCAGCAGCGCGCCGGCCACGCTCAGGACCGCGCCGGCGAGCTGCACGGGTCGCGTCCCGACCCTGGTGATCAGGCTGGACACGACGATCGCGGAGACGACGGCGGCGACGCCCATCGGCACGAAGTCGAGGCCGGCGTGCAGAGCCGACAGCCCGAGCCGCTGCTGCAGGTACACCGCGCTGAGGAAGAACACGGACAGGAACCCGGCCCCGTTCAGCGCCGTCATCGCGCTGCCCGTGGCGAGGCGGCGCCCGCGCAACAGCGCCAACGGCAGCAGCGGGTGCTCGACCCTGGACTCGACGAAGACGAAGGCGGCGAGCAGACCGACGGCGAGAGCGAGCAACCCGATCACCTCGCCGGACGACCAGCCGAGGTTCTCCGCGCGGACGACGCCGAGGACGATCGTCAGGACACCTCCGGTCCCGAGCAACGCGCCGGCGATGTCCAAGGACACGCGGACCCCGCGGCTCTCCCGGACCACGAACGGCACGACGACGGCCAGCACCGCGACGACCGGGGCGTTGACGAGGAACACCCAGCGCCACGACAGCGAGTCGACCAGCACACCGCCGAGCACGACGCCGAGCGTGCCGCCGAGGCCCGCCAGGCTCCCCCAGATGCCGAGCGCGACGTTGCGGTCCTTGCCGGGCGGGAAGGCGACCAGGAGGAGCGACAGCCCGGCGGGGGTCATCATCGCGCCACCGAGCCCCTGCGTCGCGCGGAAGGCGACGAGCACCGCCGAGTTCGGGGCCATGCTGGCCGCGAGCGACGACACGCCGAACAGCGTGATCCCGACGAGGAACATCCGCCGGCGGCCGAACAGGTCGGCCATCCGTCCGCCGAGCAGCAGGAACCCCCCGTAGAACAGCGTGTAGGCGCTCACCACCCACTGCAGGTCGCCACGACCGAAGTGGAGGTCCGTGGAGATGTTCGGGAGCGCCACGTTGACGATCGTGACGTCGAGGACGTCCATGAACTGGGCGATCGCGAGCACGAGGAGCACCCACCACGGGCTCACGATCCGTCGATGGATGCTCCGCGCCTCTGCGCCACTCGGACCACTCGCACCACTCGGACCACGGTCGTCGAGAACGGTCATGTCGTCATCTCCTCTACGTTGTACATGTACGGCGTACAACGTACCGGCGTTTCTTCTACGGCGTACAGTGGAGGTCGTGGCATCGACAGCGACCCGTGGACGGCTCAGCCGGGAGGCACTCCTCGATGCCGCGCTCGCGCTCGCCGACAGCGAAGGGCTGCAGGCGCTGACGTTCCGGCGCCTGGCCGCGACCATGGGGGCCACCCCGATGGCCCTCTACTGGCACGTCGCCGACAAGGAGGCGCTCCTGGCTGCGCTGGGCGAACGGCTCTTCGCCGACGTCGAGCTCCCGGCACCGCGGCCCCGACGAACATGGCACGCCGAGCTCCACGACGCGCTGGCCGCGCTGCTCACCGCGCTGGAGCGCCATCCGCGCGTCGCCCCGCTGGCGCTCACCACCGTGCTGATCTCCGAAGCCGGGCTCACCGTCGCGGAACGGGTGCTCGCGCTGATCTCCCAGGCCGGCTTCGACGACGAGACGGCCGCTCAGCACGGCGTGTTCGTGCTGTCCTCACTCGTCATGCTCGTCACCGAGCAGCCGGGCGCAGAGGTGCGATCGACGGACCTCGACGACGCCGAGCGGGCGAGCAAGCGTGCCGCCCTGGCCGCATTGCCGGCCGCACGCTTCCCCTCCGTGGTCCGGATGGCCGACGTGCTGTCCTCGTGCCCGGACACCCGGGCGTACTACGAACGCGGCCTGGACATGCTCGTCCGCGGCCTGCGCGACACCGCCGCCGACCTCTGAGCCCGTCGCCACCGTCGAACGCACCACGTGCACGACGCACCGAGCCAGCACGTCGCATCAGGCGTCTGCGTGCTCACGCGTTCGGTGCAGTGGATCAGCCGCTGCCGTAGGGACGGGTCAGGATCTCGAGGTAGTGCCCGCCGTTGCTCAGGAAGTACACGCCACGGCCGCCGTCGTTGTGGTTGATCGCCTGCGAACGCCGCTGCATCGGATCTGCGTGCGGACGCGCGGCTGACCGCACGCGTGTGGGCGCGTGCGGTCAGGTCGGATGCTGTTGTTGCCGGCCGGGTCGGGCCCCGTCCCGGTTCAGTGGGGTTCGCGTTGGGCGACTTCGGTGCCGTCGGGCCGGTAGAGGTGCCAGCCGTACTCGTCGCGCTCGACGGTGTACTGGCCTGCGTGTTTGGCCCAGTTGTGGCCACCGCAGCCCGCACCGCCGTTCCAACTCGCGGTGACCCCGAAGTGTCGGACCCATTCCCTGGTGTGATCCACCTGCATCCGCCCGGACCGCCATAGGCAGCCGGGCCAAAAACATCGATCCCCCGCCAGGAGCACCGCATCACGCACCGCACCCGTGAACAACCGCTTCCTGCGACCGAGATCGATCACGTGACCGTCCTTGGCGGTGACGATCCGTTGGACCTTGCCGATCAACGCGGCCAACGCCAGATCGATCAGATCGACCTGGGCACCCGACGACGTCTCACACAACCGCTTGCGCAACGACCGGTCGTCCGGTGCCGGCACCTCACCTGTCAACAGCAAGGCGAGGGCGTCTTCGAGGTCCTGTTCGGTGCAATGGATCACCACCAACGGCTCACGATCCGTCGCCTTGCTCGTCCCCACTGCCTTCAAACCCATCGCGATGAAGGCGTCATAACCGCGTTGCAGGTTGGTTCGGGCCAACGGGTACCGATCGGCCTGATCGCCATACAGGCTCCGACGCTCAGCGAGATCGGTCTCCAGCTCCGCTTCGATGTGCCGCTGCCAGATCTCGAAGAACATCTCCCCGGTCATCGCATCACCCTCGACACGCATCTCGAACCCGGCCCCGATCCGGTTGTAGGTGACACGCCGGTTCTCACGACAGATCTCATGATCCTTGTGCGTGCCGTCCGGGTCCGCAGCCCGCAACCATCGCTGACAGTGCTGCTCGAAATCCAACGCGGTCGTGTACCGGGCCATCTCCACGAACGTGTCCTGCGCCGCCACCATGTGCTCACGCGCCCGCGGGTTCGCGTACAACCTCGACAACTCCCGCAACTGATCCACACCGATCTCACCCGCCGCATTCGCCGCCGCGACAACCGGCAACAGGGCGAGCATCTTCGCCGTCCGCACCCGCGCGTTCCCCGTGCGCTTGTCACAATTCGCGACCGCCGTCACCCACGCACCCGCCGTGTGATGCCGATCATCCAAATACGACAACGACGACTCCACCTCGGCCAACATCGCGGCCTGCAACGCCTGCAACCGGCGCACCTCACGCTCCACCCGCAGATACGCCTCATCACGCCGATACCCCGACAACGAACAGAAATCCGCGAACGTCGGCAGCCGAACAGGAACGACGGCGGCGTCAGCGACCGAGTCGTCGACAACATCCGAACTCACGCACACCACCTCCCACGAACACGCCAACGAACAACGAGGCCGGACGAACCGACGAGCCTGATCGGGGAAGATCAACTGTCGATCACCGTACTCAGGGGGTGTGACAGAGTTTCGGCGCCCGCCGCATCGCTCGCGTACCGACCAGCGTCGGCCGACGTGCTGGACTGTCGTCGTCACGACGACGAGGGGGTCGGATGTCCGTTGACGCAAGGTACTCCGCGACCAGCCGCACAGTGCAGGTCGCGGGAGGGGAACTGCACTACCACGAGGCCGGCGACGGGCCGCCGCTCTTGTTGCTGCACGGATCGGGGCCGGGCGTCAGCGCGTGGGCGAACTTCCGCGGCAACCTCGACACGTTCGCCAACCGCTTCCACACGTACGCACTCGACCTGCCGGGCTTCGGTGTGAGCCACGACGTCGCCGGCAGCCCGGTGATGGTCGCACCAGACGCGGTCCTCGAGTTCCTCGACGCGCTGGGACTGGAGCGGGTGTCGATCCTCGGCAACTCGCTCGGCGGTGGCGTCGCCGCTCGACTCGCGGCCGCGCATCCGGGTCGCATCGATCGTCTCGTGACGATGGGCGGCGTCGGCGTCTCCCTGCTCAGCGCGACGCCGGCGGAGGGCATCAAGCTGCTCGTCGAGTTCGTCGAGGACCCGACTCGCCCGCGCCTCGTCGCGTGGATGGAGTCGATGGTGTCCGATCCTGCCTTCCTCACCGACGAGTTCGTGCAGTTGCGGTGGGAGGCGGCGACCGAGCCGCGTGCACTTGCGGCGATCCGCCAGATGTACAACCGGGCGATGCTCGGGATGCTCCGCCCGATCATGCTCGGCTCGTCGGCGTCGTTCGACTACCTGCCCAAGATCCAGGCACCGACGTTGATCACGTGGGGTCGCGACGATCGAGTGACGCCGCTCGACGCCGCACTGCTGCCGATGCGGCTGATCCCGAAGTGCGAGCTGCACGTGTTCCCCGACTGCGGTCACTGGGCGATGATCGAGCAGCAGGCAGCGTTCGAATCCGTCGTCCTCGAGTTCCTGGGGCGGCCATGAGCACGGTGGCGCACGAGGTGCTCGACCGGGTGCGCGAGCTCGCCCCGAAGCTGCGCGAGCGAGGTGCGGCGCACGACGACGCGCGCCGCCTCGTCGACCAGACGGTGAGCGACCTGCGCGACTCGGGCGTGATGCGGCTGATGCAGCCGGCCCGCTACGGCGGCTACGAAGCAGATCCGCTCGTGTTCTACGAGTGCGTCCTCGCGATCGCCGCGGCCGATGGCGCGAGCGGCTGGGTCACCGGCGTCGTCGGCGTCCATCCGTGGCAGCTCGCGCTCTGCGACGACCGGCTGCAGCACGAGATCTGGGGCGCCGATCCGGACACATGGGTGTCGTCCACCTACATGCCCGGCGGTCTCGTCACCGCTGCCGACGACGGCTACCGGCTGAGCGGTCGGTGGCGGTTCTCGTCGGGCTCGGACCTGTGCTCGTGGGTGATCCTCGGCACGGTGATCCAGGATGCGAACGACGAGTTCGGCCTCGGCCCGCAGGTGATCCTGCCCCGCTCCGACTACGCCGTCGTCGACACGTGGCGGACGATGGGCCTGCGCGGCACGGGCAGCAACGACATCGTCGTCGACGACGCCTTCATCCCGTCGTACCGCACGGTCTCGTTCCCGAGCCTCAACGACGGCACCGCGCCCGGCCGAGCCGGCAACCCGGGGCCGCTCTACGGGCTGACGTTCGGGGCGCTGTTCGCCAACTCGATCACCGCGCCGATCATCGGGATGGCCGAGGGCATGGTCGCCGAGGCCGTCGACTTCTACCGCACCCGGCAGAGCATGGCGTTCGGCAAGACGCTCGACACCGATCCGTACACGATGGCAGCGATCGGCGACGCCGCTCGAGAGGTCGACGCCTGCCGGCTGCTGCTGATGCGCGACGTCGGCGAGATGTACGAGGGCGCGCAGGCCGGCACGCATCCGTCGATGGACGACCGCATCCGCGCCCGCCGCGATCAGGTCGCCGGCGGACGCCGCGCACTGCGCGCGATCGACGAGCTGTTCGACCGAGCCGGCGCCGGAGCGATCTTCACCGACAGCCCGATGCAGCGCCTGTTCCGCGATGCGCATGCGGCGCGCCACCACACCGCGCTCACCCCGCTCGAGCCGGCGTTGTCCGGCTGGGCCCGCCACGCGATGGGCCTCGGCCCGGCAGGAGACCCACTCGCATGACCGCCACCTCTTCCCCGCTGATCCACTCGCTCGGGTACCTGCGCTTGCGCAGCCCGAACGTCGAGGCCTGGCGCACGTACGGCGCCGACGTCCTCGGCCTGATGCCGGTCGACGTCAACGGCGCGCTCGGGTTCCGCTGGGACCACTACCCCTACCGGCTCGTGATCGAGGAGGGCCCGACGGCCGAGCTCGTGGCCGTCGGGTTCGAGGTCGGCGACGACCAACGCCTCGCCGCCGTCACATCCGTGTTGTCAGCGGCCGGCATCGACGTGCACGCTGGTTCCGCTGCCGACGCGGCCTCTCGATTGGTCAGCGGCGTCGCCTCGTTCACCGATCCGGACGGCCTGCCCGTCGAGCTGTTCCACGGGCCGATCCTCGATCACCGACCCCTCGTGACGCCGCTCGTCTCCGGCTTCGTCACCGGCTCGATGGGACTCGGCCACGTCGTGCTCAACAGCGACGACGCCGATGCCGCCGTCGCGTTCTACCGCGACGTGCTCGGCTTCCACCGCCGCAACACGTGGTACCTCGGATCGATGGCGATGCACTTCCTCGGCTGCAACCCGCGGCACCACACGCTCGCCTATGCGCAGGGCCTCGGCATGCCCGGCAAGCTGATGCACTTCATGGTCGAGGCCGCCACGATCGACGACGTCGGCTACGCCCAGGACCGCTGTCAGGACGCCGGCATCCCGATCGCGATGGGCCTCGGCCGGCACACCAACGACCACATGATCTCGTTCTACTCCGTGTCCCCCGACGGCTCGATGGTCGAGTTCGGCTGGGGCGCCCGCCAGGTCCCCGAACCCGACGAGGAGACCACGTACCAGATCACCAAGCCCAGCTTCTGGGGCCACCGCCCGATCCGGTGACCATCAGCGCGCTGCCGCCTTGTTCCATCAACCTGGTTTGATCTATTCTCGGCAGCGTGCCGACTGCGACGACCGCCCGCCGACCAGCTCCGCCGAGCTTCATCGGACTCGCCGGGCATCCGGTGCGATGGGATCTGCTGACCGAGCTGGCTCGGAGCGATCGCCACGTGAACGAGCTGACCCGCCTCGTCGGCCAGCCCCAAGCGCTGGTGTCGTACCACCTCAGCCGGCTGCGCGCCGGCGGGTTGGTGTCGTCGCGGCGGAGCGCGCACGACGGCCGGGCCAGCTACTACCGCCTCGATCTGACCAGCTGCGGTCACGCCCTCGCCGCGACCGGTTCATCGCTGCACCCCGGTCTCGTGCTGGAACCGGCGACCGTGGCTCCGTCACCCAGCCCTGGCCGTCGTCGCCGACCACAGGCCCGCGTGCTGTTCGCGTGCACCGGCAACGGCACCCGATCACAGATCGCCGAGACACTGCTCCGACAACTCGCCGGAGATCGGGTCGACGTCATGAGCGGCGGCAGCCATCCCAAGCCCATCCACCCGAACACTGTGCGCGTGCTCGCCGAACGAGGCATCGACATCCGCGACCGCCTGTCGAAGTCGCTGGGCGAGTTCGACGGCGACCGCTTCGACATCATCGTCACCCTGTGCGACAAGGTCCGCGAGGCCTGCCCGGAGTTCTCCAGCCAGACGCAGGCCATCCACTGGAGCATCGCCGACCCGAGCCGCGAGGCGTTGCCCGTGTTCCGAGCCCTCGCCGCCGACCTCGAAACGCGCATCAGGTTCCTCATCGCCACCATCGACCAACAGCTCGAGGAGAACAGACCATGACCGACCGTGATTACGGCAGCGTCCGCTACATCGTCGACGACGTGGCGGCGTCGATCGACTTCTACACGACGCACCTCGGCTTCACCATCCTCACCAACGCCGCGCCCGCGTTCGCCGACGTGGCGCGCGGCAACCTGCGCCTGCTGCTGAGCGGCCCGCTCAGCTCCGGCGCCCGCACCCTCCCCGACGGCCGCCAGCCGGCGCCCGGCGGTTGGAGCCGGATCCACCTCGTGATCGACGACCTCCCCGGCGAAGTCGCCCGCATGACCGCGAACGGCGTCACGTTCCGCAGCGACATCATCTCCGGCCCGGGCGGTCAGCAGGTCGTCCTCGACGACCCGTCCGGCAATCCCATCGAGCTCTTCCAACCCGCCGCCCGGCCCGCCTCGTAGAGCCGGTCGAGTTCGTTCGCGCGCTGGGTCAGCGGGCGACGGTGGCGCTGAACAACGAGCGCAGGGCCGCAGCCATCTCCGCGCGCACGGGGGCGCCGGAGGGCAGGACGTCGACGGCGGTCAGGCTGGTGTGGATGTGGCCACGGGCCTCGATGTGCTGGACGCGCACCCCGGCCGCTTCGAGCGCGGTGGCGTAGGCGTCGCCCTCGTCGCGCAGCGGGTCGAGCTCGCACGTGACCACGATCGTCGGGGGCAGGTCGGCCAGGCTTGCCGCGCGCAACGGCGATGCCTTCGGATCGCTGCGGTCGGCCTCGTCGGCGTAGTGGTCCCAGAACCAGCGCATCAGCGCTGACGTCAGCACGTAGCCCTCTCGGTTCTCGGCGAACGAGCGGCGCGTGGGGTCAGCGTCCGTCACCGGGCACAGCAGCAGCTGTCCGGAGATGTGCGGTCCGCCCGCGTCGCGGGCGATCTGGCACACGACGGCGGCCAGGTTCGCGCCGGCGCTCCAACCGGCGACGGCGAGCTGACCCGGTGCGCCGCCGAGCTCCTCGGCGTGCTCGGCGACCCACTGCACCGCAGCGAACGCGTCGTCGGGGGCGGCGGGGAAACGCGACTCCGGCGCGTGCCGGTAGTCGACCGAGATGACGAGCGCGTCGGCCCGCACGCAGAGGTCACGGCAGAGCGGATCATCCGAGTCGGCACTGCCGAGCACCCAGCCGCCGCCGTGGAAGTACACGACGAGCGGATGCGGGCCCGGCGTGGTCGGGCGGTACAGCCGGCAGGCGAGATCGCCGGCCGCGCCGGGCAGCATGCCGTCAATCAGCTCACCGACCTCTGGCCCGGGCGCGCGCTGCGCCGAGACCATCGTCGAGAACAGGCGAGCGTCGGCCGGCGACATCGAGTCCATCGCCGGCAGGTCGAGCGACGCCATCATCTCCAGCATCAGCGCGACGTCGGGCTGCACGCGCCGGACGATGCCGTCGTTGACCACCTCCGTGCTCGGCCCGCGGCGCACGAAGCCGAGGTAGTCGGCGACCACGACGTCGTTGCATGCCTGCCGGTAGCGGTCGACGCCGCCGGCGTATGGCATGAACACCCGCGGCTTGCCGGGGACGTTGGCGCCCATGTACCAGGAGTTCGCCTGCGGGGCCAGGGAGATGGCCGCGTAGTCGTTGCCATGGCGCACCCAGCCCTCCACCGCATCGACCGTCGGCTCGATGGTCTGCAACCCTGCGCCGCGCAGGTCGCGCAGGCAGTCGGCGATCCAGTCCACGTGCTGCTCGATCGAGACCATCATGTTCGACAGCACCGACGGGCTGCCCGGCCCGGTGATCATGAACAGGTTGGGGAACCCGGCCGACATCAGGCCGAGGTAGGTCATCGGCCCGGCGGCCCACGCGTCCTTCAGGGTGAGCCCGGCGCGGCCCGTGATGTTCACGCTGACGATCGCGCCGGTCATCGCGTCGAAGCCAGTGGCGAACACGATGACGTCGAACTCCAGCGACTCGTCGGCGAGATCGACGCCGTGCTCGGTGATCGTCGAGATCGGATGCGCGTGGAGATCGACGAGGCGCACGTTGGGCCGGTTGAACGTGGCGTAGTAGCCCGTGTCGACGCACAGCCGCTTGGCCCCGATCGGGAACGACTTCGGGCAGAGCAGCTCGGCGACGTCCGGATCGTTCACGATCGCGCGGATCCTGTCGCGCACGAACTCGCTCAGCAACTCGTTGGCCACCGGGCTGACGAGGTGATCGATGTAGGTGCCGAGGAACTCGATGATGCCGCCGCGCTCCCACGCGGCCTCGTACACGGCGAGGCGCTCCTCGTCGGAGACGCTGAGCGCGCTGAAGGTCGGACGCTCGACGATGACGCCGCCACTCGTCCACCGCGCGGCCTCACGGAACTCGGCCCGACCCTGGGCGAGCTGCTCGAGCTTGCTCGCTGGGATCGGCCCGTTGTTGGCGGGGATCGAGAAGTTCGGCGTGCGCTGGAACACCGTCAGCTGGGCGGCCTGCGCGGCCATGATCGGGATCGACTGGATCGCCGACGAGCCGGTGCCGATCACGGCCACCCGCTTGCCGGTGAGGTCGGCGCCCTCGTGTGGCCAGCGGCTGGTGAAGTAGACGTCGCCGCGGAACCGATCGGTGCCCACGATGTCAACGTCCTTGGGCATCGACAGGCATCCGGTGGCCATCACGTAGTAGCGGCAGGTGATGTCCTCGCCACGCGACGTGTGCACGGTCCAGCGATCGTGGGAGGCATCCCACACGGCCCCGTCCACGCGCGTCGAGAACTGGATGTCGCGGCGCAGATCGTGCTTGTCGGCGACGTGCTGCGCGTAGCGGAGGATCTCCGGCTGCGGCGCGTACTTCTGCGACCACGTCCACTCCTCGTCCAGCTCGGGGTCGAACGAGTACGAGTAGTCGATGCTCTGGATGTCGCAACGCGCGCCCGGGTATCGGTTCCAGTACCAGGTGCCGCCGACGTCGTCCGCGGCCTCGATCACCCGCGCCGAGAAGCCGAGCCCACGCAGGCGGTGCAGCAGATACATCCCGGCAAAGCCCGCCCCGACCACCACCACGTCGACGTCGACGTCTCCATCGACATCGGCTGGGAACTCATCGTTGCTCATGCGACCCTCCATGGCGACCGGCGCCCCCAGCGCCGGCCTACGGAGTCATGCTCGCGCAGTGAGCGCGATCGGGCGTTGGCGAGCGGTGTCCTCGATCGCTTGGTCGAGGCTGACCGCCATGCGGACAGTCGGTCGCCACGAGGCGGGAGCGTCTACGTTGCGCGTCGTGAGCATGTTCGACATGGGCGACTCGGAGGGGCTGGACGTCGGCATCGTCGGCGACGGCCCCAACGACTTCATCGTCACCGGCCCCAGCGGCGCCACCCACCGCCGCTACCGGAACCGCGTCACCGGCGAGACCATCATCGACCGCATCCGCACGCTGTAGGCGGCAGTGTCCACGCCGCGATTCGGCCCTGGGTGGCCACCGATCGATCATCCCAGCTCAACCGAGTGCCCGGGGTGGGGATCGAACCCACATGACCTCACGGCCAGGGGGGTTTAAGCCCGACACTTGATGTCTATCCCGTGCCCAGCCGTCTCGTCAGATGTCTGTGAACTGGAGTTTTGTCGTCACGAATCTCACTGCCAGCCGGCGCTGATCCGAGGTGAGCCCCCGTTCCGTGCACATTCTGTGCACACGGCGAGCGGCGACCTACTGGGAACTCAAACGCGGCGAGACTTCCTAAGCGTTAGACGCGACCGTCGCCGACGTTTCATTCACTCACGTCAGCGGCGGCGGGTAAAATTTGGTGGTCTCATGAATCCATGCGCCTGCCGTTCGAGATTCCGACTCGCAATTGCTGCGAGGTTTAGGTCGAAGACCGCCAACGACGGCGCATCGTGCGGCGACGGCCACGGGAGCGTACCAACCGACCGGACCTCGGTCGGCTCGACGAACGGCGAGTCCCGGATTGGCCCAGCGACCAGCGTTCCTCTGCCAGAGGCTCCCGATTGTTCTGTGTCGGGGAAGCCGTTGCACACGAGAACGAATGCGTACTGGCGATAGGCGTCACTCGCGGCCATGAACCGGTAGATGTCGGGGTGATGGTTGCGGCTGCACACGACGAGCAGCGGTACGTGTGGACCTTCTTGGAGAACGTTGAGATAGTCGTGCTCGAGATAGTCGCTGCAGATTGAGACTGCGAACGTGCCGATCGGGCTCGCCCGGACGACTCGGACTTGGCCGTCCGAAGCGAAGTCGTTTCGGCGCACCTCATAGACCGATGGTCGCTGCTTTCGCTGCTCATAGGACTTGCCCGACGGAGCAATGACGAGCACGCGATTCACGACCCCGAAGGGAGATCGATGCATCTCGACGCCACCGATTACAAGGATGCCGGTCTCCTCGGAGAGCCGCCTGACCTCCTCGACGGCCCGCGCAGGGATGAATATCTCAGGGAAGACCACGGCAGCGGCTCCGCTTGACGCAGCGTCGCGTATTGAGGCCCGCACGACCTCAGTGAGCAATTCGACCCTGGATGTGTCGAAGCTGTACGACGATTCGTCCTCAACAAACCAGTCGTCCGGCACGCCACACTGGAGCGCTGCGACTCTTACCACATTGTCGACACCCGAGTGACCAAGATCTACCGGGATGCGGACCAAGTCCGTTCTGTTGTCAGTGCTCGGCGCCCGCAAGTCAAGCACGAAGGGTGTCGGCATCGGAGCCGCAGCGGTGTTCGGAAGGAACTCCCTTTGCAGGTCGCTACGGACGTCGTTCAGTAGTAGTTCCGTCTCATGCGAGAGCGCAAGTGCGAGTCGTGCGCAATCGGAGTATCGCGCGAGGTTGATCGGGTCCGGCCCAGTCATCGTAAGCCTGAGCGTGCCATCGTCTGCAACGTTGGCCCGCCATGGCTCACCCGCAAGCTGAACGCGTAGTCGGTCGGCTGAACGACCGTCTGCCTCGGTGAAGGCGTCGAACTCGTCGCCAGCAGCTGTGAACAGCGTGTCGGGCCCCTCCGATCGCTGAGCCAGCCTGGCCGTGAGCAGTAGCGCTCGCGTATAGGTCGCAAGCTTGTCTTGGTGTAGGCGCAAAATGTCAAGCAGCGCTTCGGCGTGGGGATCGGAGGCTTGGGTGTCGAAGTCAGTTGCGCGGCGAATGATCGGAACGGCCCGAGCCGGGCTCTGCAGACCGAGGATCTTGGAGATCCGGTCTCGGTCGGTCAGGCGAAATACGCCCTGCGCGACCGAGATTCGCTCGATCAAGTCAGCGCGGGCGTCCCAAGCGCGGAACTTGTCTCGTACAGCTCCCTGAAGAGCTCGAGCCGCCTCGAGGCTCCTGACGGCGTCACTCCAACGTTCGTTACCGATGTCGTAGATCGCTCGGCCAAGTAGGGATGGCCTTGTTGAGGCGCCAACGATGTCGCGTACATCGACGAACGCGCCGTTCACCGTCATTAGAACGTTCCGGCAGGTGCTCAGAAGGAGCAGGCTCTGTTCGCCCTGTTGGCCGATTGCTTCGACGAGGTCGGCGATGACACGAAAGTTCTCGGCGAGATCCAGATCTTTGAATCGCTCGTCAACTTCCTTGCCGGCATTTGCGGATGGCAAGTAGAGGTCGGTCACGTTCGGGGTACCCGCGCTTCTTGATCTGGGACTCGTACTGCCCTGCGAATTGATCGGAGGTAATTTCCGATCTCGGCGGCGTCGTCCAGAACCGTCTTATTGAAGCACGCAACGTTGCCTCGCTCGACGGCTGCGACCGAGAAAGGAACACTGGACGCAGGCGCAAGCGCTACCACTGTAAGAATTTTCGAAAACCTCGTCATAGACAGTGGACGGTCGTAAGCCGTCCATGCATAGCAAACTCGCTCGACCGTTTCCTCGTGCGGATCTGCCTCCCCTTTGCGGTAAACCCGATAGTAAACCCTGCCGTACTTTGCGAATGTGGGAACCACCGAGCCGCAGTCGACGTACTGGTCGAGCAGTGTGCTCAGCTCGAGCAGAGAGCAGCGACTCACTGCAGCATCGCCACCGAGGAGATGTGCAGCCTCGCGAATGATTGCGACAAGGTCTGGCCATGTCGGTCCGATACGAAGTCTGATGTACGGGTCTTCAGAAACTTGTTCGCGCGTAGCGAGCGTCGAAAGTTCGAAGTTCTCGGGATTCAAGGCACCGACCGCCGAACTGAGCACCATGAACAATTCTTCGAACAGGCGGGCGGGCTCGGGCGACGCCGCCCGCTGGGCGATCTGCGCAGGAAACGCCGCATGCTTCGCCGCATCCAAGAAGGGCGATGTGCGGTACAGCGGGCGAGGAGCACTCGTCGGATGCATCGCAGTGGCGTGGGCGTCAGGCACTAGAAGGCCTATGGCGCGACCGCCGAACGCCAAGGCCGCCTCTGAGCGACTGAAGGTTGCCACGGGGTCAACCGGCTGCATGACGGAGGCGCAGCGACGGAGCACTTCAAGCCCGAACGCAAGCGAGTAGCTGAACATTGCGGCGCGCACACCCGGCTCACCAAATCGATCGCAGTCTGACACCGACTCCGTGAGCGTGTCCCATAGCTCGTCCTTGACTGGCAAATCCTCGCTGGCTATTGCCGGCGGGACGGCCATCGGCACGACCCAGAAGCGGGCCGCGTCGGGCGCTCCGTAGATGCGCAGCTTGGTGAGCCAACCCTCTGCCACACCCGGGATCTCGACGCTCACGCGGAAGACCCCACATCGACGACCAGCCCAAGAAGTAACGTCTCGCGTCTCCGCTGCGCCGAAGCAGTCGGAAAGCCCGCGCACGACATCACCGAGATTCGAGAAGGGCGGCAGGGCTGCGCACTCGATGATTGGGAAGTCAAGGTCGTAGGGACGATCAAGCTCCTGGAGCAGCAGCGGTACAGCCCCTGCGATCTGAACGGCACGATCGTCACCGAGCGGATCCTGATCGATCAGGTGCAGTTGGTCGGCGGGAATGCGAAGCACGTCGTGGCTCCGGACCCCGATGGCAAACATCTCGGCCTCTGACGCGCCCGCCTTCAGGACGGACCGGCGGACGGCATCCATCGTCGTTCCAACAGTCACGACATCGTCGACGATGGCCACGCGCGCGCCGCGCAAGAGTTCGCTGGAGAACGGGATGGCCAGGTCCGTGAGGAGCGCCGCCCCGAAGTCCAGACTCAGCACCTGAGCTAGGCGAGGCATGCGCCGAGCAACGAGAACAACGAAGTCCGGTCCCCAGTCGCGGACATGCTCAGCGAGTAGCTCCCAGACCTCCGACCGGAGCCGCTCCGACGGCGCGGGCTGCGCGATAGAAGCGGTAGGAGGATTGATCGTGGAGGCTATGAGAGTTCGCATTGGATGAGGTGAAGTCTTGGTGACCAACAGATAGCGCACTGTTGGCGCCATGAGGATCTCACGTAGCGCCTGTGGACAACAAGTCGTGTTATGCCGTGGATTTCCTGTGGATACTGCAGATCAACCTGCCCCCAATTCATCGTGTAGTAGGTCGGCGGCGACATCACGGGCGGTCGCGAGAGTCATCCAGGAGATCCGCTGACCTCCATCCGCTCCACACGCGATAACGCCGATAGCCGCGACGCCCGAGCGTCGCTCGACGAAACACAGCTACTTCACCTTCATCGACGTCGTCCTGCCGTACTTGGTATACATCGCCCAGACCTTGCCGCCCGCATGGCTTGTGCTTCGGGTTCCACAGCCTACGACCGCCTTCATCAAGGTCCCACATGATGTCCGGCGAGGCAGCCCAGTTCCTGTTCGAAGCCATCCTGCTGGGCTCGCTCGGAGGACTGCTCGGCGTCGGACTCGGTGTGGCTGTGACCGCGGTATACACCACAGCACGCAACAGCGAGTTCGCGGTGCCTGCTAGTGCGGTCATCGGAGGCTTCTCCGTCGCGCTCGTCATCGGCGCCATCGCCGTCATCTCACCCGCTGCCCGCGCCGCCCGCCTGGCACCCGCCGATGCAATCCGCCCCGCCTAAAGCCTCGATCCGCCGCTCGTTGGAGCTGCGGTCGAAGTCGGAAACGCAGGCACTATTTGAAGAAGTAGATGATCGCGACGACCACGCCGAACAGGACGACGAAGACACGCAGCTTCTTTGGGGGCAGAACCTTGGCCAACCGGCCGCCCAAGTTGCCACCGATCAGCGCAGCAGGGGCCATGACGAGCACAAGGCTCCACTCGACTTTTCCAGAGAACGAGAGGAAGGCGGCAGCGAACAAGTTGACGATGAATGCGAGCAGCAACTTGATCGCATTCAGGCGATTCAACGGCAGGTCGGAGAACAGACCCAAGACGGCAATCAGCATGATTCCCAGCCCTGCTCCGAAGTACCCGCCATAGACGGCGGCCACTCCGACGCATGCCACTTGGGCGAAGACATGGGATTCGTGTTGCACGCCCGGTTTGAAGATCCATCCACGCAGACGGTCCTGAGTCGCGAGCAGGATCGCCGATGCAAGGATGAGGAAAGGGACGAGCGTGCGGAACACGGATTCGCTCGTGATGATCAACAGCACCGAACCGAGCAGTCCACCGAGGGCCGCTGCGACCAACTGGGGGCGTACAGAGGCGCTGAGCCCCTTCAGGTCGTCGTGTTGAGCGGAGACGCCGCCGAGGTAGCCGGGCAGCAACGAGACCGTGTTCGTCGAGTTGGCGCGAACGGAAGGCACGCCGATTGCGGTAAGAACGGGGAACGAAATGAGCGTTCCGCCACCGGCGATGGCATTGACCAATCCGGCGCCTGCCGCTGCCAATGCTGCTCCAGCGTGGGCGAGCGATGAGATGTCAGTCACTTCATTCCTCGAAACGGGTCACGTTCGGCAGTCCTCAGGTCGCATCTCGAGGGTCTCGCCCTGAACGCAGGCACGCCCAGGGGGGCTCTCCTGAGTGCGCATCTGCGCATGCCAGCGACGGGAGTGATGAACCTCGGACGAAGCCGACGGGACTTAGGAAACACGATCCGAATTCCTACGACTAATTCAGGCGTTCGATGATCGTTGCATTGGCGAGGCCGCCGCCCTCGCACATCACCTGCATGCCGAACCGGCCGCCGGTGCGCTCAAGCTCATTCAGCAACGTCGCCATTAACCTCGTGCCCGAACAGCCCGTCGGGTGGCCCAATGCGATCGCGCCGCCGTTGACGTTGACCTTGCTCATGTCCGCGCCGGTCTCCTTCGCCCACGCGAGCACGACCGAGGCGAATGCCTCGTTGACCTCGAACAGGTCGATGTCGTCGATGCTCATCCCGGTCTTCTCGAGGATCTTCTTGGTGGCCGGGATCGGCCCCTTGAGCATCGTCACCGGGTCGGTGCCGACGACGGCGAAGGCGTGGAAGCGGGCGCGTGCCTTGAGGCCGAGCTCCTTGGCCTTCTCGGCGCTCATGATCAGCACGGCCGAGGCGCCGTCGGAGATCTGCGAGGAGTTGCCGGCGGTGATCAGACCGTCTTCCTTGAAGGCCGGCTTGAGCTTGGCCAGACCCTCGGCGGTGGTCCCGGGGCGGATGCCCTCATCAGCGGTGAGGACTTCCTTGGTGCCATCGAGGTCGTACGGCACCGGGATCAGCTCGCGCTCGAAGCGGCCCTCGTTGGTGGCCTGCTCGGCACGCTGCTGGCTCTGCGCGCCGAACGCGTCGAGGTCTTCGCGGGTGATGCCGTACTCGACGGCGATCATGTCGGCACCGATGCCCTGCGGGGGCAGACCGGTCTCGGCGTAGCGATCGACCATCTGTCGCGTGACCGGCGACCCAAGATCAAGGTTCTCGTACGGCGAGCCCATCGGAGCATTGCTCATGCTCTCCACACCGGCGGCGACGACGAGGTCGTACGCGCCGGCGATGACGCCCTGCGCGGCGAAGTGCATCGCCTGTTGACTCGACCCACACTGGCGATCCACCGTAGTGGACGGCACCGACTCGGGCCATCCAGCGGTGAGCACCGCGTTGCGGCCGACGTTGAGCGCCTGCTGGCCGACCTGGGACACGCAGCCCATGATCACGTCATCGACCAGCGCAGGGTCGAGGTCGTTGCGCTCGACGAGCGCGTTCAGCACGTGAGCCGCGAGCGCGGCGGGGTGCCAGTCCTTGAGCTTGCCGTTGCGCCTACCGACGGGCGTGCGAACGGCATCGACGATGACTGCTTCAATCATGTTCTCTCTCCAACGTGTTGATGGGGTTGACTCCGAGGTCAATCGGCTCGGGGCAATATGTGCGCAACAACGGGCCGAGCACCGATGACAGCGGCAACGGAAATCGACGTGCGGCCCAACCACGCGTACGCGACGGACGTCCGAATGCCTGATCGAAGGAGGGCACCATCACTCGAGCCAACGGCCAGACGTCAAGGCATCGCAAAAGGTGCGAGTCGCAGCCTCCAGATCAATTTGCTGACATGCGAGCCACTCGTCCGAGAAGTAAGTGTTCGCGTACCTCTCACCGGAGTCGCACAACAGCGTGACGATCGAACCCGGTTGATCCGCCCAACGCATCTCGCACGCAAGACGAAGCGCGCCCCACATGTTGGCTCCCGTTGAGGCTCCCACGCGACGACCGAGCAACGATTCGAGCACCCGTGCCGCAGCGATCGACGCGCTGTCGGACACCGCGATCATCCGGTCGACGACATCACCGATGAAACTCGGTTCGACTCGTTGCCGGCCAATTCCTTCGATTCGAGAGCTGCGATCCGTGCAGATGGTCGAATCGCGTTCGATCCACCCTGGAAAGAATGCAGAACCTTCTGGATCGACGACTGCGAGACACGAGGCGTGGCGCCGATATCTGAGAAACCTGCCGATTGTTGCGCTCGTCCCGCCGGTTCCGGCGCCCACCACGATCCAGGTAGGGATCGGATAGCGCTCAAACGACAGTTGGTCGAATATGGACTCCGCAATGTTGTTGTTTCCACGCCAGTCCGTTGCCCTTTCTGCGTAGGTGAACTGGTCCATGTAGTGACCGTCGGACTCGTGAGCCAGCCGGGCTGCTTCGGCGTACACGGTGGACGGGTCATCGACAAAGTGCAATCGGGCGCCCTCACGCTCAATCAAGGCGACCTTCTCCAGGGTCAAGGTCCTCGGGACGACCGCGACAAACGGCAGGCCGAGCAAACGAGCGAAGTACGCCTCACTGATGGCAGTCGAACCCGACGAGGCCTCAATGACTGTGGTTCCCTCATGAATCCAGCCATTACACAGCGCGTACAAGAACAGAGAGCGAGCAAGCCGGTGCTTGAGCGATCCCGTCGGATGCGTCGATTCGTCCTTGAGGAATAGCTCGACGTTCCAAGCCTCAGGCAACGGAAACGAGATCAGGTGCGTATCAGCAGATCGATTGGCCTCCGACTCGATTCGGCGGACTGCCTCTTCCACCCAGGCGCGATCCGCACGGCAACTTCGGTCGACATCGTCCGTCACTGTGAGCCACTCTCCACTGAATCGCGTTCTCTAACCATCACACGATGACGGTTCACCACCGGCGCCCAAGTGTGCGGTCCGGCGCGTCTCCGAGCCTTGCACATTGGATTCTAGAGGGGCAACTTTGGATCCGATATCCACCGCACTCAACCCGGGAGCGTGCTTCGGGCAACCGGAGTCTGGGATGTAGCTATGTCTCAATCAGATCCAACTTGGTCATAGTGCACACCCTCAGCGAGGCACCCGTTGCCCCCGACGAGGAGATTGCCCGCGCGCCGGAGTGACGTCGGGCTCGCCGAATGTTGAGGATTCATTTCACCCGTGATTGGATCCGATCTGAGCGGTTAGGTTCCGTTGAATGGCCCGAGAGATGACGTTCAACACCTGGCGGGCGGGGTCGCACGTTCACTTCATCGACGGATGGCGAATCGCAGTACATGACATCCGTGCACGCGTCGCGAGCCCCGACAGCGCCGTTGTTTACGTTCATGGATACCCGACGTCATCGATGGACGCTGTGCATCTCGTCGATCGTCTCAAAGGTGAGGCTCGCGTGGTTACTCTGGACTTGCCTGGTTTCGGCGCGTCCGAGAAGCGGCGCGACCACACGTATTCAGTCGATCGCGCAGCAGACGCCGTCGAAGGCGTCCTCAACGCCTTGTCGGTCACCTCCGCTGTGCTCGTTGCACACGACTACGGAGTTACGGTCACGCTGGAACTCGTCGCACGCCAGATTGACCGTCGTGCACACAGCGCGACAATCACGGGGGTCGTCTGGTGCAACGGCGATCTGTGGCCGGGGTCCGACGTATTGACGTACGAGACAACTGAATCGGCCTGGGATCCGCGGAGTCTCCTTACCTTGGAAACGAGGATGGATTCATGGCAACCAGTGGTGCGCGGCGGAGCCCGCAGAAGTATCCGGTCGAGCTGCGTGAGCGGGCGGTGCGGAT